>DYKB01000239.1 GCA_020722815.1 Caldithrix sp. | reverse complement strand
ACATTATATTGGTCTTTACGCACCGTTATCGTCATTACTAAGTTACAGTTAAAGCCATGTGTAGGCTAATTAAGCTATTCGTCTGTTTAGAAAGCAGAAAAGTAACTTCAAATAACAAGTGGCACAGCTATCGCAGTGGGACGCGCTCGCCGGAGGGCGCCGAGATCATGCATCATATATACGCGAAACTGCGGCTTTGCATGCATAATAGAAGCCGAAAACGCTGTTTTCGGACGTTTGACCTATATTTTGACCTTGAAGATGGTACACCTTCCCAATAAAATTTGGCCACGACGTAGACCGTGTCATATCCTTTCCAACGGTATATCGCACATCCAAATCGATGCAGCCGTTTAGGAAATATAGCCGTTTGAAATTAGCGCATTTGCGTCAATCGAGGGGGTGCACTAAAATCAGTGTAAAAAGTGTAATTATGCACCGATTTTGAAAATTTTTTCACTGATGTCTTCCAGACATATGTGCAAACAACTTTGCCGCTGGAAGTTTTCGATCGGAAAAACTTCACAGCAGAGTTTTATCATTTGAAAGTGGTAAAACCCATTTTTCGCGTTTTTTTCATGTTTTCGACCCCCCAAATGGGGGGAAGGGGTCAAGTTGGGGGGCTGATTTTGGTGTCGTTGGAAAGCCCATACCCACTTTCCTAATAGCTGTCCATTGAAGTCATTTCGATATCTCCGTCCGTTTTCTCACAAATCGACTAAACATAGCGAAAAAAACGCGATTTTCGTCGGGGGGTCACTTCGGCGCTAAATAAATAGGTCAAGGTCACGTGACACGGCAAAACTTTTTACACCTCCTCAAACTAGAGGAATTGACCTTTCAAATGAGCCAAGAACGAAAGCTGTGCGACGAAGGGTTCGGCCACAGCGCGTCTGGCTCACTTCGTGACACACACACACATACACACATCCGTACATTACTATTGCATTACCGTGTTAGCTATTACATGGCGAGCGCGTAAAAAGCAATGCGTTGCATGCATTATGATTACACCTGGGTTACCTCACATCGACATTGGCAACGCATGAATTTTGATGAATGTTGTACGTTTAACGTACGATTATACTGGTTTTTTACAACCCGTTGGCTGGAATTATGGGCG
>DYKB01000013.1:46745-111651 GCA_020722815.1 Caldithrix sp. | reverse complement strand
AGAATTTCAGCGTCCGAAAGTTATCGAACTCATTTAAACTAATTCCCAAGCTCTTGCTCGGGAATTCACTATTCGGGAAGCTCTTGCTTCACGATAATAACGCCATCAAATTTTATCGAAAAGCTGGAGCTTTTCGATTATGGGGTTACCAAATTGGAATTTGGTAACCAGTGGGAACTAACCAGTGGGCAACTGGAGCTTAAACTAATTCCCAAGCTCTTTTAAACTAATTCCCAAGCTCTTGCTCGGGAATTCACTATTCGGGAAGCTCTTGCTTCACGATAATAACGCCATCAAATTTTATCGAAAAGCTGGAGCTTTTCGATTATGGGGTTACCAAATTGGAATTTGGTAACCAGTGGGAACTAACCAGTGGGCAACTGGAGCTTAAACTAATTCCCGAGCGCTTTTAAACTAATTCCCAAGCTCTTGCTCGGGAATTCACGATGCGGGAAGGTCTTGCTTCACGATAATAACGCCATCAAATTTTATCGAAAAGCTGGAGCTTTTCGATTATGGGGTTACCAAATTGGAATTTGGTAACCAGTGGGAACTAACCAGTGGGCAACTGAAGCTTAAACTAATTCCCGAGCGCTTTTAAACTAATTCCCAAGCTCTTGCTTGGGAATTCACGATGCGGGAAGGTCTTGCGTCACGATAATAACGCTTCCAAATTTTGTTGAAAAGCTAAAGCTTCTCGAATATGAAGTTATCAAACTGGAGTTAGATAACAAGTAAGGAAAAAGCAAAAAGTATTAATTATTGTTGCTTCCGCTTGCTTAATCCATATCCAGCACCGATACCACCAGCTAAAATAACAAGAAAGTTGATTATCGATTCAAGAAATGATTTGTCTTTTGGAAGTAAGTAAACAACAGCCAGACTTAACGTTATGATTAAGATAACAAAATAGGCCAAATAATATCGTCGATTTGTTCGGCGTAATTCATATTCATGATCATCATCGCGCTGAATATAATCAAGATATTTGTCGATATGTTTTTCAGTAAATTTTTCAAATAATACACCAATTCCACTTCTTGAAACAGATTGAACCATTTCCATTTGAGCCCTGACTCGCCCCATCGTCATTGAGGTTGCGGAAGGCGGCCCTTCCTCTTTTGAATTAGATTCCGTTTTTTCGGATTCTTCCATATTTCTGTCTGTTTTAGAGGACAAATTTTCATTGTTAGATGGAATTACTTTTTGTGAATGAGTCGATTCTTCAGACATCAGAAATTCTCCAACAATTTATTTGAGGATTGCTCTTTACGGAGTTTCTTTTCAATTTTATTTTCTAATCCTAAAGAAATTTCCTGTGCCATAGCCATCCGAACAAAAAACATAAACAACTCTTCATCAATTTCGCCTTGAAGATATAAGGAGGACATATCTTTTACATTTTTTCGAATTTCTTTTTTAGTTTTAATAAAACTATTCATAATGTCAATCCTTATGGCTTTAAATGTATATGAGCAGATTTTTATCACTATTAAAAATATGTTAAATTAGATGCGGCCAATAATTTTACATAAAATGATTAAATTTGTTTCATCTAATTTAAGGCAATTATTATACCAATAAGTACCCTCACGGTTATCGTATTGATGTTCTATCTATTATATACTAAATCATTAAAAGATTGTCAAGACTTTTTTTTAAAATATTAAACTAATTCCCGAGCTCTTTTAAACTAATTCCCAAGCTCTTGCCTGAGAATTCACGATGCGGGAAGCTCTTGCGTCACGATAATAACGCCATCAAATTTTATCGAAAAGCTGGAGCTTTTCGATTATGGGGTTACCAAATTGGAATTTGGTAACCAGTGGGAACTAACCAGTGGGCAACTGAAGCTTAAACTAATTCCCGAGCGCTTTTAAACTAATTCCCAAGCTCTTGCTCGGGAATTCACGATGCGGGAAGCTCTTGCTTCGCGATAATATCGCCATCAAATTTTATCGAAAAGCTGGAGCTTTTCGATTATGGGGTTACCAAATTGGAATTTGGTAACCAGTGGGAACTAACCAGTGGGCAACTGGAGCTTAAACTAATTCCCGAGCGCTTTTAAACTAATTCCCAAGCTCTTGCTTGGGAATTCACGATGCGGGAAGGTCTTGCGTCACGATAATAACGCCATCAAATTTTATCGAAAAGCTGGAGCTTTTCGATTATGGGGTTACCAAATTGGAATTTGGTAACCAGTGGGAACTAACCAGTGGGCAACTGGAGCTTAAACTAATTCCCGAGCGCTTTTAAACTAATTCCCAAGCTCTTGCCTGAGAATTCACGATGCGGGAAGCTCTTGCTTCACGATAATAACGCCATCAAATTTTATCGAAAAGCTGGAGCTTTTCGATTATGGGGTTACCAAATTGGAATTTGATAACCAGTGGGAACTAGCCAGTGGGCAACTGGAGCTTAAACTAATTCCCGAGCTCTTGCTTCACGATAATAACGCCATCAAATTTTATCGAAAAGCTGGAGCTTTTCGATTATGGGGTTACCAAATTGGAATTTGGTAACCAGTGGGAACTAACCAGTGGGCAACTGAAGCTTAAACTAATTCCCGAGCGCTTTTAAACTAATTCCCAAGCTCTTGCTTGGGAATTCACGATGCGGGAAGCTCTTGCTTCGCGATAATATCGCCATCAAATTTTATCGAAAAGCTGGAGCTTTTCGATTATGGGGTTACCAAATTGGAATTTGGTAACCAGTGGGAACTAACCAGTGGGCAACTGGAGCTTAAACTAATTCCCGAGCGCTTTTTTCTTCAGGGCCAATGTGAATTTATTTTTTATCGGATTACCCTAAAAAGCTGCGGAGTTTTTCCTTGCGCTTCGCCAGGCGGAGCCGTTTCAGCGCTCTATTTTTTAATTGACGAATTCGTTCACGGCTCAGATTTAATTCTGCACCAATCTCCAATAATGTCATTGGCCGTTGCCGTTCGATTCCGTAATATAAACGCAAAACTTCTGCTTCGCGGGCTGGCAAAGTATTAAGGACTTGCTGAATCTCGGATTTCAGCGACTGCTGCAGCAAAGTGTTATCAGGGGGATGAAATTGGCCATCTTCAATTTTATCAATGGGTCGAACTTCATCATCCCCACCATCGAAACCAGCTTCGAGAAAAACCTCGCGTTCCCAGCTTTCCATTGCAAGAATAATTTTTTTCGGAGAACTCCCGATCACCTTGGCCAGTTCTTCCAAAGTGGGGGGACGTCCAAGATTTTGTTCCATATCATTGTACGCTTTTATCGCTTTCTGAAACGTCCATAATTGGCTGAGGGGGTAACGAACCGTCCGGGCATGTTTCGCAATGGCTTTTAAAATCGACTGTCGAATCCACCAGACGGCATAAGAAATGAATTTAATTCCCCGGCTTTCATCATAGCGGCGGGCGGCCTCGATCAACCCCATATTGCCCTCGCTAATTAAATCAGAGAGCGGTAACCCCCGATCCTGATAACTTTTTGCAACCGCAACCACGAATTTGAGGTTGGATCGCACCAATTCACTGAGCGATTCTTCACTCCCTTCGTGAATCAGAGTGGCCAGTTTCAGTTCTTCATCCTTGGTTAGCAGCGGAATCTCTTTAATCTCCTTGAAATAACGCCGTAACGCCGGATCCTCTTTATATGATTTTAATTTTACTTCTTCTTTGGTATTATCAATCATCCTTACCTCCATCATGAATGAAGGGTTGTATTGACTCGTAACTATTTTTTATTTAACCGTATTACTCCTTTCAACGATGAACAATATATTTGGCCTTTCTATATTAAATAATAAATAGATTACATGATTTATTTGGAGTTATAATATGATATTCTAAATGAGCGCTTTTGTTCCATAATGAATCAAAATATTTTACAGTGTAAAACAAATAAACACTTATGAGTCTTAAATGAAGCCGTTTAATTGCCAATTTATCGCTATTATTGATCGCCCTCGTGAAATTCGCGAGCAAACGAAATCAACGTCGATTCCAAAATCGCGGCAATCAATAACAACGGTATCACAAAAAATACAAACAGGTCAATTCCCTGCTTAAAAAACACGCTTGCCGGCGCCAATGATCCGTTATTGATAATGGAAATTCCTAATTTCATACCCGCCGAGAGCGCCAACCAGGCGGCTGGTAACTCAATCAGGGCCACAGGATTAAAAAAAATAGCTAAAATCCCTGTGCTCCCACCTAAATTATAAGAAATTATCGCAATATTTAAGCCGGTCAAATACGCAAATACAAAAGGGAGAAAAATTCCCCATCCAACGACCAGGTCCAGAAATAATGACAATGTATTCAGCGAAAAAATCAGTATAAACAGTGCAAAAGCGCCTCTTTCATATTGGATGTATTTTAACAGCGTTTGATACACCCAGGTCGGATATTTTATTAAAAATTTTACATTCAATTTAATTACCCAGGGTGCCGTCACAATCCCCGCCAGAAAAATAATAGCAGAATAAATAAAAAGCGTCCAGTCAATTAAATTCCAGATTTTAATATAGGTTAATGCAAAATTCATTGAATCACCGGGAATAATAGAACCTGTTCTGTCATCAGACGTTTAAATAAAAAAACCCACAACTTCTTCGGTGTGGGTAAACTTGCACATTTATCCAATAAAATGGAAATAACAGCTAATATTTTCATAAAATCAGCCTTTGGGATACTTACCGGTGTTTTTTTAAAATAATACAGCTTTAATGCTCCTGCATTTCTGATAGAATCGATAAAAAAAATCACCAACCTTGATGGTTTGGTAAGAAATTTGTTCCATCGGCTTGCTACAAATAATCTGTCCAGGTAGATAATCATCACTAAGATTCATACTCCTGAAGACTGATTCAAAATTAATCGGCAAATTTCATTTGATAATATAAAAAAAGATTGAATTTTAAAAAAAATTTTTTATTTTATTGCCATGTGACGATAAAAATAATGAACGCATTTTTTTAGAATTTGAATCTTATACTGATAAATGTCATGAAAAGTTCATTGTTTCTTATTAAAGATGATTGATTTGGGGAGTAATTTGTACACAGGAACGGAAAATGGATGTAAATTGAGGAGGCTATGATGGCAAAAATATCTCAGAAAGAGATTTTCAATAAAGTACGACAACATCAACAGGCGCAGGTCTTGAAATTTTGGGAAGAATTGAATGAAGAGAGTCGGGGGCGATTACTGGAACAGTTGTCGGAGATCGATTTTGATCTCATGGATCAATTAAGTAAAAAATATATCGTAAATCCAAAACCAACAACGGCACGTGGTGAACTGGAATCAATTGAAGTAATCAAAGCGCCACACAATCATCATGAGATGCAGGATTACGAAAATGCCCGGACGATGGGTGAAAAAGCTCTGGCAAATGGTCAGGTGGCCGCGATGTTAGTTTCCGGTGGACAGGGGACGCGACTGGGTTTTGATGGTCCCAAAGGTTTGTTCCCGGTTGGAACAATATCCCACAAAACTTTATTTGAATTACATGCCGAAAAAATTCTAGCCCTCAATCGAAAATATCAGGTATCGATTCCCTGGTATATCATGACCAGTGAGATTAATGATGAAGCGATCCGGGAATATTTTGCTGAAAATCACTACTTTGATCTCGGTGAAAAAGATGTAATTTTCATGCGCCAACGCATCATGCCGGCACTGGATCAAAACGGGAAATTGATATTAGATGCGCAGGATCATATTTTTGCCAGTCCCAATGGCCATGGGGGACTCTTGCTGGCACTGAAAGATAGCGGCGCCATGGTCGATTTAACAAATCGTAAAATTCAGTGGATTTTCTACTTTCAGGTTGATAATGTGCTGGTAAAAATGTGTGATCCGGTTTTTATTGGATATCACATCCAGAAAAGAGCCGAAATGTCTGCCAAGGTTGTCCCCAAACGGGATGCTTATGAAAAAGTGGGCGTGATTGGCAAACTGAACGGAAAAGTTCAGGTCATTGAGTATAGCGATCTGTCCTGTGAGGAGATGGAAGCCTGCAATTCAGATGGCTCACTTAAATACAATGGGGGTAGCATTGCGATCCACTGTTTCAATCGTGACTTTTTGGAACGGGAAATTAACGAAAATAGCTATTTGCCATTCCATGTGGCCTTTAAAAAGGTGCCCTATCTGGACGAAAGAGGTCATCAACTCATTTATCCGGAAGCTCCCAATGCTTATAAATTTGAAATGTTCATCTTTGATGCACTGAGCGATGCGAAGTCAACGATGATACTGGAAGTTGATCGGGACCTCGAGTTTAGCCCGATTAAAAATCAAATGGGGAATGATTCACCATTGACGGCAATTCGTGATTTAAACCGTCTTTATAGCTCCTGGCTGGAACAAGCCGGTGTCGTCGTTCCCGGAGATGAAAATGGAAATCCCCGATTTAAAATAGAAATTAGTCCCCTGGTTGCCATGGACGCGGAGGATTTAAAAGGAATTTCATTACCTGCCAGGTTAGAAACCGACCTTTATATTGGAGAGGAAACCATCCATGGTGGAAATGCTTCAAGACTTGCAGCGAATGTTCAAGATTGATTACTCCCAGATTTTTACTGAATTTATTCGCTGGATTCCCAATCTAATTGTGGGCATTCTCATATTTCTTTTCTTCTGGGTGCTCTATCGGCTTTTACGTTTTTTAATGATTCGCGGGCTCAAAAAGACCCATCTGTCCGTAACCGTCATCGATTTGCTGGTTAAAACATTGAAATATTTTATGGCTACCGTCGCCTTCCTGATGATGGCCAATCAATGGGGCATCCAGATCTTACCTCTTTTATCTACTTTTGGCGTTGCTGGTATTGCGATTGGACTGGCCGCGCAACAAACTATTGGCAATATAATCTCCGGGATTACCATTCTTATCAGCCGACCTTTTAAAGAAGGCGACTGGATTGAACTGGACGGTATTTATGGCAAAGTCATTCAAATCACTTTACGTTCGACCCATCTAGTGACAACCGATAATTTACTCGTTGATTATCCCAATCAAAAATTACTTGAATCCAAAATCATCAATCATACGTTTAATGAACATATTCGTTTGCGAATTCAGGTCGGGATTGCCTATAAAGAATCGATTTCCGCCGCCCAGGATGTTCTCCTGGGGATAATTAAAAATGATGAAAGATTTTTAACGGAACCAGAACCACAGGTTGTTGTCACTGAAATGGCCGAATCAAGTATCAATCTCGAACTTCAAGTCTGGCTGAATAATGCCATTGATGAAATTGTACTCAGTTATGAATTAAAGAAAAAAGCCAAATTGGCACTGGATGAAGCTCATATCGAAATTCCTTTTCCGCACCATCAGGTTTTTATTGAAAATATTCAGGCGAAAGGGATTGAAAAATATTTTAAGAAGAAATGAGGCGTGAAGCATAATACGTAATTGGTGAAAAAATTAAAAGAGTCCATTCTGGAAATACTATTCTTTGTCATTCGGAGCGGAGTGAAGAATTTATATTTTTCAATAATTCAGGAGCTTTTTCGCTTGGTTCAGAATGACAGGTTTATACCTTTTCAAGGTGAGCTTATTATATTTTAGAAAGCGGTTTCTCACGCATCATGTATGACGCATTACATTTCCCGTCATCACGCATCATTCAGTTTTAAATCTAAATTTATTTTTAAATAATTCGGTCTCAAATCCATGAAAATAAACTTAAAACCACTCTTTAGAAGCAGAATTTTAAAAAAAATTATCAAATGCCTCCTTGGGTTCGTTGGGATTATTGCCGGGCTGACACTGATTTTATATATTGTTTTCGCCTTCTTTTTCCCGAATAATCTGGTGCGAAAACTGGCGATCGCTGAAATCAGTTCAGCTTTAAATCGAAAAATTGACATCCAGTCCGCCCGAATCAATCTTTTCAAAGGGATTGAATTGGAAAATTTAGTGCTCTATGAATCGGATAGTCTCCAAACACCGAAAACTAAAAAACCAGCACCCTTTGTTTCGATTGATGAAATTGTATTGAAATACCGCTTCTGGCCATTGCTTAAAAAACGGATCAAAATCCACGAAGTCCGTATTGATTCACCAACTGTTTTTTTATCACAAAATCCTGATGGCAAATGGAATTTTGATGATCTCATTGCACCGGCCGATACCACACTTCAGCCAGAACCAGTTGATACCACCGCCGTGCTGATGCCCGTCAGTATTGAACTGAAAAAATTTAATTTAAATCAACTGGCCATCGTTTTGAATCAAAAACAGGATTCATCGGCATTACAAATAAATTTTGCCAGCCTTTCCGGAAAAATTTCCGACCTCGAAGTCCCCGGAGGTGACCAAAATCGTCTATTGGAAACACTCAAAATCAATCTTGAACTCCTCATGCAACGCGCCCGGCTTTCGCTGACCTATTTCACCCTTGCCGATTCAACAACCTATCATTTTGGCTCGGATGTCGACCTCGATCTGCTGATTAATCTCGCTGGTATTGAAAAATTTTCAGGAAAAGGGGTGTTAAATTGCACCAATTGGTATCTAAATAATAATGGAAAGAAACCGGATTCACTTTTCTTCCAAAAGTTCCCACATTTGATCGGACTGGAATTTGAAACCACTGGCAATTTAAAATCCGGTAATCTGATACTCCCCAAACTCCTGTTGACACTTTCCGAACAAACTATTTTATCCGGCGAGGGTACGATTTCCCAGATGTTCGATAGTCTACTGGTGGATTTTCGCATTAAAGAGAGCCATTTGAATTTATCACATCTCTCCCGACAACTTTCCGAGATTAAAATCGCGGAAATGCAATCTTTTTCTCAAATGATAAAAATCGATGGTGCTCTGTCGCTGGATGGCACTGAGCTTTCTGGTAGTCCCATGGCCAGCAATCCGCAGGATGGTTTGAAATTCAAAACGGTTCTCAATCTCAATGACCTGAGCCTCGATTATGAAAATAAAGTCGCGCAAATTTCGGATTTAAATCTCAACCTGAGTCTGGCTGGAACGTATTACCAGGCTGGCTTATCCGATCTGGATTTAAACGGTTCCTTACTTATTCCCGCCTTCAGTTCGGCTCCTGGCGACACATCCCAAATTTCTGCACATCATATCGAATTAAAACTGGATTCAAAACTCGCCGCTGACTTCTTTCCCAAATTTGTCGATCTCGATTTAAAGATTGCCAATATTCTCAAGTCCCGGGTCGATTTTCTTTTTCAGTTTCAATCACCAGGCAACTGGCAAAATATCTTTGCAAAAAGTCGGTTGAACGTGACGGGACTACAACTGCAGGCTCTTGAGACTGAGGACCTGGCGGGCACGACGAATTTTTCGCTGGAATTGGAAGCTTCTTCGCTGGAGCAGATTCAATGTAATTTTTCAGCCACCCTGGATTCATTATTTCTCTTTTATGAAAATAATTGGCGGGATTTGCCTTCACAACAGCTCACCGGTGCCCTCAGCGTCCAGGTCGATTCTTCTTTCGAGAATATCCGGATCTCACCATTTTCAATCAATTTAAAAAATTTACTCGAGATGGAAGGAAATGCCAATCTAATCGATTTTGGTGAAACGGCTTTTGATTTTAAAATCAATGACGCAACCTTAAGACTGGGTAATATTTATCGCCAGATTCCCGATATTTTTAAAGTCGACATTGGCGAACTTTATCTATATGGTAGCGGCCAGGCCACGGCTGAATTTCACGGCAAATTGCCGGCGAATGGTCTACCGGATTACCGCGGTCAGATCAATCTCGAACTCACCCCATTGGAAATAGACTATACCGAAATATTCATGGCTTTTAAAAAGATGAAGGCCATTTCCGAAATCCAGGTTTATCCGGACAGCCTCGAAGCTACACTCACTGCCCATGCTGACAGTTTTTATATGGGCGATCTGCGCCGGAAACCATTTCACGAGGTGGATCTCACCGCAGAAATCTCCATGCCGTTTTTCCAACTGGTCAAAATTAAGTCCAGTTCTGTCTATATTCATGAAATCAATACCCATATAAATGCCACGGGACAAATCGACAGTCTCGAGACCGAGACCATCATTCATTTACTGGCGCATCTGAAATTTGATAATCAGCAGCCGGTGGAGCCGTACGAATTTGTGCGTCTTAACGGGAAATTTGAAGCTGATGCCAATCTCTATATCGATTTAACCTCGCTGGCGTATAACGCCGAAATCGATTTTCAGGGATTGAACATGTTTTATGAAGATTATCTGGCCGTGCAGGGTATAAGGGGCAAAATGCCACTCCATCAGCGAATCAATCTGGAAAAATTGCATTTTATCGATGAATCTGCGGTTCAACAGGTCTCCGCCAGCCTGACCGCTATGGAATATCACTACTTGCGTCCTTATTTGATGCAGTTGCAGCCCAATATTCCCATTGTCACTATCGATAAAGTTGTGATGATGGATTATGAATTCACCAACCTGAAAATGGATGTTCTGATAAATGGGCCCCAGGTCAGTATCCCCCAATTTTCCATGCAGGCGTATGAAGGCAACATCATGGGCAATTTTGAGCTTGATCTGGGTGAAGGAACTTTTGAGATTCCCGATACCCTGCTCAATAATACATCACTACAGATGAAAGCCACACTATCCAGCATCAATACGGCAAAACTTAATCCCGTTATCTCAGCCAAAGCCCAGAAATCCAAAATCAATGCCAATTTAAGTTTGAAAAGCGAAGGTTTGAATCCCGTGCCCGGCGGGAAGATGGTTTTGACTGGCTATTTTCATATCACCGAAATCGGTCCCAAAGTCGCTGATAATTTATTGCGTTCCTTAGACCCCTCCGGTGCTGATCAGGGGATTCAAAGCGTACGAAAAATGCTAAAATCGGGATTTAAATCCAAACTTATGTCATTTGAAATCAAACACGGCCATTTTTATCCTTATATTGCCTTAACGAAACCGTTTTATATCCCGGTAAACATCGCGGGCGGCCAGGTCGCCTTGCCCCGCATTCCAGTGGACCTGTTTCTGAAACAGGCCGCGATGCCATATTATCAGGAATAATTGACATTATAGGAATTTTTTTTCGCAAGACCTGGTTGCTGAATGAAAAATAAAGCCATTATATCATTAACCTTCCGGCCGAATGCCCACCGCGTAAAATTGCAGCTAAATTCGTTACCACTGATTGCCAGACAATGAGTCTTGACTTTGACCCTTGCCGGGAAAGCCCTTTAATAAAAGCAGAAAGCCTGACCGGACAGGTATACCTGATTTTTCTGTGAAATATTTCGGGAGCTTAAGGAAAAAGAGATTCGGAAATATGGGGAATATCGGACGCGGCAGTTGGTGTTGGAGGCAAGGGAGAAGTTGGCAGGGGAGAGCGCATAGCCGTCAGGATAAGGTGATAACAATATGAATCTCAATAACTTATTATTGAATTGCCACGAGCTTTAGCGTCTGTCCGAGAACCAGTAAATCAGCCAAAAATAACCTTTCGAAGGTTAAAAGTAATATAATCGATAGATTAAAATTGAAATTTTGATCTATATATAATGATACCCATTTAAAAACCTTCGAAAGGTTAGTTCTCGGACACACTCTTTAGCTCGTGGTTCCATGCGCCCTCTATTCACCAGGCTTTTAAGCCCGAGTCAGTAAATCCCTCCGGATTAAAACCCACTTTAAAATTTTGGGGGCATTATGCTCCACGCGCCAATGCTCGTGGCTATTCATTTTTTTTATTGCCTTATAACCTTAATTAAATCAATAAATTAAATTTTGTCAACATAGATAGTGCCTTCACTCATTCCCGCAAGCTTTTAGCGGGAATCCATTTTAACAACACAGAGGATAGCCGATAAACTTGTACTCGAATATTTTTATCAAGTAAGGATATGGGCATGAGACATGTCGCTCTTTCTGGCAGAAATGGATACCGGTTTCCTGGCGTGTCGAACACTATTAATTTGAAACCTGTGTGGTTACGATTCAATTCAACCTGGCTTTTATTTCCTTAAAATTTCGCGCCAGCCGATTTCGCTGTAAGGCGAGTAACAAGGATATATTTTTGGTAATCATCCGTTCCAGGTGCGTTTCATATTTAATGATTTTATGCTTCTTTTTTTCAGCGGGAAATTGACGCACTCTTTCTTCATAAGCAAGACATTTCTTCCATGAAACAAACACTCGCATTTCATCCAATATTTCTTTTTCAACCGCTAAAAAGTCTCTTTTTAATTCAGCAAAGGTCCTGGATGAACATTGGTTCAAATGATCCAGCGCCACTTGCTTTGTTTCTTCATTCAGATCGATAATGTCAAGATCACTGAGCACAAAAATAATAAAACGTTCATCCGCTTTAAGAGCATCATCATTTGAAGAAATTTTAATATAATGTGCGTATTCACGGTCAAAATCGGCCTCACTTACTTGATCTTCACGTGTATAAAATTCCATTTTCGGCGTCGGTTTAAAGTAATCTCCTTCCAATGGAAATTGTGAATTGCGCTGGCGGCGGCGAAAATGCTCATCAAGCGAAATTTGTTTGAATATAAAAAGATCACGATACAATAATCCATTTTCAAATCGAACCAGCCGCTTCAGTCGCCAATTATCTGTCGCAATCTTCTCGACCAGCAACATTTCCTGCATCCCTTCGTGGTGATAACTTTAATTCATCCCTTAGATCATTGAGCTTTGTTTGTATTTCGTTATTTGTGAATTGTGATTTAAAAACTACGATTTTAGATTTTGCGAGTCTATCAGTTATCTAAGGGATTCAAAATTCAGAGAGATCGAATTGGCATAAAAATGACTTTTCCAGATTCACGAATAAAAATAAACATCAAATTTTGCTCCAGTAAAACAGTTAAAATAAATTATTATATTCCCGGATAAATATGATAAAATCATGTTGACTTACTTCAAAATATTGATTAAGTTATTCTATTCATCTTTTATTTTGCCGTTTTTTCCTGAATTACATTTTTAAAACATAAACAGAAATTATGAAAAGATCTGCTATGAACATACTGAACTTTCACAAAAACATCGTTACTAACTACCAACGTTATATTCAAAGTTTTTTGAATATTAAAGACCCGGAAATTAATAAATTTATTGAAACTGGTCTCCGCGAGAAAAAACTATGGCCGGAACCGCTTGTACAATTTAATCCGACATTTGAAAAGGGATATTTTTTTCAAGATTTTGTAAAAGAAAACCAGTTAAACCCTGAATTGGTAAATATTTTAGGAAACATACAGCTATATCGTCATCAAGAAGAGGCGATACGACTCGGTTCCGCCGGAAATGAATTTATTATCACCTCGGGCACAGGTTCCGGAAAATCTCTCACCTATTTGGTGACTATTTTTAATCATATTCTTAATGCTGGGGATACGGCGAAAAACAAAACACAGGCTGTCATTGTATACCCGATGAATGCACTCATTAATTCACAATACAAATCCATTAAAGATTATCAGGAAACCTATGAAAAGACATTTCAAAGGCCTTTCCCTATTACTTTTGGTCAGTATACTGGTCAGGAAGATGAAGCCATCCGCGAACAGATGCGCCAGGAGCCACCACACGTGTTGCTAACAAACTACATGATGTTAGAATTGATTATGACCCGGGCGGGAAAAGATATCGAAATTCGCCAGAATATACTGGATCATTTCCAATTTCTGGTATTTGACGAGTTGCATACTTATCGCGGCCGGCAGGGTTCGGATGTTTCCCTCCTCATTCGACGTATTCGGGCAGCCGCGCGAAATAAAATTAACTGTATCGGGACGTCGGCGACGATGGTTGCCTCGGAAACCGCTACATTAATGGAACAAAAACAGGAGGTAGCCCGATTTGGATCGCTGATTTTTGGCGCTGATATTTATGCGGAACAGATCGTTAACGAATATTTAGTCCGCAGTTTGAGCGGAAACAAACCGATAACTCCGGAATTGGTCGCAAAAGCTATTCAAACGCCTATTGATCCCACGCTCAATTCTTCGGAATTTGAAAAATATCCCACAGCAAATTGGATCGAATCATATATCGCCATGGAAACGCGTGAAGGAACGCTCATCCGCCGAAAACCAGTTACATTGAATGAAATGGGTCAGCAATTGGCTGATTACAGTTCTATGGCAAAAGAGCTTTGCAAAATACATCTGGAGCAATTGCTGGATTGGGCGAATCGGCTTAACTCCGATCCAGCCAAACCAAAAGACAAAAATTATCTGCCCTATCGGATTCATCAGTTTATTGCCCAGACCGGTTCAGTTTATGCGACCTTAGGGGATCATCATCAGCGACAACTTTTCATGGAAGCGGGATTATACGCCAATAATAAAGATACCTATATTTTCCCGCTGGTCTTTAGCCGGACCTCCGGTCATGAATTTTATTGTGTCTATCTGAATGAAAATGAAGGCAAAATTCTCCCTCGTGAATTTTACGATATGGCTAATCTGGAGGCTGAAGATCAGACAACATCGATCGGTTATATTTTTATGCAAAATCCTGCCGATGAAGAACCAATATGGGATGATTCCCGTGATTTGCCGGAATTACCCGATTCGTGGTTTAATCCACCGCGTAAAGATGGGAGCCGGACTTTAAAAGCTGATAAGCGTCAACGGATACCCCGACAGATATTTTTCGATCAGGCCGGAAATTTTTCCTGTCAGGAGCCGAAAACCTTCTCCGGTTGGTTCATGCCTGCCCCACTCCTGTTTGATCCCACTTCTGGTAATTTATTTGATCATCAAACAACCGAATGGACCAAGCTTATGAAACTGGGTGGCGAAGGACGTAGCACAGCCACTACTGTTTTGTCTTTTGAAACGATAACGCAATTACAGGCCTTTGGCGAACCAGACTCGACACAAAAACTATTAAGTTTTACAGACAATCGCCAGGATGCGTCATTGCAGGCGGGCCATTTTAATGATTTTATAAAAATCGGACAATTACGAGCAGCCATTTCACAGGCCCTAAATCGAAATGAACGGTTGGATTACACCAATATCGCCGATAGCGTCTTTGAATGTTTAAATTTGCCGCAGGCGCAATTTGCTCAGAATCCGGCCACGTTCCCTGGCCCCAAAAAGGATAATGAAGAAGCTTTTAAAGATTTTATTATGTACCAGCTGTTAAATGATCTTAGAAGAAGCTGGCGGGTGGTTTTGCCAAATCTGGAGCAATGTGCTCTGCTGAAAATTAATTATCTTTACCTTGAGCAGACGGTCAGGGATGATAAACAGTGGGAAAAATTTGAACTGCTCAACCGCATGAATCCTGATCTGCGATTAGAATTTCTGCATCAAATTTTTGACTTTTTCCGAAAATCTTATGCCATTCATTTTTCGATGTTGGAATCCAATGTTATTGCCCGAAATGAAAAACGCTTTCGGGAGAAGCTGAAAGCACCTTGGACGCTGGATTTAAATGAAGAAATAGAACGTCCAGCCTACATCCGGATCGAAAAGTTAGCGCGAAACGCCAGTAATCTGTATACAGAAAGCGCAGGCTATCAAAGTGTATTCGGACGGTATATAAAAAATATGACTAAAAATTTTGGCATTGATCTGAAAGTTGGCGATGTTTATCAAAATTTTATTTATGATTTGTTCAATTTTCTAACAGATGCAGGCTGGCTTCATAAAAAACAGGTGACGGTTGAGTCTGGTGAACAGAAATTCATTTATCAATTACGACTGGATATGATCTGTTGGCAAAAAGGAGATGGTCAGAAGATTCTGCAAGACCTTATTAGAAACAGATCCTACAAACCATTAAAGTCTAAAGTCAATGAATATTTTAAAAATTTTTATCAGACTAATTTTCAAGCTATAAAACCGATTGAAGGCCACGAACATACCGGTCAAATCAATACTACTCGCCGAAAACAGCGCGAACAGGATTTCCGTGATGGCATTATTAGTGTTCTCTTTTGCTCTCCGACGATGGAATTGGGGATTGACATTAAAGATTTATCCGTCGTTCATCTGCGTAATGTACCACCCTCGCCGGCGAATTATGCCCAACGAAGCGGCCGGGCAGGACGGAGTGGCCAGGCTGCGCTGGTAATGGTCTACTGCTCAAATTTTAGCTCACATGATCGGCATTATTTTAAAAATCAGGTAAAAATGGTTGCCGGCGTAGTCGCTACACCGCGTCTTGATCTCATGAATGAAGAATTATTAAAAAGTCATCTTCATGCCATGATTTTCGCGCGTCATTCGTTAAATGGGCTCCATAATTCTTTGGGTGATATTGTAGACCAGGATAATCTGGATACCCTGACATTAAACCCGGAAATCGTTGAAACTTTGAAATTGACTGAACAACAAAAAACAACGATATTGCTCACTTTTAAAAAGGTCATTGAAGATTCCTGTTTCCAAAATGAACTGACAAAACGAAAACCAGCCTGGTTCGATGACGAGTGGATTAAACGAACGATTGACAATTATCAACAGGATTTTTATCAATCATTAAAACGCTGGCATCTGCTTTATAAAAATGCAATTCAGCAGTTTCGGGAAGCCAATATGGTCATTGAAAATCAAATTTATGCCGAAAATCATGAAAAGATCAGGGAAGCACGACGACAGCGGCGTCAGGCGGAACGGCAACTGGAATTGCTGTTAAATAAGCTTTCCGAAAATGGCCAGACAACGGGAAACAACCAGTCTGAATTTTATCCCTATCGTTATCTGGCTGCCGAAGGTTTTTTGCCGGGGTATAATTTTACGCGCCGGCCCATCCGGGCTTTTTTGGAAAACAGTGAAGGGGCTGGCGAATTTATCTCCCGTCCCAGACCCATTGCCCTCACTGAATTTGGACCGCAGAACATTATCTATCATGATGGGGCAAAATATCGAATTGAACGAATGATTTTAACTGAAGCCGAAACCAAAATGGAACGGGCGAAAATAAGTCCTTTTACTGGCTATATTATGATGCGGGAGCAATATCATTACAATGTTGATCCCCTTGTTAATCTTGAATTGACCCAGGGAATGGACCGCTTTATTCATGCCGATCTGGTTGAAATGACAGAATGTCGGGCCGGGCAATTACAGCGAATCACCTGCCAGGAGGAAGAGCGAACCCGCAAGGGTTACGACACCGGCACTTACTTTGCCGTGGAAGGCGGCTTTGAAAGCATTGACGAGGCGCATGTCATTTTAGCCAATGAAAAATTACTGCATATCCACGCCATACCCGCTGCACGCCTGGTTCAAATTAATTTTAAATGGCGCATTTCCCGGGAAAATGGC
This sequence comes from Caldithrix sp., assembly GCA_020722815.1. GTDB lineage: Bacteria > Zhuqueibacterota > Zhuqueibacteria > Thermofontimicrobiales > Sulfurfontimicrobiaceae > DYKB01. The sequence continues at coordinate 94,403 of DYKB01000013.1, read as the reverse complement.
TTCGCCTTGAATCTCCGCAATGGTTTCTGGCAGCGCCCACCTGCTAAAAATGGCAACGAACGCCGTGACGATATTCGGCGCATCAAACTATTTACCACAACTACGGCCAATGCCCTTTATATTCAACCGGTGGCGGCGCTGGCCCTTAAGGGACAGCATCATGGCGTCATAACTTTGATGTACGCCTTAAAGCGCGCTATCGAAAACTATTTTCAGATGGAATCCAATGAAATCGGGGCAACCATCATGGGTGAAGTAGAAGCGCCTAATATCCTGATCTATGAAGCCGCCGAAGGAAGTCTTGGTGTATTATCTCAAATTGTGAATGACCCGCCTGTTTATCAAGCCCTTATGCAGGAAGCCTTCAATTTATGCTTTATGAAAGATGGTCGGGAAGTTCCACCAGAGGAATTGCTTCCTGCAACCTATGATGATTTACTCAGTTATTATAATCAGATGCACCATCAGGTGATTAATCGGAACTATATCCGGGATTCGCTGCAAATGTTGAAAGATGCCCAAATTGTGGTGCAAACTTCAAAATCATTCGACAGTTATGATGCCCATTATCAAGCATTACAGGCGGCCCGTGACCCGGATAGTAGTACCGAGGATCAATTTTTGAAATATTTATATACAAATGGTTTGAAATTACCCGACGAAGCACAGCCCAAAATTGCCAATCTGTACGTTCGTCCCGATTTCTTGTATAAACCTAATGTATGCATTTTTTGTGACGGGACACCCCATGATGATCCTCAAATTCGGGATGATGATAAAATGAAAAGAAACACCCTGACCGATGCTGGCTATCAGGTCATAGCCTGGTACTATCGGGAACCGCTGGATGAGTTCATCCGGAAGCGACCCGATATTTTTAAGCTCGTTAAGGGACAATAATAGAACCGCTACAAGTTTCATGAAATAAAACATCATAGATGTCTTATTCGTGTAACACTGGAAAAAAACAATGAATTTCAATTTCAAACCCGGCAGTTTAGTCACCGTGCGCCAACGGCCATGGGTGGTATTACCATCGGATGATGACGAATTATTTTTATTAAAACCCCTGGGCGGTTCAGAAGATGAAATCACCGGCATCTATAAACCGCTGGCCACTGAAAACGACATCCCCCAAACCTATAATTTTATCAAACCGTCCGAAAAGGACCTGAGCGATTTTTCTTCGGCAAAGTTGCTCTACAACGCGGCCCGGCTGTTATTTCGAAATGCCGCCGGCCCTTTTCGCTGTCTGGGCAAGCTTTCCTTTCGCCCGCGGGCCTATCAGATGGTTCCCCTGATTATGGCGCTGCGGCAGGAAACGGTCCGGCTCCTCATTGCCGATGATGTGGGCGTGGGGAAAACCATCGAAGCCCTGCTGGTCGCCAAAGAACTCTATGAGCGCCGGGAAATTAAACGCCTGGCCATCGTCTGTCTGCCGCACCTTTGCGACCAGTGGCAGGATGAACTGAAAAGTAAATTTGGCATGGAAGCGGTGATTATTCGGTCCGGAACCGCTACGGCACTGGAAAGACAGATTCGCCTGAATGAAAATATTTTCCAGGCTTTTCCATTTCAAATTATTTCCATTGATTACATAAAAACGGAACCCAAACGTCAGGTTTTTTTAAATCACACCCCGGAATTGATTATCGTGGATGAGGCCCACACATGCGCCCGGCCAGCCGGTGCGAATCTTTCTCAGCAATTGCGCCACAAATTACTCCACGAGTTGGTAACCAAAAAGAAACACCAGCATCTCGTCCTCCTGACGGCCACGCCGCATAGTGGCAAACAGGCCGAATTTCAATCCCTGCTGGGTTTATTGGATCCTGAATTTGAAAAGATAGAAATAGTTCAATCATCTGAAGCGCAGCGCAAAACACTGGCGCGTCATTTTATTCAACGCCGCCGGCAGGATATTCTGAAGTGGCTGGATGAAGAAACCCAATTTCCGGACCGCAACTCCATCGATTGTCCCTATGAAATCGGTGTCGAATACGCCGAAATTTTTAATGAAATCCTGAACTATGCCCGGGAGATAATTCGCACCAGCAGTTCCGATCACCGTAAGCAGCGTTACAACTATTGGGATGCCCTGGCCCTGCTGCGCGGCGTGATGAGCAGCCCGGCCGCCGGTATTTCCATGCTCGAAAAGAAATCCCAAAAAAAACGGCTGCTGACCGCCGAAGCCGATCTCGGTGAGGACGATCTCACCGCAAATGATTCCGCAGCCGATGGGGTGCTGGATGTGGACTTTGTCCCGGATGACAATTTGCCGCTATCTATCCTCGGCAAAGCCGAAACCACTACGGATAACGAATCCCGCCGGTTGCTGCAATATGCCCGGAAATTAAAAGCGCGCTACGGCATGGAAAAAGACCGGAAAGCCCGTGCTGCGGTCAATCAAATTCAAAAATGGCTTCAGGCCGACGCTTCAAAGCGCTGGAATCCGGTGGTTTTCTGCCGCTATATTCAAACCGCTAATTATCTCGACGAGATTTGTAAAACGGCTTTTCCGCAAAAGGATTTTCCGTCTTTGCATATTGAAGTGATTACCAGCGAACTGAATGACGAATTGCGCCGGGAAAAAATTGAGGCCATGCTCAAATCCGAACGCCGGCTGCTCATTGCCACCGACTGCCTCAGTGAAGGCATTAACCTCCAGGCTGGCTTTAATGCCGTGCTGCATTACGATCTCCCTTGGAATCCCAATCGATTGGAGCAGCGGGAAGGGCGCATCGACCGGTTCGGCCAGCCGGCGGAAAAAGTGGAAGTGGCCCTGCTCTATGGCAGCAACAATCCCATCGATGGCGTGGTACTCAAAGTGCTCCTGCGCAAAGCTCAGGAAATTCGAAAATCCACCGGCATCAGCGTTCCCTTTCCGGAAAATAGCGCGACGGTCATGGAAGCCGTCACCAATGCCATTCTCCTCAAACCAGCCGCCATCAGGCAAGTTCATCACCAGCTTGCGCTCTTTGAAACCGAAGAGATTGAAGTTGAAGAGCACAAAGTGGCGCTGGCATTCGATGCAGCGGCTGCCCGGGAAAAAGCATCCCGCACCATCTTTGCCCAGAATGCCATTAAGGCCGAAGAGATTGAACAGGACCTTAAAGAAATCGATGACGCAATTGGTGATGTGAACGCAGTTGAACAATTTGTGGTGCAGACCCTGCGATTGATGGACGTTCAGTTAGATGAGAAAAAAGAGGGCTATCGCCTTTTTACCGCCAATATTCCCCAGCGCCTGCGGGAATTGCTGACTGATAAAAATGAAATCCTGATTTCGTTCAAATCCTCGACGCCGGCGGGTTATCAATACCTGGGACGGAATCACCCTTTTACCGAGCAACTCGCCCAGACGGTACTGAACGATGCCCTGGCCGGTGCGAACAGGGCCGCCGCCCGCGCTGCCGTCTTACGCACCCGGGACGTCTCCCAAAAAACGGTGCTCTTTCAGTTCCGGGTGCGGAATGTCATTGCTGAACATTTGAATAAACAGGAGATTGTCGCTGAAGAAATGTGGCTCTGGGGCTATCGCGGCGCACTGGCCAATGGAAATTTTATTCAAAAAGCTGAAGCCATGTCGCTCCTCCTTTCGGTAAAAGCTGCCGGCAATATCGATCCACCCGAAGAAAAATACTGGCTGAATAACGAGATGGAATGGATAAATAACAATCAAAAATTCCGAACCCAAACTGATCCCATCGCGCTGGAACGGGCCCGGCACCTGGTGGAAGCCCATACCCGGTTTCGAAAGCTCGTGAAAGGCAGCCAGTACGAGGTCGTCGAGCCCGTGCTGCCCATGGATGTGCTGGGCGTCTACATCCTGTTGCCGGAGGTGTGAGGTAGGGGGTGCGAGAGAAGCGAGCGGGGGGGTTCAAAACATCGTAGATGTTTTACTCTTGTAGATAAAATTAATCATAAACAATAGGAGATAACATGAAACCCGGCGTATTCACCCAATTATATATCCAGTTAGTGTTCGCCGTGAAATATCGGCAGCGATTGTTACGGCCAGAAATCCGGAGTGAAGTGTTCAGTTATATCAGCGGGATTATTACCGAACGAAAACATAAATCCATCAATGTCAATGGCGTATCCGATCATGTGCATATTCTGGTGGGATTATATCCCAATGAGACAATATCGGATCTGGTCTGGGCAATCAAAAAAAGCTCGTCTGATTTTATGAATGAGAAAAATTGGTTCAGGGGAAACTTTCAATGGCAAAATGGTTATGGGGCGTTTTCCTATAGCCGATCTCATCTGGAGCGGGTTTATAATTACATCTCAAATCAGGAACGGCATCATGCAAAGCGTACCTTTCGGGATGAGTATGTGGAGTTGCTCAAAAAATTTGAGATTGAGTATGATGAAAGGTATTTGTTTGAGTTTTTTGATGTACAGGAATAGAACGGTACAAGAATAGAACCTCTACGAGGTGCTGGGAGGCGCTGGGCGATGACCAGTGACCCCGTAAAACGACTCAGTCTAAAACCTCGTAGAGGTTATATAGGTGTAACAGAGCCAGCGTCTCCGTCATCAAGTTCCAAAAACCTCGTAGAGGTTTTATTATTGTAACAGTAACGCTACACCGTCGATACCGGCAGCACTGATACGCCGATAATACAGAGACTAACTACATAACGAAGAGACACCAGTATGCGCTACACCACCATCAACATCCACGGCAACCTGATCTCCGAAGAGATCCTGCAAAAAATCGAACAGGCGCAAGCCGACGGCCAACTGGCCAAAGACTTCGGCCTCGAACCCGGCGCCAACCTCCGCAGCGAAATCGAATACGCCTGGAGCCGCATCAAACTCGATTGGCAGCACTTCCAGGAGCGCAGCCAAAATCTGCCGGCTTCCGACCCCTACGGCACGTCGCTCACCCGGCGTTGGATGAGCGGCTTCTTCATGGCCCTGAACTTTGAAATCAGCGCCCAGCGTACCTCCCTGACCGGCGGGAATAATCAGAACTACGCCATCAGTCATACCGCCGCCAACCTGGATGGCCTGCCCATGCACATCGTCGGCTTTTACGACCCCGGCCATCCGGAAAAAAACACCCTCGACATCAAATCCAGCGGCGGCACCTCCCGGCTCTCCCCGCATAGCACCGTACAGGAATACCTCAATGTCACCGAGCACCTCTACGGCCTGGCGACTAATGGCCTCAGCCTGCGCCTCATGCGGGACAGCGGCCGGCTGGTGAAACTCACCTATATCGAATGCGACCTCAAACGCCTGCTGGAGGAGGATAAATACAGCGAATTTACGCTCCTCTACCGCCTGCTGCATGCCACCCGGTTCCCCCGCAGCAAGGGCGAAACCGAAAAATGTCTCTTGGAAAAATATTATCAGGATAGCATCGAGAGCGGCAACCGCATTCGGGATGGCCTGAGCCGCGCGGTCCGCGAATCGCTCCTGGCGCTCGGCATCGGATTTTTGCACCATCCGGCCAATCACCCGCTGCGGGCAAAATTGCAGGCCGGCCAGATGGCTCCCCAGGACTTCTATCGCCAGCTCTGGCGACTTATCTACCGCCTGCTTTTTCTCATGGTCATCGAAGAACGCGATCTCGTTTACGACCCCGAAGATCGCTCTGAAGCCATCGCCCGGAAAAAACGCATCTACTGGCAATATTACAGCCTGGCCCGGCTGCGCAAAATCAGCCGCAACCGCGCCCTTTTTCAGGAAGATTTTACCGATTTGTGGCAGGGCTTGCTGGCTACTTTCCGCCTCTTTGAAGAAGCGGGCGCGGGCCCTTCACTGGGAATTCAACCCCTGGACGGTGAACTTTTTAACAGCCAGACGCTTGCGGATTTGCAAAATTGCCTGATTAACAATAAATTATTACTGGAATCCATCCGTAATTTGAACGAATTTACCGATGAACAGCACAATCTGGTGCCCATTAACTATCGGGCGCTCGATGTGGAGGAACTCGGCTCGGTTTATGAAGGCTTGCTCGATCTTCACCCCGTGATTCAGGGGCTGGCGCCCGCAGGCGAGGTCATTCAACCGCGCCAGATTGATTTCACTTTTCATGAAGGCACCGAACGCAAAACCACCGGCTCGTATTACACCCGGCCGGATCTGGTCAATGAACTCATCAAATCCGCGCTCATCCCCGTGATTGAAGACCGTTTGAAGGCGGCCACGACTGCGGCGAAAAGCAGCGCCGCGATTCAGGAAGCCCGCATTCAGGCCCTGTTGCAGCTTAAAGTTTGTGATCCTGCGGCTGGCAGCGGGCATATCCTCCTTGCCGCCGCACGTACTATTGCCTGGTATCTCGCCCGGATTCGCAGTGGTGAAGAAAATCCCGCGCCGGCGATCTTTCGGACTGCCCTTCGGGAGGTGATTCAGCACTGTATTTACGCCGTGGACTTGAATCCTGATGCCGTGGAACTCTGCAAACTCGCGCTCTGGCTCGAAGGGCATAACAGCGGCAAACCCCTCACCTTTCTCAACCACAAAATCCGCTGCGGCAACAGCCTGGTGGGCGTTACCGATTTAAAGGTGCTCAAAGCGGGCATTCCCGACGGCGCATTTAATCCGGTTACCGGCGATGATAAGGATGTCTGCCGGGAACTGAAACAGGCCAATGCCCGATACCAGAAAACCCGGCAAATCACTCTGGATTTTGAACAGACCACACCGGCAGCAGGTCAGCCATTTGCCATGCTTTATCACCGGCTGGAACAGATCCCGCAGGATGACCTCACCGCCGTGAATCGGGTGCGTGAAAATTACGAACACTATCGCGCCAATCCCCATTGGTACAAAGACTGGACCGCCTGTAATCTCTGGACCGCCGCCTTCTTTTTTCCATACCAGCCAGTTCACAAAGCCGCGGCGCCCACCAGCGAACGGTTAATCAATTTTATGGAAAGCCTCGGCACCGCTTACGGCCCCATGATCGGCCAGGCCAATACCCTGTCCATTGCGCATAAATTTTTCCACTGGCCGCTGGAGTTCCCCGATGTCTTTGCCCAGGGGGGATTTGATGTCATGCTGGGCAATCCGCCGTGGGAGCGAATAAAACTACAGCAACAGGAATTTTTTGCCATTCGGGATACGGCCATTGCCAATGCCGTCAATGCTGCCGCCCGAAATCGGATGATCAACGCCTTACCGCAAAGTAATCCTGTATTATTTGCCGAATATACGTATGCCATGCACACCGCTGACGCTACCGGTAAATTTTTACGGGATAGCAGCCGTTGCCAATTAACTGCGGTGGGCGATATTAATACCTATTCGATTTTCGCCGAACTCTTTTCCGCGCTCATCAACCCGTCAGGGCGTTCCGGCTTTATTGTCCCCACCGGAATTGCCACTGACGATAGCAACAAGGCTTTCTTTGGCGCCATGGTGGAACAGAATCGGCTGGTGAGCCTGTTTGATTTTGAAAACCGCGAAAAAATTTTTAAGGATGTGGATAGTCGTTACAAATTTTCCCTGCTCACGCTGGCAGGACGGGATCTCGGGAAGGTGCAAGCCCGGTTTGCTTTTTTCCTCACCCGTACCGGGCAGTTACAGGATCATTTACGCGTTTTCAGCCTGAGCAAAGCCGATTTTCTGCGGCTCAATCCCAATACCAAAACCTGCCCGGTCTTTCGCACCCGCATTGATGCTGAACTGACCACCAAAATCTACCAGCGCGTGCCCGTGCTGATCAACGAAACCACCGGCGAAAATCCGTGGGGAGTAAAATTTGCCACGATGTTTCACATGAGTAACGACTCCCATCTTTTCCGCACCCGGCCGCAATTGGAAGCAGAAGGCTTTCAATTATGGGGGAACCGGATGAAGCGGGGCGAGGAAATCTGGCTGCCGTTGTATGAGGCCAAAATGATCTGGCATTATGACCATCGTTTTGGGAGCTATGCCGGTGTGGATAGCCGGACTTCTACCCAGACGCCAACGCCGACTTTGGAACAATATCAGGATCCGAATTATCAGATTTTGCCGTGGTATTGGGTGGAGGAGAGATTAGTGAAGGAACAAACAGATAAAAAATGGTTTTTGGGATTCAGAGATGTAACGAATAATACAAATGAAAGAACATTTGTAACCTCTATTTTCCCATATAATGCAGCCAATCATAAGCTACAAATACTAATTTCAAATTTAGATGTAAAAAATTTTATTTGTTTGACCGGTATGGTTAGCTCTTTTATATTTGATTTTATAGCCCGACAAAAAGTGGGTGGAACCTCAATGTCATACTTTAATGTAAAGCAGTTTCCATTTTTAATTCCAGCCAATTATTCAATATTAGAAAAAATAAAAATAATTCTAAAAGGATTAGAATTAATATATACCTCCTGGGATATCAAATCCTTTGCCGACGACGTCTGGAAAGAAGCCGACGAAACCTTGCGGGCGGCCATTCAGCAGCAATGGCAAGAAAACCAGGCCGTCACCGGCGGTCACCCCTGGCAACCGCCGGACTGGTGTGAAATCGATGAAACCGGCATTCCCCTCCCGCCCTTCAAATGGGACGAAGACCGCCGCGCCGTGCTCAAAGCCGAACTCGACGCCATTTACGCCAAACTCTACGGCCTCACCACCGAGGAACTCCGCTACATCCTCGACCCGCAGGACGTCTACGGCCCCGATTTCCCCGGCGAAACGTTTCGGGTGCTGAAGGAGAAGGAGATTCGGAAATATGGGGAGTATCGGACACGGCGGTTGGTGCTGGAAGCGTGGGAGCGGATGGAGGGGGAGAACAGGTGAGCGGGAGTGTGGGAGCGGATGGAGGGGGAGAACAGGTGAGCGGGAGTGTGGGAGATAATGCTAAATTTTTAAATTGACTTTCAAGCAAATTTTTGCTATTTTATAAAGTATGAAACATTAAATTACAATAACCCGCGGAGCGTGTCATGCCGACCATTTTGTTCATTATGGGATGGCAGTAAAGATAAACATCAGGTAAAAAAAATTATATTTGAATATTTTGAGTTTATCGAAAGTGAATGGAATAAATTCCTGAGGGAGGCTAAATAGTGCCTCTCCGAAAACGGCACCAGGCTGTCATTGCGAGGAGCGCTTTTTGCAACGAAGCAATCCCCAGTGATACCAAAGGGGATTGCTTCGGCAAAAAGCGCCTCGCAATGACAGTACCGGGTGCGTTTGGGGACAAACACGAAATAAATGCAAAAGGCACATCATATAAAATCCATAAAATTCGATGCCAATAAAATGTATTTAATTGTTGATAACCAGGAATACACGTTTCTGTTAGAAAAAATTTCAGGCAAGTTATTCAGGGCATCGGAAAATGAACGGGCGCATTACACGGTATCCCCATCCGGCTATGGTATTCATTGGCCATTGCTGGATGAAGCCCTGGCGATAGATGGATTGTTGGGCATAAAACATATACCCTCCCAAAAGAATTATTCGCCCCAAAAAATCGTTTTATAATTTTTAGGATGCTACCGATGTAATAAAAATATTCATACTAATTTGATTTTCATTGTTTTTTTCCTCATCGCTTCCAAAGCCGAGCCCAGCGCCATGGATATCTGATGCTGCGGCCTCGAGTTCCCCGGCGAAACCTTTTCAACGATCCGTCGCAGAAATCCCGAAGCATAACCGGGCAGTTGGTTTCCGCCTCGCCGAGGCATCCGACGTCCGCATGCTGAGCCGCCTCTTCCGGCATAAATGTGGGGTGGTAGCCACCGCTGACTTTTTTCCCTTTTTCCATTCTGAATGGATCGGCGATCTCGCAGGCCTGCAGTGCGTTGAATGTCCTAAAGGAGATACCGATCAAATTGGCATCCGTGTCAAAATCAACCGGCGCGATCGTTTCATCAAGGATTTCGATCATAGCCTCCGGCAGTGCCGCGGTGGCCAAATACAGGCTTGAGAGCATGGAGCGTATGCGTTCAAAGGTACCGGGTTCAGGGTTAAAACATTTCTCCGCTTAATGTTTATGTCTCCATGGAGGGCTATTCGCCACGGCTGATTGGTGAACTCAAGAGTTAAAACGGCACCTGGGAACGTTGAACCCGGAACCCGCGAACGGTTACCCTGGCGTACCTGAATCCCCGGATACCATCGGTTGATCCGGTGATCCTATTCGATTATGTTGAAGAAAATATCGCTGTTGATACTTTTTGGCAGCAGCTTATCCCCTTCCCGCTTTATATGCACATAGCGGATGTACATCATGATGTTCAGGGTCGGGCTCCCGGCGCGCAGACACATCTTTTCACCAGGAATATTCCGCGGATTGGTTTCGCCATAAGCCTGCAACAATTGGTCGAAAAACGGTAAAAGATAAATTTTTAAAGAATCCGCCGATTCTTCTCCAGCGCGATTGATGAATGTCAGGGAATCCAGATTGGGGCTGAAACGATAAGCGATCCTGGCTTCAGCAAACTCTTTATGCCTTTGGTCCGGATTGAAACAGGTGGCACGCAAGACCTGGTTGTATCCCTGAATGGGCAGAATGCCATTTTGATCGGCGGACAGATCGATCTCTTTTGCCCCCTTGGCCATCCAGCCCTGCATGTATTCGATGCCGAGCAGACCGGCCACCTCCGCCGGGCTCTGGTAAGCCTTTGATTCCTGCTGGAGATTGGTTTGAAACCACGGCTGGATACGTTGATAGCCGTGCAGGTCATGCAACCAGGCGAGGATCGAACTGATCTCCCGGCTATCCTCTGTGGACGGTTTGACCACGGCCTTTTGCACCTGACCGTTCACCAGGATCGAGTTCTGGCCCAGCAGTTTTTGCAATCTCGCAACCTGACTGTTGGCAGAAATATCGAACGTGCTCCAGGGCCCAAAGCTTACCAGCAAACACAGGACACCCAGCGTCAAAGGAATCAGTTTGATGTTTTTGCCTTTCATGATTAAAAAATAGATAACCATGAAAATCAGCCAGCCACCGAGTGCCAGGGCTAGATAGCGTCCTTCCGTAACACCGTACTGCGAAATCCGGCGCCACACCGCCAACGGTAACATGACCAAAAGCGGAATCAGAATATAAAAAAACCAGCGCCAGGCCTGACGGATCCACCTGTTTTCCGACAAATCGCGAATCGGGTGCAACAGCAGCAAGGTCAAAATTCCTGTGGCCGAAAAACCCAGAATCAATTTGCTCACCCAGCCCTGCGGCCAATCCCACTCGATGAGAATTTTTGCCATATAAGCGTAGAGAATAAGCCAATATACCAGAACCAGCGGTGACAGGATATATTGCGCAAATATCCTGAGACCTTTTGGATATTCCGTTTCATGTTCCAGCGCATCCAGATCACGGGGTACACCGGCCAGTAATACCCAGGTATTAAACACACCAAACAACAGCACCGCCAGTTCGCCGTAGCGTTTGCCCGGAACATCGATACCGAACAGGTTATCCAGCGCCGCCAGAGCAAATGCTAATCCGGCGAAAAGCACGATCGTATAGATCAGGGAACCCAGGAGGCGAAAGCAGAGCATCTTGTTATATTGCCAAAAGCCGTTCAATTCATTTCTGCCCCAAAATGGCGCCACGGAGACGAAAAAAATCATTCCGAGAATAAGGATGAATAATCGAATGATGTGCAAAGCCGGCGCATTTGGCAGGTACGGGGGAACGGTTAACGCATACAACAGCAGCAGGACCATGCCCGCCACCTGCAATCCGAAAGCCGGCCACCGGGTCCATTTTCTCTTTTCAGCCAATAGCGCCAGGCCCAAAAGCAGCGGAATACCCAGAATAGCGGCAAACAAAACCTGAAAAAGAAAGCTGGCTTCGGCCGGACCTTCGTAATCAATCAGTATGATGACGACCGCGGTGCCGCAAATCGCACTGATAAGAACCAGCGGAAAGCGGACAAATGACTGACCCGCCCCTGCCAGGATTTGATGAATGGAAGGCAGTTTCATAATCAACCTCGCTTTATTTAAGACCAATTCAAATGCCATGCATGGCATCAATTACAGCGATCAAATTTGGAATTAATTATAAATTGTTTGTTACAATTTCGTATAAAATGGGGCTAACAACCTGCTCACCGGTTAAAAACACATCTGCAGTAACGGTTACAACAAGTTGATTTTTTTATAACCATCAAATCTGCTTAAAAAAATCAGCATGTAGGTTGGGTTCGTCTTTTGAACCCAACAATTACTCACCAAATTTATTATTATCATCACAAGCTATATCATCGCTGTCCCACTCTTCAGCATGTAGGTTGGGTTCGTCTTTTGAACCCAACATTCACTCTGCTTTAGATAACGGTGATAGCTCGACCACTCCCAATTACCAGGTTTACTCGCAAAGCCATGTTTCACGGGATTGACGTGGATGTAATCAACATGTCGGACAAAATCCTTCCCGTCTCTGATAGTAGGCTCCCAATAACGTCATTGCCAAGGAGCAACTTCACTCTTTTCCTGTCAGGATTTATTGCGTATCCCCTGGTCGCTGCCTGCTTTCAGATAACGTTTGCTAAACATTCCATTAATTAAGCGCCAGCGTTTTGATAATCACCAGCATCCGGTGGTAATCGCCATCAGCAGTGCAGGTGATCGGGAAGCAAACAGATAACTTTAACCTCATAAGGGTGCTTTTTTTGAACTTCTTTCCACACCTGATGCGATATTTTCGAGCAAATTGTGATGTCAAAAATTTTTGTCGGTTAAACGTTACGACAGCAAAAAAATAATGCCCCGCAGGTAATTTCACTCTTTTATAATTTAACATCTCTCTTTTCTTCTATTTATAATTTGTTGGGTTCAAAAAACGAACCCAACCTACGGACTTACTCCAACAATCCGGACAGCGCTAATATTTTATCTGACCATTCCCGCGATTCCTGCGCAACTGCCTGGCGTTGTTCACTATTGTTCCAGATAGATGACCAGCTTTGTTGCCAGGATGCAAGCTTGATTTGCAGTTCGACAAGCTGTGCTGTTACTTCGAATTCCGCTTCGTATGCTGTCCATTCAATAAAGTACTTGGTTTCATTCAGCAAGCCATAGACAGCATCCTGATTGGCATCGTGGCGTGAAAAAGTGTTTATTCGTGCCAGATTCGCGGCCAATCCACCAAGACGTGTTGATAAGTGGTCTTGCATGTATCGATGCTTAATCTCTTGTAATGTCGCCAACTTCTACACCTCCTAACAGTTCTTTGACAATTTTTTCAACTTTTGCCCGCAATTCCAAATTCTCTATTACCATTTTTCGATTGCTTTGTTTAGGGCGGATGTTAATCAACGCCTCATAAGTCACTTCCTGTGAGGATGGATTCCAATCAGCGCCCCAAATGTCAGCCTGGGCACAGCCTTCTTTGAGTAAGGCACTCTCACAGTCAGCGTGTAAAGCACCGCCACCCGCGAGAATTTCCAAGCGAACATCAACCGCCAATTTAATGTAAGTGATAAGCGTTTCCATCATTGCAGCCATCTGTTGGGATGTGGCTTTTTGACGTATGATAAAAATCATTGGATTTTCCCTGCTTTATTGAAAATTTATGTATGAATCAATAGCATTTACATAATATAGGATTTTCGCTTCGCTTCAATTTTATCTTATAATTGTGTAACTTTATCTGTTAACTCCCTTTTTAAATGTAAGGTGAAACTTCAGTAGCAAAAATCGCAATCATTATCTGCTATTTTAAACAATTATCTATTATTTGTCAAGCGAATTTTATCTTTTTCCAACTTTCCAATATCCTGACTACTCTTCCCGCTAAAGATGAATTCACATGGAATAACACATCGCAATGCCTCCAATTCACATTTCAAGAAATTCCTCGGTTTGTAATCCCTTTCATATATACAACTTCTTAAAGGCCTTTAATGATTCATTCCCAAAAGAAAGACCGAAATTAATAAATCACTGCCGCCACCTCCCAAACCCATCAAACCGCGCCGCAAAAACCGGTTTTTCATCCTGAATAACCTGCGTCACCAATTTATTGGCATCAGATTCATAGCGCATGCGGCCGACAGTGTTAATAACTTCCTGCAAATTTCCAGCAGGATTATAAAAATAACTCACCAGTTTCTTGCCATTGGCATTGATTTCCTTCACATGCTGGTTGGTGTCATAGACAAAATTGAGCTGCAAGTCCTGACCCTGATGCTGCATGGTTAATTTTTCCAGATTTTGGGCTGGATTGTAGGCAAAACGGATATTATCGTTGCGCATCCAGACGATCTGGCCGTGGGAATTGAACTCCCATTCCTCGCCGTTGGGGAAATGGATCAGCGCGCGGCCATCGGGGCGGGGGTATAACAGGGTTGTTTCATCAAATTTCTGCCAGACATAAACAATCTTCTTTTCAATGGGATGTATCATTGGCTTTAAAAATCGCGGGCCTTCACGGTTAAAGTCGTCAGTCAGCCAATATTCGTACGCGGGGATTTTTTCCGCCTCCTTACCTTCGACCCAGACCATCTGAACTTTTCCCGATGGCGCCGGATTACGCGATTTCAGGACGGGGAGACATAAATTCCAGCCAAATCCAAATTCAGTTGCTTCAATACCAGCCGGTTCGGACGCTGACTATGAAAATCACCGCAAAAATGATGGCAGGATAGAATTTGCAACCTACTTTTTGAGATGATTTTATCCGGAAGAATAAACAGGTAAACATCTTTTACCCTCCTGATTTTTTATTTTCGGATTTATGATGCCAAAATATATAAACGATTCGATTAGACATAAAATAAAAAAACAACATGATAGCCACAGAAATGAGACGCCACCCCAAATTTAAAGATGGTATCAGTTCTCAGCCTTGTTTATGATCTGAACCAAGGTCATCTGAAATTCATCACGCTTATTTCTGTGGCCCCTTTATTCTATGGCAAACTATTTTACTCTTTTAAAAAGGCTTTCAATTCCCAGGATTCCAGAATTCATACTTTTACCACTTCTATTCTTCACTTTTTAGATTTGTTAAATATTCCTGAGCCACGGAATTATTCGGCGAGGAACCAAGGATCAGGTCCAGAACAGCAACGGCCAGAATAGCGCCAATGGGATCAATCAGAATGGCTTCACCTTCGAGAACAATTTAAATTCGACGCGGAATAATAATCCGTTTGAGTAATGGTTGAACCACTGTCGGACCGGTCACCGTCATCAGCGCGCCAAATAAAATGGCTAATGACCATTCAAGTCGGGCAATATAATGCGCCAGGATCGAAGTCAGCCTCCAGCTGATCAGGACACCAACCGTGACCAGGTTTCGAATCTCGCTGGCACAAATTTTTAATGCCGATAAACGTAAATTGAGTGCCCCCTCAAAAAGAATAACCGCAACAGCTAATTTGACCAGAATGGGGAGTCCGCCGCCGAATACTGAGGGCGTTACCATACCCAAAACATCTGGTCCCAGCACAATCCCGCTGAAAAGCAGTAAAACAATCGCCGGTATACGCCACCGGTGCGCCAATACTTGTGCTAACAAGCCAATCCCGACCGCCCAGACAATTGTTGAAAGTAAGGGAAATTCATGATTCATAAATATGTGCACCCAATGAGAAATTAAAATCCGACCAGTTTTCTATTTTGTTAATCAGACAAAAAATATTAAAATATTTGATTTCAGAATATTCCAATCACAACATTCGATCCAGAAGATATTCATCATTTATCCTGTTTTTTATTAAATTTCAAGAGATATGTTTTATTTATTCGCCTGGTTTTTAATGTTTTGCCACCCCTGGCACCAGGATCGAAATATATTATAAAATTTACTCTGAAACGAGTGAATATTTTTAATATGATATACACTGAATTTACAGAAATAGTATCGGATTGTTCCATTATTTTAAAAATAGTATAAAAAATAAAATTATAAAAAGGTTTAAAATTAAATTTGATTGCTAATAAATTTTCACACATTATGCTGAGAAGTAAATATGAAATGTCTTATAAACTAATTTGGGTTAAAAGTGACAAAATCGTAAAAGTTAAACTTGACTTTTCGAATCTTATTTTGTATTATATAGTAAAATGATTAATGTTTGATTAAAAGTATTGCCCTGAGTTGCCTTTCGACACCGATTAAAATTTATATCGATTAAAAAAAACGCTTCCTTCTGACCTCGCTTGTTTCGGGCATTTTAAGTACAAAATCTAATGGAGATAAAGCAATGAAATCCATCGCTTCATTTAAATTTTATTTTGTCGTGCTCCTTTTTTTAGACCTGCAAAAGCTGTTTTCACAAGAAGTTTTCCATTATAATTTAATCAATAATAAAGTTTATTGTATTTATCAGGATCAGAAACAAAATATCTGGTTTGGTACTGAAGGTGGTTTAATTAATTTTAAAGACAGGCAATCCTACTTCAATGATAACAGCTATCTGACTGGAAATCGGGTAAATACGCTTTACCAGGATCGCAATAATAATCTTTGGGTTGGAACAACCAAAGGACTCAGTATCTTTCTGTCGTTTACAGAAAATTGGCAGAATATCACCCACACCCCCTATGTTTTTTTTCCTCACCATATTACAATTATATTTCGCGATAATTATAGTAATTTGTGGATCGGCAGCCATGGTGATGGAATTCTTCGTTATATTGGTGATTTTAGCAATCAAATTGATACGGATATAAAATCCTGGCAGATTTATAATACGGGGACGATACGTGATCCTGATATTCTGATTGATGATATTTCCGCACTCAGTTCGGATCATTGGGGAAATCTCTGGATTGGTACCGAAAATTATGGATTATATAAGTTCGATTGTCAGCAGAAATGGACAAAAATAAAAAATTTTTCAGAAAATAAAATCCATATTATTTTTCGGGATCTAACAGATACCTTGTGGATTGGAACCAGTAACGGCGTTTTTAAAACCTACGATGGATCAACCTGGGATTCAATAATTACGGACCGCGAGATATTCGCGATTGAAACCGATCTTTTAAATCGATTATGGTTTGGAACGAAAAGTCAGGGATTATATCGTTATGATCATGGACGGCTGGAGGCAGTTAGCTTAGGTTTGTTAGATGGTACGCAACCCTGTCAGGCAATTTTTCGTGATTTTGATGGTAACCTGTGGTTTGCGACCGACGGGAATGGCGTGTACCAATTAAAATTGAATTGGCAAGTCTATAAAAATGGCGATGCCGGGTTAACCGCGAATTCGATTACTGCTGTTACAATTGATAGGAGTAATACCCTCTGGTTTGGTACATACTTGAATAGTCTTTTCAAATTTACCAATGATCGTTTTTATCAGGTTACCATTGATAATGCAATCGCGGGAATGAATCAGATTAATGCTTTATTAGTTGATAAATCCAATAATCTCTGGTGCGCCACCAATAAAGGTGCCCATTGTTACCTTGAACAGAAATCATGGAACCATTATTTAAAGGATGCGGTGGTTACCGCGCTTGTCCAGGATTATCAGCATCATATCTGGTTCGGAACGACAAAGGGACTTTTCAGGCTTGAAGGAAAGGAAACGGTTGTGCCCATTGCCGAAGATCGTTTGCCTTCAAAAAATATTTTTTACCTTTTTGAGGATGCCGACCAAAATATCTGGGTCGGTTCCGATTCGGGAATAGTTGTATTAAAAAACAAGGTCATCATTTCTTCTTATCGGGTCGCTGATGGATTAGCCAGCGATAAAATCCGGACGATTGTGCAGGATAAAAATCGTGAATTCTGGGTTGGTACGCCAAAAGGGCTTTCCCATCTGAATCAGCAAAACAGATGGGAAACATGTCAGAATAACGATATAAAATGTTTATGGGTAGATAATAACAATCAATTGTGGATCGGAAGTACTCATAATTTTGATCGGTTTGATGGTTTGTCCTGGTGGAATTATAATACTTTCATCCCGGGAGCCCCCACGATTCGAGGCATCGTTCAAGATGAAACAGAAAATTTTTGGCTTGCCAGCGATGGTGGGATCATCCATTATATGCCGTCTGATCGCCAGCCGCCGGACACACAATTTATTGACACCCCACCTAAAATTCTTGGCGTTGGTTCACATACTTTTTTTTATGAAGGCCATGATCCCGATACGCCTTCCGATAAATTAGTCTACTCCTGTCAATTAATGTATCATCCTCAGGTTGCTACACCTGTGCAATGGCAAAATTATTCGCCACAGAAGTACTTTACTTGTAATTCCCTGGCCAATGGAACCTATTTACTGTCTATCAAAGCCCGGGATTCGGCTGGAAATGAAGAGCCCTCGCCCCTTGAACATAAATTTGTCGTGGATGTCACTCCCCCTACGACAATTATTCTGGAGCCGGTGAAAGATGATTTTGTAACTGGAGAAGTCCCAATCATTGGTGCTGCGTTCGACGATACCTCGTATAATGATTTTAAACGTTATTGGTTTGAGTATGGTCGTGGCAATAATCTTAAAGATATTAAGCACTGGGAAATTCAGGCGGGTAGCGATAAGTCGGTTTTTGATAATATCCTCGTGATATGGCAGCCTGATTCGCTAGGTGATTATTATATTAAATTATGTGCAGCGGATAGTCTGGGGCATCAAAGCAGCTTCGCTGTGCATGTCACGGTGGTAGAAATGTTAAAAAAGATATCTCCCACAAGTGGCGGCATGATTCAATTATTAAATCAAAAGATACAGCTTTATATTCCACCCGGGGCTGTTGACGAAACCGTGGAAATCTATGCCAGTCCAGAGGACACTAGTAAATCATTCCGGCCAATTTCAGGCAATATCAGATTATCAGCTTTGGCGTTTAAGCTAGGCCCTGATATTCCAAAATTTCGAAAACCAGCCACCTTAACCATCCACTATGATGAGAGCGATATATCAAATCTCGATGAAGCGAAATTGGCGATTTTTGCCGAAGCTGAAAAAAAAACGATTGGTGGGCTGATAAAACCGCAATTAAATCGCATACAAACAACCATAGATACATTAGGTCGATTTTGGCTGGTTGAATGTGAGGAAGATGAACCAAGCGATTCACTTAGGGCAAAATCGGCCGTTTCCATGAAAATCGAATGTCAACCCCGAATTTTTTCACCACGAGGAACCGGCTTCGCCGTAACAACCACAATCTCTTTTAATTTGACCGAAGAAACCGAAGTTACGATTAAAATTTATAACCTGGCGGGGCGTTTAGTACAAACATTATTAGACCATGAGCTGCTACGTCCGGGGAAGAAAGCCCTGGAATGGAACGGCCGGGATAGTCATGGCGAATTGTGCCCCAGTGATTTGTATATCGTGACGTATCAATCCCCACACGCTCATATCACCAAAACAGTAATGATTTTAGATAAATCTGACCATTAAATTAATTAAATTGTAGAGGAGAAAAATTATGTGGTCTTCCCCAAAAAATTTTAAACACAATCTTTTTCAAATGATACTCATCCTCTCCTGTCTGATATCTGGATTCTGGTGGAGTCTAATTCTGGCAGCCAATCCTGATGAGGATGACGATGAGAAAGATATTTTTTATATTCCAACCAGGTCGACACCAATTACGTTTGATGGACAAATTAAGGATACTGAATGGCAACACGCAAATTATTTTACTTTCGGTTATGAAGGTGATCCAGAAATAGAATTTTATGGCTTTTGGCTTAACGCTAGCCAAAACGACACACTTTGCCTGGCGATTCATATTGATGATGATTCACTGCAATCCGAGGCGGATCAACCAGATTTTCTATGTTTATATTTTGTTCATCCTGATAATATTACGAACCATTACTGGTACCAATTAACCCGCTCCGGTGACAACATGCTTTATCAAAATAATTCCGTCGGTAATTGGATTCCTTGCTCGAATTGCAGTACCATCATTCAAACACAAATATATTCACATAAAAATTATTGGGAAGCTGAATTTAAGATACCTCTCAAAAATCCAACTTTTTCAGAAACTCCGTTTCCGATGTATTTAAGGGTCTTCAATTATTACAAGGAAACGACGGATCAAGAAAATATTAAATATATTGAATATCTCTGGCCGCCGCTTGGCTCAATCCCACCTGATTCAGTGCATCCATTCGAAAAATGGGCAAATGCACTTCTTATTACGGATCAGGACGCTACTCGCCCGGATCCTTTTTTTAGTAATCGAATGAAAGTATTGTATACCGATAAAACCAATTTTGGTATTGAAATAATTCCTGGACAGGAAAATAATATTATTACAAAAATTGATAACCATTTTTTTAATGATACAGCCAAAGTTGAAGGTGTAAATCTCCAATTACAATGGAGTAGATTTGGGGTGAACACTTTCTCCAATATCGGTCAAAACGTAAACCTTGAACTGTTAGCAAATATTGCAAAAGAGGTCCTGTACTCATGGACACCCGATCCAAATATTAATTATGATATAACTATTAGGGCCGAAGCCGACAAGTTGAATGATGCAATTACCTGTAACAATAGTACCCGCCGGGATTTGAAGTTTATCCAGATCACAGCGGGGACGAAGATCACATCAACCGCATTAATTACAAATACCGAAACCACAGCAAGCATGTCTTCCGGATTTGCGTCATTCCAGCCGGTCGCAAGCGAGATGCTGTATTTCTATATCGACCGTTCGGAATTGGATTCCAGCATTGCCGATAGTTTGTGGCAGGTAAATTTATTTCCGCCAGAAGGTGATACGCTAGCCCCGGTAGGGAAAGACCGATTCAGATTGGCTTTTCAGCCCGGCGAATCCAAAAATTTCAATCTTAAAGTAACGGTCCCCGAAATCACAACCGCTCATCCGGCTTGTGAATGGGTATATAAAATTATTCATCTGTTAATTTTTAAAAAAATGACGATGACGGTTCTAGCGATTACACCCCAAAACGAGCAGTTAGAAAAATCAGCGACCGAAATATCTCAACAAAATGCGTTTAGCAATCCAGTAAAACCGCTCCTTTCAAAGTTGCGAATTCAGGTCACCAAAGAACAAGATAGTTTTTCAGTTAAAGGGCGCATACATCACAAAATGGTTGTTCTGGGCTATTTTGGATTTGAAATGGAAATCCTGCCAACCCAGTGGGTCATCGATTGGCTGCGGCTTTTGATTATTTTCGTACTCCCAATTTTGCTGTATTGGCTAATACGGTTTTATGTTAAAAAACATTGAAATGTTATGAATGAAGTATCAGAAAAATTTACTTTACTTTTACTGGTTTTTGTCTGAAAAGATGATATCAACTTCGTTTCCTTTCGCTTGCGGTTATATCCCGAACCAGATAGCAGGTGCTGAAGTTGTATAAAATTTTTCGTTAGAGTGAAAATTATTATTTTTCATCTTAATCGGGATTTTTAAGAAAAATACTCGTCTAATATATGGTGGAAGAATAGTGATGACCCGATAAGTGCACAAACTATAAAGCCCCGCCCCGACCTACACCCGCCCCAATGGGAGATGTTCAGGTGCGGCGCATTGATCGGCCGGCTAAATCGGTGTCGGTGGGTAGCATCAAGAGCGGGGGATAAAGTCCTAACCCAGCGTTTGCACCTGACCCGCTGGCGGTGGCGTTGATTGAGATATGAATATTGATCAAACAATTCGGTTCGTTCATTGCGTTCATCTGAGGCGGGCAGGTGAAACGCTGACCGTTATCTTCGCTTAATAACAGGGGGAAGACCTTCGCGGTTATTCTTATGCGATGCTCGAAATTCCGTAAATCAAAGGATTTTGATAAGATGGCTTCGAATATCTGAATTTGATCCGATATTATTGCGGAATTATTGCCGGGACAACCTCTTAAATAAATAATCCTGAACCATTTTCATCCTGAATTTTCGGATGACTTCTGATTTAAAACATTAGGAAAGATAGGAACGGTAGCTATGAAAAACAAATTTTTCTTAATTATAACCTTGATCCTGAGTTTCCAGGTAACCAATATTTGGAGCGGATTTTTTAATCACCTCCGCAATCAGGAATTGATGGGCGCCCGGCCGCTAGCCATGGGTGAGGCTTTCCTGGCAGTCGCGAATGATCTGAATGCCATTGCCTGGAACCCGGCTGGGTTACCCGGCCTGGAACATTTGGGCTTCCACACCATGCACACCAATCTGTACCAGAGTGATATTCAATGTAATTACGTGGCCTTGAGTATTCCCGGACCCCAATGGATGAGTTTTGGGGTGGATTGGGCCAATTTTGGCGTGAGCGATACAGAACTCGATTTCAGTAAGAACAAGGTTAATTTTTCCACCGGCTTTCAGATCAATGATCAGTTGGCGATTGGTCTGAATGTTAAATATCTTGAGATGCGAGCGGCGCTGGATCAAATTTCTCAAGGCGCCTTTCACGGCTGGGGTTGGGATTGCGGTATTTTGTACTCACTCTTCCCCCGCCTTACATTCGGCATGGTTCTCCACGATGCGAGTCATACGTATCTACATGGAATTGCGGGGGCTGTTTATCGAAGTAATTTAAGAATTGGGGCGGCCTATCAGGTATTCCCCAATTTATTAATAGCAACGGATATTGATGATCGGCTGCATCTGGGCAGTGAGTGGTGGCTATTTAAACAAAAATTAGCGTTACGTGCCGGTTTACAGCGCGATTTTTATACGGATGAACCCATAACATTTTCCTGTGGTGCCGGCCTGGATTTTCCTATATGGGGACAACGACTCCGTTTTGATTACGCGTTTACCGATGCGCCAACACTATTTAATACGAATCGTTTTTCACTGTCGTTTTTAATAGATCTCTTTCCGCGATTATTAAAAATTAAACAAATTGAGATTAAACCAGTTTATGCGTCACTTTACAAATTCCATTCAAAAGAACCCATCGGACAGGCTTTGGTGGAATATCGCGGGAAAAAGGATCTGGATTGTACCGTTGAAGTGCATTTGAATAAATATGGTGAACATTATTCAAAAAATATCGTTATTCCTGCCAGTAATCCACCGGCAACGATTACCCCCATCGATTTAAAAACAATTTTCAACGATTCGATTTTGACTGAAACAGATAATATTCCACTGCGTGCTGATATTCAGATGACATATACGACGGGCCAACGACCAAAGGTTGAAAAAGAAAGCCTGGAATTTCCCCTATTTAAATGTAATACAATTAATTGGCAGTCTGGTGTTGAACAGGCGGTCGCTTTTATCACACCAGACGATCCGATTGTTAAACAATTTACCCGGACAGCACTTGAATCGCATACGTTAACACCGCCCTTTGGAATTAATAGCATTTCTGTTGCAAAAGTCTTGGCTATATTTGATGCGCTGCGAAATTTTGGAATGCGTTATGAAGCGGATGTTTACACCCCTTACTCAAAAACTTATCGTGGTTTCGATTCTGTTTATTACCCGGCCCAGAGTCTGCAAGAGCGGCGCGGCGATTGTGATGATTTGACCGTTTTGATGGCGGCACTACTCGAATGTCGTAATATTCCAACCATGCTGGTCAGTGTTCCCGGTCATATCTTTATTCTTTTTAATAGTGGTGTTCAATCCCGACAAAAAAATTTTCAGCTTTGTTGTCCTAAAAAAGATTATTATGTTTATGAAAATGAGGTCTGGATTCCTCTGGAAACAACATGGCTTGCGCACTCATTTAATGAAGCCTGGCAAAAAGGAGCGGAGGAACTGCTCCAATATTCAGTTGATGAAATACAAATTGTCAACGTTCGGGACAACTGGCGGGAGTATGAACCAATTGCCTATTCGGGTAAGGTCATGAAATTGAATTTAAATTTTCCACAGACTAAATTCGCACAGGAGTACGCTCAAATCGAAAAGAACAGTCGTGAATATTTGGCCACCCTGGAAAAAAAAGTGCAGGCATTTCCAGATAGTCTCGCGCTGCGTAATCAATTGGCAATTACTTATGCTTATCAAAATCAGTTTGACGCGGCCGAAAAACATTTACGATGGTTACTGGCGAAAGATAGTTCCAATACCCTGTTTTTAAACAATATGGGAAACCTTTATTTTCTGAAAGGCAATGTTGATACCGCCCATTTCTATTATCAAAAAGCCTTGCGCCAAACAGATGAAATTGTTGCTTCCGATGGGATTCGTCTAAATCTGGCGATGACCTATGCGGCGGTGGATTCAGAAGACCTTGCCGTAGAAATTTTCGCTACCGTACTTGGTGCCGCTGGCGATGAACAAAAAATTGAAAATTTATTAGGGATTTCATTGAAACAGGATCCACTTAAACAGGATGATAAATCAAAATCAAACAAAAAAATTAATTCCAATAAAATCAAAGAATTAACGAGAAAAGCAAAAAAAACTAAAAACACCTCCACCCGTAAAGAAGGGCTTGGCTCGGCTGGTGAAAAAGCACATTTACCTGCTGAAGAAATCGAAAATGTACTTTATTGGGCTTACTAACTAAAAAAATATGAAACAGGAACCTGTGACAAAACCGATAATCATATTGCTACTGGCTGGCATTGGATTCGCAATCGGCTTGTGTTTTTTATTACAACAAGTACCCCTTTTTAATGGCATAAATGATTTAATCCTCGACTATTTTATTTATTTTAATGGAGAACGATTACCCAACGAAAGCGTAAAGGTAATTCAGGTCGATGATTCCACGGTCACGCATCTGGGTCGGCCTCTCCCGCGCCGTTTCTATAATCAAATGATGCGGCGGCTCGCCAAACATCAGGTGCAAACACAGGCATTCGACCTCTATTTCTTTAATCCAGCCAACCCTGTCGAGGATGCATTGATCGCTTTTTTGACTGATTCGATTCGACATGTAGTCCATAGCTTTTGTTTTGAAAATTATCCCAATCTTGCGGATTCATTGGATGTCAATTTAGCTGAAAAATATGCAATTGAAATCCAAAATTATGATAATTTCTCCCCCATAAAAGCACCCGGCGTTACTTTCCCGCACCCAATATTTAGATCACATTTTCCAAATTTAGGCGCCATCACTTACAAAGACGATGTGGATGGCAGACTTCGGCGAATTCCTTTGGTAATCCAATATGAAGATTATTGCTACCCCACTTTGAGTTTGGCCACGCTGCAGGATTACTTTCGACTGGAGCAGCCTGCCTTGCGGATCGAAAAGAATTTCTGGGGCCGGACAGCCATTCTCGATGCACCAAATCTGAATTTGCGAATTCCAATTAATTCCAACGGACAGGTTTTATTAAATTTTTATGGCGTGCTGGATGTATTTCGACCTTACTCCTTTTCACAACTTTTAAAATTGCTAACAATTGAACCGTACCCAATTGGAATCAACTCGCTGCTTCCTGATTTTAAGAACAAAATTGCACTGATTGGGAATACCGAAAGCAATACCGATCGACATCCCGCTCCATTTTCCGCACAATTTCCGGGAGTCGGATTCCATGCGACTTTGTTAAGTAATATATTAAACAATGAATGCCTTCGCGAATGGCCCTGGCAAGCAAATCTATTAATAACCTTGATAGTGGTGCTTTTATTTTATCTTGCTTTTTTCTATTGTTGGTTGCGACGCTGCGCCGCCTGGAGATTTTGGCTCATCTTTTTTAGCGGGATTATTATTTTTAATTTAGCCGCATTTTTTATTCTTTTTAAAGTTTTCAAAATTTGGCTTGCACTTTGGCAAATTAATGTAACGGTGAGTATTATCTTTATCGGAATGATTATTTATGAGAAAGCCATTTACATCAAAAAATTAAATCAAAAAATTTGTGAACTTGAGGAGCAAATTTTTACCCGACTGGCGAACCTCGACCAGATTGATAAAATGATCCATTCCCGGACCGAACAATATAAAACTATTCACTATTTCGCCAGTGAATTACGCTCCGTACTGCGACAATCAGAAGTCGAACAACAAGACCATCTTGAAAAATTATTTCTCGGCATTCTTGATAATCAGGAAATTATTAAAGAACAATTATTAAAGGAAATAGACCAACTTAAAATTGAAAAAGAGCACGTTCAGCTCGAAAAAGAAAAACTCGAATTTCAAAAAAATCTTTATGAGCGCTGGATTGATAGTGATAAAGAAATTCACTCGCCACCGGCGGCGCCAGCGATTGAGCCGGAACCAACCCGGATTGCCCATGAGGTGTTACTCGCGTTTCAACATTTTCTAAACCAATCAAGAAAAGGCCTGATGGACCGTACTGTGTACCAGGGCATGGTGGCATTGGCCACTATTCCCAATGAAACTGGGATACTCCAAAAGACACCAATGGGTGAAATTTTTGACCAGATAAAATTAGTAAGTATGTATGATAGTACCGTGCTCATTACTGGCGAACCTGGCACCGGAAAAGAGCTAGTGGCAAAGGCCATTCATGAACTAAGCGGTCGTCGTCGAAAGCCACTCGTTACCATTAATTGCGCCGCGATTCCAGAAAATCTGCTTGAAAGTGAATTATTCGGGCATGTGCGCGGTGCATTTACTCACGCCCTTTCTGACCGCATTGGCGCTTTTGAACGGGCCGATGGTGGAACAATTTTTCTGGACGAGATCGGGGAGCTAAAACTGGACCTTCAGGCCAAACTTTTACGAATTCTGCAAGAAAAAGAGTTACAAAAAGTTGGCTCAGATAAAACGATACAGGTAAATGTACGCGTCATTGCCGCAACCAATAAAGATTTAGACCTGGCTGTGCAAAAGAATATATTTCGGAGCGACCTCTATTTTCGTTTAAATGTCGTAAACTTTAACCTGCCCCCATTACGCTCCCGAAGATTTGATGTTCCTTTTCTCATTCAATTTTTTATGAAGGAATTTAATGATAAATATCATCAGAAAAAAACATTTGCCTCCGAAGCTATTTTAGCAGGCATGTGCTATGATTGGCCGGGAAATATTCGGATGCTGCAACATTTGGTGGAAAAAATGGGCGTGTTGACATCAGCTGATATTATTCAATGCTCCATGTTACCGAATGAAATACAGGCTGCCTACCAAAAGCTCTTCCAAAATAATATTGCCCCGCTCTGGCAGGATATTGAAAGCCTTGCCAGGATCGAATGTAAAAGATTGATGAGTGAATTTAAAGCTAAACTCCAGATTGCATCGGCTTCAAGTGCGCCAGAAATAGATCCATTTCATCCCGATTCCGCGGATTGTTATGAATATTTATGCAATTTTCTTCAGGATCTGACTACTCTTATACCAAATGACTCAAAAGAAGAATTGGCACGAAAATTAATTGTAGAAATGCAGGATGAATTGTTTCAATGGTGCCGTCAGGAAAAAATTGACAAGCTCAGTAACCTTTATAAAATGATCGAAAAATTTTTGGGAAGGAGTCGGCGACAAATCGATAATTGGCGCACGCAAACGTCTTTAAGTGAATAATCCATTGGAGAATTCGTTAGTTAGTGTTTGTCCGAAAAAGCATCCCGATTTGTCATTGCGAGAAGCGTTTTTTGCGACGAAGCAATCTCCGCTGTATCATTTGGGGATTGCTTCGGCAAAAAACGCCTCGTTATGACAGTTCTTCTATATTTTCGGACAGCTTCAAATTAGTCCCCCCATTCATTACCGATTATATTTTTTAGTTTTCGGTTGATCGATTGATCTTTACCTGATCTCCCCTTAAATCTATTTTTGGTATTTAGCGGAGGCTGGAAAGTGACCGATCTGTATGAATGACACGAATAAAATCCGAAAATCTCCCGGGCTCACGCATACATCATTTAATCCCATCCTTTAGCCTTTGCGCATTGATGAAATTTGCGGGCTATATCAAGTCAAAAATTGCTTTTGTCACTCCAGAATATCCTGTTCTCAATTTAATCTATTTCCTATTGTTTGCTAAAAAAAGTTATAAACGAAAAACAGCCGACGATAAAAAGGTATCCTCTCAATAATGGATGGAAAATTGGCTTCGACAGGCTCAGCCAACGGCATTGGCCGTACCCTGAGCCTGTCGAAGGGTGCATTCACCACACTTTTTTGAGAGGTTACATAAAAATTAAACTTTGGATAAAAATCCGTATTTTACTCCTGATAAAAGGCGCCGCCAGACACTGTTTTTTTGGAAATTCTGTTTTTTTTAAATTTCCAAAATTGGGCGCCAACTTAGAATATCATGTTAATTTAACATGCTTATTTTATTGATGTTAAGCGCATATTAAATTAATAAATGTGAAATCAATTTTGGAAATTGATGATTTTCAAGTAATTATTGTCAGTATTTTTTTCTTACAGATTATTAATGGCTTATCTGTTTGTTTATTTTAAGGTTAATACCATAAAAAATATTAAAAATTTAGATTTGGCACGGCTTTTGATTTAGTGGCGAGTGAAAAGAATGCGAAGCCATAAGAAAGCAAATAAAGACTGCGCACTTTTCAATCGGTTAAAAAAAAAAAATCGCTGCCAACATTTATTAATGAAAGTATACCTGAATGCAGATTTTGCGGCGATTGAACTTTTTAACAAAAAAGTAGAAAGATTTTTTAATTCATTGTTCGGCTATGATAATAGTTGAATAAACGCTCGCTCCCGCTCCGATAAAAAGGAGGCGGTTGAACAGGTTGTACCATTAATTTAAGGAGGTATCTTATGGATACTTTTGTAAACCCGATCCCTGGTATCCGGCTGGATAAAGCATTATGTTTTGACTTTCCGCTGGGAACCACTTCTAAGGAATACCGGACCCCGGGCTGTAACCGGAATGTTGATTTAACGCAGCCGACAGGACCTGGACGAACACCATCATCGGAAGTACCCGCAATGGAAGGTGTCTATGGCCTGTTAGGAACACCCAAACGTAATCAGGGATTTCCCTGCATCGGAGAATATCCAAATCCTGAGGCAGAGGATCCTTCTCCACATGATCAGATCATCGATATTGACCGTGAAGCAACCTTTGATCATACGGCTCGCTTGAGTGGAAATTTTGTGAAGTATCTGGTTCAGGCCAATCATCAGTCGGTAGTCAAAATGACCATGGTTGCGTTAACTCAAAACATTCCCCCTTTACCGTTATGGAATTCCGGTCTGATAAGCCTGATTCCAATGACAAAGGGGCCGAATGTCTGGTATTGGGAGAATCCAGCCACGCGCACGGAATTAATTTTTACCGCCCATGCTGTGATTCTTCGCAACCGATGGCGTGAATTGGGAATAAAGCCTGGAATTTACAAACTGGTAATTAATTGGGAATTCTGGGACATTGAAGGTGGCCGAAAAGAACGGATGCCGATTTCTGGTTTTGATGAATCGATGTCTTTTGAATTATCTGATGCGACGGTTGATTTCTAATTCCTGACCGTTCACCCCGTCTGGATGAAGTAAACGAACAACGAAGATGACGCCTGCGATCGAATGGTAAAACCAACTGGTCGCAGGCGTATTTTTTTTATAGGATGACTGAATTACTATTTTTTAAGGAGAAGCAAAGCGATGAAAAATGTTCATTCTAAAAAAATACCCAAGCCAACGCCAGGTGTTTTGCCTGAATCAAAAATGCCGGATCAGGTCCAGACAGAATCTGTCCTGAAACTTGAAATAATTCGTGAAATTCCAGATTTTCAATTAAAAATACACTGGTTACCATCCGGAAAAACTGAAGTGTTAAAAGGATTAAGCACTGATGGCTTACTGGATTCGATTTATCAGCAATTGATGCAGTTCGATGGAAATTCGCCTGAGAAGCCACTGCCTGAAAAAAAATCGCCTGATTTGCTTTCATTATCTGAATCGGTATTCACCCCGGCAATTGAGACCAAAAGGGAGAAGCAAAAACCACTCGCATTACCGCAGCCGAAAATTTTGCAGGAAATTCACATAAACCAGCAGCATCCACAATTTCATCCCGGGAAGAATTTAATAATGAATATTCCCTTTACGGTCGCTTTACGAGTTCATTTACCAATTGTGCCGACTCGGGAAAATATTGATATTGATACGCCTGGATTTGGAATCCGTTTGGCCATTTCCGGAAATGGATTGGAAAAGGCATTAATTCACGAATTTACAGAAGATATTCGTCTTGGTACACAGGACTATTCCAATTTATATCTGATGCCCCAACTCCGACCCGGCGACTATCAATTGGCAGCCTGGGTGACAGTCCCTTTTATTAGAAAAAGAGAAAAATGCGTGGAATTTTTTCGAGTTCAAGATGCAGGAACTGCAAACTTGGATTAATTTTGATTGTTAAATGCTTCTTTGAAGCCAATTGGAAAATATGTTCCAAAATGTCGGATGTCAGCTCGGGCATTTTGGACAATTATTTCACCACTATTCATATTTTCACGCATTTGATAATTGCAACGTGTGCAATGGTAGATGATCCATTCGCCCTCCCGAAAGGATTCACAGGGATGACTTATTGCAGGAGCTGATGGTCGTGTTTTTGACGTCATTTATTAAATTCTCCATTCTAATTTCTATTTGAAATTGCTGTATTTAAATGATCTCCGGACTAGGTTCACCAGGACAAATTGTAAATGGTATTGGTTGCTGAAATTTTTTCGATGCATTTTTTTGCCACCGTACCCTTTTTCAAATTGCCAAATCTGACCCCTCACCCTAACCCGCTCCCCAAAAGGGCGAGGGAATAGCGGCGCCCTCTCCCTTTGGGAGCGGGTTAGGGTGAGGGTCATAAGCGTGGTATAACGATAATTTATCAAAAAGTGTACGGTAGTGAATGCATTTTATGGGACCACGCTCAAAAGGTTGATTCTGTCTTTCTAAATCCTTCGTCTGCGATCAGGGTAAACTCAGCGAAGTGAAAAATCTATAATTTTCAACAAGTTACGAGATCCTTCGCTTCGCTCAGCGTGACAGGAATATTTCTTTTAGCGTGAACGTGGTTATGCTATTAAAAAAATAAGAATTTACTTGATATTATTAAAGCTATGGGATTGCACTTCGAACCTGCATTCACCATGCTATAAAATAGTCATTTTCTGGTAAAATGACAATGAAAATTTTTAAAATATTAGCCTTATCACCAGAATCAAACCTGATTGAGAACAGACTCCCATGATGAAAGCGAGAGGATAATGGAAAGAAAGTACAAAAATTTAGAATTCGGATCAAAAATTTGGTTTCAGGCAATGCGCGGGCTATTGCGTGCGATAAAGCTTTACCTGCATGATCCGAACGTGGCCCTGATTGATCTGGGGCTGCCATTTCGGAATTCACAATTTAGACAGCCAATTTCAGAACTGGCAGTTCGATTTCATGTTTATCAGAAATTTGCTGGAGCTGATTTTGAAATATTTGCACGAAAGCATCCACAACGCGTATTTGATGCCTCCCGGATTGGATTTGAAATTGATGTTATACCCGTTCGATACCAATTACATTGGGGACGCCAAGAAATCAATGAACAAGCATGGGCTACTAATTTTTCAGAGATACTATGTGGTGGTGTTCAAATTTCAACTCCAGAATCTGCTGTTTCGGGTACATTGGGTGGAAAAGTTCGTGATTCGCGTACAGGTCAACTGCTGCTGTTGAGTAATTATCACCTCTTGGCGATAGATGAAATCGGGAGTGATATTTGTCAACCCAATCGTTTACAGATTACGCAAAATAATATTCCGATCGCAAGTTATGTCAGAAATGGATTGACGCAAAATATTGATGCGGCAGTATCCAGCTTCAATGGTAATCGTATCTGTACCAATGAGCAATCCGGACTTGGGACGGTGACTGGTATTACGTTCCCCAAATTAGGGATGAAGGTGATTAAATCCGGTGCAGGCAGTGGCATCACCGATGGCATAATTAGCGGGATAATGGGAAGTACGATACGCCACTGGCACGGGAAACGCCGACTTTTTTCGCATTTGATTCAAATTACGACAATGACCGATGATTCCATGATTAGTGCTCCTGGCGATTCTGGCGCCTGGTGGCTGGAACAAAGGACACACCGGGTGGTTGGACTACATTTCGGTGGTAGCCATCGACCGAATTTCGCATTGGCCTTTTCCATGCCTGCCGTTTTCAATGCGCTTCAGATTGAATATGCACCGGATCCGGCTTTCATACCAATTTTAAATCAAAAACCATTGCCATTCGCTCAAAAATATCGAACGACACATAAAGATGAGGAAAATTTCTATTCAAATCAATGCCAAACGGATCGAATATCTTTGAGGCGTCATAGAATAGTATTGACTTTTTTTATTGTATTTTTTACGTTATGTTGTTTTTCGGCTATTTTTGCATTTTCTATCTCTCGGAACAATTCTATAGCAAAAATGGAAAAATTAGAAGTAAATATCAAGAATTTTGAAATTATATTTCAAATTGAAACGGCACATCGACAAAAGATAGAAAAAATCCTGACTATTTTGCAACAGAATAATTGCAAAATGGCGGAAGAATGGTGGCAACCGGTGGCCGAAGAGATTTATAATATGAGTATTAAATACCCGAACTTGGATATCGAATTAATTTGTGCTGTTATTACACATGAGACCGGAACCACCTGGAATCCTGAGTGTATTTCGCGAGCCGGCGCTATCGGTCTCATGCAAATTATGCCAGCAACTGGCGCTTATCTGGCACGAGAAGAAAATTTGGAAGGTTATTGTACTGGTTTCTTATTTAATCCGATTTATAACATCAGGCTGGGATGTCGTTATCTGGCGGCGCAGGTCCAGGCGTATTCTCTTGATGCTGGATTGGCGGCTTACAATGGTGGTATGCAATTAGCTGAACGTTGGATTCAAAATGGTCGTGCTGAAGGAATATTATATCAAGAAACGGCTAACTATGTTCCAGCCATCCTGACACTCTATCGCCAATATCGACAACTTTCCCCGGTTCAAACAGGTGAATAAGAATATAAATAATGCCTGTCCGAAAAAGCCACCAGGCTGTCATTGCGAGAAGCGCTTTTTGCGACGAAGCAATCTCTGCTGTTTTATCAGGGGATTGCTGCGGCAAAAAGCGCCTCGCAATGACAGTTCCAGGTGTTTTCGGACAGGCACTAATTATAATTCGAAAAGTACCCGGCATCTGACCCTCACCCCAACCCTTTCCCAAAGGGAGAGGGCGTCGCTATTCTCTCTCCCCCTGGGAGAGGGTTAGGGTGAGGGCTATTTTTAACTCAACTTATTTCTTAATTTTCAATTAGTTATCACCTTAACCTGACGGCGATGATCCTGCCTCCCCCAAATTCCAAAAAACAGAATTTTTGGAAAAAAAAGCCTGGTTCTCTCCCCCATTTTCGTTTTTTGAAAATGGGGGAGAGACAGAGGGGGTCAATTTCCCACTGAAAATGACGACTACCGGAAAAAACAGATTTTTTTAACTTTATAAACTTAACGTTGTAACACTAAATAGCATAAAATTGTCATTCTGAACGAAGCGAAGAATCTCTTAACTTGTTGAAAAATAAAGATTCTTCACTTTGCTTCACTCAGTTCAGAACAACAAAACAATCCTTTCGGAGTGGACGCTATAATTCAAAAAAAAAAAAAACAAGGCGTTGAAGTTATGGACGTGATGATTCTGGCGACACTTATTGATCGATTTAATCCATGAAAAGGCGGTTTTGAGAAAATTTCAACATTTTCCTTGCATCCAATGAGATTATCGGTTATATTTAGCAATCGATATGCATCGGCTTTGGAAAAACAATCAACCTTTTTTGATCATTTATTCAATGCATTTTCTATATCTCGACCAGATTATAACAGATGAACGAATTAAAAATATGACGAATCAAATGACCTCACCTGTTTGTTTCCCCAAATTTTGTAACTAAAATTAAAAAAATTCAAATGGAGCCCTGCTAATGGAAAAATCAGCAATACAAAACTCGAAAAAATCACTTTCGGCCTGGTTTTGGGTGCCAAGCCTGTACTTCGCAGAAGGAATCCCTTATATCGTGGTAATGACCATTTCGGTGATTATGTACAAGCGCATGGGAATTTCCAATGCCGACATTGCCCTGTATACAAGCTGGCTTTATCTGCCCTGGGTGATTAAACCACTCTGGAGCCCGCTTGTTGAGCTTTTTCGCACCAAACGCTTCTGGATTGTAACCATGCAGCTTATCATTGGTGCGGCACTGGCCAGCGTGGCGCTCTCAATTCCAGTACCAAAATACTTTCAACTCACCCTGGCATTTTTCTGGCTCCTGGCTTTCAGTTCGGCAACGCACGATATTGCCGCTGATGGCTTTTATATGCTTGGTCTAAACCAGCATCAGCAGGCGTGGTTCGTGGGTATTCGTAACACCTTTTACCGGTTTGCCATGTTAACCGGACAGGGTTTACTGGTAATTCTCGCTGGTTACATTGAAAGTCATAGCGGTTTACCCAGTGTGGAACTGAATGTGACAGCAGTTCAGGAGACGATGATACGCCAATTTATCCCGCCCGACAGTTTAAAAATACAACCACAGGAAGGCGAACTTCGACTTGTTTGTCATCCAGCCACCCTCGAAATTCCGATTGTCCCCCGTCAATCGCAAGCGGTTAATCGAATAATCAAACTGGCGCAAAGATGGAACACAGGACAAATCCACTCTTCTGCGATAGAAGAACCGCAACCGTCAGATTCAATTTCCCCGTCTGTTGAACAAAAAGTAACTTCGTTTGAAAAATTCAGGATTGCCATTCAAAAATTCTTTGGTCAAACGAAAAAACCGCTGGCGTCGGGACAGCTAGCGGGCAATATAGGCGTTATCTATTTCCATCTTTCCAAACAGCCAGCTTCGGATAAAAAAATTGTGGTTAATTTTGGCCGAAAATCAGGCGATAAAAGTTTTAATCTAATCGAAGGAATTCGTGCGGAATTTGATGCCAATACCTGGAATCGGCCTTTAATGGCAGTCATTCAGCTTGATTCAAAGTTGAAATATACCTCATCGGCGTCTTTTGTTGCCACCGCTGGTAATATCCCCTTATCCTGGATTCTTACTTTTTTCTTTATGGCTGGACTCTTTATCATTTTTGCCGGGTACCATCGCTTGATTTTACCGTATCCTTCAGCCGACGTTCCCCGCGTATCGCAAAATGTTCAATCCTTTTTTAAGGAATTTGTCAATACATTTCTGTTGTTTTTTAAAAAGGAAAAAATTGGTTTCACACTGGCTTTTCTCTTACTTTTTCGACTGGGCGAGTCGCAGTTGGTCAAACTCGCTTCCCCCTTCCTGCTGGATAGTCAGGAAACAGGTGGATTGGGACTTACGACCGGACAGGTTGGTTTTGCTTATGGCACCTTTGGTCTGGCCATGCTCACCCTTGGCGGGCTCGTGGGGGGATTTCTCGTCGCCAAAGATGGACTGAAAAAATGGATCTGGTGGATGGCGCTGGCGATCAATGTGCCGGATGCTGTCTATATCTATTTAGCGCATGTCCAGCCGGATAATTTTCTCATTATCAATATTTGCGTTGGGATCGAGCAAATCGGCTATGGTTTTGGCTTCACCGCCTATACGCTTTACATGATTTATGCCTCGGAAGGAAATTACCGAACCGCCCATTACGCGATTGCTACTGGCTTTATGGCGCTGGGAATGATGATTCCTGGCATGATTAGCGGCGGCATTCAGGAACTCATTGGTTATCAGAACTTTTTTATCTGGGTCTTGATTAATACGATTCCCGGTATTATTCTTATTAAATTTTTGCCAATTGATCCGGAATTTGGGAAGAAGAAAGAGTAACGTATCCTTTCAATAACAGTGGGTAAAATTCAGATCT
Source organism: Caldithrix sp. (assembly GCA_020722815.1). GTDB lineage: Bacteria > Zhuqueibacterota > Zhuqueibacteria > Thermofontimicrobiales > Sulfurfontimicrobiaceae > DYKB01. The sequence continues at coordinate 58,797 of DYKB01000013.1, read as the reverse complement.
TCGAGGTTTTGGCGATGAAATCATATTATTAAATTTAATATTCTGAATTTCACGCGAAAAACTTCGAAGGTCTTCCCCATTTTTTGAGGCGATACGAAATTAATTTGAATTATGTTGCTGAAGTGAATCAGCCTTATCAGAAAAATTTTTATAAACTTTTTGTAAAAAGGAGAGAAATTCTTGAGACAGCAATTAACAAAATTTTTCGCTTCGCGCCGGGGTGTAATTCTGGTCGGCGCAATCATTGGAATTCTGGCTGCATGGCTTCAAAAATTCGGCAACCCCCCTAATATGGGCATTTGTGTGGCTTGTTTTGAACGGGACATCGCGGGTGCGCTGGGACTCCATCGGGTCGCTGTCGTCCAATACATTCGACCTGAAATTATTGGTTTTGTCTTAGGCGCACTTGTCGCGGCGTTGTTGTTTCGCGAGTTCAAAGCCCGGACCGGTTCCGCTCCGATCGTGCGTTTCATCCTGGGCGTGTTTGCCATGATTGGTGCGCTGGCCTTCCTTGGCTGCCCATGGCGCGCAATTTTACGGCTGGCAGGCGGCGATCTGAATGCCATTTCTGGATTGACAGGATTGGCGGTTGGAATTGCCATCGGCGTGCAGTTTCTTAAATCGGGATTTAACCTGGGTCGAACGCAAAAAACCTATCCGGCAGCAGGCTGGATTTTACCAGTGTTCATGATCGGATTATTGCTGCTGCTTATTTTTCAGGTTCAATTCAGTGAAAATGGCGCCATCTTTTTTAGCACCACGGGCCCGGGTTCCATGCATGCATCATTATTGATTTCACTGGGTACCGGCTTGATTATCGGTTTTTTGGCACAGCGCACTCGTTTCTGCACCATGGGTGCCTTGCGGGATGTTATTCTTATGCGCGACACGCATCTATTGAGTGGTGTTGTGGCATTATTTGTTATGGCGCTCATCATGAATTTAATTTTAGGACAGACGAAATTGGGTTTTGCCGCCCAACCGGTTGCTCACAGCAGCCATCTGTGGAACTTTCTCGGTATGACATTGGCCGGGCTTGCATTCGCGCTGGCAGGGGGTTGTCCTGGACGACAGTTATTTCTGGCTGGTGAAGGCGATGGTGATTCCGCAATTTTTGTAATCGGTATGATCACCGGTGCCGGATTCGCCCACAACTTCAATCTGGCAGGCACCCCGGATAAAATGGTCGCTGGAATTCTTCAGGTCGGTGGAGTGACAACAGCGGGCATGGTGGCGGTTGTACTGGGATTGATTGTCTGTTTAACGTTTGGTTTTACCATGAGAGAAAAATGATTACCAGAGTTTAAACTCAGCCCTTCGAGAATTATTGAATTGAACTTTACGAATCAAATAATTCGGGCCATAAAATCTCGGAGGTCTTCTCGCTGAAAAACTATTTAAAAATAGAGGTTTAAAATGAGTCAACAAGTTGATGCCCGTGGGCTTTCCTGCCCACAGCCAGTGTTACTTACGAAAAAGGCCATTGAAAAAGGCGAGTTTCCTATCGAAGTGCTAGTAGAAACCGTCACCTCCCGGGAAAATGTTCGCCGCATGGCTGAAAATTGGGGCTGTCAGGTACAGATAGTGGAAATGGAAGATGAATTTATCATAACGCTGACAAAATGAATCACCAGAAAATTTTAAATTATACCTAAAATTTTAAAGCGAAAAAAGTAATTCCCTTTCGCCTTGAGGTAAAAAATCAGAAAGTCGTAAAAATCCTTTTAGCACTTTTAAACCATCTAAAAGCCAAATTTAAGGGGAAATAGCATGACCTATTTTGATAACACGGCCACGTCCTTCCCGAAGCCACCCGGCGTCGCTGCAGCAATGATGCAATTTATGGATAAAATCGGCGCCAATCCAGGGAGAGCCGGACATCGGCTGGCCAACGAGTCGGGCAGAATTGTCTACGCCACGCGCGAAGCCATCGCTGAACTCTTTCAAGCGCCGGATCCCTTACGGATTGTCTTTACCGCCAATGTTACTGAAGCGCTAAATCTGGCTTTGTGCGGCTTATTGAAAGCTGGCAGGCATGTTGTCACCAGCAGTATGGAGCATAACTCGATGATGCGCCCCTTACGTCGTCTGGAGCAAAAAGGGGTCGAACTAACAGTTGTTCAATGCGATTCGCAAGGCGCTCTTGAACCAGCGCATATTGAATCGGCGATGCAATCGAACACCGTGATGATTGCCATTAACCAGGCATCCAATGTCGTTGGCACGATTCTGCCAATAAGCGAAATTGGCCAGATCGCCCGGAAACACAACCTGTTATTTTTGGTTGATACGGCTCAAACCGCCGGCGTTTTACCGATTAATATGGAAAAAGATAACATCGATTTACTGGGATTTACTGGCCATAAATCGCTGTACGGGCCAATGGGTACGGGAGGGTTGATTATTGGCAAGCGTGTGAACCTGGACGCCTTTGAGCCGATGAAAAGCGGTGGTACCGGTAGTCACTCCGAGCATGAACAGCAGCCCAAATTTTTACCTGATAAATTTGAAAGCGGCACGCTAAACGTTGTCGGCCTGGCAGGATTAAACGCCAGTGTCCGATGGCTTCTGGAACAGGGCATTGATTTGGTTCGGCTTCATGAAATCCAGTTGGCCAAACACTTGCTGGAGGGGCTGGAATCAATTAATGGCGTTCAAATTTATGGCCAACAGGAACCCGCAAAACGGATCGCCACGATTTCGTTCAATATTATCGGGAAAGCACCCTCAGAAATTGGATTACGCCTGGATGAAGATTTCGATATTTTGTGCCGGGTCGGATTACACTGTTCGCCAGCCTCCCATAAAACGATTGGCACTTTTCCGACGGGCACGGTGCGTTTTGGGATGGGAATTTTTAATACCCTAGAAGAAGTGGATCGGGCAATCGCCGCTGTTCAACAATTAACTGAGGCGTTGAAATGAATGAATCCCAATATGCTGTAATCCTGGTCTATTCAACCAGCCATGCCATCCGAATTGAGCAACTACTTAACCGCGCTCGTCTCGAATGCAAACTTATTCCGGTCCCCCGGCAACTTAGCTCCGATTGTGGCGTCTGTGTTCGTCTTAACCTTAATGACCGGGAAAAAGCAATACAATGTATCAATAATTCTCAGATTGAGATTCAGGGAATTTTTAATATTTAGCGTATAATTCAGTCCATCGAAGTTTCAATGACGAAATCCTGCCGTTCAGAAAGAACCTCGAAGGTTTTGTCCGTTTTTCACAAAAGGCTACCCATTTTTCAATATTCAGGAGAAGGACAATGCAAATTCATAAAATAACCTTAATCATCATCGGCAGCCTGCTTATCGTGGCAGGAATATTAGCCACCCATTTTTCTTCTTTCCATCAGCAATCGTCTATCCAGCCAATGGCGACCAATAATTCAGAAAAATTTTCTCAAATTGAGATACTGGCGATACGGCTGGCACCATTCCAGGATTTGTGGAAAAGTCTGGATAGTCTGGCCAACCAGAATCATATCGAAGCAGGCTGCATTTTATCTGGTGCGGGAAGTCTTCGACAGGCGGCGATCCGTTTTGCCGATAAAAATGAAGCAACGATGCTCTCTGGCAAGTTTGAAATTGTCTCACTTTCGGGCACCTTATCAAAAAATGGTTCGCATCTGCATCTGGCAATTTCCGATGGAACAGGAAAAACATTCGGCGGGCATTTGATGGAAGGCTGCCAAATCTACACAACTGCCGAAATTGTGATAGGAATTTTTCAGGATTTGCGTTTTCTACGGGAACATGATACGGCATCGGGGTATAAAGAATTGAAGATTTATCGAAAATAAGCATCTACATTTAATGACAGCGCTCCAGGCAAAAATGCCTCGCAAAGACAATTTTCGGAGTTGTTGAACAGCCTTTAAAGCTCATGGCTTTTCATTTGTTTTTTTTATGATTTAAAACCTTATACGGGCGGCCATGGTGTTCGCGGCCAGCCTGGCTGCCAATCGAATAGCCTCCAGCATACTGTGATGATTGGCTTGATTTTTTCCCGCCAGATCCAGTGCCGTCCCATGATCGGGCGAAGTACGCCAGAATGGCAAGCCAGCGGTAACGTTGACACCTTCATCAAACGCCACCAGCTTAAAAGGAATTAAGCCCTGGTCATGATACATGGCCACTACCAGATCATATTTTCCCTGAAGCGCGTTCGCAAAAACCGTATCCGGGGAAAAAGGTCCCTCTACGGGAAGCCCCATTTGCCGGGCCTTTTGGATCGTGGGTGCAATAATTTTAATTTCTTCACTTCCAAATAATCCACCCTCACCCGCATGTGGATTGTAAGCGGCGACAGCAATTCGAAATGGCGGCTTTTTTAAATTTTGGATAAATTGAACGCCCATCTGAATAGTTTCCAGCAGATTAGCTTCGGTTAGCCAGCCAGCGGTTTCCTGAATGGCCACATGGGTTGAGATCAGAATCGTGCTCAATTTAGGGCTGTACATAATCATTTTCACGGATTTTGAACCAGTCAGCGATTGCAGCATTTCTGTGTGACCTGGAAAATGATATCCGGCCTGATTCAGTGATTCCTTCTGGATGGGAGCCGTGACGATGGCGTCAACATGCTTCTGGAGTGCCAGTTGGACAGCATACTCAATGGCCTGGCCGGCAATTCGGCCTGTAAATGGCGTTGAAATACCTGGCATTACGGACTCCATTTCAAAATCAGGGATGGAGATAACCTTTATCGATTGCGACATTTCTGTGGCTATCGCTGGCAGATTAATTTTTTTCAACTCAAAGGGAAAATTTAGCATTTCACCTGCCGCCTGCCAGAAATGATAAGGACCTATGAGTAAAATCTCGATAGTTTTGTCTTCGGTCATGTTCTGAAGTGCTTTTAATGTGACTTCAGGACCAATGCCAGCCGGATCACCTATGGTAATCGCCAGACGTATTTTCTTCATTTTGCAGAATCCTTTCACCAAAAATTTAAAAATCACACCCTGCCAGGATAATTTTCGAAACAATTATTGAGCGATAATTGGTTGAGAACTATCCCCACATAGAAAGCAAAACAACCACAGATCGCTCTTCGAGCGTATAAATCGATTGATTTCTTAAAAACTGTTCATGGCCCGGCGGAAAAATATCACCTGGCGCCAGTTTTGCAGTATCGACTGAAAGATACCAGCGTTTTCCGTGAGGTGGTTTGGGAATTTTAAAAGATTGGGCTTTAAAATCAATATTAATCATAATGCAAAAATCATTATCATCATATTCAGCACCGGTTTCCAGTAAACTCCCATCCATCAGACAGGTCAGGGTGCGCCCATCATCCTCCCATTTTTGTTCTTTCCCATCCTTATCAAACCAATGAATATCCCGAATATGATCCTGATCCTGATCCAGGCCGGTAAAGAAATGTTGTCGCCGAAATATCGGATGCTGCTTACGCAGCGCAATAATTTTCTTAAAAAACCCGAAGATTTCCTTGTTTTTATTTATTAAATTCCAATCATACCAGGAAATATCGTTATTCTGACAGTAAGCATTATTATTACCCCGCTGTGTTCGCCGAAATTCATCACCTCCCAGTATCATCGGGGTTCCCTGTGAAAGCATCAAAGTTGTCACCAAATTTTTAATCTGCCGGCTACGCAATTTTTCGATGACCGGATTTTCTGTTTCGCCTTCAACACCAAAATTGAAGCTATAATTTTCATTAGAACCATCCAGATTAAACTCTCCATTGGCCTGATTGTGTTTATGATTATAGCTGACCAGATCATTCATGGTAAAGCCATCATGACAGGTAATAAAATTGATACTATGAAATGGCTGACGACCGCCAGGCTGATATAAATCAGAACTACCAGCAAATCGAGTGGCAAATGCCGGAATCATCCCCGGATCACCCCGCCAAAATCGACGTATATCATCGCGATAACGCCCGTTCCATTCAGCCCAGCGACGGCCGGGGAAGCTCCCCACCTGATATGCGCCGGCCGCATCCCAGGCTTCGGCAATAATTTTGGTATCACGAAGAATGGGATCCTCGGCTATTCGTTCCACCAGTGGTGGATTTTCCAGTAACCGGCCATCCGGTCCACGGCCTAAAACAGAAGCCAAATCAAAACGAAAACCATCAATATGCATTTCAATTACCCAATATCGCAAGCAATTAATCACAAATTCACGAATAATCGGGTGATTGCAATTGAGGGTATTCCCGCAGCCAGAATAATTTTTATAATACCGCTTATTTTCTTCCAGTATATAATAAATAACATTATCCAGTCCCCGAAAACAGAGAGTGGGGCCCATTTCATTCCCTTCGGAAGTATGATTCAGCACAATATCGAGAATCACTTCGATTCCGGCCTTATGCAGTTCCCGAACCATTTCTTTGAATTCGGTTACCTGTTGTCCCGAATAACCCGAACTGGAATAGCCACTTTTGGGGGCCATAAAACAGATGGTACTATAACCCCAATAATTTTTTAATTTTTCACCTGTTAACGGATTGGTGCGAATCAATTCGTTCTCATCGAACTCCATTACCGGAAGCAATTCCAGGGAGGTAATGCCAAGTTCTTTAAAATAATCAATCTTATCCAAAATTCCACGAAACGTCCCGGGATGAGTAACATTTGCAGATGGATGTTTCGTCAGACCACGAACATGGGTTTCATAGATAATACATTCACGCAACGGATGATTTAGCGGGCGATCCCCCTGCCAATCAAAATCATCATTGATGAGAATACATTTCGGCATTCCCAGGGTATCATCCAGCGTGGAAAACGACAGATCATAAAGCGGCGAGTTAACATCAAAACCTCTGGCATCCCCTCGCGACCACGAAAAATTGCCCGTAATGGCTTTGGCATAGGGATCAACTAAAAGTTTATATTTATCAAAACGATGTCCTTCCTCTGGACGGTAAGGGCCATCAACGCGATAGCCATAAAATTGCCCAACAGTTACGCCCTCGATTTCCACATGCCAGATATCACCGGTTTTATTTTTTATTTCAATAATATGCGTTGGTTCAGCCGCAAGGGCATCATCGAACAACAGCAACCAGATTTGTGTTGCATGTCGACTAAAAATAGCAAATCGAGCCACATGATCAATCAGATGTGCCCCCAGCGGTAAGGGTCGACCGGGGCGAACTTTTAAATTCATGAAAACTGAACTCCATTCAATTTATTGCAGCCGTTCGTATCCTTAATACTTGAATTTCATAAGAATTTAATAATTATTTAATATCAATTCAAGTGAATTCTCAGAAAATTAAGTGACAATGATATAAATAAACCTGATCTAAAAAGCGTCAAATTAATCGATTATGAAGTCAATACTTTACCCTGTCTGTTTTTACATTGGATCAGGAGAAAATTAACAAATCAAATCAGAATAAATATATCTATAACATATTGATTATATTAAAATTGATATCAAATCCAATTATCCTATAGCTTCTCAAAAAAATAATAAATTTTATTTCTTCACTTGCATTTTACCAGTTTTTTTCATATCTTATAATATTTAAGTTGACCCTTTATTTGATATTTTTTTGAAGTCACAGGGTTGGAACTATCTGTGAGATTACGGGTATAAAACAAATTTAAAATTTCACTTGATATCTGCAATCTCCAGGTCCTTTTAGGTGATTCTTGCGAAAGGAACATTTTACGAACAGACAATCAGGTAAAATAGATACATACAAAGAAGCCATTAGCTATCAAATTATTAATATTTTAATTACACAACATTAATTATTTAAATTTTTTTATATTTTATTGTGAAAAAAATCACAATTTATTAAAAATCGGTTTCGAGGGTATCAAATGCAGACCCAGAAAAAAATTCTTTTAATCGATGATGATGAAGATTTTGTCGAAATAAATCGGACAATCCTCTCAACTCAATATGATGTTGAAGTGGCATATAATGCACATGAGGGGCTGGAGAAAATAAATACAGCTCATTTCGATCTCGTTATTATCGATTTAATGATGGAAGAACGGGATGCCGGGGTATCGTTTACGTATACATTAAAACAAAATCCAAATCTGAAAAATATTCCGATCATGCTCATTACATCGGCACCATCGGTGACCGGATTTGATTTCAATTTTGAACGGGACCGGGAGTGGTTAAAAGTTGATGATCTGGTTGAGAAACCAGTTGACTCACAAGACCTATTGCGTCGTGTCGAAATATTACTGAGCGAACATGGGGGAACGAAGTCTTAGATGATACAACAACGGGTTTTGGTCGTTGAAGATGAGAAGTTGATTCGGTTGGCTTGTGAAGATATTTTGCACGATATGGGTTTTGCGGTTGATCTGGCAGCTGATGGAAAAAAAGGTTATCAACTTTTACAGGAAAATGAATATGACCTGGCATTAATTGATCTTTTCATGCCCCAAATGGGGGGATTTGATCTGATTAAAAAAATCCAGGAAAAGGATAAAAATTTAATTGCGATTCTGATGACCGGTCATGTGACGATAGAATCAGCCGTCGAAGCCGTAAAAGCAGGGGCGTATGACTATCTGCCCAAACCATTTACACCGGATAAACTTCGGGCAATTGTATCACGTGGTCTAAAACACCGTCAAGTACTCCTTGAAGCTCAGGAGCTGCGCCGTGAACGAGAACAAAATCTGCTTGAAATCGCTAACGAGCGTTCGCGGATGCAAACCATCATCAATTGCATGGGCGAAGGGTTAATTGCCACCAATCTAAAAGGGCAATTAGTGCTGATTAATCCCATTGCCCGGAAGATGCTGAAAATGACCGGGGTATGTCAGATTGGGAGCCCGATTAAAGTCTGTTTAAACAATCAGGAATTGATTGAATTAATCACCGGCATTTTATCGCAAAGTAAAATAGAAACCAAACTGATATCCAAGCAAATTGTTTTTAATGAAGAAAATTTTATTGTATATTTATGCACAATTGCGCCGATCACGGAAGAGTCTGGCCGTGTATTAGGATTAGTGGTTTTACTACGCGATATTTCCGAGGAAAAAAAGATTGAAAAGACCAAAGCGGAATTTATTCGCATGGTGGTGCATGAAGTCAAAGCCCCGTTGGGAGCGATTGAGGGTTATCTGAATTTGATCCTGGATGGCATGTTGGAAAATGATCCGAAGCGTCTATTACAAACCATCATGAAATCACGTGATAAAGCGCGTGGTTTGCAGCAAATGATTCGGGATTTACTCGATTTCTCAGCGATCGAGGCGGGCAGTATTGCCCGCCACATGGAACCGTTGGACATTAAAGATGTACTGGTGGAATTGATAGACCTGATGAAGGTAGAAGCAACCCAGAAAAACATCTCCATCAAGCTTGATATGACACCACATGTTCCAATGATTCGGGGCGATAAAGATGATTTAGCACGATTATTTACCAATTTGATTAGTAACGCGATTAAGTATAACACCCATGACGGACAGGTTATTATTCAAGTTTCTGTAGAAGGATTATTCTTGGTGGTCGCGGTGCATGATACCGGCATCGGTATTAGCGATAAAGAGCAGCAACACATTTTTGACGAATTTTATCGTGCCAAAAATAATTCTACGCGTAAAATCCCCGGTACGGGACTGGGTTTATCAATTGCCAAAAAAATTGCTGAAGCCCATTTTGGTTATATCGGCATCAACAGTCAGTTAGGAGAAGGTAGTACTTTTTCGGTTTATTTACCCCTTCTTTCCAGTGGTATCCACCCCAAAATGTGAAAATAAACAGAATCATCTCAAGGGATACGTTATATGAAACTTAGTCAAATCGTCGAGGAGCTCAATCTAGAAATCGTAGCCGGGAATAATAAATTAGATCTGGAGATATGCGATGGTTATGTTTCGGATATTTTGAGTGACGTCATGGCGAAAGCTCCTCGTGGTTCACTCTGGATAACGAATCAGAATCATGAGAATGTGATTGCAATTGTTTTTTTTAAGCGCCTGAGTGGCGTAATAATGGCCGGAGGAATCGAACCCGAAGAAATAGCGCTGAAAAAGGCGATAGAGAAAGAGATTCCGTTGTTTAAAACGCGGAAAAACGCTTTCGATATTGTCGGGCACCTGTTTCAACTCGGGATCAAAGGACAATAGGAATGCTGAGATGGTTTAAAGCGGATCTACATATTCATACAGTTTTATCACCCTGCGCCGATTTACTGATGGGGCCTAAAAATATTATTGAACGCGCGCAGGAAATCGGCTTACATATTATTGCAATAACGGATCATAATTCATCCGAAAATGTTGAAGGTGTTATCAAAGCGGCGGCTGGAACGCGGATCCAGGTCATTCCGGGAATGGAGCTCACGACTCGTGAAGAAGTCCATTTGCTTTGTCTCTTTCACGAATTGGCGCATTTAGTTAATTTTCAAAAAATCGTGACGCAGCATACGCCGCCTGGTGAAAATGACCCGGACTTTTTTGGGCCGCAATATATCGTTAATGAAAAAAATGAAATTATTCAAGAAGATCGCCGATTATTAATTCTTTCGACCGATATACCGATTCAACAAGCCATTCATCTGGTTCAGGCCCACGCTGGTATGGTCATCCCCGCACATGTGGATCGTAAAACATATAGTCTGATTAATCAGTTAGGCTTTCTCCCCCCAGCCTTAAAATTTCCAGCACTGGAGATTTCGTGGGAAGGGAAAATGGATCATTTACTCAAACAATATCCAGAATTGAGTCGATTTCCCTTTATTCGTTCATCCGATGCCCATGAAACCAGTGATATGGGGCGGGGTTTTACTTATTTTTACCTGGAAAAGCCGACACTGGCGGAAATAAGTATGGCATTTTATGAAGAAAATGGTCGAAAATTGAAAAGTGACCAAATTTTTTCATTCAGCCATTTAGTCGAAAATATATATTCAGATTTTTATTATTGATAAATAAGGTTCATTTCGTGCGCGAAATTTCGTTACATATACTTGATCTGGTTCAAAATTCAATTTCGGCGGCTGCCACTGAAATCCGGATCGAACTCGTAGAAAATTTAACAGCCGATATTTTTGAGTTACATATTATTGATAATGGTCGCGGAATGACTGCCGAACAGGTGCTAAAAGTGACCGATCCCTTTTATACTACGCGGGAAACTCGTCCCGTTGGATTCGGCGTCCCGTTTTTTAAAGCGACAGTCGAAAGCTCTGGTGGCAAACTGCAAATTGAATCTACCCCCGGCGAAGGAACGAAAATCAGTGCCCGGATGCAACATCGTCATCTCAATCGTCCACCGCTGGGAAACATTACAGAAACGCTGCAGATGCTGATTATGTCCAATCCGGCGATTTGTTTTTATTATAAACATCAGGTAAATGAGAATATTTTCGAATTTAATTCTCAGGAGCTATCAGGCTTTATTAATGAGTTTAGCGGCATCGATTTCGCGAAATTGACAGAAATGAAAAATTATATAGAAGCCCATATTCGTACCCTTTATGAAGGGATTAATAAGATTGAATAACTCAGATTTGTTCAATTTTTCGGCAGCGACTATTTCTTAAAAATTAAAATCACACAATCTTTTTATAATTAATAATTAATCATGCAAAGAGGATTTAAATGAAAACACTAGAAGATTTGCAAAAAATTAAAGACAAAGCCCAGGAGTCAGTTCGATTACGACAGTCTGAAGCCCGCTGTACTTTGAAGGTGGCGTTAGGAACCTGTGGAATTGCTGCCGGTGCCCGTTTGGTAATGGCTGCCATTTTAGATGAACTGGGAAAACGGAACGTCAAAGATGTGCTGGTAACCCAGTGTGGCTGTATGGGCTATTGTGACCAGGAACCAATTGTTGAGGTTACCGATGATAAAGGTAATAAAGTCATGTATGGTAAAGTTGATGCTAATTCCGCCCGAAAAATTGTTGCCGAACATGTGATCAATGGCAATGTCGTTGAGAATCTAGTTTTTGTGGCACATTAAGTTAATGAAAAAATGAGTTGGTAAAAAAATGGAAAAAAAATCAGTTAGAAAATTCCTTATTCTGGAAGATGATGATAATGTTCTTGAATTTTTAAAATTCATCCTCGAAGC
>DYKB01000013.1:0-46645 GCA_020722815.1 Caldithrix sp. | reverse complement strand
TTTTTAAAAATGGTTGAGTATGTACTGAGCGGTAATAGCATGAGTTGGGATCAAATTGTAAGTGGAGAAAATATTTACTCATATTTTCCGCCACCAGATTAAGAATGAATATCGCAATAAAACGTGTTGAGTCAATTAAGGAGATTTAAGTAATGGTTGAACTTTCGAAAGTGGATCAAATTGTTCAAAGTTATGCGACGGAGAAGACACCGTTGATTCAAATTTTGAAAGCCGTTCAGCAGGAGTATGGATTTCTGTCTGAGGCGGTTTTAACCCAGGTGGCGAAATCCACCGGTATCGCCATGAGTGAAATTTATGGGGTGGCGACGTTTTATACCCTTTTTACTACGAAAGAAAAAGGAAAATATATCGTCCGAATGTGTAATAATGCACCCTGTCATGTTAAAGGCGCCAGTGCGGTGGTTGAGGCTGTCAAAAAGCATCTGGGAATCAATGTCAATGAAACAACACCCGATAAGCTGTTTACCATCGAATTTACCAGTTGTCTGGGACTCTGTGCCGTGGCACCCTGTATGATGATTAATGATGAAGCTTATGGTAATTTAACGCCCGAAAAAGCCGTCATGGTAATTGAGGAATATCGGAGGAAAGGAAGTAAATTATGAAATTACATCGAATGCATATTCTCGTCAGTATTGATCCCTATACCGTGGCTCAGGGCGCCCGGGCAGTTAAAGATGCGCTGATAAAAATGATTGATTTAGCCGGTTTGACTGAAGAGATTAAAATAATTGAGACCGGAAGTCTCGGTATTTATAACAAGGGTGTTGTGCTGGTTGTTTATCCCGAAGGGATTTACTATGCCAACGTCACTGTCGAAGATGTTGCCGAGATTGTCAAGAGTCACCTGATTAGTGGCCGACCGGTCAAGCGTTTAATTTATTCCGAGGCTGTTCAGCCAACCGAAACAAAAATGGGTCCGGTGCCGGCTCGGATGGAAAAACAGGTTCGGGTAGTACTGCGAAATGCCGGAATTATCGATCCGGATAACATCGAAGAATATATTGCTCGCGACGGTTATGAAGCATTGGGAAAAGTATTAACCAGTATGACGCCGGCTCAGGTTGTGGATGAAATTAAGAATTCTCAACTCATTGGGCGCGGTGGTGCCGGTTTCCCCACTGGTTTAAAATGGAGTTTTACGGCTAAAGAAAAAAGTGATATCAAATACGTTGTCTGTAACGCTGATGAAGGCGAGCCAGGCACATTTAAAGATCGATTAATCCTGGAAGGCGATCCACATAATGTGCTCGAAGCCATGGCGATTGCTGGTTATGCAATTGGCGCCACTGAAGGATACGTCTACATCCGTGGCGAATATCGTCAGTCAATTCAAAAAATTCAAAATGCTATTGAACAAGCCCGAAAATACGATCTATTAGGTAAAAACATCTTTGGTTCTGGTTTTAATTTTGATGTTTTCATTCGTGAAGGTGCCGGAGCCTACGTTTGTGGCGAAGAAACTGCATTGATCGAATCCATCGAGGGCAAACGTGGCGAACCACGCGATAAGCCCCCATTCCCAACACAAGCCGGACTCTGGGGCAAACCCACCAGTGTTAACAATGTTGAAACGCTGGCCAGTATTCCGCAAATTATTCTGAAAGGTGCGGAATGGTTCAGGAGTATTGGAACCGCGACCTGCAAAGGGACAAAAGTTTTCACGCTGGTTGGAAATATTTGTAATCCAGGCCTCATTGAAGTCCCGATGGGCATTACTTTGCGTGAAGTTATTTACGACATCGGCCAAGGCATTCCGGATGGAAAAGGCTTCCTGTTGGCCCAAACAGGTGGAACCACTGGTGGTCTTTTAACCGATAAAGAGTTGGATGTCCCCATGGCGTATGATACCCTGACGAAATATGATTCCGGCTTGGGTTCCGGGGCGTTGTTAATAGTGGATGATACACATGATGTCGTCGAACTGGTTCATAACTTCGTGGAATTCTTCAATCATGAATCCTGTGGAAAATGTACCCTGTGCCGTGAAGGTACGGGACGCCTGCTGGAACTGATGAACAAGATTCTGGCGCATAAAGGGACCATTCAGGACATCAATTTAATTGAAAGACTGTCAGTAATCATGAAAAAAGGTGCTTTTTGTGGATTGGGACAGGCAGCTCCGACACCAATTTTAGGTTCCTTGAAGCATTTTCGACAGGCTTATTTAAATTATGTCAATGGCAACTAAGTATTTATCGACAGAGCATGTCACTAACGTTCTGAAATTATTAAGAAGATGATTTTAAGATAAAGGAGATTTCAATTGAAGATGGTCAATTTAAAAATAGATGGTAGAGACGTTGCTGTTGCCGAAGGGACAACGATCATGGATGCTGCCGAAGTATTAAACATTAAAATACCTCGCCTGTGTTATCATCCGGATTTAAAACCTGTTTCTGCCTGTCGTGTTTGTGTGGTTGAAATAAAGGGGGATCGCTTGTTGCGAACCGCCTGTTCTTATAAAGTCGCCGAAGGTATGGAGGTTCAGACCAATACGCCATTTGTTCGGGATTCACGAAAGATGGCCATGGAGTTGTTGCTCTCCCGCCATCCGCAAAAATGTGTCGAATGCCTCCGCAATGGCAGTTGCGAATTACAGCAGATGTCAGAACAACTGGGTATTCTGGAGAATCATTTTGAATATCATCAACGTCTGGGGAGTCTGGATACTTCCAGCCCGGCGATTGTTCGCGATCCATCCAAATGTATTTTGTGCCGTCGCTGTATTCAGGTTTGTGCCGAGGTACAGGGTGTCAGTGCCATTGGTGTGGAGGGTCGGGGTTACGATTCCTGGGTTGATACCCCGTTTGCCCGCGGACTTGGCGAAGCAACCTGTGTCGCCTGTGGGCAATGTATTGATCGCTGTCCGGTAGCTGCTTTATATGAAAAAAGTCATGAGGACAAAGTATGGGAAGCTCTGAGTGATCCCAATAAACATGTCGTGGTTCAAACCGCACCCGCCATTCGTGCTGCGATTGGTGAAATGTTCGGATTGCCGGCCGGTACCCTTTTAACCGGTCAAATGGTTTCCGCCCTGCGCCGCATGGGTTTTGACAAAGTCATGGATACGGATTTTACGGCTGACCTGACGATTATGGAAGAGGGCACGGAATTAATTAAGCGTATCACCACCGGTGGTGTTCTGCCCATGATTACGTCCTGCAGTCCAGGCTGGATCAATTTTATTGAACGTTTTTATCCCACGTTGTTGCCCCATTTATCCACCTGTAAATCACCCCAACAGATGTTTGGTGCGCTGGTAAAAACCTACTATGCCGAAAAATCAGGTATCAATCCGGCTGATATTTTCTCAGTATCATTGATGCCCTGCACCGCGAAAAAATATGAAGCAGAACGTCCGGAAATGAATGCCAGTGGCTTTCAGGATGTTGATGCCGTGCTCACCACCCGCGAAATCGGCCGAATGATTAAACAGGCTGGCATTCAATTCGCCCAATTGCCGGAAGAAGAACATGACGATCCGATGGGTATTTCCACCGGTGCGGCCGTTATCTTCGGAGCGACCGGTGGTGTGATGGAAGCTGCCCTTCGAACTGCTTATGAACTGATAACCGGAAAAGAAATCCCAGCCATTGATATCACCGCAGTTCGTGGTATGGAAGGTGTTCGGGAAGCTAAAATAATGATTGGCGATCTGGAAGTCAAAGCGGCGGTGGCACATGGTTTGGGCAATGCCCGTAAACTGCTGGATTTAATTTCGGAAGGTAAGGCCGATTATCACTTTATTGAAATCATGGCCTGTCCCGGTGGGTGTATCGGTGGTGGTGGCCAACCCGTACCGACCACACTTGAAATTCGTAAAAAGCGGGCCGAAGCCATCTATCAGGCAGATAAAGGTTTACCAATACGGAAATCGCATGAGAATCCCGCCATTAAACGTATCTATGAAGAGTTCCTGGGTGAACCAAATGGTAAGAAGTCGCATCATTTACTGCATACCCAATACACTGCCCGCTCTATCTATTAAAAGCGATCGGTTGTTGAAAAAAAATAAAAATGCTGTTTAATAAGAGCCCTGATTTTTTAAATCAGGGCTTCCTTTTTTATGAGATGCAAAAATTTATGATTGGCGCCGGTCAAAGGATACTGTGCCAATTCTTCCGGAAGTAACCATCGATAATCAATTGGGCCATTTAATTTTACTGTGCCAGAAATATATTGGCAGATAAAAACTTCCATCACAATTTTAAAATGTGTATAAGCATGACGTACACGAGTCAGGGGAGTTTCGACGCGAACTTCCAGATTCGTTTTTTCTTTAATCATGCATTCACAGGCAAATTTTAACGCTTCCCCTGATTCAATTTCACCATCCGGAAATTCCCACATCCCGCCTAATAATCCATCCAAAGGCCGACGCGTTAAAAGCAAACGTTCTTCATGCTGAACTATTCCCACGACTAAATGGTATTCCGGTATCGGCGCGGTCTGAAGCGTTACCGGAAATTCAGTCTGTTGACCAGATTCCAGCGCACGACAAAATTCGCTGACTGGACATTCATGACATTTCGGATGCTGTGGTTTACAAATAGTCGCCCCCAATTCCATCATCGCCTGGTTGTAATCGCCAGGTTGTTGATGGTTCATGAGTGCTTCAGCCGTTTCCTGAAAAATCTTTTTTGAAGCCGGCAAATTGACTGGTTCCTCAATTAAAAAAAGCCGTGCCAGTACGCGTTTTACATTTCCATCCACCACCGGATAAGGTTGGTTAAACGCAATACTCATCACAGCAGCAGCGATGTAATCACCAACGCCCGGCAATTTCCGAAAATCATCATATCTATCCGGTATCAGGCCATTTAGTTCTTGCACCACTTTTTGTGCGGCTTGGTGTAGATTTCGCGCCCGGGCATAGTAACCCATTTTCTCCCAACTTTTTAAAACAGCCTGCAAATCAGCATTGGCCAGATGAAAAATATCCGGAAATTTTATAAGAAATTTATCATAATATTCCAGGACTTTAATCACCTGGGTTTGCTGCAACATCACTTCAGAAACCCATACGCGATAGGGATCATGATTTTCGCGCCAGGGTAAACTGCGCTTATTTTTTTCAAAAAAATTTAATAATTTATTTTGAAACTCCAGGACTTGTTCAGGCTTTAAATAATGAAGTGACATCAGGAATTTCCTTTATCTAATTTTAAGATTTCTATCTGGAAAGTTTGGTTTTATTTGAAAATTTTTTCCAATTTTGATGACAAAAATTTCATATTGAAAAGAGCACTCAATAAATGAAAAAATGTTTTCTCTTAAACTTTCTCTCATTTTTCCTGGTTTTAATAATCACCACCCCCGCTATTCCCCAACCATCGTCCAAGGTAAAGATTAGCAAAATTACTTTTGAGGGAAATATTACTTTTGGTGAATCGCAATTGAAAAACCTGATTTTATCAAAAGAAGTTCCCTGGTACTCAACTTTCCTGTTCTGGAAAAAACAGCCATATTTCGATCAGATGGTACTTAAAACTGATTTACTTCGGCTGAAAAGATTCTATGAATCAGAAGGATTTTTACAAAGTATTATCAAAGATTATGCTATCATACCAGATGCTGATAACCAGAAAGTACAATTAAAAATATTAATTAAGGAAGGTCTTCCCACACTTGTCGATTCAATTATAATTGATTTACTGGATTCTACCTTGGCAGCGAATGAATCGCAGCGTTTAAATAAAAAGATTACACTCAAATCCGGCCTGCGATTAATAAAAAGACAAATTGAAGCCGATAAAGATGAATTGTTTAAAGAAATGGCGGAAATGTCCTGTCCCTATGCGAAAATTACCACTCGGATTTCAATAAAACCGGAACATCATCGCGCTATTGTCATTCATCAAATCCAGGCAGGACCGCGCTCTACTTTTGGTCTGATCTCAATTGAAGGTAATGAACGGGTCTCAAAAAATATCATTCAACGCGAATTGGAATTTAAAGTACAGGATCAATTTAAATTCTCAAAGTTGGCCGAAGCACAAGTTCAAATCTATAAACTTGAGCTCTTTCAATACGTGAGTATAACCCCCAATTTCGAATCACGAAACCCGGCAATCCCCATCCAGATACGCGTCAAAGAAGGTAAGCCAATTGCCACACGGTTTGGTCTGGGGTATGGTACTGAGGAAAAATTCAGAGTCTCTTCTGAAATCAGCCATCGGAATTTTTTAGGGGATGCCCGCAGTTTAAAAATTTATGCACAATACAGCGCACTGGGATTCGATGGAACCATGACTTTCATTCAACCTTATCTTTTTTTTGCAAAACTGGATTTGACGCAAAAGCTTTTTTATAAATATGATGATGAAATTACCTACAATTTAAAACGCGGCGGCAGCGAAACTTCGATTAATCGCTATTTTAGTCGTTTTTTCGCCGTCACGCTGGGTTATCGTTATGAACAGGACAAAATTGCAATCGTACAATTTACGCCAACGGAAACGATTCAACGTCCCCGTTCATTTTATAATAAATCTATCGTAACCGCGACGTTTCGTTATGATGATACCGATATTCCCCTTTCACCGACGCGTGGTTCATCTATGCTATTAAAATTCGAGGATTCAGGTCGGCTCATTCCGGCGGATTATCAATATTTTAAAATGCAGTTGGATGTTCGCAAATATTTTGCCCTGAATCAGCAAACCACGCTGGCGGCACGAAATGCATGGGGCTTGCTGACTCCCCTTACGGCTGAAAAATTTATCCCGTTTGAGGAACGATTTTATACCGGGGGGAGTAATTCTAACAGAGGCTGGGGCCGGCGACTCCTTGGGCCGCTCAGCGATAATGAATCACCGTTAGGAGGGAATCTGCTATTTGAGGGAAATATTGAATTTCGCTTCAAGATAACTTCCTGGCTGGAGAATGCTTACTTTTTTGATTTTGGGAATGTCTGGACGGAACAACATCAATTTTCATTCGGAGATATTCGCTCTTCAGCCGGGACCGGGATTCGCTGGTACACACCCATTGGTCCGATTCGCTTTGATTTGGCATTTAAAAATGCACCTTATTTCAGTCAAAATATCGTACAATTTCATTTAAGTATTGGACAGGCCTTTTAATGATACGACGTCTCTATAAAATTTTGAGATTCTTATCCTTTTTTTCGTTGATTCTCACACTTTTATTGGTCATTTCACTCCAGTTTTCTGCGGTTCAGAAATTTTTAATAAATTATTTCCTCGAAGATTTTAACAATTCAATTCAAGGAAAATTGTCTTTCACCGAATTGGAAGGAAGTTTATTTCATCACTTTAAATTAAAAAATGTAAAGCTGTTACAAAAGGAGCAGCGGATTATTTCCATTGATAAATTGGAATTACAATACTCCCCACTGGCTTTGCTATCCCAGAAAATCAAAATTAACAACCTGAACATCATTAATCCGTCTATCGTTTTGCTTCAGGAGCAGGATCAATGGAACATCATTGCGGCTTTTCAATCGGCAGGGGATACAACCATCACCAGTTCCACATCAGCCGGAGGACAATTTAACTGGGAAATTTCCATCGCTGCTTTCAATCTCGATTCGGGGCGATTCCAGATTCAAACCGACTCGGTACTTTTATTTGAAAAATCAATGGAACTTCAGGATTTTTATTTGAAATGTAGTGGCATATACAATTCACATCAGGTGAAACTGGTGATGGATGATTTTAGATTTCGGGCAACTCAGCCAAACTTCAAGCTAACTTCTTTAAAAACCCGGGTGAGCTATTATCACAACCAGATAAAAATCGATTATTTTCAATTGAAAACGGACTCCAGTTATTTGGAGACGAATGGATTTATCGACCTTGCCGCACCCATGCGTTTTAGTATCCAGAGTAGTTTTCAGCCCCTTCATCTGGTTGATCTTCAAAAATTTCTTCCAAAATTGAATTTTTATGCATCATCCCGGATCGATTTCATGGTGCAGGGGAAAATGGACAGTTTATCCGGCGCGTTAAATTTAGCTGCAAAAGACCAAAAAATCGCAATTAAAGGTACCTGGCGTCCAGACAGCCTTAATCCTAAATTTTCGCTTCATGGTTCGTTTTCAAAATTAAATTTAGCAGATTTCACTGGAAATTCCAATTTAGGAAGTGCCATAACCGGCAATTTTTCATCAGAAGGGAAAGGGATTCATTTTCCAGCGATCGTGGGATATGCGAGCATTCAGATTGATTCAACCTCGCAAATCAATCGACATCGATTTGAAAATTCGCGCGTATTGGGTCAATTAGATAGTGAAAAGTTTAAAATTGATGGCCGAATTGGCTTTGGCAATGGTTATCTTTCGCTGAAAGGTCAAACGGATTCCTTAGCCAATTTGCCGCAATATCACGTGAAGCTACTATCCCATAATTTCCCAATCCATCAACTTGTGGATTTTAAGGATTTACATCATCCGCTAAATGCCACGATATCCATTAATGGCGTTGGTTTTACTCCCGGAAAAATTAACGCGCATTTTAACGCCAGAATCGATTCAAACAACTTCAGCGGTATTCCATTCAGATTTATTGTGCTTAAAGGACACTGGCGAAAACAAAATATCGCCATCACTCAGGGAGATATTCAATCGCCGCTGGCAAATTTTCAAATGGAGGGAGATATCGGCCTGGATTCTTCAATTGCTATCAATTATAAATTGATGATAAAAGATTCAACACCTTTGCCAGAAACGCTTTTGCCTGAAAGCTTGAAATTAGATGGTTGTGTGCAAGGCGAGGTTGTCGGAAAATGGGATTCGCTTGTATTTGCTGGCCAGGCGAATATCCCGGCCTTTAGTTATGAAAACTATCGGGGAAAAAATTTTCGACTGCAATTCAAAAATCACATCAATTTGACAGATAGTGATCCCATTTTAATGGCAAAATCGGATTTTGATGGTCAGATCGGATTGGTCCAGTTTGATGCGAATTTGCAAATTGATTCAACCCAATTTAGTGGTTCCTTTCAAAATCAAGAATTAATAAGTCAGGTTAATTTCGAACGGTATCCGGGACAGGCTTTTCTCTTACGCACCAGCACCCAATTGGCCGATACGATTCAGGTAAGGATCGATTCCCTGCAAATACAATACGCTGATATTCGTTTAAAAAATACAACTCCTGCGCTCATCACGTATTTACCGGAAGATTTCGTTCAAATCGAAAACTTTCAACTTAATGCTGATTCAACCGCTATCTCAGCAGTTGGCGTACTGCCTTTTGTCGGTGATCAACATTTTGAGCTGTCCATTGCCAATTTTGATATGAACCTGTTAACTCCCTGGATTCCGGAGTACCCGGTTACCGGAATACTGGACATTAAAACAACGATTGATGGAACCTTTGAATCCCCGCTCATTGCTTCATACGTTCTTCTCACAAACGCTTCTTTTAAAGCCTATCCCCTCGATTCGCTCGCTGCGACATTTTTATATGGTAACAGGCAGGCGAAATTTAATTTAAAACTGGCGGTAGAAGCTTTGAAAGCGCGTTTTACCAGTTCTGGCCAGGCAGAGGCAAATCTGGCTTTTATGACGGAGGATTCCATTCGGCTCCACGAAATCAATGAAATGAAAATTCAATGCCAAAACTGGGAACTGGACTTTTTGCGTATTTTTTTACCGGAAATTGAAAAAATTGCGGGCCAACTTTCAATTGATGTGGCATTGAACAATCTCCTGAAACAGCCCAGTGGAACGGGCACGATTCAATTGAAAAAAGGTCAATTTAAAATTCCGGAAACAGGCGTATTATTTCAAGATATTGAATTGAATGGAAATTTAGAAAAGAACAGATTTCAATTGCAGAAAATTTTTCTCAAAGCTCCCGAAGGGACCTTAAATGGCGAGGCTTCTGCCGAATGGCAGGGTTTCACGGTGCAAAATTTTAACCTGAATCTGAAAATGAACCAATTTCTGGTGATGGATACAAATTTACTTCGTAGCCGCATTGAGTCCGATCTCAAGCTGTGGGGAAATCCAGATTCTCAACAAATTGCTGGCGACTTGACCGTTCTTTCTTCACGGCTCAATTTACCTTCAGTGACTGAAACCAGCACAGAAACACCCATTGATATTAACATCTCTCCCGATTCAATGGTAGTGGATTCAATTCGGCTTCAGCAGGAGGCGCTGTTTCCTGAAATTCCACTTATTAAAAATCTAAGAGGGGCGGTTAAAATTAAGATCCCGCGGAATAGCTGGATACGGAATGACATGTTAAATGTCGAATATTCGGGTGATTTGACGCTGGTGAAAGAGTCCCCCGATTTTGCACTCTTTGGTAGTGCCGATGTGGTGCGCGGGACAGTTAATGTCTACGGCCGCCAATTTCAAATTGAAAAGGGCTCTATAAATTTCCGCGGTGAACCTTATCCCAACCCAGCACTTTATATCATGGCAACCCATAAAATTCGACAGCAAAATACCGAGACGCTGCTCATTCAGGTGATAGTGGGAGGGACCGCCCAAATGCCGCAATTGACACTTCAAAGTGAACCGTATCTGGAGCAGAAAGACATTGTTTCATATCTCGTTTTTGGAAAACCATTCGACTTTCTCACCTCTGGTGAGCTCAAAGAGATGAACGGGACATATTCCGAAAAAATGGGCGCCATACTCGTTGGTATGGCAGCCCGGCAACTCAGTCAGGTAATTGCCCGACAGTTGAATCTGGATATAGTGGAATTCGATCTGTCGCAGGAATCTAACGCCGCCGGCTTCAAGGTCGGGAAATATTTAAATGATGAACTTTTCGTCCTCTATTCGCAGGATTTAAAAAGCCAGGAAAATCAGAGTTTAATGATTGAATATCAATTAAACAAATACTTATCAATTCGCGCCAGCCGCACCCGAAAAGGCGATAAGGAGGAGCAGGGGATTGATATTTTTTATAAGAAGGAGTGGTGAGGGACGGGATGCGTGATACGTAATGCGTGATGCGTAACAGTTTTTACGTATTACGCTTTACCCATCACGCAAAAAACTATCGCCAATAATTTTACAACCGAGCACCAAATAAGCCATACAATTTTTCAAATTTGTATTGATTTTTTCAAAAGCATTTAATAAAATACTGCCATTCAGTTCTGATCTATTTTTTTGTACTATTTCGTTTATTTTTGCAAAAGGGATTCACCTGTCATCACTTTATCAAAAAGGAGCTTATTATGAACACGCATGAGGTTCAATCACGAGTGAAAAAAGTGATCGGAAATGTTTTAAAAATTAACGCGTATGAAATTGGGGATGATGCCAATTTCATCTTCGATTTGGGGGCCGATTCCATGCAAAGTATGGAACTGGTAGCCGCCTTCGAAGAAGAATTTAATATTGAGATGGATGAAGATAAAGCATTAAATGTCCAGACGGTATCCGCGGCAGCGGATTTTATCGCCGCTTATTTAAAATGAAAATGGGAGTAATATGTCTGAAAATGTGAAACTGCGAAAGAAAAATCTTGAAACAATTTTTTATCCGGAATCAGTAGCGATTCTGGGAGCCAATAAAGTACCTGGAACCGTTCCGCATGATATTGTTCTCAATATATTAAAAAGCGATTTCCAGGGAATTGTCTATCCTGTCAGTCCAAAAGAAAAAGCCATTGCCGGTGTCAAAAGTTATAAGTATGTTGTTGATATTGAGGATCCGGTCGACCTCGCCATTTTGGTATTTCCTTCCTCTGTTTGTCATCTGGCGCTGGAACAATGCGGCCAGAAAGGGGTGAAGGGAGCGATTATTATTTCGGCTGGTTTCCGAGAGATTGGTGAGGTGGGAATTGAACGCGAAGAACAGCTAAAAGCAATTGCTAAAAAGTACAACATCTCATTTATTGGCCCCAACTGTCTGGGTGTCATCAATACGGATCCCCGATCACTCCTCAACGCTTCCTTTGCCCGCAAAATGCCAGAAGAAGGGACGATTGGTTTCCTGTCACAAAGTGGTGCCCTTTGTACCGCGGTGTTGGATTATGCCCGCGCCAAACATATCGGCTTTTCCAAATTCGTGAGTTTTGGGAATAAAGCGGATATTAACGAAATCGATCTGCTGTATTATCTGATGGATGATCCCAAAACCAATGTTATTTTAATTTATCTGGAAGAGATTAGCGATGGTCCGGGCCTGATGCAAGCGGCACGGGATATTATTGAAAAAAGTGGGAAGCCCATCCTCGCCATTAAATCGGGCCGGACTTCGGCCGGTGCTTCGGCCGCGGCGTCGCACACCGGTTCACTGGCCGGGAGTGATGAAATTTGTGAAGCGGCATTTAAACAGGCTGGTATTATTCGTTGCACAAACATTGAGGAGATGTTTAATAAAGCCATTGCATTTGCTTATCAACCCTTGCCACCGAACAATCGGATTGCGATTGTCACCAATGCGGGTGGTCCTGGTGTTCTGACTACCGATGCCTCGATCCATGAAGGATTACGATTGGCAGCATTCTCCGAACAGACCACGACGATGTTTAAAAAAACGCTGCCGAAGACCGCGAATATTAAAAATCCAGTGGATGTGATTGGGGATGCGCGTGCTGATCGATACAATATCGCCGTAACACAAGCCCTGAAAGATGAAAATGTCGACGGTGTTTTTGTCATTTTGACGCCGCAATCCATGACGGATATTGACAAAATTGCGGCCGAAGTCGCGATGATCGAAAGTCATTACGACAAGCCGGTTTACACCTCATTTATGGGGCAAGCCGACGTCGCCAGCGGAATCGATATTTTACAGCGCAACAAAATTCCACATTATCAGCTTCCGGAGTCGATGTCCAATGCCTTCGCCAGTGCCTACAAATTTAAACAACTACTGGAAATTAAAAAAAGCACACCAACTCAATTTTCAGTGGAGAGATCAAAAGCACATTCAATTCTGGATCACGCCATTAAAAAGGGGAAAAAGTATCTCCCCGAAAATGAAGCCATGCAGGTTCTGGCCGCTTATGGATTACCGGTTGTGGGCGGTGGTTTAGCCGGTTCAGTTGATGAAGCACTCAAAATTGCCGAAAAAATTGGCTATCCGGTAGTGATGAAAGTCATGTCAGCCGACATCGTGCATAAATTTGATGTTAAAGGAGTTGTTTTAGATATTCAAACCCCCGAAAAGGTCACTGAAGCCTATCATTCAATCATCCAGAATGTCTCAAAAATCCAGCCGGATGCCAAAATTGACGGGATTCTGGTGCGAAAAATGATACCCGTGGGAGAAGAAGTGATTTTGGGTCTTAAACGGGATATCTCTTTCGGTCCAGTTATCATGTTTGGTTCCGGTGGAATTTTCGTTGAGGTTTTCAAAGATGTCAGTTTTCGCGTCGCGCCACTGACTGAATGGGATGCCCATCAAATTATTGAAGAAACCCGGGCATCGATTCTGTTGTCTGGTGCGCGAGGCAAATCAGCAAAGGACATTGAAAGCGTTAAAATTTGTATCCAACGCCTTTCACAACTCGCGGTCGAATGCCCGCAGATTAAAGAGCTTGATATTAATCCACTTATTGTTTTAGAACAAAATCAGGGTTGCTATGTCGCTGATGCAAAAATCATGTTGTAGGTAAAATTTAAGAGGAGGTTTAAGATGCGAATATTAATTCATGAAAACTATCAATCATTGAGCAAATGGGTAGCCTATTACCTTGCCAACAAAATTAATCAGGCAAAACCGACGGCCAAAAAACCATTTGTCCTGGGATTGCCCACAGGCTCATCCCCGGTTGGTACATATCAGGAATTGGTTCAAATATACAAACAGGGGAAAGTTTCTTTTCAGAATGTGGTTACTTTTAATATGGATGAATATGTGGCGATACCAGAGGAACATCCTCAAAGTTACCATTACTTTATGTGGAGCCATCTTTTCAGCCATATCGATATAAAAAAGGAAAATGTGAATATTTTAAATGGAAACGCGCCGAATCTGGAAAAGGAGTGCGATCAATATGAAGAAAAGATTAAAAAAATGGGCGGAATCGACCTTTTTCTCGGTGGCATCGGCGAGGACGGCCATATCGCTTTTAATGAACCCGGTTCTTCATTATCTTCCCGAACCCGTGTTAAAACCCTAACCTATGATACCCGCGTAGCGAACTCCCGTTTTTTTGAGAATGATATTAAAAAAGTGCCCAAACTAGCCCTGACCGTTGGCGTTGGAACGGTCATGGATTCACGGGAGGTGGTCATTATCATCAGTGGTTACAATAAGGCACGCGCCCTGCATCAGGTAGTTGAAGGAAGTGTCAATCACATCTGGACGGTTTCCATGTTACAATTGCATCGTAAAGGCATGATTGTCTGTGATGATAATTCGACGATGGAATTAAAAGTCGGTACGGTCCGCTATTTTAAAGATATTGAACAGCAGACGTTAAATAATTTACCTGAATTATAGAAAGGGTAATCACATGGATTACCGGGATCTGCATGAATCTGAAATTAAAACCCTTCAGCGAAATGGTTGTACAAGTGACAATTGGGAAAATATTAAGGTTACGGCTGACTTTTTGCCGGATTCTATTCAAAATGTTCAATTCAGGGGCCAAATTCGATTAGGTCGATTCGCTGATTTGATTGAAATTGAACCGGGAATTTCGAAACCAGGTGGTATTTTTCACAGTTTTGTCCAGGAGTGTACGATTGCGGATAATGTTTATATTTCACAGGTGAAAAATCTGGTCGGTTATCATATTGAAAGTCAGGTAGCCATTGAAAATGTGGGAAGCCTGATTGTAAAAGGTGAGACGACTTTCGGACATGGAACGCGGCTGGAAATTTTAAATGAAGGCGGTGGCCGGGAACTTCCCATTTTCGATCAATTATCCTCCCAGATTGCCTATTTGATGGTACTTTATCAACATGATCCTTCCTTAATTAACAGGCTGAATGCTCTGGTGGATGATTATGTCCTGAAACAGAAATCCAATCGCGGAATTATCGGGCAGGGCTCTCGAATACAAAATTGTTCCGAAATTCGAAATGTCAAAATTGGCCCGGCCAGTCTTGTCATCAATGCCCTTTATCTGGAAGAAGGGACCATCGCCAGTAGTCCGGAAGCGCCGGCAATGGTTGGTGAAGGTGTGGTGGCGAAAAATTTTATCATCCTCGCTGGCTCACAGGTGGATAGTGGCGCCATGCTGTCGAAATGCTTTGTGGGACAGGGCGTCCGTATTGGAAAGCAGTATTCGGCGGAAAATTCGGCCTTTTTTGCCAATTCAGAAGCATATCATGGCGAGGCGTGCAGCATTTTTGCCGGTCCTTATACCGTCACGCATCATAAATCGACTTTGCTGATTGCCGGCCTTTTTTCGTTTTATAATGCCGGCAGCGGGACGAACCAGAGTAATCACATGTATAAACTCGGTCCACTTCATCAAGGCATTCTGGAACGTGGTTCAAAAACAGGCTCTTTCTCCTATCTGTTGTGGCCCTGTCGGATTGGCGCATTTACGGCGGTTATTGGTAAACATTATTCCAATTTCGACACGGCCGATATGCCTTTTTCCTATATTAATGAAGTGGATGGTAAAAGCATCCTGACACCGGCTATGAACTTGTTCACAGTTGGAACCCGCCGGGACAGTACAAAATGGCCGCAGCGGGATCGCCGCAAGGTTGCTGAAAAACTTGATCTGATTCATTTCGAATTCTGGAATCCTTATATTATGGGAAAAGTCGTTCGGGGCCATGAAATCCTTAAAAATCTCTATGAAAAAACGCCACAGGAGCATGAATTTGTCACCTGGAATGGTATCCAGATGAAACGGCTCATGCTTCGAACCACCAGTAAATATTATGAAATGGCAATTAAAATTTATATTGGCCATGAAGTCCAGAAGCGGCTTGAACCGGTTCAGGATTTAAACTCTATGAAAGACATCTTGGAAAGCCTCCAACCAACCGAATCTACCAAACTGGACAATTGGGTTGATCTTTCTGGTATGTTTTTACCCCGAAAATCGATTGATGAACTTCTCCTGGCCATTAAAACCGATAAAATCGCAGAAATCGATTCCTTACATTCATTCCTGCGCGATTTATTTGTGAAAAATGCTGAGTTATCCTGGAATTGGTGTGCGGCACTCATTGAACAGCGGCTTCAGGTGAAATTGAATGAGATAACAATTCAGCAATTGACACAAATTATTCGGGACTGGATTCAAAATGCCATCAAACTGAATAATATGATTATGAAGGACGCTGAAAAGGAGTTCGACGTCTTTAGTCGCATCGGTTTTGGCATTGATGGTGATAATACCATTCGGGATAAAGATTTCGAAGCCGTTCGGGGAACATACCAAGGAAATAAATTTATTCTCGAATTGCGAAAAGAATCGGAAGAGATTCAGCGTCGGGGGGAAGAATTGATTCGACGACTGGAGAAGGTTGGAGCGTAATGCGTGATATGATTTCTTTCATCACAAATTACTTATTTTCCAACAAAGAGTATAAAGAGTGCGGAGAGAAAAGCTCTCTGCACTCTCTTATCTCTTTGTTCACGTATTACGTATCACGAATCCCACCTTTACCGGATTTTCGCCCCATTATCAGTGGAATCAATCACCGTCACCAGACTCAATTTTCCATCACTACTTTCCGCCGCCAACAACATCCCGTTTGATTCCACACCGCGCAATATGGCGGGTTGCAGATTGGCAACGACAACAATTTTACGGCCGACGAGTTCTTCGGGTTGAAAATGTTCCGCCAGACCGGCCACAATTTGACGTTTTTCAGTACCCAGATCAATCTGAATCTTCAGGAGCTTCTTCGCCCCTTCGATTCGTTCGACCTGTAATACCTGAGCGACTCGTAATTCAACTTTTTTAAATTCATCATAGGAAATTTTATCGTCCACGGGTGACTCCTTTTTCTCAACGACAGGTGCAGATGTTGAAATTGCCCCTGATTTTTGACGGTTCAATATTTTTTGTAATTTATCAATTTCCGGCTGAATTTGTTCATCCTCTATTTTGGGGAATAAAATCTGGAGCTCACCGATCTGATAACCTGATGGAATTTCAAGCTTTCCCACATCATCCCAATTTTGCTGATGGACACTCCCCGAAAGATTTAAAATATGCCATAATTTTTCAGAACTGAACGGAATGAAAGGCGCCCCCAGCACAGCCAGTGCCCGACTAACCTGCACGCAAACATTCAGTGTCGTGGCACATTTGGCGCGATTCTGCTTCAGATTCACCCAGGGTTCCTGGTCGTTAAAATATTTATTCGCCAAACGTGCCAGGTTCATATATTCGGTAACCGCCTTCCGAACCTCAAAATTTTCGAGATTCCGGGCAATCGTATCACGGGATTCATGAATCTTTGCCAATATTTCCCGATCTGGCGCCTCCAGATTACCACGTTCCGGCACCTGGTGATTGAAATTCCGATTAATAAAAGTCAATCCGCGATTAATAAAATTTCCCAGAATATCCGCCAGTTCATTATTATTTCGCGCCTGAAAATCTTTCCAGGAAAAATCCGCATCTTTTGTTTCCGGTGCATTTACGGCAAGGGTATAACGCAAAGGATCCGGCGCGAACTTTTCCAGATATTCATCGAGCCAGACGGCAAAATTCTTACTGGTGGAAAATTTTTCACCTTCCAGATTTAAAAATTCATTGGCCGGAATGCTGTCCGGCAGAACATAATCCCCATGCCCCATCAAAATCGCCGGCCAGATAATCGCATGAAAAACAATATTATCTTTACCAATAAAATGAATCAGCCGCGTATCTTTATTCAACCAGTAATCTTTCCAGCGATCTGGCTGGCCAATTTTTTTTGCCCACTCCCGGGTGGAAGAGATATAACCAATTGGTGCATCAAACCAAACATACAGGACTTTATCTTCATAGCCTTTAATGGGAACGGGCACTCCCCATTTCAGATCACGGGTGACAGAACGATCCCGCAAACCCTCTTTGAACCAGCCACGACAATAATTCAACACATTGGTTTTCCAATCTGTTTTTGTATCTAGCCAGGCTTCGATCATCTCTTGAAAATCACCCAGTTTCATGTACCAATGTTTTGTCGCTTTCAGTACCGGCGTGTCCCGATCGATGGTCGAAACCGGATTAATCAATTGCGTCTGGTCAATCCATTTGCCACATTTATCACACTGATCACCCCGGGCGCGATCATAGCCGCAATTTGGACAGGTACCTTCCACATACCGGTCCGGTAAAAAGCGTTGTCCTTTCGGGGAATAAAATTGCAAACTACTTTTTTCGATCAAATGGCCCTTTTCGTATAATTTTAAAAAAAATTCTTGTGATAATGCCTTATGCTCAGGCAGGCTGGTTCGCGAATAGTTATCAAAAGAGATGCCGGCTTTGGTAAAAGCATTCTTATTCATTTCATGAAAGCGATCTACAATCACCTGTGGTGTAACCCCTTGCTGATCGGCTAAAATTGTAATCGGGACACCATGTTCATCGGATCCACAAATAAAAACAATATCGCGTTTTTTCAATCGTTGAAAGCGAACAAAAATATCAGCCGGTAAATAAGCACCGGCCAGATGACCTAAATGTATCGGACCATTGGCATAAGGCAGTGCACTTGTTACCAGAATTCGTTTTGCAGTAGTCAATTTAATTCTCCTGAGTTTTATTTTCAACAAAAGGTATTATTTCAGCCAGCGAAAACTTTTCATAATCACCTTCATCCAGCTTAATCATCAGTTCATCTTTAAAGACATCTACCTTCTCAACCCGTCCGAAACCCTTGGGAGTTTTGATGGCAGATTCCAGTGGCGGGAAACGTTTGAGTTCATTGGCATAAAATTCACGTTCGAAATTCAAACAACACATCAAACGACCGCAAACGCCGGATAGTTTTTGCGGATTCAATGGCAGCATCTGATCTTTGGCACTTTGTGTCGTAATCGGTTCAAACTCTTTTAAAAAAAGGGAACAGCAGAGCCGCCGCCCGCAAACACTATACCCGCTGACACGTTTGGCTTCATCACGAACGCCAATTTGCCGTAATTCAATTCGAACGCGGTATTCTGCCGCCAATTCGCGTACCAGAAGCCGAAAATCCACCCGCTTATCGGCGGTAAAATAAAATGTAATCTTATTGCCATCAAACTGATATTCCACATCCACCAGTTTCATCGGCAATGCGCACTGTTCTATCTTCTTTTTACAAACACCGAAGGCTAATTTCTCTTTTTCGCGGTTCTGATGATAATTTTCCATATCCTGCGTTAATGGTTTCCTCAGGATATTTTTCATCGGTGCGTCCTTTTTCTTTTTATAATGTAAGGGATCTAATTGATTGACCATGCCAAGGTCTTCCCCTTTATCGGCTTCAACGATTGCATAATCGCCCACCTTGAAGGGAAACTGCATCGGATTGGCATATATATCCTTTCGTTCGCCCTTAAATACTATCTCTATCGTTTCAGACATCTATGTCCTCCGTAAATATTTTCGCATATCATCAAATAATACTAATAAAATCAGCGTGAGATTCACATTCCGATTCATTAAATCTAACGCATTTTCTATCTCAAAGATCATTTCATCATACTTCACTTCCTGAAATGCCCGAATAAATTTTTCAAGCGTTTCCAGCTTATCAATATTAACTAATTTTTTGAGAACTTCGGATCTGGAAAAATTTGGTTTATCTTTACATTCACTTAAAATTAACGCATCCCGTAACCACAGAAGCAATAAGCCAAGCAACTCTTTTATATGTAACTTTTCTTTTTCCCGAACCAGTGATTCCACCAGCATCAGACGGTCAAAATCGGTTTTCAGGATGCTCCGTAAAATTTCCACCGAAAATTCCCGCTGCTCCGGCAAATTTTCTTCCAATAATTCACACGCCCGTTGATAATTACCAAACGCAATCCGGGCGACCACCTGCGCTTTTTCAGGAGCAACTTTTTCACGCTCAACCAGCATTTTTTCAATTGTTTCCTGACCTAGCAATGAGAAACGAATGGGCTGACAACGCGAAATGATTGTATCGAGCATCTGGCTCATATTGGATGTCACCAGGATAAAATTCATCTTTTCAGGTGGTTCTTCGAGAATTTTCAGTAAAGAATTTGCTGCCGAGGGCGTCATCTGATGCGCATCCAGGATAATCACCACCCGTCCACGCCCTTCGAAGGACTTGAAAGCCGCTTTTCGCTTTAATTCACGAATCCGATCGATTGAAATCGTGGGGTTTGCCCAAAGTGCAGCCCGGCGATAAGGATTTTCTGCCAGGCTTTTATAAACCAGGATCTCTTCATCCGGTTTAACTGAAAGAGGTGCCGGAAATAAAAGAATCACATCCGGATGTGTCATTTTATTGATTCGCAGGCAATGCGAACACTGATCGCAGCTTTCACCGGGTACAGAACTTTCACTGCAAATCAAGGCTTTCGCCAGTTCAATTGCCATATACTCCTTCCCCACCCCTTCATCGCCATGAAAAAGAAAGGCATGTGGCACGCGGTTCTGTTCAAACGCCCGCTTGATAATCGTAATAACCTTTTCCTGCCCCGGAACCTTATTGAGTGACATCCAGACATCCTTTTTAATTGATAATTGATAACTTTGCTACCATACACTTTTTAAAATCGCCAAATCTGACCCCTCACCCTAATCCTCTCCCCAAAGGGGAGAGGGAATAGCTACGCCCTCTCCCCTTTGGGGAGAGGGTTGGGGTGAGGGTCACAAGTGTGATTTAACGAGAATTTATAAAAAGTGTCCAGTAGTGAAATTGATAACTGTCAATTGATAACTGATAATTGATAATTGATAATTGATAATTATCAATTGACCGTTAGCAATTCACAATTAAGTATTCTATATGCACCCCGATAAATCTACCAGTCGCATCCAACAATTCACCATTCAGTATTCATCATTCAGCCTTCAAAAATCCCCCTCATCGTAACCATTTCATTGGATCAACTGCTTCATTATTATCCCAGATTTCGAAATGAACTTTTGGAATATTATCAACGCCGGCTTCACCTACCGTTCCAATCGCCTGTCCAATTTGGACCTGCTCATCGCGATCAATATAGACATCACCGATATTGGCATAAACCGTATAATACCCGCCATGATGATTAATCAAAATCAATGTTCCAATCCCGCGAATCCATTGAATACGCGCGACAACACCATCCGCCACCGCAACGATTTCTGCACCGGGGGTTGCCTTGATATCTATTCCCAGACTGCGTGTCACGGTTTTTAGTTCCGGATGCCGGATATTGCCAAAATCTTTAATCACCTTCCCTTTAATCGGCCAGATCATCCTTTTTTTGAGCTCCGGAAAATTGGAATATTCAGGCACTTGTTGTTGCTGAACCGCTGCTGCCTGCCGTCGTCGTTTTTCCTGCGCTTTGATAATCTGTTCAATCTCGGTGAGGGAATTTTCGGCTTCACGAATCTTTTTGAGATAGGTTGGCTTATCTTTCCGAATCTGGGTAATCAGTTGTTCTTGCTTTTTCTTTCTATCGGCTAAATGTTTACGCTCGACATTCTTTTCATCCAATAAAGCACGGGTTTCCTGCCAGATCTTTTTCTGATGCTCTTTTTCCTGCTGAATCTGAATTCGCTTTTTTTGAATATTTTTAATATTTCGCTGATCATTTTCCAGCAACATCTTTTGATATTTAATCCAGGTCAATGCCTGATGAAAAGATTTGGCCTGAAGAATTATTTCCAGGTCGTGGGTACGGCCGTGTTTATAAAGAAAGACCAGTCGTCGTGCATAAAATGATTTTAATTTTTCAAGTTCACCTTCCAGCGAAACCAATTTTTCTTCACTTCGTTGAATTTCTTGCTTTTTTTGAGTTTCTTCTTTTTGAAGTTCCCGAACCAACGCTCGTGTCAGCCCCATTTCCTGCTGAATATCATCCAACAAGTACTGGGCTGAAGTTTCGGCTTTCTCCTGCCGATTTATCGCGTCCCGATATTGGTCAATTTGTTGACGGAGTTGTACTTTCTTATCCGCTGAAACATCCTGCCCCAGTACCAGCATGACCCGAAACAGCTCGATATTCAATAGTAATATTATGATTCGTTTCAATTTCATGACTAAAAATAAGATTTTCAATTGACAAAAGCAATAGAAAATTCGCTTAAAAATATTGTAACTTGATAATAATTCGAAGACTGGCAAATCGAAACACAGGATGTTTTGATTTTCAGGCGGCTTACGAACAAGTATCGTTAGTGATTTTACCAATAAATTTTGTCATTTCACCTGATTTTAAAGGGAATGAATAGGAGAATAATATTTTATTATGGAAGATAACGCTTTATTTTATAATAGGTTAATTGATATTTTAAAATAATAAAAAATAAGGCACAGTTTTTGATTATTATGATATAATAGTTTCTAAATTTTAAACTGGATAACTTAACTGACTGATGAATTTAAGAACTTTAATTAGTGCCTGTCCGAAAAAGCCACCAGGCTGTCATGGCGAGGAGCGCTTTTGGCGACGAAGCAATCTCCGCTGTTTAACGATGGGATTGCAAGCCTAAAAAACAGGCTTCGGCAAAAAGCGCCTCGCAATGACAAGTTTTGGTATTTTCGAACAGACTCTCATTATGAAATGCCCTCAGGTGGTATTTAATTTTAAAGAGACGGTAACCTGTCACAATCTAAAGGACAATAATCAACCGCATTTTATGACTTAAAAATCAACAGAAAAAATTGAAGGCGGGGCATAATTTAAATGAGTGAATCGATTTCAATTTAAGTCAGTATAATTCAGCTTAAAAACCATATATATTCTTCAATTGAATCCAATTGAATTATTATGTTTCAATTTGCTTAAAAATATTCTATTTCTTTAAAATTTCTATTGACTTTATCAAAAGATGTCATTATATTATATATGGGTCCATAATTCAACAAAATCAAATAAAACGAGTACATTGAATCGGATATAACTTGAAATAGTCTGTAATAAATTTGAATGGTTTACATGTTATATTTTTCAAATTCACTATGTAAGTCTCAATTTTGCATGTCGATAAAATTAATTTTTTATTGTTTACGTAAAAATCTTGAGCGACGAGGTTTTGACATTTGATTTCAATTCATCACTTTTATTAAATTTACAATTTGTAACTTTGGTGTGACGAATTAATTAACTATTTGATTTTATATCAGCTTTGTGATTTTAAAGGATTAAAATCGCTAACTCCAAATTCATAGCAGCTCACTTTCATAACCGTTTTTTTGAGGAGGTGATAGCGATAGCATGGAGCATCTTGTTATCCAGTCGTGGAGGCGTTACTTTACATAATTCTTGATGAATCAGAAAAAATAGTTATTAATTTCTAAAACTTAATTTTCAAATGATGACGATATCTCCCTTCGAATATTGGATTTCTCTTCTTACGCGAATGATTCTCACTGTAGTTTTACTTATTGAAATTAAGTTCATTCTCAAGGACTGGTTTGAAAACTCCAAATATGAACTAGTTTGCACATTAAAATTATTTTTCCCAGGTATTTTGATATTATTTATTTTTATTTAGCTCATGATGCGTTGTCTCATCCATTTTTTAATAATGTAACACTTGAGACATGTCGCATTTTGAACTTATTTGAAGCCGAAATATTGGTGCTAATTCTTTGAAAATAAAAAACTAAGGTGGAGCCGCTCATGAGCTGATATTTTAACAGTGTCTCATTTCTGGAGGTTGGATACTGAAAATGAATTTGGTGATTAGTAAATTTTTAATTTATTGAAAATATTAGAATTAGAAACCATTTTTTGGGCAACTGTCATTTGGGCATAGACTTTGATTTACGAGTCTGATTTGAATCCAATTTTATTAGAACCAATAATTAATTTACAATTGAACTAACGGAAGGAAAATAACGATGAAAAAAGGAATAATCAAATTTTATGTCGTGATCGCATTATTCCTGTTTGCCGGGATGGTATTTGCCGCAACACCGCCGCAACCAACTTATGGTACGGCCAATGTCGATGGTACCTACGGCGAATGGAACTTGACAAACGACCATTTTGCAAACATGTATGAAGCCGGTGATCCCGATAAAGATCATTTCTCCAGCTTGTACTTACGATACGATTGTACAAACAACGTATTGTATGCTTTGGTACTGCGTGAAAATGGCTGGCTGCCAGATTTAGCGCCACAAGACGCCTGGATCAAAATTTATGAATTAGCGAATTCACCACAGGTCGATGGAAATTCTGGTGACGATGGTACTCCCCCCGATTTTCACTGGGTTTATGAGGGAAATACACTCGTTGGCTATGAAGCTTCTTTTTCACTGGCAGAAGGAACCTATAATGAATTTGAGGCTCATATTAATGTGGATGGTGGAAAAACTTCTTCAACAGGGAAAGCCAAGCAGGGATACATTCAGTTGGTACTGGATTGTCCGGCCTATCAACCGGGTACGATTATCATCGAAAAGCAAACAGAGCCGGATGGCGCTACCGATCAGTTTACATTCACGGGAGATGCCGCCGGTACTATCGCTGATGGTGGACAGATTGTTGTTTCGAATTTAATGCCCGGCACCTATACCGCGCAGGAAGTTGTACCCAATGGCTGGACATTATCTTCAATCGTTCTCGATGATAATAATAGCACGGGTGATGTAAATACCGGAACGGTTACTTTCCAGTTGGAATCTGGAGAAACCGTGAAGGCTGTTTTCACGAATGCGCATTGCAAACTGGATGTTGAAAAAACCGCTCAAACTTCCTACACCCGAACCTGGGATTGGACAATTGAAAAAACCGTTATGCCCGAAAAACTTGAACTTTGTGATGATGTGAAAGAAGTCAAAGCAACCTATAAAGTTACCGTGGACAAAACGGGTTATACCGACGGTTTATGGGCCGTTACAGGAACAATCAAAATCACCAATCCAACCGCATTTGATGCCACTATCACTGAAATTGCCGATGTTGTTGATGGTGTAACGGCAACGGTCACCGGGGTGACCTTACCATACATCCTGCCAGCGGGTCAAACCCTGGAAGTTCAATATTCTGCTGATTTATCGGATGCAACCAATCGGGTAAACAATGTGACTGTTACCACAACGGGAAAAGTGACAGGTGATTCGGCAATGGCTGATGTCATTTTTAGCGAACCTACGACGGTCGTCAATGCGATGATTCATGTGGATGACACCAATGGTATGTCGTGGGAATTCACGGATGATGGCAGTGTTGAATATGAAAAGACATTCACCCAGGTCGGTGAATATAAAAACACCGCAACAATTCGTGAATTACCAAAGTCGGATGATGCCCTGGTAACAGTTGTCTATTGTCAAGAGTATATGCTCGATGTTCAGAAAACAGCCAATACAACTTATCAGAGAACCTACAACTGGACGGTTAAAAAGACAGTAACTCCCGAGGCTTTCGAAATTTGTGAAGACGAGGAAAAAGTTGTTGCAAAATACACCGTTACGGTAGACAAAACAGGTTATACCGATGGCATGTGGGCTGTTACCGGAACAATTAAAATTACCAACAATAGCCCGGTTGCTGCGACAATAACAGGCATCACGGATATTGTCGATGGCGTTACAGCGACCATTACCGGTATCACTCTTCCTTACGTTTTACCTTCAGAACAGACGGTGGAAGTTCAGTATTCCGCCAACCTGGCAGATGCAACCAAGCGCGTTAATAATGTCACTGTTACCACCACAGGTCGCGTAAAAGGAAATACGGCTCAGGCGGACGTTATTTTTGGTGAACCAACAACAATTACGAACAGTACCATCCATGTTGACGATTCCAATGGCATGAGCTGGGAATTTACCGCTGATGACACGGTAACTTATGAAAAATCGTTCTCGAAACTGGGTGAGTTCAAAAACACCGTCATTATTCGGGAAACCCAGGGACAGGGTGAAGGCCAGGCTTCTGCAGCACTGGTGACAATTACCCAACAAGAACCGCCCAAAGCTGATTTCTCGGCTGAACCTTTAGTCGGTATAGCGCCGATGGAAGTTCAATTTACCGACTTGTCAGAAGATGCTGAAGGCTGGGAATGGAATTTTGGCGATGGAACAACCAGTAACGAACAAAATCCAACCCATGTCTACTATGGTAATCCCAAACATATCACCGTGACTTTAAGAGTATGGAACTGTGCTGGCGAAGATGTGAAAGTGATGACCAATTACATCACAGTTTATAAACCAACGGATGTTAATTTTGAAGCGGCCCCATTGGCAGGATTGCCGGGGGTGACCGTTCAATTTAATAATTTCACGGGTGGAAATGCCAGTCACTATGAATGGAATTATGGTGATGGAACGAAGGATAACTTTATCCATGGCTGGACGAATAAAGTGAATCCAACCCATAAATATGAAAAACCAGGCGAATACACTGTTTCTTTAAAAGCCTCCGGTGAAGGTGGGGACGATGTATTAGCACTACCTGGTCTGGTTTATGTGGATTCAACTGACGATTATCTTGGCCTGACACTGGTTTCCAGTGGCAAAACCTACAAAGGCGACAGTTGGGACAATGCAATCGATCATGATATTTATGGCTCTGGTTCCAAAGTCGCTGCCGAAGCCAATGATGCGTGGGCTGTATTCATGTTCGCCGATGGCAACAAATATAGTGTTAAGAAGTTGCGCTTGTTAGCTGATACCATTGAGCCTTATCAATGGGGAATTCATTTCGTAAACGAATTTGAAATCTGGGTATCAGATGATGGCGTCAATTTTGAACTCGGTTTCACCGGTATCAGCACGAAAAAAGCCGGTGTCTGGGAAATGTTCGAATTTACTGAACCACTGGTTGGTAA
Organism: Caldithrix sp.; assembly: GCA_020722815.1. Classification (GTDB taxonomy): domain Bacteria; phylum Zhuqueibacterota; class Zhuqueibacteria; order Thermofontimicrobiales; family Sulfurfontimicrobiaceae; genus DYKB01. Next base: position 19,817 of record DYKB01000013.1, on the reverse strand, counting down.
ATATCTGAAACTGAAACTCACCTCGGCTCGCGGAACGGCTGCAGCATATCGTGAACTGGTTGAAATTCAGTTCTTTGGTGAAAAGGCTGCGGATGTCGTCACAATGCAAAAAGGTAAAATTGAGTTAGAAAGCGAAATTATTCCGACTGAATTTGGATTAGGTCAAAATTATCCCAATCCATTTAATCCAGAAACAATGATTTCTTATCAATTGCCAGAAGCGGCACAGGTCACGCTAACTGTGTACAGCATCGAAGGGAAACTGATTCAGACACTCGTCAATGGTCAGGTTGCGGCTGGTCTGCATCGTACTGTTTGGAATGGTATGGATGAAGCTGGTGTAAAAGTTAGTAGTGGAATCTATATCTACCGCTTCCAGGCGATGAGTCAGGACGGCAAAGCAATTCTCTTCACCCGTAAAATGACCTTAATGAAATAGTCAATTTTTTTATCACGTATTGAATTAAATGCCAGGTGCCAGGAGGTGCCTGGCATTTTTTATTGACACACGATGGGAAAAATTTGTATCCGTTCATAGGTGTGATAGAATAAAGGCTTCTATCATGCCCAGCCATTAGCTAACGGATTATCGGGCATCCATTTATCAAATCGAATATGGATTTCCACTAAACTCGAATGTTTTTATCGGGTCAACATGCGGGAATGACAGCGTCAATCTACCCTGTGAATGGTTACACAAATTTTCTTTTATTTTTTTGCAGTTAAATAAATTTGTAATATTTTTTACTTGAATTTTTCAGAATATTTTTATATTTTATCCCCATTAAATTTGTCTGCCAATAAAAACAATACATTTTTCAGGTAAAATCACATGCAATCAGCATCGGATCTCCGTGATCGAATTTTTAATTCAATAACGACCTTATATCAACATCAATTATTTAAATATGAAGACGCAAACACCCCAACTCATTGTGAATTTATCTATCTGCTTCAACTCGTTAATTTAATTGGACAGGATAAACAATTTCCAATTCATAGTAAAAATAACTGGATCCAGTTTCTTCGTGAACCTCAGCAGCCAGATGGTTATTTTGAAACCAGCCAGAATTCGAATAATACTTCGCGATGGGCACTGACGGCAAACTCAATCGCAACTTTGCACCAATTGGGAGGTGATATTCGATTTCCGATTTATCCTGCCCGGCAATTTTCCAACCGCCAATTTACGGAAAACTGGTTTTATGAAATCGACAAAATTTATCACCAATCGTCGCAACAAGAAAAAGATGCGGTTATCAGTGGAAAGGCTATCTTAAATACATTTACGTTGTTGGATAAAGCTTATTGTGATGGGCTACTGGCTGATACGCACCTAATCTTCTTCTTTAAATGTTGTGACGCATTTGCCAGGCCAGCATCGGGTTTCTGGCTGTCCGATTCGGTTGACATCGGCGATTCAAAGGCATTAATCGACGCACTTTTTCGAACACAGGCATACATTTTCTTTGGGCGGAATCTCCCCTACCCGGAACAAATGATTCAATCAATTTTAAAATTACAGCGGCGTGATGGACATTTTGCGCAGAATCCGGGGTGTCATCTAATTGGTGATTTGGCCGCCGTCACATTACTGGCACATCTGAATCAGGTGACGAAATTCAAACGTTTTTGGATTCGACGGGCAGTTCGCAGACTAATGAACGCCTATCATAAAACAACTGTTCGGGAAATCGAAACACTTTTTCAATTCTATCCGGACCACCCACTCCTCACAGAAGCCATTTTATATGGAATTGAATCAGAGAGTCGCTTAACTAAAACGATAGCTCTTTACTATTTTTCGCTAATTCAGGCTTTAGCCAGCCTCGTCATCCCGGATTATAAATATACCACCACTGGCTGGAATCTGAAAAATGCCTCGCCATCTTTTACATTCAGTGAAATTTCCTGAATTCAAATAACAGGTCTTTTCGAAAATTTTTAAAATATTGGACAAAAATCCCGTAACACCATAAAATAATCAACTTGAGTCTATACAATAATTTTGCTTCAATACACTTTTTGATTATGTAAAATCTGACCCCTCACCCTTTGGGTTAATCTTGACCCACATTGCGTTACTGGACACGGGGAGAGGATGTCAAATAGGAATAGCGCGCTAAAAAGTGCCAAATTTTTGCCAGTCGCTTTTTTGAACTCATCCCCCACCCCCTTTCTCTGGAGAAGAGAAGGAGGAGAAACCGGCGTTTCCCCCTCTCTTTTCAAGAAAGGGGGCCAGGGGCATAGCCGTCAGGCTAGGATTCTAAATCTTTAAAAAACAATTGAATAGCCACGAGCTTTAGCTCGTGGATCATAATGCTCCCCCAATTTTAAAGTGGGTTTTAGCCCACAGGAGTTTAAGGACTCGGGCTTAAAAGCCCGGTGATTGTAGGGAGGCGTTCATGGAACCACGCGCTAAAGCTCGTGGCAATTCAATTATAACTTATTGAAACTGATATTGTTATCATCTTAACCTAACGGCTATGGGGCCAGGGGGTGAATTCAAAAGGTGCCAGGTTTGCTCTAATTTCCCTCCATTTTTCCATCTCTCCGTGTCCAGCAAAAAATGTGGGGCACGATCAGCCCTCTGGGAGAGGGTTGGGGTGAGGCTCACGAGTGTCGCTCACAGAAAATTTCTAAAAAAGTGTACGGTTGTGAAACAATAATTTATACCTGAAATTCTAAAATGAATCGTTTTCTCTGAAGTCTTGACCCCCGCTGTCTCTCCCCCATTTTCAAAAAGCGAAAATGGGGGAGACAACCCGGCTTTCTCTCCTCCAAATTCCGTTTTTTTGAATTTGGGGGAGGCAGGAGGGGGTCTTTCATTAATTCATAGCCTTACAAATTTCCATTTTAGAATTTTAGGTATCATATTAAGACGGCAATGAAAATTTGTCGTATTTTTTCCAGGTTGAAAAAAGAAGCAAAATTAAACGAAAATATATCATCATTTGTAAAGTGAAAATCCGTTCGATTTGTTCTGTTCAATAGGCGATCTGTTTTGGTTGCGGCCTGGCTGCTTTATGTGATGGCTTAACATCACTTTTTCGGTGGAATGTAATTCATCGCCCGTTCTGCCATCGCCGTGATGGTTAAGGCGGGATTGACACCCAGATTCGCTGGAATAACCGACGCGTCCACCACGTAAAAATTATCATAGCCAAAAACGCGATGATACTTATCCACTACGCCATGGGCTTCATCTGCCGCCATCACACAACCACCCAGAATATGCGCGGTCATGGGAATATTGAACAGCACTTCACTAATGGCATTTTGTGGGATGCCATTGAGCCGTTCGGACATCCCGCGAATCGCGTGATTGGCCTCTGGAATGTACGTCGGCATCTTCTTCCCCTGATTTTTCGAGACCAGTCCCTTTTTAAAAAACGCCCACCACCGTCTTTTGTGAGAAACCGTCAGATAATTATCCAGCGTTTGCATCACCAGCAAGATAACCGACTTTTCACCCCATCCAAAAGGCCAGAGCGTTCGAAGAAAAAGAATCGGGTGGCGAAGACAATTGTAAATGAACTTCAGCGGCCGCGGAATTTTTGAACCACCATCAGTGATTAGCGTTCCAAAAATCCCCATAATATCCGACCCTTTTGGATACCGAACCAATTCGATATGCGTATTTTCATTGACAAAAACACTGGAAGTAATGGAGACGCCGTTCGAATGCACGGCCGATCTGGCTTTGGCAGTGACGCCGCCTAAAACTTCGCTATTTGTCCGCACAACATGACCTAATTTATCGGAAATTTTCGGTAATGAACCATTGTTTTTACATTTCATCAGGAGATCAAGAGTTCCAATAACGCCAGCAGCCATTATAATACCTTTTGCCACCCGCGTTTCAGTCCTTTTCAAACCGACATCTGTTACTTTTTTAGCAGTAACAAGATAGTTACCAGCCGAGTTCTGTTTAATATCAACCACTTTATGTTCCGCAATGATCTCCACCCCCTCTTGTTCCGCCAAATAGAGATAATTTCGATCCAGCGAATTTTTACCCCCATCACGACAGCCCACCATACAGTGACCGGTCTGGGTGCAGCCGGTTCGGGCGGGTCCTTTTCCCCCAAAAAATGGATCCGGCACGGTCACGCCCGGTTGTCCAAAGAAAACGCCCACATCCGAAGGCTTAAAATGTTCCTCACGCCCAATTGATTTCGCATAGTCCTGAAGCGAATAATCAGATGGCCAGAAAGTGGGATTGGTCACAACGCCCAACATTTTTTTGGCAGTCGTATAATAAGGCATTAATTCAGCCTGCCAGTCGTTTTCCAGGCCATTCCATTGGGGATCATTAAAAAAAGCTGGAGGGGGCACAAAAAGTGTATTGGCGTAAACCAGACTGCCGCCGCCAACGCCACTGCCACCCAGTACCAGCACGTCATTTAATAAATGAACACGCTGGATACCATAACAAAAAAGCGCGGGTGCCCATAAAAATTTCCAGAAAGCCCAATTCGTTCGGGGATAATCCTGCGGCTGCCATCTTTTTCCACTTTCGAAAACACAAACCTTATACCCTTTTTCTACCAATCGCAAGGCAGCCACACTTCCGCCAAATCCAGAACCAATCACAATATAATCAAAGACCATTTACTCCCTCCGATTCAAATTTATCGCCCAGATTTCTCCGATTTTCGATCCAACTCTTTAGGTATTGAATTTTCAAAATATAATCGATTCGATTTACTTTGTCAAGGTTTTTATGAAAGACACTTTTTATCTGAACTTAAAATTTTGGCCACCAGGACACAAAGGCACGAAGGAAAGTTAAATTTAATGCTTTTGGCGGCTCACGCTGCCTTATAATATTTTTTGACAGGATGAACAGGATTAAACAGGATTTTTTATTATTCAGGAAAAGCTGACTGGTATTTCAGATTCTTCGCTACACCCAATACAACAAACCCAAAACCTGTCATTCTGGGTTCTGCGCCTTTTGCAGGACAAAGAAACTGAAGTTGATTTGAATTTGCGTTATCGCGGTATATAAATATAACTATTTGAATTTAAATAAGTTTTAATTTTATTGACACGCGCGCTAGCTCGTGGAGTACAAGGTTCCCCCAATGGCATAGCCGTCAGGTTAAGGTGATAAGAATTTGAATTTCAATAAGTTACTATTGAATTGCCACGAGCGTTAGCTCGTGGTTCTATATGTGCCCCGTTAATCGCCGGGCTTTTAAGCCCGATTTTTTATACACCCGTGGGTTAAAACCCACTTTAAAAAATTTGGAGGTAATTTGATCCACGAGCTAAAGATCGTGGCTATTCAATTGTTTTTTAATGATTTAAAGTCTAAACCTGATGGCTATCGACTTAAAAGCCACCCCCAAAGTGGAGGGACACCTTCAAAACCACGAGCTAAAGAGCCTCTAAAAAATTGGCCGATAATAACCTTGCGAAAGTTAAATATAATACAATATATAAATTGAAAATAAAATATTAATCAATATATATAATATTTGCTATTCAAAAACCTTCGCAAGGTTAGTCCTCGAACAGCCGCTAAGGATCGTGGCTATTCATCTATTTTTTAAAACGTTAAGATTTAATCTGACAGATATGCAGACTTTCCCCCCAAAAGCTGATCCTTACCCATATTGGTTACTGGAAATGGAGAAACCGCCAATCGCCTGAGGGTTAATCCTCAAGCGATTGATTGCACTAAATCATCTTTTCCCCGTGTCCAACAATGAGATGTGGATAAGGATCAACCATACTAAGAGGGCGTAGCTATTTCCGCTCCCCTTTGGGTGAAAGAGAAAGTGAGGGATTCGATTTTACGTAATTAAAAAGTCTAAGGTAAAATATACGCCAATAAAATTAAAATCCACTTAAACCGACTCGACTAATCTTGTTTATTAAAACAGATAATATGAGACAGTCTTATTATCATCTCATTTAAAAAATCGAACTATCGGCAAAAGGAATTCACTCTTCCCGTGAAATTTTAAGCTCAACATCTTTTGCCAGCGCCAAACCCGCTGCCACCTGCATGGCTTTAAATATACCGGCGGGGACGACACAACCGGCACAACATCCCGTTTGTATTTTTCGCACGCTGGACAAGATGATGCTGCTGGAGTTTGATGAAATTTCCAGATAAGCGTCGAGCGGATTGTGTTGCTGCAGTATTGCTGCCAGTTGTTGTATTTTTTCACAATTACTTGTAATCAATAAGGTAACATTTTGATAATCTTCGCTGCTGGCATCGACGTTCGTTGTAAAGCCACATATACCAGCCTGAATCTGTACAATTGCAGTCATAATTTTACACTCTCATCATTGATAACCTGAAAATCTAAAATGAAATGTCATTTTCATGTGAAGTCGTTTTCGGTGAGAAAATGACCCTCTCTGTGTCACCCGGTTTTCAAAAAGCGAAGATGGAGAAGAGAACCGGACAGCCCTCTCCCCTAAATTCCGTTTTTTGGAATATTGGAAGGCAGGTGGAAGCTTTTTTAAATTCAGACCAACATAAATTTCAATTTTAGAATTTTAGTTTATATATGTTTCGGGATACGTAATGCGTATGACATGCTACGTAAATTACACCTTACTCCCCACGTTTTACGCATTCCACATCACGCCTTACGCACTACGCACCCCATTTTACTCTTAATTTAACAAATCTTTACCCATTCAAGAATTTTTCTCAATCACCCCGGCCCGATAAAAACGAATCTGAACTCTTTCCAGCGTTGCCAGCCCTTCGGTGATAGCGCTATCAATCAGTGGCATGAAAGCTTCGATTTTTTCCAAAGTGTCGACAATTTCAATAATTATTGGCAGATCATCAGAAAGACGAAGAATTTTGGCTGTATGGAGCCGACTATGGGCGCCAAATCCTTCCAGGCCGCGTATTACCGTCGCTCCCGCCAGACAATTTTCACGGGCTTTCTGGACTATCCACTCAAAAAGTGGCTGGCCTTCGTATTTATCACTTTCACCAATAAAAATTCGCAATAAATGTCCATCTTCAGGGAGGATCATCTTATTTCTCCTTTTTTAAAAAATTTTAGAAATCGAATTCCCAAACCAGGCACTGCAAAAACCTAAAATAATATGCATTCCCAGATTGGCAAATGATATAAAAAATTGCCCATCCCGTGAAAAAGAGAAGATTTCATACATAAATGTCGAAAATGTGGTAAAGCCCCCTAAAAATCCAATAAACACCAGTAATCGAAATTCCGGTGTAAAAACCTGTCGATTTTCAGCCAATCCACCCAACAGACCAATTAAAAAACATCCCAATATATTTACAATAAGTGTTCCAACGGGGAACCAGGTTTTGGTAAATGTCTGATGTACCAGACCACTAAGTCCATAACGCAAAATCGAACCGACGAATCCGCCGATTCCAATGAGTAAAATTCGATTCATTCCTTTTCCTTAATTTCCAATTCCACAGGAGTCATCAGCCCGAAAGGCGGTCGATGGTGGACTCCATCACCTGAATTTATTAATTTAATAAAGCATAGAAACGTAATTCAGCATCATTAAGTTCCTGATGATATAATTTTTATGAATTTTGTGGCAGGTTTTATGAATAAAAATTTCAGACAGCCAGTCAACTGGCGGTCTAAAATAAAAATGTAACACCTGAAATTCTAAAATGAAACAGTTTTTCTCTGGTTAAGCTATTTTCGGTGGCATATTAACCCACTCTATATCTCCCCCCATTTTCAAAAAACGATAATGGGGGAGAAAACCGGGATTTCTCGGCCCCAAATTCCGTTTTTGGGAATTTTGAGGAGGCAGGAGAGGGTCTTTCATGGCTTCATTACCTCATAAATTTCCATTTTAGAATTTCAGGTAGTAATTAAACCACCTATATCCACTCAATTTATAAAGATGAACCAGGTCCGGCCTGATTGTGATGTATCTGAAAGAAACGGTTATATTTTTGATTTCAGAACCAGGCTTGACGATTGGTGATTTTTGAAGTTTGCAGGAATTATACCGTTAAAAATCGTTAATTAGCTTTTAAACTTCCGAGATTTTTCGTGGACTGATTGATCAGATATAAACGAAAGGTTTCTAACCGTGAACATTGAACCCTGAATCAGCCAACCCGGGTAGTTTCATTTAAACATAACTATTAAAATATCAACCGCGAAAGGCCAATCGTCAATCGTTCATGTTGGCGGAAAGTCGTTTTTAAGTGGTTTCTGGTATAGTTCCGTGAGCGATGTTAGCAAAAACTTATCGTTTTTCATAAACATAAATCATGCAGGCATCTCCTTCCTGGTAGGGGGGGCAAAACCCATCACTAAAGCGCGTCACGACTTTAAAATTCACATCCCAAGCAAAATTTTCCAGTGCCTGAGCCGTGGTCCACCGATATTTAATCGGCGGAAAATTCCATTCGCGAAGGACAGAACTATCGCCTTCAATTTTTTCAAGACGCTAATAGTGGGTCGAAACCTGATTTTGCCAGTCATACGCATCTTTTACAAAAATTAGGCATTTGTGTACGGTGGTTGGATTGATAACCGGTTTTTATCGATAAATCTATGGGCTATTTTCATTCGTCTCTGCGGGATTAAAAACTTCCCTTTGTTACACCGCTCAGCGGTATAATGCAACGGTCTATCTTCTTAAAATATCGAAAATTTAAAGATTTCCCAATATCATCCCCGTGATCGTTGCCATGACCAGAACCAACGCAATATATGTCAACGCCTTTTTCGTCCCCATCACAGTTCGAATAACCAGCATACTGGGTAAACTTAAGGCTGGACCCGCCAATAAAAGCGCCAGGGCAGGGCCTTTGCCCATGCCAGCCCCAAGTAATCCCTGCAAAATCGGCACTTCCGTCAGGGTGGCGAAATACATGAGCGCACCAGCAACCGATGCGAACAGATTCGCCCATAAAGAATTGCCACCGACTGCTGTTTGAATCCACGCTGCCGGAATGATGCCAGCGTTGGTATCGGGTCGTCCCATTAAAAATCCAGCCACCAGCACGCCGCCAAACAGTAACGGCAAAATCTGCCAGGCAAAAAACCAGGTTTGATTCACCCATTCATTTAATTCATCTTTTTTAAACCAGCGCCATAATTCACCGATCAATGCGAGCAATAAAATGCCAGTCAACAGCCATTTTATCTGAAAAACAGCGTTCCAGAAGCCGATCGATTCGGCCAGTTTGCCCCAGGCCGCGAAAATGAGAATCAGCACCAGGGTCAGAAAATAAAGCATGTTTTTCCAGAGTGGCCGCGTACTGGCTTCGTTTCCCATGGCAAAATTCATCGCCTTTTCATTTCGATTTTTTTCTTCCTTGCGGTAAATAAAAGCCATGGCGAGACCAGTAATTACTGAAAATGAAATTGCACCAATCGCGCGGGCAATTCCCATTTCCGGGCCGAGAACTCTGGCGGTCAGGATGATGGCTAAAATATTGATGGCCGGGCCGGAATACAGGAAAGCCGTGGCTGGCCCAATACCGGCGCCGCGTTTGTAAATGCCGGCGAAAAGCGGCAGAACCGTACAGGAACAGACGGCGAGAATTGTCCCGGAAATCGAAGCGATGGTGTACGCTAACCACTTTTTCGCCTGTGCGCCGAAATATTTCATCACCGCATCCTGATTGATAAAAACAGCAATGGCGCCGGCGATAAAAAGCGCAGGAATGAGACAGAAAAGCACATGCTCGCGCGCATAATCCTGCAGCATAAAAAAGGCTTCCAGTAATGCCTGCTGGACATTCATCTGGCTGAAAGGAATATAATATGCAGCCAGAAAAATTGTGATAATAATAATAAGTTTAGTTCGATCTTTCATTTTGTTTTCCATATTTTTTTCAAATTAAATAAAACGCGGATGACAGGGATTTAATAGATTTTTAAGTTGGAAACGCTTTAACCTGGATTATTCATACATTTTGCCATTGCCCAATTGTTTAAAAGACTTTTAAATGGCAGAATAATTGATTGACAGGTAAAACAATGAACCAGCTACAAACGAATCTACCGGGTAGAAAATCACGTTTTAAAAAAATTATTCTGCCGCTAAATCAATCTGCCGGAAAATGATTCTTTATGAATACTTCAGGTTGGATGTGGTATCGAAGTTTTTTCAGGCAATGAGAAGATAAATTCCCCCCAAAATCACCAATACCCCACAAATTCTGCGTAAAATTATAGCCCCTCGGGTCTTTTCGGACCAGTTGAGGTAGTGTTGGACTTTTTCAGTGAAGGTTCCGGCCAGGACGATTACTGAACAATGGCCAATACCAAATGCAAATAATAGAGCGATGGCAAACCAAATTTGTGTTGCCGAAACACTAAAAACCACTCCCAGTAATGGCGCCATAAAAGCAAACGTACAGGGGTTTAATCCAATGCCGAAGATGAGACCTAAAATCAGGGCAGCTAGGAGCCCTTTTTGTTTGACAGAACTACCGGAGGCACCGCTCCAGGGCGCTGGAATAATATCCAGCAGATGCAAGCCAACGATAAAGAAGACAACGGCCACAATGTACTTCCCCGTGGTCCCCACATCGCCCATCAATCGCCCCATCGAAGCCGTAATCAATCCAATTCCGGCAATGGAGATTAAAATTCCCGTTGCAAATACCAGTGATAACCAGAACGCCCTTTTAAAAGACACCCGTCCCTGTTTATCAATAAATGCGATTATCAGCGGGATACTGGACAGATGACAGGGACTCAGTAAAATGCTGAGAATCCCCAACCAAAGGCGGCCAAAAGGGCGATGGCGGGATTTCCACTCAATGCCTGATTCAACCAGGTAAAAATTTCAGTTATCATTCGGACTCAATTTTTTTTCGGTTCAGTTTTGGGGATAACTTTCAGTCCCCGGTCCATTAATAATCTCTCAATTTCAGCCTCAGCAAAAAAACCTTCATGTCGGAAGAATTCTTTACCTGTTTCATCAAGGAAAACCGGGGTGGGAATAACGCGAATGCCATATTGACGTGCCGGAGCATTATCCTGCCAGACATCATAGAAGACCACTTTCAACTGTTTGCCAAATTTTTCTTCCGCGGCCTTCATGACCGGCTGCATCATTTTGCAGGGGATACAATTTACTGAACCCAATTCAATAAAAGTCACTTTCGGTGCGGTTTGGCGGGTGGTGTTCACTTTCGCCGTTTTTGAACCAGGCGCGGTAGAATCGGATTTCGTCTGAGCTTTATTCTGTCCACAACCATATAGCAGGGTGAAAATACCGATGGCGAGCAGAAATCCGAGAATATTGTTCATAAAAAGCCTCATTTATGTATAATTTCTTGCGTTCGTGTTCGAACGCAGAAAATCATTTGTAAAATTTATTAAAAGTATCTATATTCAAGCCGAAATGGTTTTCGGATATTATCATTGTCATCCCAAAGCCCTCACCCTAACCCTCTCCCAGAGGGAAAGGGAATAGCTACGCCCTCTCCCCCCGGGAGAGGGTTGGGGTGAGGGCAAGAAAAACCGAAAACTACTCCCTACTTATACTCCCCTACTCAAATTGCTAGAATCTATTGGGGTGAGGGCAAGAAAAACCGAAAACTACTCCGGCTTTAGTATATTATTCAGCTTCCTGAATCCAGGTTTTAATCTGGCTAATTGGCGGAATCCGGCCGGAACAGAGGACTTTTTCATTAATAACCAGACCCGGCGTGCGGGCAATGCCATATTCCACGATTTTATCAATTTCAGTTACTTTCTCAAAATTAGCCTGGATATTCAATTCTTCACCAGCCTGACGGGTCAGCACTTCAAGTTTTTGGCAATTGAAACAGCCAGTTCCTAAAATTTTGATTGTCATTTAAAAACACCTCCAAAAAATTAAATTTGATTTATTTTGTTTAAACAATTTTTTAAATGTTGCTGGACTTCATGATCCAATTTTTCATTCAATGGAGTGCCGATCACACACATATTATCCTCCCGTAAGAGTAATCGCTTTTTCAATCGTTCAAAATCTTCCGGGAAATAATTTGATAAATATTTTCGCAGCGATTGAATCAAATCGGCTAGAAATTCATTCTTTGTACTCAGTTGATAATAAACCCAGGTACCCTTTTTGCCCGAAATGAGCACCCTGGCATTGCGTAAAATGGCCAATGCTTTCGAAATCGTATATTGCGGTACTTGTAAAGCATCCGTCAATTCACAGACGCAAAGGCGTTCGTTACTCTGGATAAATAAATTTAAAATGCGTAACCGGGTTTCATCACCCAGCGAACGAAATAACGTTATAAAGTCCATCTTTTTCTCTATATGCTTATATGCACTAATTAGCATATAATATAGCGATAAAAATTGGATTTGTCAAGGAAAATTTTGAATATAAAAATATTGATGAGCAATTGTTAACGTGAGAGAATTTAATCAATTAAACTCAATTTTGATATCTTTTGGTAACGCCAATCCAGCCGGGACTTGCATCGCTTTAAAAATACCAGAGGGAACAACACAACCGGCACAACAACCATTTAAATTCTCGGCCGCACTCTCTAAAATAAGGCCCTGGCCTATGGATGAAATTTTACTAAAAGCATCAACTGGATTGTGTTTCATAATGATGAAGGCTAATTTTTTAATTTTATCACAGGTCGATTCAATTTGAAACTGCACCATCTGCTCATCATCACTCGCAGTTTTGACGTTGGTGATGAAGCCACAAATTTCGGCATCAATATTAATGTCCGATTTCATAATTTACTTTGCCACCCCCGTCAGTTTATTAAAAAGTCCGGTTAATTTGGTTTCGAAAAGGTCCTGAATCTGTTTTTCATCATCTTTTAATGGAGAAACCGGAATTAAATCCATCACCTCCACAGATGACAGTCCGGAATGATACATCAAGTCAACAGAACCGTTTAGCATGGCCACCATCCCGCTGGTCAATTCAGCATCTGACATGCCAAATTTATTGCCTAACTGCTGCAATTTGACCCATTGTGGCCAAAAATACGTGGGTCCCATCGCGGTGACGATGGCATAGGCTTCCAATTTCGGTTCATCAACTTCAGGCGCTTCTCCCCAAGGCTTGAAGATTTGCTGTAAATTTCGTTTTTCGTCGGCTGTAATTCCAGCCCCATAGACCACCGGATTGTATCCCTGGTGAATAATGGATGGCGCATTGGGTATCATACGGACAAATCGGGTAACGCCGGTCAACATGGCCGTCAATTTTGCAATGGAAAAAACGGGAATGAGCGAAAAAACAATCGTGTTTATATTGATTTTGCCATTTATTTCAGCGACAACAGCTTTTACGACTGGCGGATGAACCGATAAGAATAAAATATCAAGATTCAGGAGTATCCCCTCAATATTTATTGGTATATGACAATGTACGACAATTATAACGTGATAAATCTTCAGGCGTGATGCGTCATGCGTAAAACGTAAATTAAAATTCTGCAATATAACCCGGATAAGAGATTACGCATCACGCATTATGTTTTACGCTTCACTTAAAATTTTTCAAAAATAGAGGGCTTTAGTTACCGCCCTGATTTATTGAGGGGATACATTAATTGAATCCGCTCAATAACTGTGGGTGAAAAAACCTGTCATTGCGAGGCGTTTTTTGCCGAAGCAATCTCCTGATGTCGTGTGCGGGGATTGCTTCGTCGCAAAAAGCGCTCCTCGCCATGACAGGACGTAGCATTACCCTCATTTATTGAACGGATATGATTAATTTCTATCCAATTTTATTAATAAAGATTTCAGACATCCAGTAAAACTGGATGTCTGAAATAAAGCTGTAACAATAAAAAAATCACTTCACCATCATCATGCTTTCAGATTTGCGGAATTTACCGGCCATAAACCGATAGAAGTACATGCCAGATGGAACCGTATTTCCAGTTTGATCGCGACCATCCCATTGAATCCGATGCTTTCCAGGTAGAAAAGTCTGATTATTTATCAGGGTGCTTACCAATCGACCATTCAAATCATAAATTGATAAGGTTATCCGTTCAGCCTGTGGCATTGAAAATTCAATGCTGGTACTGGGATTAAATGGATTTGGAAAATTTTTACTCAATTCATATTGATCAAGTTCCCCATTCATTTGATCAATTAAAGATGGCGCATGGGGATCGCCATGACACGCTTTACATTCCATTTGGCTGGCCACGTTATCTTTAATGGTTTTGCCATGACAGAGCATACAGGCGGCTATCGATTCAGGTGGTACATAACCCGCCTGGAATTTGCCGTTAAAATGATCGTTCAATATTTCGACAGCTTTCGCAGCCACATCGCCTGTTAAACGCCCACAACGCTCTTTACGTTCGGGATCATTTACTTTAAAATTAGCTGCTTTACACCATTTGGTAACCGAAACATGACATAAAGGTGAATTACTTTCATTTTGGGCCAATGTTTGGGTATATTTATTTACGGTATATTTCGAATTGACGCCATAATCATTGCTGATATCCGTCGGAAAAGCTGTTTGCGTATACCAACCGATTAATTCATGGATCAATGTATCGGCGGTTGCTTTATCGAGTACCAGACACATCGCCCCGGCTGCACCATTAATCGCTCCACAAAGAGTACCCCAGCCAACGCCACCGCCATGACCATAAATCATCAATTCGGTCGGTATTTCTGTGTACGGTGTTCCCACGGCCGTGCGTAATGCTTGAATAATGGCATGAAAAGCGCCATAGGAACAACCTTTACCGCTGTAAAAAGCATCATGTCCTAAAATTCGAACGGCTTCCGGATCGAGCTGCGAGTATTGACAGGGCCAGGTATAACTGGTTTTTCCCTGAACCGTATTCCCGGTCAATGCCTGTAAGCCCATTGCCCCCGCGGTAACTCCAACTAAATACTGAATCCCCTTTTTAAAAAATTCTTTTCGACTCATTTTTTGCGACATAGACACCTCCGCTTATCGTGAGTTAAGATAAAAGTGAATTAAAAGATACTGTATACACAATGGATTACCAATAAAAATATTAAAACTACTCGGGTCCACGATTCAAGAGTTCCCGGTTCCGAATCAAGAAAAATGAAAGGTTGCTAACCCTGAATCCTGTACCGGCCAACCTGGATAATTACAACTTTTCAATTGTAATAGCTATTATTAAATCACAGCCTCCGCCATGCGAACACCCAACTTTTTCGCGGTGTCAATCCCGAATTCATCTTGCATGATATCATCTTTGAAAGCATTCCAGAGCGTGGCTCCCTGATGGGCGCCGGGTTTGCCACCAACGATTCTGACTTCGTGACAGAGCATCGCCGCCTGAATCTGTGCAATAGCCAGTTCCTGCCCACCATTGCGATATGCTCCAACTGATAGGACACCCACCGCTTTATTCACCAGTAATAACTGTGGCTGGCATAGCACAGCCAGTCGCTCCAGAAAGGCAGCACATAATGAACTCATATTCTGAAAATAAACCGGCGTGCCAATGATGATTCCGCCTAAATTGGGTGCTTTTAATGATGGCAGAATCAATTCAAAATCATCCGGTGTCTGACTGCCCTGCTCCGGGGGCAAATAACCAGCGATATGCCGGCCGCCCAGATCGATGAGTTCCACTTCAATTTGTGGATTGACACTTTTCGCCGCATCCAGGGCTACCTGGACAGCAGTGGCGGTGGTTTTCCCCTTGCGTGGACTGCATGAAATGCTCAGAATCAAGGTTTTTCCTTCAGTTGCTGAAATGGCAGCCGGCGTCAGGCCTGCAACGGCGACAGTACCGGCCGTATACAAAAAGTTTCGGCGATTCAGATTTTTGACATTGTATTTCTCCTTCATTAGATAAGTGAATAAAATTTCAACACTTATGGATTAAAATTCCTTAAGCTGATTTTACAATAAATCTTCTTATTAAAAGAAGGAAGATAGAAAGAGCTAACAGTATCCGCGACAGATCAAAAATCGAATAACTTAAGCGTGTCATTAGCCCAATAAAAGGCAATTTCACGAGCATGAAAATACCAGCAACAATGGCGACGAGCAACAGTGCCAATAACCAGCGGAAATTTTTCTGATTTTGCTGCAAGGCAAAGATAAACGCCCCGCCTAAAATCAATGCCGAAATAAAAAAATGGTTTGCATCCAGCCAGAAACGCGAGGGTAATGCATATTGCTTTAATTCGGGTTGCATTAAAATGATAATCACCCCAATAAAAGCAGCCCCGGCAATCGCTAATGGAACCCAATTTTTAACGAGAAGTGCCGGTAATAGTGCTTGTTTTTTTTCAACCAGTCTTTGATAAACCCAACCGACCAACAAACAGGCCACGATGAGAAGCAGGAAATAGAGAATGGGCTTAAGATAAGTCTCCCGATATGCCCCTGCGAAGGCTTGAAGATCGCTAATCCCCAAAATATGATATTGAGGCATTGTTAGCGGTGCAGCTTTTTCATCAAACGGATATTTGAGGACTTGCGCGAAAAAGAATGGTGATTTGGGGGCATGGCAATCGGTACAACCGTTCATGCCAATGGCGGCGTTGGCCGGATAAACATCGTGATTATATTTATGCACATTGGCATACGGGGAAGCTTCCCATTCTTCTTTCGGAATTGTGTAAAAATCCGTGCCCGAACGATAAACCCGATCGTTTAGCGCCCAGACAACCCGTTTGCCCGTCACTGGATATTTCGTTTCTTTCAACATATTGCTTACTGCGGCAATCAGTGAGGTGCTGACAACAAAATATTTTACTACCAGAATTTGTGCCGGTTTTTGCACCGGTGTAAAACGGGTGCAATAAAATAACATATCATAACCCAGCGTTATCGTTCGCGTCACAGTGTCCGCGTGGTATGAAAGCACATAATCAGGCTATGAAATGCCATCCGAATCAGTGATGCCGATGATAAATAATATGAATAGTAAAATTTTTCGTTTCATAAACCATCCATTGATTAGCTGCACTATACGTTTTGAGCAAGTGGGTAAAACATTCCAAAACTCAAATGCCTAGAAAATCTCAAATCATAGTATCTGATTACCACTTAGTCAGATTTAAATCCAACATCCCCCTAAATCTCTCTTCAAAGGGGGACTTTCAGAAATTCCCCCCCCTTTTGAAAGGGCGCCAGCAAGGGGGATGTTACTTAGTAGCACAAAATCGGGTAATGAATATTGAAAATTGTAATCTGACTAAGTAATACTATTAACGAAATGGTTTTCGGATCATAATCCTTGCGAAGGTTCGAAACCTTCGCAAGGATTATGATTGATTGTAAAATAATGAGTTGCCACAGAGCCACAGAGATTTTTTTTGAATTTTTTTTCTGTGTTCGCTGTGCCGCTGTGGCTTATTTATCCTGTCAATTATAAAGCAATTCCATAAACCTGATTAATAGCTGGTATCAGATTTTTGAGAATATTTTCTGCACCACTCTGATTCCCATTCACCATGCTGATCGCCAAATCATCCAACTGTGCGGAGAGCGATTTCAGCGCCATTTGATAATTTTTACAGCGAGCTTCATCAGCGGGCGCCGGACAGGGCGCTAAAAACACATTGTCGCGCAGCTTCAGCAGATCACCCAACATTTCATTCACCGGATTCAATCTGGATTTTTGTTCTTCCTCGATCATTTTCTTCGCCAGCTTGCGCAGGTGAAATAGCCGATCGGCGGCATAGACCAGGTTATTTTCTTCATGCAGCTTCACAAACAAGCCGCAGGTCATGCTACAAGCCTGAAACGCATCTTTGAATTTTCCATCAGCGAGCTGTTTCTCCATGTCCACGATGCCCTGATGAATGGCGTCCAGTCGCGAACCGAATTTCTCATCCTGCTGGTATTCTGCTGGCGGTTGATTCTGGAATTTTTGTTGGACTTTTTCCCACAGCGCCAGGCACTGCTGGATATGTTCCAGTCCTTTGGCCTGCTTCTGCGCATCGGCGTGTTTAATCAATTCCTGGACAATGGCGCAGTCCTGGCGCATCTCCTGCCGACTCTGCAGCACCATGTTGTCGAAGTTTTTCAATTCTGCCGAGACTTTAATCTCGACCTGGCTGGCTTGCGCCAGAAGTGGGGTCATCGAGGCCACTATTGACATAAAAATGATCGCGAACACGAATACTGAAATCATGTTTGAAAATGATCTTTGCATGTGTGTCTCCTGATTGAATTATTAAAAAATATTTGAATTGAATTCCCGGCCCTTTTCTGAATTATCAGTCCCAAAAGGCGGTGAAGAATTTTATGCAAATTTTAAAAGATCGTAATTGTTCACCAGTGTCATCAGTCAAAATTATTTATGAAGCTAAATATCTTTGAAACCTTATTTTTGTCTTTTTAACCTTAATAGAATAATAATCATCCCAAAACGTCAACCTTATTACCTTATTATTCTCCGCAAATAAGGTAATAATGTTAGGGTGTGTTAGATTTTGCAGGTTACTAAGGTTCAAAAATAAGGTTATTCAAGAGCAATTATTTAGATCATAAATTACTGATTTGAGAGACAAGTGAACTGTTAAAAAAAATCTGAAAACAGGCAAGAGTATTTAAATCCGCACCTGTTACTTTAGTAAGAAATGGGGTGCAATCCCTTTATGGATAGTTGCGACGCATAAATACGCCTTAGGCGTACAGGTGCATCGCACTCCAGTCCATTTTAAAAACTAACCGTCGTCTCTAAAAAATACCAACCGGCCTGGGGATTTTTCCCGGTCTGTTGGACAAACTTACCTGGCACAAAAAAAGACGAACCCGCCAGCAACTCCAGATATTTTGACACTTTCATTCTAGCCGTAACATCGATCTCCTGTCCCAGTTCTCGTCCCGACGAACCAGTCTTATCTCTGCGCACCGCTTTGCCCGGAAAATACCAGGCATCACCGGGTGCATCCAGCGTGAAATAGTGATATTCGCCTTTCAAAGAAAGTGCTTTATTGGGAGTGAGTTTGAGATCGAGCCGGTACTCCCGCAAATTCTGCCAGAAAAACATATTCATCCAGCCGTAGAGATCGGTATCCGCACCACCGAACACGCCATCGAAGGTGCCGTGAACGCCATCGGTGGGATCACTGTCGCCAGAGCCAATGATGTACTGAACTTTCAGCAGCGGCTGCCAGCGAGTCTGCCACTGATAGCCGAGCGAACCAACCAGTCCGTACGCCTGAATATCATCGGCGCCCCACTTTCCCATCTGCCCAACCGCGGTGACGCCATATTCCCACGCTTGCCATTTGCCATTGAGCCAGCAGCCCAGGCTGTGCGAAGTGAGATTTCCCACTCCTTTTTCCCCCGATGTGATGCCCCGATCATCATGTTTGAAGACGTAAAAGACATCCAGCAGAAAGGGCTGATGGCTAAATGAATTGTAACTGGCAAAAGCCGTGGGTCCATCAGCCCATTTGTTGGGCCAACAGTCGGGATCATGGAGAATGAATCGTCCGACAATCCAGTTGCTTTCGAGCCAGCGATTAGTCAGTTTGATAATGGCAGCATCCCAGGCGTAGCGGCCGGTATTGCCCCAATCGCCGGGTCCGAAAACCCGGCGATCACGGAATGAAATGGCCTGCCTGCCGATTTTGAGCTGCAACGGTTTGAAGGGCTGGAATTCAAGATAAGCTTGATTGATGTCCAGCGGATCGTGAATTGGATTATTGCCGCTGGCAAAATCCTGATCTGAAAATGATGAGCCAAACACACGTGCATCTTGAAACTGGAAATGTACTCTCGCTTGTTGACTAAAGCGAATATCGGTTTCCAGTCTCAATCGGGACAGCAGAAAATCTTCAGTCTTGCCGGTGCCGAAATTTTTGGTATGAAATTCGTCCTGCAGCTCTGCTCGAAGTCGATAGGTTCCACTCACCGTCAAGCCG
>DYKB01000238.1 GCA_020722815.1 Caldithrix sp. | reverse complement strand
TTTATTTTATCTTTTTTCTCCCAGGTGAATTCCGGTTCCTCCCTGCCAAAATGGCCAAAGCAGGCAGTTTTTCTGTAGATTGGCCGTAAAAGATTTAATTGTCTTATCATTCCGCCAGGGCTTAAATCAAAAATTTTAGGAATAATTTTTAAAAGTTTTTCTTCTGGAATTTTGCTTGTGCCAAAGGTCTCAATCCCAAATTCAGTTGGCTTTCTTCCACCAATAGCATAAGAAATTCTGACCAAACATTTTTCAGCCAGACCAGCAGCAACAATGTTTTTGGCAATGTAGCGAGCCATATAGGCGCCTGACCTGTCAACCTTCGTCGGGTCTTTTCCTGAATAACTACCTCCACCTACTGGAAATCCAACACCATAGCTATCAACCACAATTTTTCTACCACTCATACCTGTGTCAGAAACAGGTCCGCCAATGACAAATCGGCCGGTGTTGTTAATGTAAAATTTTGTTTTGCGGTCTAAATATTTTTTGCAAATCGGGGTAATTACTTCTCTAATTATATCCTCTCTAATTTTTTTCAAAGAGACACTCGGGTCGTGTTGAGCGGCAATAACGACATTGTTTAATCTTTTGGGGACACCGTTTTCGTATTCCAGAGTCACCTGGGACTTACCATCAGGTCTCAAATAGGGCAAAATTTCTTTTTTTCTCACTTCGGCTAATCTTTTTACTAATTTGTGAGCCAACATTATTGGCAGGGGCATCAATTCCGGAGTTTCTTTGCAGGCATAACCAGTTACCGAGCCCTGGTCGCCAGCTCCCTGTTCTTTTGTTCCAGTTTTTCTCACCCCTCTGGCAATGTCTGGAGATTGTCCGCTGATGGTGTTCAGAACCGCCAGGGTTTGATATTCAAAACCATACTCAGGTTTAGTGTAGCCAATATCTCTAACTACGTCTCTTGCCAGATTGTTGATATCCACCCAGGCCCTGGTCGTAATTTCGCCACCCACAATCGCATAGCCCTTGCTAACAAAAACCTCGCAGGCAACCCGGGCAAATTTATCCTGTTTTAAAATCTCATCCAAAACAGCGTCAGCAATGGTATCGGCAATTTTATCCGGATGACCACAACAAACCGATTCTGATGTCAAAAAATATTTTTTCAT
>DYKB01000237.1 GCA_020722815.1 Caldithrix sp. | reverse complement strand
TACATCATCTACTCTACCAACGATTCGAATTAAGCCATTTTTATCTTTGAAAGCGCCATCAGAAGTAAAATAAACCCCTTTTCCGTATTGACTCCAGTAAGTCTTTTGATATTTTTCAGGGTCTTTGTAAATTCCTCTTAATAATCCGGGAGCAAAAGGCGGAAGTAAAACTAAATTTCCTTCTTTTCCGGCAGGACAAGATTTTCCTTTCTCATCAAGAATATCAAATTTTGTTCCCGGAAATGGAAGCCCGGTAAAAGCAGGTTTAAATGGTCCAATGCCAGGCAAAGAAGTAATTAAAATTCCACCTGTCTCTGTCTGCCACCAGGTGTCAACAATTGGACATCTTTCTTTGCCAACATTTTTGAAATACCAGAGCCAAGTCGCCTCATCGATCGGCTCGCCAACCGAACCCAAAAGCCTTAAGGTCTTAAATTTATATTTTTTCAAAATTTCCACTCCATATTTCTTAAACATCCTAATTGCTGTCGGAGCAGTATAAAAAATAGTCACCTTGTGTTTCTCAATAATCTGAGCCCATCTGTCAAGCGTTGGCCAATCAGGTGCTCCCTCAAAGATTAAAGTAGTAATGCCATTTAATAAGGGCGAATAAATAGTGTATGAATGTCCGGTAATCCATCCCGGGTCGGAAGTACACCATAAAATTGAATCTTCCTGAAAATCAAAAATCCATTTGCCAGTCCAGTAAGCCTGAACAGTATAACCACCGCAGGTGTGCAAAATAGCTTTTGGAGTACCGGTGCTACCGCTAGTGGGCAGAATAAAAAACAGAGCTTCTGAATCCATTATTTCTGCTTGACAAAAATCTTTTTCATCTTTAATCAACTCTTCATACCAAATATCACGATTGGATTGCCAGGAAATTTTATTCCTTGCTCTCTTTACTACAATCATCTTTTCAACTTCGGTTCCCTTAATTCCTTCATCGGCATTTTCTTTTAAATTAATAATTTGTCCCCTTCTGAAATATCCATCAGCCGTTATTAAGACTTTAGCCTCGGTAATCTGGAGTCGAATTTTCAAAGCACTTGGTGAGAAGGCTGAAAATACCACTATATGAACCGCTCCGATTCTGGCGCAAGCCAACATTGAAATTATCACTTCCGGAATCA
>DYKB01000066.1 GCA_020722815.1 Caldithrix sp. | reverse complement strand
CTGCCCTGGACACAAAAAATGAAAATTGTTTGTTTTCACCCGGTGATCGGTTACGTTTTTCGACTTGTTATTTGCGCTAACAATTGATCGGCCGCTTGTTTCAAGGGGGTATCGATCCGGATGGCTTTTATAATTTCAAGGTGATTAATCGCCTCCTGATAATTTTTTAAATGCGCCAGCGTACGTGCCAGTTGAAAATGGGCCATAAAGTTATTGGGATTTAATTGAATCGCTTCCTCGAACATTTCCTTGGCTTCCTGGAATCGCTGAAGTTTCAGGTGACTTTTACCACCGATTAAATAGATCGTGCTGTCTTTTTTACCAGCTTTTATTGCCTTCTGAATTGATGAAAGGGCTTCATCCGGCTGTTGATAGAGATCCAGTGCAATTCCCAGTTCCTTGTAATAAAGGCCTTTTTCTTCGATGGCAAGGGCATTTTTAAACGCCTCGATAGCCGCTTCCACTTTTTGGGCGCGGATCCGAACTTCGCCAAGCGTGCACCAGACAGTGGCATCTTTTGGTTTTATTTGAAGATAGCGTTCATAAAAGGTTTCGGCTTTTATATAGTCACCAGCGATATAGGCGACATACCCTTCGGAGAAGAAATCTTCGGGATTACCACTTGGTGGGAGCACAGGCGGTGCGTCGACTTCGTTTGAAAAATTTTTGGCTGGCTCCGTTAGTGAGACACCTTTAGGGGCAGGCTTTTTAATAATTGCCCGACGCGCATAATTAGCCAGTTCACCTGTTTTATCCAGTTCGATAACTTTATGAAAGTATGAATTGGCACGTTCCACCTCACCCTGAACGGAATAAATTTTTGCCAGACCGGAATAACCCCGTGCATCCTGGGGGACAAGTTCTACCGCTCGCTGGAACTGCTCAATGGCTTTGGTGAAATTACGCTGGATCGTGTAAATCCAGCCTAAATTCAGGCAGGTGTAGGGATTTTCGGGATCAAGAAAAGTACTTAATTGAAGATATTTTTCAGCTAATTCGAATTTGCGCAATTTAAAATAGAGCCCACCCAGACGAATGATAGCGGTTGGGTAAAGTGGATAAATTTTGATAACGCTTTCCAGATGTTCTGCGGCTTCCTGATACTTATTTTGTTTTAGCAGCGCTGCTGATAAATTATTATAATAATCCGGATCGTTTTGGTTCAGTAAAATCGCTTCCCGCCAACTGGCAATAGCCTTGTCAAAAGCATTGCTTCGGGCGTATTCCATTGCTTTTTTATTGAAAAATTCGGCTTTATTATTAATTTCCGGAACGTACCATTTGACATTAACTTCGGTCGGATTGATTGCAATTTGCAGATCGCCGGCGAAACGACCAAAACGGTCATAAATTAGTTTTTTCAGGTGATCTTCTGGTGGGATTTCACCTGCGGCTGTTAAATCTTTTTGAATTGATTTAATCGGAAATTTGGTGTTAATTGCTTTTTTTATTTGTTTTTCTACCATATATCCGGAGTTAATTATAATTTAATGGTGATCTATAATTTATCATTTTTTGCAAGCAAGTTTTTTTAATCAGGTTATCAGATATTATGAGGTGAAAAATCATATCTGTATATTTTCCAATTAATTAAAACAAAGAGAAATTAATCACCTTTTGTGAATCATCATAAGCTGTTGATAGTATTAAATATTAGCGTTTGTTTAAAAAATAGCCAGAATCTGTCTTTACCAGGTCAATTTTAGTTTAATCAGGCACAAAAAATCTTTGATTTCGAAACGATCTTTGTTGTTTTGGGTAGTAATGCTTGGGCAACCGACGTCCCACAATGGCAGATTTTCTTTATTTTCGAATAAATCCTATTCAGTCACATGGTCAGAATAACTTGATCGTTAATTTACCAACCAGTCGATCAAACGCTAAAAATAAATTGCCTGTGTTTAAGAACAGTTTAATTCAGATAACGATTTTGGGCAAAGATTTAATTTTATCCCAGTTGCAAGACATGTGCCATTATGTTTTGTTATGGATTTATTGGTCAGATTCATTCTCTTTTTATATTATCACTTTTCGATAAAAGCTTATTTAATGATTATGGAACCTTTAATTCGTGTGTTAAGTGTTTAACTTCATAACTAAAAAATATTACTGTTAAGGTGTCGTATGTCATCTTCAAAATTTGTTATTATTTTGATAATATTTGCAATTTTTAGCAGCTTTTTGTTTCCTCAGGAAGCGATTGAATTTAATAAATATGAGAAAGAGATAGAACAGGGGAGTCCTGCCCGGTTGGGTGCTATTCAGTCAAAGTTAGAAAAATTACTCAAAACACCCCCGGTTTCCCCGGATACTTATCATTTATTAGGTCGAATCCAATTACAGTTAAAACATTGGGGAAAGGCTAAAGATTGGTTTGATAAAGAATTGGCAGCCGATCCCCAGAGCATTCGACCGCATTACTATCTCGGTATAGGAGATCGTGAGGATGGAGTTGCCAAAGTGCCGCTCCGTCTCATTTTATGGCGAAATGCCGCGAAACACTTTCAAAAGGTCATCGAAACCGATTCATCGTATCAATATGCTTTATTGGAATTTGCCTGGTTAAAACGATATCAGGATAATTATGATGAAGCCGTTGATCTGGCTTTGAAACAGCTTCGATTGAATCCAGGGGACCGCCCTCAAAAGGAAATATTTCTCTTGTACGATGCCTTTATTGAAAACGCTGGTACCAGTACATTAAATCCATTTAAAGGCGGTGACGATTTTGTTGAAAAGTGGTTGATCGGACGTCATTCTATTTATGATCGTTATTTCCTTGGCGAACATTGGCGTCGGGTTGGTAAATTAGAAGCGGCGGATTCCTTGCTTAATCTGGTTTTAAGTGAAAATGGTCCGATTTGTAAAATTCCGGTTTATTTGAGCAAGGTTCGCCTTTATCACCAGAAATCTGAGCCGGTGATTGCCGAAAAAATTTATTGGAATGCGGTTGAACGAATGGAAAGCCTGCTGGACTATCATTTTTTTGAACAGGATCTTTATTATATTTTTAACGATGTCCTGCTGGAGCGCAAAGTACATGATATTGAGACTGCCAAACTATTTATAAAAACCTTTTGGCGGATCAAAGATCCCTTTCCAGCCTCGATTCAGAATTCACGATTAGCTGAACATTATCGACGTCTCGTTTTTGCCGAAGAAAATTATCGTTATGATGGATTTCGATTAATGGTGAACAATCCTGATCGCGAAAATATTTTAAGATTTCCAAAAATATTCGATCAAAATCGAATTTTAAATGATAAGGGGCTGGTTTATATTCGCTTTGGTCCGCCGGATGATCGTGCTACTGAAATTACTGAATTAAGTGTTCAAAATGAATCCTGGCTATATTATCAACGTGGATCACAACCCAAAATGATTTTTCATTTCGAAGTTGTCGGGGGACCTGGTTGCTGGCGGCTGGTTCCAATCCTTTCGAATCGGCAAGCCTATAATTCACGGCTGGGTTGGGATTCCAGGTTGAATCAATATTATATGACGGATGATCAACTGGAAATTTTTCGACTGGCAACAGAAATGAAGGATGAATCTCGAAAACAGGTAAGCTGGGCATTGGAAAATGATCGTCATTCCTGGAATCAGCCCATCGAGATCTTACCAATGATGACTTATGCTGCTCGTTTTTTGGGCGATTCCAGTAAATTTCGCACGGATATTTCATATTCACTCCCCCTTACCTCACTATTTAAAACGTCAGCGGATTCACAATCGATAAGGTTGGAATCAGCCGTTGGAATTTACGATTTCGCTTGGCAGGAAATTGACCGGGAATATGAAATTCTTTCGCTGAATCAAAAGAAAACCACCGAATTCATCTATGACCAGCAACTTATTAAAAAATATCAATTTGAGTTCAGCACACCCAGGGTTCACGTTTCCAATCATTTAAAAGAAGTAAATGGAAATCGGTTGAATGGGATGAAGTTTGAACTCAATTTCGAACGACTTACCGGTGACTCCCTTATCTGTAGTGATATTGAGCTGGCATTTGATATTCAGCCGACAACAAAAATTACTCAATTTACCCATCGCGACCTGGATGTGATTTCAAATCCATCCAGCAAATTTTCCCGACAAAAACCGGTATTCATCTATTACGAAATTTATAATTTAAAACCGGCACCCAATGGGCTCAGGCGCTATGAAATTGAATATATTGCAATGGCAACTCCTAAAAGTTCGAATATCTTTAAAAGTTTTATTAAACTTTTTGGCAAAGAATCACCACGAAAAATTGCGATTAAAAATATGCGTGAAAATGAAAATACGAATGTCAATGAACATTTAGCACTGGATTTTTCAAATTTCGAACCTTCCCATGTTGAATTAACGATCATTATTCAGGATAAAATCAGTTCACAAATTTGTAAGGCAAAAACAGGATTTGATCTGGAATAAAAAATTTGAATACCTGCTGATAAAATTTTCAAGGTTTAAAAATGGGTTCTCTGGTTTTCAGGCCGTTTGCAGGATTACAATGGCATAACCTCGAAGGTTTAAAGTTAAAGAGGAGGATTGATGGAATTATTGGAAAAATTATGGCAACGCGGTAAGGAGTTTTTACACGTTCAGTATCCAATCATGGCCGGAGCGATGACCTGGATTTCAAATCATAAATTGGTAGCGGCAATCTGTAATCAGGGTGGTTTTGGCTGCCTGGCGGGGGGAAATCTCCCACCAGCAGTTTTTGCTGCTGAAATTGACAGAACACGGGCTTTGACTGATAAGCCTTTTGCGGCCAATCTCATCACTATTGCCCCAAATTATCAGGAACACCTGCGGATCGCAGTCGAAAAACAGCTTCCTTTCATAATTTTTGCTGGCAGCTTTCCAAAGGCCTCAGAAATAAAACTGGCTAAATCCAGTGGCGCAAAGGTGATGGCTTTTGCATCCAATGAGTCAATTGCCGAACGCATGATTCAATCGGGTGTGGATGCCCTGATTTTGGAAGGCAGTGAAGCTGGTGGCCATATCGGGCATGTTTCCCTGATAATCCTTTTACAACAAGTCTTGTTTAATTTTAGCAACGTTCCTGTATTTGTTGCGGGTGGTATCGCAACCGGCCGGTTGATAGCGCACCTGCTGCTAATGGGCGCTGCCGGGATTCAAATGGGTACACGATTTGTGATGACTGAAGAATGCGAAGTTCATCCGAAATTTAAAGAGGCATTTATAAAGGCACGCGCCCGGGATGCGGTTGCCACGCCAGCATTGGGTTCCGAGTTGCATGTCGTTGCTGTCCGGGCTATTAAAAATAAAGGGATGGATGAATTTTCCGAACTTCAGATGGAGTTGATTCAAAAACGCCGACAAAATCTTATTTCATCTAAAGCTGCTCAATACCAGGTTGAAAATTTTTGGGTCGGTGCCTTACGCCGCGCGGTTCAGGATGGTGATATTGAGCGTGGGTCACTTATGGCAGGCCAGAGTGTGGGGCTGGTGCATAAAATTCAGCCATTACATGAGCTTTTCTCCGAGATCATCCATGAGGCAGAATCAGAATTGCGGAAAATTAAAGAAAGGTTGTTGTTCTAAGGATTCTGTGTGTATTAAAGCCTGTTCAACAATAGTAACCGTTCACCGGGTGGATCGACATTGTCATTCCCGCATGTTTTTGGTGGGAATCCATATTTCTTGCGGCAAATGGATGCCCGATAATCCGTTAGCTACCGGACGGGCATGACAGAAGCTTTTATTTTTCACCCTTGTGAACGGATACAAACAATTATGGTTTAATATAGTTAGTATCCATTAACTAGTGTTTGTCCGAAAAAATCAAAACTTGTCATTATGAGGCGTTTTTTGCGGAAGCAATCCCTTCATAAACACAGGAGATTGCTTCGTCGCAAAAAACGCTCCTCGCAATGACAGTACCGGAGGCTTTTGTGGATCGATACGAATTAGAAGCCTATCAACTTTTTTGTGATATTCCAATCATTTCACTCACCCCCCTCCCATAGCCGTCAGGTTAAAATGCGAATTCGTTAAAAAAATAAATTAATAGCTAAAAGCCAATAGCCAGAGGCCATAAGCCAGAAGCTACAAGCCACAAGCCAGAAGCCATTTATTTGACTCATCTTCTTAAAATAAAATGTCCTAGCCGATGTTTCTGATGTCGTTTCAGTTTGATTTGGTTCTATTATTACATGAATTTCACTTGATATTACTTTAAATAAATTGTATATTTAATCAGATCACACTGTTTATGACTTCAAATTTTCATTTAAGAATTTTTATTTCAAAATTTGTTTTCTCTTTAAATTTTGAAGGTCTGCTTTCGTATTTTAAAAGTTTTCATGTCGTAAAAAAGGGAGAATTCATGCGGATTCATCTGGTTGCCGGATTGATCATATTGCTTATTTTCATCTGGTTTGGTGCTGGCTATTGGTCAGTTGAATTTGTAACTCGTCCCAACATGACCGCGGTTTCTCTGCCTGAAGAAATGAATGTTTATCATATTGAGAACCTTGTCCTGACCACCGCCGATTCATTCAAGATTGCTGGTTCATTCATCCGGCCAGATAGATTGGATAGTTCAGGAAACGTTGTCATCCTGTTAGCTCCTTTGCGAGGCAATCGGACGAATCTCGTGCAACGCGCTCAATTTTATTTAAAACATGGTTATGCCACTTTATTAATCGATTTAAGAAGTACCGGCGAAAGCGAAGGTGCATTTCCATCGTTTGGTTGGCATGAAGTCAACGATTTGATGGCGGCCGTTAATTTTGCCCGGCAGCAGCCTGATATCAAATCAATTAGTTTACATGGTATTTCTGCCGGAGCAGCGACTATCTGTTATGCACTGCCGCAACTGGATACGATTAGATTCATCGTCCTGGAGTCTTGTTATGACCGAATGGTAAATGCATATCATAATCGGATCGAAATGCGCTTCAAATTACCAGAAATTCTATTTTATCCGGTCGAATTTTTTGCGCAAAGAAAATTTGATTACAATTTTTATCGCATGAACCCAATAGAATATGTTGATCAGATCAAATGTCCAACATTTGTAATTGCCGGGGCTGCCGAAAAACGCGTTCAGCCAGAAGAAACGCTGGCAATTTATCAACAAATCAAATCGTCGAAAAGGCTCTGGTTGGTTGATGGACTGGAACATGTTGATTTTTTTTATGTTAAACCTTCTGAATATGAACGGAAATTAGTAAAATTTTTATCTGAAAATAAATTGATACAGGGAGGCAGTTGATGGACAAAGTCGCCATTGGAATTATTTTGGCTGGTGGTAAAGGGAATCGCTTGTGGCCGTTGACTCAAAAACGCTCAAAACCAGCCGTTCCCATCGCCGGCAAATTTCGTCTTATCGATATTCCAATTAGTAATTGTCTGCACTCTGAAATTCGGAAAATTTTTGTTGTCACCCAATTCAATTCAGAATCCCTTAATCGCCATATTATCCAGACCTACAGTATGCCCTCCATTACTTCCGGTTTTGTCCAGATTCTTGCTGCGCAACAAACCATCGATCATACGGACTGGTATCAGGGTACGGCTGATGCGGTGCGTCAGAATTTAACTTATCTCTGGGATAAACACGCTGACTGTTACGTCATTTTAGGGGGGGATCATCTTTATAAGATGGATTATCGGAAGATGATTAAATATCATTTTGATAAAAAGGCCGATATTACTATTGGTGTTTATCGAATTAAGGAAAATCAGACGTATCGATTTGGCATTGTTAAAGTTGATCCCGATGGAAAGGTTGAAGATTACTTTGAAAAACCAACGGACAGTGCCGTAATCGACCGATTAAAATCGCCACTGGCCTTTTTTAAGAAAATTTGCGTTCCGGAAGAACAACAGATTTTGGGTTCGATGGGGATTTATATTTTTTCACGCAAAGCCCTGTTTCATATCTTGTCCCGGCGGACCGAAGCTGACTTTGGTGGTGGAATTTTCCCCCCGGTCGTATTTGATGGCGGGTATAAAATTTATGCTCACCTGTTTTCTGATTATTGGGAAGACATTGGAACCATTAAAACCTTTTTTAACGCCATGATCGAACTCACCCAGCCCAATCCACGCTTTGATTTTTATGATCCGGAAATGTCGTTTTTCACGCACCCCCGGTTCCTGCCAGGTGCGATGATTCGTGAAAGTAGCTGCAATAACGCGATGATATGCGAAGGTTCATTCATTACCCAGGCTGCAATTGATGATTCAATTGTCGGAATCCGTTCTGTTATCGGTCCAGGATCCCGGCTCTTCCGGGTAATTATGATGGGAGCCGATTATTATCAGGGCGGGGAAGAGTACGAACCGAA
This sequence comes from Caldithrix sp., assembly GCA_020722815.1. Classification (GTDB taxonomy): domain Bacteria; phylum Zhuqueibacterota; class Zhuqueibacteria; order Thermofontimicrobiales; family Sulfurfontimicrobiaceae; genus DYKB01. The sequence goes on along the minus strand of DYKB01000066.1, from coordinate 29,683 downwards.
TCAACCTGAATGTAAAGAACTTGGGATTGGTGAGAATTGTGAGATAGAGGATGCTATTATTGATAAAAATGCCTATATTGGGAACAATGTCAAGATATTAAGGACCAATCGGACGGCAATTCGGACAGAAACGGAGCAGTATGTGATTCAGGATGGAATTGTGATTATTAAGAAAAATGCAGTGATTCCCGAAAACACCATTATCCAATGATTGGATTTATATTTTCACGCCTATTTAATACCCTCCATTCTTTCCAGCATATTTTTTGCTTTTCGGTTATAGGCAAAGTCAGGGTCCGGTGCCACCAGGAGTACCTTTTTAAAATATTCCTGAGCTCGTTCCCGATTTTCAAAGTCCTGGAGATAGCGAAGCGCCAGTTTGTAAAATTCGATGGCTAATTGTTTTTGTTGATTGGACAATGGATAATGCGTTAGAATTGTAATTGTCCGAAAATATTTCTCGGGGGGATTAATACCATCACTTAGGACTACGGTGATTAAATCTTCTGATAATTTAGGCTGTGTATCCGGTGTCTGATAGAGAACATTTTTCCCCTGGCCAATTATTTTCCCATAAAATGCAGACCATTCATAACGGAGCGAATCGCCATCCGGATCGCTGGCTAATATAACGACTGGCGTCTTTGAATGGATCAGTACCGAATCACGCAACGGCCAAAATTCTGAAATTTCCGGTGGGCGGTTATTTGGATCATATATCCTTTTTTCAGAAACAATTTCGGATGATTTTTTTTCATTGAGGAACTTTTTGCCTCGTAATCGATTGTTAGGAGCTGTTTTGGTTGATTCTGTTAAAACAACCGGAAGATTCAACGGAAAGAAACTCTCAATTTTTTGATCGGCAGTTCGAAACAAATTCTCAAGAACTGTATCAGTCGGGGTCTGGATGAGGGCTTCCAGTAAAGATTCTCTGACACGAAAAAGTGAATCAAGGTCATTTGAACGAAGGAAATGTTCAAATAATCGAAAATCTTTTTGAATTGGAATTGGTGGTGTCTCGATCTCTTGTACCGGTGCTTCCGGCGTCGGCGCTGATTTAAAAAAGAAAAAAAGACCAATCAGTAGCGCCGCGACAAGCGATGTCAATCCAATTATTAAACGGTTGGCGTGTTTATACCAAATTTTTGTTATCCAATCCGTGAAAAAGTTACGGGAAAATACAAAAGTGATGACATCATTCGAAACCGGATATGAGGTTGCGGATAAATAGATTGTAAATTTACCGATATTGATGATATCGTTAGGCTGAATACTTTGCGGTTTGTTCAATTTATTGGCGTTTAAAAAAATGACGAGCTCAGGAGTCGCTGGTTCGAGCCAGTAAACGCCATTCATTTGAAAAATTCGGGCGTGAAATGATTCGATCAAACGTCCTTTCAACCGGATATCCGCTTTTGCAGCACTCCCTATGGTGACAGCCACTTTATCAATTGGTTGACAATAGAGAACTTTTGTCTGAATTTGTACAATCAAATATAACATGGTGGAATCTCATCTTTAGTTTCAGAATTAACCACTGCCATCCTTCGGGGTCGGATTTTAAAAATGCATTCAGGTCAAATTGGGCTTTTTAGAATCCATTCAAAAGCGAAAATGATTTTTTAATGACTTATACATCCTTATTTCAGCGTTATGACTTACGCTGAAAGAAAATGGAGAATACAGGGACCGATTTCCATCTGAGCATCATGCGCTAAAATGAACCGTTTGGTAAGTTTTCCGTTTACGCGAATTCCATTTTTACTCTGATCAATCAGGATATAATGGCCATTTTCAAAGTTGATGTATGCATGATGGCGGGAAACCATAATATCCGGAATCACCAGATGATTATCGTTAGTTCGACCAATCATAAATCTATCAGTCGTTAACTCGAATTCCTGTCCCGAAAACGGGCCATGTATCACTTTTAATTTAATCATCTTTTCTGAGTGAATAGTTACAATAAGCCTTTTTTAAAGATCAACTAATCATCTTTTCCTGACCATACTAAAAATTACAAAAGTGCCTGACTCACCTTGTGAACCCCTTTCATAATTATTTCGGCATGTTGCATCGTCATTTTCTGGCCAAGGGGAATTGCGATTGTTCGATTTAAAAAATCAAGTGTTTGTGGACATTGTTCCTTGTAATATGTTACCTGCCCCTTGTAATATGGGCAGGTCCAGGGACATCCATTTCTATCCGACGTGGTTTTATTCATTACATAGTCCCAATAGTAATAAATATGCCGATCCGGAATTTCTTTATCAAAAATCGAACCATTCGGAATTCCTTCGGCTTTAAGGGCGCTGGAAAATTCTTTTGTTATTTTTGCATCGGGCAGGAAGAAACAGATACTGACGCTGCAATCACCGGCTGGATCCGGAATGTCCTGCAATTCAATGGCATCGATTGTCCGAATTTCATTCACGATCACCCTTTTCAGTGAACGCAATTGAGATAAAATTTCATCAATGCGACCGAATTGTACCTGACCGAGTGCCCCCTGAATTTCACTCATCCGATAATTTTCACCAGCAAAAGGCAGAATATTTTTGAACATATCGCGTTCCCAAAAGATCATGGCTGAATCGTGTTGCATGGCAGCGCGTTCATAAACGATCCGATCATGGGTGGTCACCATGCCGCCTTCACCAGAAGTGATAATTTTAAAATATTGCAGACTGAAAGCCCCTGCATCACCAATGGAACCTAATTTTTTGCCATGATAAAATCCCCCATTGGCCTGTGCAACATCCTCAATGACTTTTAGATTATATTTTCTGGCAATGGCCATAATTTCATCCATTCTGGAGGGGGTCCCCCGCATGTGGACGGGCATGATTGCACGGGTATATGGGGTGATTTTGCGTTCCACATCGGCTGGATCGAGGGTCAGGGAATTATCGATTTCAGCGAGCACCGGCATGGCCCGAACAGCCAGTATTGCTGCTGCCGAGGCGATGTACGTATAACCGGGCAATATGACTTCATCTCCACAACCGATTTCCAGACCAACCAGGGCGGAAATTAGCGCCGTCGTCCCGCCGGTGACCGCCAGGGCATATTTCGTTCCCATATATTCTTTGAACATCTGTTCAAACTGCCCAACTTTGGAATCTCCAATTTCATGGAGAAAACGGAATGGCTTTTTCTTTTTTAAGACCTCAATAACCGCATTGATTTCTGCATCGCTAATTTCTTCTGCTCCATGCCGGGCTGTTGGAAATGGCTCGGTGTTAATTGGCATTCCACCATGAATGGCCAGTTGGCTTTTTTTATCGTTGTTCGTCATCGCCACTTTCCTGTCTGCTGGTGAATCCTTAAATTATGGTTTTTCAAGGGCAACACTTAATGTAACGATTTCCAATGGCTTTAATTTTAGCAAAATTTTGTTTGAATCTAATTGCTGAAGGGTCTGAGGATTATCTTCAACAAGATTTGTTCGGCGAATGGATTGTATCTTAGCAAAATGAATGGTCAGTTCGGCTTCCGTTTCCTGCCCGGACATTTCCAAGATTCTTAAAATATAATTTGTTCCAAATTCGGCTTTTTTCAGCGTGATAATTTTAACCTGTGCCGGTGAAACCGTTATAAAACTCTGCTGAAGTTCGAAGTGCCCATTTTGTGGTCCTTTGATGAAAATTGGATGCAGTGGGTATGATTTCATCATCCCGAATTGACGCGTGTTTTCCTCGCCACCATCTGCTTTAAATGAGGTTAACGAGTATCGGTAGAGCATGTCCGTCAACTGTACATTCGGGAAGCCTGTTCGATAATTACTGCTCATTGCCAGTGAATAGAATTGTCCGTTCGATGGCGCATTCGCTTTGGAACCGGCTTTTTTCGGTTGAATCAGCGGTTCAAAATGTGAAAGATTTCCATTTGGCAAGCTGCCAAAACGAATAATCGGGGCATCAAAACTCGTCCAGGCAATGGTCATTTCTCCATCAGAAAGCGATAACCAATTTTGCAGCGCGTGCACATCAGGGTGGCAGCCAGCGAAAAAGTCGCTGGCAGGATCGAGCAGGCCGAAGCCATTTTCATATCGTATATGTGGATTACGCATTTGAAATGGAAAGGCAAAATACAGTTCCTGCAGCGGTGTGGTATCTTTTAGTATTCGATTGGTGAAATCAATCCGCTTAATATCATTATATAAGGTAATTTCCTGGATACATTGTGGGCAGCCATTCATGGTGCCGGTAATAATTAAGCTTAATGAGATTGTTCCCCGCTGTTCGCGTCGAATGTTCACATTTTCGAGTTTTATAATCTTATCGCGTTCAATTGCATGAATAAAGAGCTGATTAACCCGGTATTGGGAGAAATTATCCACTAACTCACGCTCTAATTCTTTGTCGAATAGACTGAATAAGCCACCGGTATTCGTGGCAACGATGAGACGATAAAATTTATTTTCAATCGTTTTTACTGAAGATTCAACTCGCTTTGGAATGACCTCCTGCCGTAAGGTGGGCAGAATTTGATATACTTTATATCCGAAGGCCGGGACATCTTTGGCAATGAAAATCAGTTTTTTCCGATAAAGCGAATTGAGATAGCCAAAAGCATACCGATGGGCGGCATCTTCAAAAGCATCACCTGGTTCAGAAATTTCATTGATTTGATAAGGAACCTGACTTTGATTTGCCAAATCGATCAATTCGAATCCTTTTTCCACTAGCTCGGGTGGCAAGGTGATGAGCTCACGATTTTTAACTGTCATAGCCGTCAATGGCTGAGGGAATGCCTCCGATTTTTCATCCGGCGGATTTATTTCACAAAGAGGGAGGCCGGTTGGGGGAATGGGGACAAAATCCACCTGCGCCACATCCGTTCGAATCCAGTTGGTTGGATTAAAAATGACCAGGTGATAAGCATCCGCCAACAGGGTTATTTCATCAGCTAATTTGCTTAAACTTGTACTCAGGATTGAATGCGCCTGCGCCGCAGCATAATAGGCCTGTTGTTTTTTATAGGCCAATGCGGCTTCCTGAGCGGGTCCAAACGGATGGAATTGTCCCCAGCTTTGATCATCAAAAGCCATCATCATCTCATACGCTCTTCTGAATTCTTCGGCGGGATACTCACAATTGCTTCCGAATGCGGCAATTGTTGCAAATTTTTCGGCGGTGGTTAATTGATTTTGATTCTGACGATTCAACGCCACTTCCTGTGCCATACTCGTAATAGCGATTGGATATTCAGTACCGGGAATTCCGCCTTTTAAAGTGCGAATATCAGCGGGAATTTCAGTCGCCAATTTTTCAAAAAATCGGGTATTGGTACTCATGACCAATTTGGGAAATGCCCATTCTTTATTCCATTTTTGAACGGCTTCACAAAAGGCTTTGGTTGGTGGCGCATTATCCCGTCCCGCGCTGCTCACCAGCCGACGCACCACTGAAAAAGGGTAGCCCTGCTTTTCCAGTTTGGGGAGGTAGGTTGCCAGTTCTGGGATAGGCGGTTGCGAATAAATGTTCTCTTCATCGCCCACCCAGAATAGCACTTTTTGCTGATCTCGTGATTCCCAATAAAAAACATCCGGTCGTCCTTTCGGCGCGGCTACTGATTCATCCCAGTAAGGGTGTTGAGAATCAGAATGGAAAGTTGGTGAGAAATATTTGATACCGGCGTCAGCCAGAATCGTGGCCAGTCCCCAGTTGATACCTGAAATATTGTTCAGCATGGCTGTTTTTACCGGAATTTCGTACAGATGTTTAAGTCGACATACCGGATAAAGCAAACGGATGAGCTCCTCACTGCTACAAAGTTCACTGATCGTATTGCCCCATAGTGCCGCCACCTCGATTCGACCATTTTTAATAAATTTAATCAGTTCATCAACCCGTCGACGGGAATGATTGCGGATAAAATGAAGTAAAGGGGCGGTTGTTTCAATGGTAAATCGAAATTGACTTTCTTCTGGCCAATTTGCAGTTTCTTCACAATAATTAATCAGTGAGTTAAAATGCCGATCATATTCAGCCTGGGTATCAGTTGGTAAATGAGTATAACTCAGATTATGATGTGAAAAATGCACCAGATGGATTTCCCAGCGGCGTACTGCTGGCCAGTTGATCTTAAATTGATCCTGCAGCTTTCCATCCAGGGAAAGATCTAAAGTTACTTCGGTGCCGTCCGGTATTTCGGGTACTTCCATTTGATAGAGGGCAGTTCCGGGTTTGACGCCAAAAATCATTCGCTGGGTTTTTTGATCGAAAAATTTGATAATTATGCTGGCGTTGGCTTCACTTTTTGGATTCGTCAGTGTAATATCAACGATTTGATTGTTTCCTCGTGGAGAAAATTTAAAAAAAATCGTTGGATGAACATTTTCAATTTTGGCAAAATCGATTTTTACCATTCTTTATCCCATCTCGCACGGTTATTGGTTTAAAAGTTGAATTTATAATCGATTAATAAGCATTATAAAAATTATCACATAATTTAATAAATTTATGATGAGAAGCAATAAAAATTTGAATTAAATTCAAATTTTAGGAAGCTTAAGTGCATTTCTTTTAAGGGAATGGCTTGCGAAGGAATTATCAGGTAATAATTAGTATTGGTGAAATTGTTACAGGGTAAGAATTTTGTGGTTGAGTGATTGAACTGGTTGAAATTTTCTTGTCGTTGGGAACCAAATTCTATATTTTTCGTCTTATTCTGGAAAAATACAATTTTGTAATATTAGTACCGTTGGCCAGAGGACTTACCGATGCAAAACAAATTCCAATGTGGATATTTCTGTTTATTTTTCATTTTATTCAATTTAATTTTTATTCACAATGTGCAGTCTCAAAAATTGCAGGGTTATTTTTGGGATAAAGTGGCATTCCCCGTGCTGAATATTCAGGATTCGACCAGCATTGCTCAATTTGCGCGGGACTATTTTATTCCAGTGGATTCCACGATGTATCAAATCTCACTAATTGATCTGAATTTTGATGGCCCCGGATTAAAAGATATTTTAATTATCTATCCTTCTTATGAAATTTATTTTCTGGAAGAAATTCCACAAAAATTAGCCCGAAACATGCGGAAATGGCCATCTTTAATCAATCGTTCCATTGTTTTTTCTGATGTATCTGTCATTTCACAAATTGAATCAACACGTGTGGAATATTTACCAATTCTAAAAGAACTTAGCCAGAATGTTGCTAATATTTATGGCAAGACTCCTTTAAAGCTGTTTTATCGTCAAACGAATACAGGCGTTCAATTTGAGATCATTAAATTCGATTCCACCCGACAAAAAGTGTGGGAGCCAGATGCGATAAAAAATTAATCCCTAAAATTCTAAAATGAAAATTTATGAGGTTATGAATCAATCAATGACCCCTTCCTGCCCATCGCTGTCAGGCTAACATTATAACTATATAAATTTCAGTAATTTACGATTGAATTGCCGCGATCTTTGGAGGCTGTCCGAGAACTTCTAAATTGTTATTGGGCGGCGTTTCCTTCGACTGCGCTCCAGACAAGTTTTGCCGAAGCCCGTTTTTTAGGCTCACCATCAGCCCCTGTTAAAACGGCTGAGATTGCTTCGTCGCCAAACATCTCCTGAGCTTTGTTGAAGGAAACGCTCATCGCAATGACCGCTAAAAGCCAGTTCTCGGACAGGTTCTAAAGCTCGTGGCTTTTCATTTGTTTATGAATGAGTTAAAATTTTAATCTGACAGCTATTCCCATCGTGTTCATATAACTTATGAAAATTAAGTTGCATTTCAAACCTATTTTTGTTATCTTTTCCACAGATTGATTTATGTTTTGTAACGAATCAAAGGATCATATTATGAGTTCAGCTCCTAAATTTTTTATTGTTGATGGGACCGCTTTGGCTTACCGGTCTTACTATGCTTTCAAAAATAATCCGCTCATCAATTCAAAAGGTGAAAATACCAGTGCCCCTTATGCCTTTACCCGGGTGCTTATTAAAATAATCGAAGAAGAGAAGCCGGATTATTTGGCCATTGCCTTCGATCTTGCCGGCCCAACCTTCCGACATGAGAGTTATGAGGCGTATAAAGCTAACCGGAAACCCATGCCCGATGATCTGGCTGAGCAACTGCCCCGTATTCGTCAGATTGTGGAGACTTATGGGATTCCGATTGTGGAATTACAGGGGTATGAAGCGGATGATGTTATTGGCACGCTGGCGAAAAAAGCCGAGGAAAAGGGTGTCCATACCTATATGGTAACAGGCGACAAGGATTTAATGCAGTTGATTTCACCACGCGTTTGGATGTATAATCTGAAAAGGGTAGGCGATGAACCTGAAATCATTGATGCCGAACGCGTCGCTAACAAGATGGGAGTTCCGCCGGAACGGATCATCGACTATTTAAGCTTAATGGGCGATAGTGTCGATAATATTCCCGGGGCGAAAGGAGTCGGCGAAAAATCGGCCAAAGAATTAATTCAGGAATATGGATCGCTGGAAAAAATTATCGAAAATTGTGATAATATTTCCAATAGGCGTGTTCGGGAAGGCATCAAAAATAATATTGATATGATATGGCTTTCCAAAGAATTGGCAACGATTGACACTCAGGTACCGCTTAAAGTTGATTTGGAGGGGCTCCGGTATCATGAAGCGAATCCGGAAACCTTGTTAAAACTTTTTACAGAATTAGAGTTCAAATCCCTTATCGACACGCTCAATACCAAAGCGATGAAATTTTCCACGCAATATCATATTTTTGATTCCCTTGATAAAGTCGATGAACTATGTAAAAAGCTCATTGAAAATGGTCAATTTACCATCGATCTGGAAACTACGCATATTGATCCACTGCAGGCAGAAATTGTTGGTTTTTCGTTTTCATTTCGTGTGGGGGAGGCTTATTACATACCGGCCAAAAGCACGCGTCATCAAACGCAGGAGATTGAATTTATTGAAGAAAATGAATTTACGTCACTTGAAGTTTATGATGTTCTTAACCGCCTAAAACCATTGTTGCGAAATCCGGAAATTAAAAAATCCGGGCAAAATATAAAATATGATTTACTTGTTTTATCAAATTATGGCATCGTTGTCGAGGGCGTAAATTTTGATACCATGGTAGCTTCTTATGTCCTGGATCCTGAAAAACGGCAACATAATCTGGATAGTCTCGCCCTGGAGTTTTTTAATTATAAGAAGATACCCACAACTGATTTGATAGGCAAAGGAAAAAATCAGATCAATATGGCACAGGTGCCGATTAAAAAAGTCGCCGAATATGCGGCTGAAGATGCGGATATGACCTGGCGTTTGAAAGAGCTCTTTGAGAAAAAGCTCAAAGAAGCTGACCTCGAGAAATTATTCCGCGAAGTGGAGATGCCACTGGTGAAAGTCTTGATGCAGATTGAGCAGAATGGCGTGGCGATCGATGTGCCCTTTTTGAAACAGATGGAAAGGCAATTTGAACAGGATATGGCAAAATTATTAAAAAGAGTGGAAGAAATTGCGGGTTCATCGATTAATCTGAATTCGCCCAAGCAATTAGGTGATTTGCTCTTTAAAAAACTGAAATTACCAACCGCCAGAAAGACCAAAACAGGCTACTCAACGGATGTTACCGTACTGGAAGGCTTGGCAAAGAAGTATGAACTGCCCCGTGTTATTCTTGACTATCGACAGTTATCAAAGCTTCAGTCGACTTATGTTATCGCCCTTCCGAAATTGATTAATCCCGGGACCAAGCGAATTCATACATCCTATAATCAAACGGTTGCAACCACCGGACGACTCTCCTCCAGTGATCCAAATTTGCAAAATATTCCCATTCGAACGGAAATGGGACGGGAAATTCGCCGGGCTTTTATTCCGGGAGATAAAAATCATATTTTACTTGATGCCGATTATTCACAAATTGAACTCCGCATCATGGCGCATCTTTCTGGAGATGCAACTTTACGGGAGTCATTTATTAAAGGTGAGGATATTCATCGGCGAACAGCCGCTTTGATCTTGAATCTCCCACCCGAAGCCGTTGCGGATGAACAGCGTTATCAGGCGAAGGCAATAAATTTCGGCATCATTTATGGAATGGGAGCCTTTGGTCTGGCCAGTCGATTGGATATTTCGCAGCAGGAAGCTCAAACTTTTATTGATGCTTATTTTATGAAATATCCTGGAGTTAAAAATTTTATGGAAGAGGTGGTGAAAAAGGCCCAGAAGGATGGTTATGTTTCCACAATGTTGGGCCGCAAAAGGCGCTTACCGGATATTCTAAGTGATAATCGCCGCCGGCGTGAATTTGCTGAGCGAACCGCCATCAATACACCAATTCAGGGTACAGCCGCCGATATGATTAAGCTGGCGATGATTAATATTCAGAATCGGATTAATCGAGAAAAATTGAACCTAAAAATGATTATGCAGGTTCATGATGAATTGGTGTTTGAAGTTTTACGGGATGAAGTGGACTATGCCAAAACGCTCGTTCAGGAAGAGATGGAAAGCGCCTTACAATTGGACGTACCCGTCAAGGTGGATGTTGGTGTCGGGGAGAATTGGCTGGAAGCACATTAAGTTTATTTTCATTCGGTTAACGGTTCAGGGTTGGGGGGTGCGCATTTAGCCGGGTACGGTGAACATGGAACCGAAGATGTGGTGCTGGTGCTAACTTTTATGTGGATAAAAGCTTAAAACTAGTGGCTGAACGAATACAGATTTTTAAGGCAGGTTGTTTGTTTTAACAGGCGCATCTACAATCCCGGCGCACTTTTTCAACTGAATTAGATATTTATACGGTACATAATAATTGCCAATGATCCCTTCACCATTATTCCGATCGCCATGGCAGTCCGAACCGCCAGTCATGACCAGATTAAATTTTTTTGCTAATCGCTGTAAATGGAAGGTTTGATAAGCACTAAACCGGGGGTGAATGACTTCCAGCCCTTTTAAACCAAATTCACCAACCCATTGGGGAAGGTAATCTTCAATAAATTCCAGACCGGTATGGGCCACAACACTTATGCCACCGGCTGAATTTATTAATTGTATGGCATCTTTTGACGATAATCGATATTGCGGGACAAAAGCGACTGCACTGGTTCCTAAATACCGGTTGAAAGCTTCTACGCGGTTTTGAACGAATCCTTTTTCGGTGAGTACATCGGCGATATGGGGGCGACCAAGTGAACCATTAGGTGATTTCTGTAAAACTTCCTCAAAATCAATTGGAATGCCGATTTGCCCAAGGATTGATAAAATTTTTTGGGCTCGTTTTATACGTTCTTCCTTGAAAAAAGTGAGATATTCTAATAACTTAGGGCTATTTTCATCAATATAATATCCCAAAAAGTGAATATCGCGGCCATCCTGTTGAGCGCTTAATTCCAAACCCGGAACTATTTCCACGCCCATTTTTTCGCCATAAGTCCGGACTTCATGGATTGCTGAAATGTTATCATGATCAGTGATGCTGATCGCGCGCACATAATTTCGGGATGCAACATATACGATTTTTTGAGGTGAAAACAAACCGTCTGAATGATTTGAATGAATATGTAAATCTATTCTTTCTCTCATTTTTTTCGCAGGATTTCGCGATGGCTAATCTGAAGCATGCGGTCAAGTGCTAATTTAGCTGGTTCTATTATGGAATCAGGTAGCGTAACGATATTGACTTTGCCCAGATTTTCCAATGTCCAACATAAATTTTGTAAATTTATTTTTGACATATCAGGACAGGCGTAACTGGCCAGGGGAATAATTGTTTTATTGGGATACCGCTGCGCCAGCCGCTGGACCAGATTAATTTCTGTTCCAATAATAATCGTTTGACCTTTTCGGGCGCGTTTGACATATTGTATAATAAATTCAGTTGAGCCATTCGCATCGGCCAGATCAACAACTTCCTTTCGACATTCCGGGTGAACGATAATTTTTGCGTCCGGGTATTGCTGGCGCATGGAAATGACCTGTTTTATCGTAAAGGCGGTATGAACGTGGCAATGTCCCTTCCAGAGAAAAAGGCGTGTTTGTTCGATTTCTTCCCGAATCAACCCCCCATTCTCCTGATTGGGATCCCAGATACGAATTTGGTTTTCTGGAAGATTTAATTTTGTAGCGGTATTTTGTCCCAGATTTTCGTCGGGAAAGAAAAATATGCGTTCCGCTTGTGTAAAACCCCAATGAAAGGCCAGATGCGCATTTGATGAGGTACAGACCGCCCCCCGATTTTTTCCACAAAAGGCTTTAATTTCACTGGTGGAATTTACATAAGTTAAAGGAATAATTTTTTCGGAGCCGAAAATATCCACTAAAATTTTCCAGGCGGCTTCAACCTGGCCAAGATCAGCAAAGTCAGCTAATGGGCACCCGGCTCCTGGATCAGGATGTAAAACCATCTGGTCATTTCGTCCCAGAATTCGGGCACTTTCGGCCATGAATTTTACGCCGGCAAAGACAATAAATTTGGCCTGTTCCTGCTCAGCAGCGATTTGGGCCAGCTTGAATGAATCACCTTCAAAATCAACCAGATTAATTACAGCATCCTGTTGATAATGGTGTCCTAAAAGTACCAACTGATGACCATAAGCGAGTTTTACTTGTTTGATTCGTTGAATGAGTTCTGATTCATCCAAATTTTGATAAAAAGCCAGCGAATTTTTCACGTCCGCGGTTTTTTCAGTGGCCATCCCCCCTAAATAAGTGTTCGTTATCTCCTGATCGGATGATGTTTGCTCTGGTGAAGCTGGAACTGTTGATGTGACATCCTTTTGAATATCATTTGTTTTTTCAGATGTTGAATTGGAAGCAACGGGTGGCGTTTCTGATGGCGGTTTTGGTTTTTCTGATTCCGCTTCGCCCTCCTCTTTCCGCTGTTTCGCACGTACGGTCATACTCACAACCCAGATGCTTATCTCGTATAAAACCATCATCGGTACAGCTAAAAGCATTTGGCTGGCCACATCGGGTGGTGTCAGGATAGCTGCAAGCGTAAGAATAATGACAATCCCATACCGTCTTTTCTCACGTAAAAATTTAGCTGAAATAAGCCCTAGTTTTGCCAGGAAAAACGAAATCAATGGGAGTTCAAAAACCAGCCCTGCCACAAAGATCATGGATAAAACGTAGCTCAGGTATTTATTAATTGCTAAATTTGGGGCTAACGTATCGGTTTGAAAGCCAAGCAATAAAAATTTAAGACTGAACGGAATAATAATCAGATAAGCGAAAACCATTCCGATAATAAAACTGATGGTAGAAATAATAATGATGGCCAGGATGTATTTTCGTTCCCGTCGATAAAGACCGGGGGCAATAAATTTCCATAATTGATAAAAAACAAAAGGAAGGCTTGCAATTAAGCCACCAAAGAAAGCAACTTCCATATAGATCATGAAACCGCCAGCGGGTTCCAGATATATTAATTTAGGCTGATTTCCAACCTTTTGGTAGGGACGGATTAATATATCAAGTACTTCCTTTGAGAAAAAGAAGACAACAATAGCACCGGTAACAACCGCGATAATCGAATAAATCAGACGCCAACGTAGCTCTTCCAGATGATCCAGGAAAGGCATCTCTTTTTCATTTATTTCATTTAAATCTTTTTCTTCCGTCATAATTACTCGTAATTGTTATTATAATTTCATTCCGGCAAAACCCAGAAAAGCGATGGCCATTAAACCGGCCATGATGAATGCAATCGGAACACCTTTGAGGGCTTTGGGAATGGGGGCCAGGTCCAGTCTTTCCCGGATACCCGCCATTAAAATAAGTGCTAAGGTGAAACCGACACCCGAGGTAAAACCGTTAACAATACTTTCAATAAAGTTGTAGTTACTTTCGACGTTTAAAATTGTTACGGCCAGCACCGCACAATTGGTTGTAATAAGGGGTAAATAAATTCCCAATGCCTGATATAAGCCAGGACTGGTTTTTTGAATCACCATTTCCACAAATTGCACCAGCGCGGCAATAATAAAAATAAAAGTGATGGTGCGAAGGTAAAGTAAATTTGGGGGATTGTCCAGCGAAAATATAATATAGAAAATATTTGATGACGTCGGTTCAAGCATCAATTTATAAATCAGCCAGGTCGCCATTGAAGCCAGCGTCATTACAAAGACAACTGCCAGCCCCATCCCGATGGCTGAATCTAATGATTTTGAAACACCAATATAAGGGCAGGTTCCCAAAAATCGCGAAAAGACAAAATTGGTGATAAAAATTGAAACTATCGCGATGATAAAAAGTGATTGTGCATCCATATTAATACCTGGTTAATAAATTTGATAAAATTGCTTATGGATTAAAGAATCAATCTAACGTGATTTTTTAAATTTTATATCCAGCCAATTAAAAAATCCCAAGAAAAGTCCTAATGTCAAAAAAGCCCCGGGTGACATTATCATAATGAGCATTGGCTTAAATTCGATTCCCATAACAGGAAATCCCAATAGTTTGCCATCCCCCAGCAATTCCCGAACAAATCCGAGAAGGACTAACGCCAGAGTGAAACCGATACCCATACCAAGCCCGTCAAAAATAGACAGAAAAACGTTGTTTTTGCTTGCAAAAGCTTCGGCTCGACCCAAAATAATACAATTAACGACAATTAACGGAACAAAAATCCCCAATGCTTTGAACAAGGCTGGCGAAAATGCTTTCATGACCAATTCAACCACTGTCACAAAAGTGGCGATGACCACAATATAAATAGGAATTCGTATTTTCGCCGGAACCCCTTTGCGAATAATCGAGATGATGATATTTGAGCATACCAGCACAAAAGTAGCGGCCAGACCCATTCCTATTGCATTTTTTATAGAATTGGAAACCGCCAGCGTTGGACAAAGCCCCAATAGTACCCGAAAGATGGGATTTTGTTCATAAATTCCTTTGGAAAATTCTTTGAATGCCGACATTTAGAATCCTCTTTATTTAGCTGATTTAATAAATCATGTTTAGAATTTCAAATTCTCTTTCAATAATGGAATTTGGTTACTGAGGAATTCCTTATTACTGAAGGAGTTTCTTAATCGACTCTTTTACCGAGTTTGTTACCGCACGTGAAGAGATAGTCGCACCCGTAATGGCAGTAATTTCCCCCTGGGGCTTTAAATTTAATTGTTCGGGTGTTAAATTGATAAATTGTTGCTGAAACCAGGGTTTGGGATCGCCATAGCGCACTTCTTCAACTTTGGTACCTAAACCAGGAGTTTCAGCTTCCTTTAAAATTTTTATTCCCAGAATTTTACCTGTTGTGTCAATGCCAACCACCGTTTGAATAACACTGGAATAACCATTCCCCTTTGCAAACAGAATATAGCCAATTATCCGTTTTTTT
This sequence comes from Caldithrix sp., assembly GCA_020722815.1. Taxonomy (GTDB): domain Bacteria; phylum Zhuqueibacterota; class Zhuqueibacteria; order Thermofontimicrobiales; family Sulfurfontimicrobiaceae; genus DYKB01. The sequence continues at coordinate 14,381 of DYKB01000066.1, read as the reverse complement.
TCTGGCGAAGCGAAAGCAATGTAACTGCCATCGCTTTGTTTTTCCAATGCCTCGCGATTGGCTGATGGTAGTGCTTCGGCCAATGCATTTTGTTCTTCAATCCGTTCCTGTTCAATAATAAAAGGAAGTGTAGTTTTGTTGACGAAAGCCAGTAAGGCACTGGCAACTGCCGTAACTACTAGTAAAATTGCGCCTAATTTTAAGATGTTTTTCATTTAATTTTAACCTCCCCAAAGATTCTCGGTTTGGTAAGTCGATCAAGTAATGGGACAGTTAAATTCATTAATAAAATCGAATAGGAGACACCTTCTGGATAGCCTCCGATAAGGCGAATGATAACCGTGATAACGCCACATCCCGCGCCAAAAATGATTTGTCCCCAATAAGTAACAGGCGAAGTGACCATGTCGGTAGCCATAAAAAAAGCCCCGAGGATGAGTCCCCCTGTTAATATATGAAAAATCCAGTCGCCAGTAAAAAGTCCATCCACCCCGCCAAAAATCCAGGACAGGAGAGCCACTGTTCCCAGGTAACTTACTGGAATTTTCAGGCCAATGTGTCGTTTATAGAGCAAATAGGCCGCACCAATCAAAAGTGCCAGTACTGAGGTTTCACCCAGGCACCCACCGATACGACCAAGGAAGAAGTTTGGGCTGGCATCGAGCAACTGTGGAAAAGCATTTTGCGCCTGATTGATCTGATCCGCGGCGTATTCCGTCAAGGTTCCTAATGTTTTTTGTGCATCCAGAATAAGGGATGAATCCTGTGCGGTCTGAATCGTATTTTCTAATTTTTGACGTAACGCCTGATTTTTAAGAATCTCCTGAACGCTTTTCATAACGTTTAGGGGGGTTGCTGATGTAATGGCTGAAATACCGGATAGCGTACCATTGGTGGGTTCAGTCTTAAAAATGGTCATATAAGTTGGCCAGGATGCGAGTAAAAAGGCGCGACCTAACAAGGCGGGATTCATGGGATTATAGCCTAATCCACCAAAGCAATGTTTCCCGATGATAATGGCGAAAACCGAGCCGATGATTGGCATCCACCAGGGAATTTCTGGCGGCAGGTTGAATGCCAGTAAAATCCCCGTGACGATGGCGCTTCCATCCAGGACGGTAATCTTTTTTTTCATGAGCTTCTGAATGACAGCTTCACTGGCAACACTTGTTGCGACACAGATGAGAATCACCCAAGCGGCCTGGTAGCCAAAAAAATAAACCGCTGCAATTATCGCCGGTACCAGTGCCAGAACCACGTCAAACATGATTTTTTGTATAGAATCTTTCGCAGTGATATGGGGTGAAGAAGAGACGTAAAATTTATTTTCCATAGGGCATTCCTTCAATTATCGAACACTAAGCAGCAGATTTCGCAGCCCGATTAACTTCCAATTTTCCATGCTTGATATAATGAACCAGATACCGTTTTGCTGGGCAAATAAAAGTACAGGAACCACATTCAATACAATCCAGGATACCATATTTTTTTGCCTGATCAAATTTATTATATTCAACTAAAGTCGCGAGCAAATTTGGCATCAATCCCATTGGACAGGCCACCACACACCGGCCACAGCGAATACAAGGCTGTTCCTCGGCGATTTGACTTTCTTTTTCGCCCAGCACCAAAATCCCGGAGGTGCCTTTAATGACCGGAACTTCCAGTGAAAATTGTGAGATTCCCATCATCGGGCCACCATTTATGATTTTCGCGGCGCCATCTTTTAATCCCCCGCAAAAATTGAGCAACTCACGTAATGGCGTTCCTATACGCGCCAATACATTGCGAGATACATTGATACCCGGCCCCGTAACGGTAACCACGCGTTCATAGAGTGGCTTTTTATATCGCACGGCATCATGAACGGCTTTTGCGGTTCCGACATTCTGGACAAGACAACCAACATCCATTGGCAAGCCGCCACGTGGAACTTCACGGCCTGTAATCGCTTTTATTAACTGTTTTTCGGCTCCTTGTGGATATTTTACCTGGAATGAAAGCACCTGATAGGGAAATCCTTTTTCCCGGACTTTTTCCCGCAGGAGTTTAATAGCATCTGGTTTGTTCTTTTCAATACCAATATATCCCGTTTTGCAGTTTAACGCCTTGATAATGATGTCCATGCCATCCAAAATTTCATCCGGATATGCCAACATCAAACGATGGTCAGCGGTCAGGTAGGGTTCACATTCCGCACCGTTTAAAATTAACGTTTCAATTTTTTTATTCGGTGGTGGCGAAAGTTTAACGTGCGTCGGGAAAGTGGCGCCGCCCATGCCCGCGATACCAGCAGCACTAATTCTGGCGATGATTTCCTCCCGACTTAATTCACTCCTGTCCGCTTCTTTGAGAATGACATCTGAAAATTCGTCTTTCCCGTCATTTTCAATGGTGACTGCCAGAATTTCCACTCCTAGCGGATGTGGTGCTTTATCAATTGCTTTCACTGTTCCTGAAACAGAAGCATGACTCGGTACCGAAACAAATCCAGCAGGTTCACTCAGTGGATCACCAATTTTAACAGTATCGCCAACCTTTACCTTTGGGGTTGAAGGTCTTCCAATATGTTGTTGGAGTGGAATTATAACTGTTGCCGGCGCTGGCATTATTTCAATTGGTTTATCCTGAGTCCAATTTTTTTCTTCTGGTGGATGAACTCCACCCTTAAATGTCCTTTTTTTTAAAATCATATCTCACTACCTTTGCCATTCACGTAATATCTTTACCGTCGGTATGAGTTCCGAAACTATTTTCAATTATTCATCCACCTCGGCAGGCTGTCCACCAGAAGGGTGATGAGAATTTATAAATTAAATTTTAAAAAAATATCAACTCATGGAAAGGAGAACTTCATAAATGCGTTATGATAATAAAAGCCCCTCCCTTTCTTTCTTATCAGAAATTACAGTTTACAGAATACGGATGTTGAAAATAAAAAAATATTCAATAGCAATCGCGACAGGGGCCTTCATTTAAAACATGTACGAATGATACCTGCAGCGTCTGGTAGAAATTCATCGCCTCGTTCCATCGATATTGAATATCGGTGCGTTTAATGCAATTCATTGAGTTCATTGATAAACTCTTCTTTATTTCTGAAATTACGATAAACGGAAGCAAATCGAACATAAGCAACTTCATCGATTTTTTTGAGCTCTGAAATTACCAGTTCCCCGATATGTTTTGAATCAATTTCTTCCTGTCCCCGGTCCCGCAGATTCACTTCAACTTTTTGGACAACGCCTTCAATGGTGTTCAAATCAATTGAGCGTTTTGCGCAGGCAATAATGATCCCTTTTTTTAGTTTTTCTCTATCGAACGGTTCGCGCCTGCCATCGGTTTTGACAACCAGTAACAAAGGCGTTTCGATTTGCTCTCGCGTTGTAAATCGTTTCCCGCAACTTAGACATTGTCGCCGGCGACGGATAGTTTCACCATCTTCTTTCACGCGCGAATCAATGACTTTTGAATCCATAAAATGACAGTACGGACATCTCATAAAGAGACCTCCTCATGGTTTAAAATTTATATTTTGCCAATAAAGAGGAAAAGTATTACCCTGTAATTAGTCTTTGTAAAGCGGAAATTTTTGACACATTTCAAAAATCTGGTGTTTAACCTGGTTATGAACCGCCTCGTTTTCAATGTTTTTAAGCACAGTGTCGATCATATTTCCAATCTGAATCATTTCATCTTCCTTCATCCCGCGCGTGGTTAATGCCGGTGTTCCGATTCGGATACCGCTAGTAATGAATGGACTTTTTTTGTCAAAAGGAACCATGTTTTTATTGACCGTAATTCCTGCAGCTTCAAGTGCTTTTTCGGCAGCTTTTCCGGAAATATCCTTATTCGAAAGATCGATTAGCATCAGGTGCGTATCAGTACCGTTGGATACGATTTGATAATCGAGATTCATGAGCGTTTTGGCGAGAACCTGGGCGTTTTTAATAATTTGCTGGCAATATACTTTAAATTCAGGGGACAGGGCCTCCTTAAAAGCGACGGCCTTTGCGGCAATGACATGCATGAGTGGGCCGCCCTGTATTCCTGGAAAAATATTTGAATCAATAATTTCCGAAATCTTTTTTAATTGTCCTTTGGGCGTTCGGATTCCCATATCATTTTCGGCATCTTTGCCAATTAAAATTAAACCACCGCGCGGCCCGCGCAAAGTTTTATGCGTGGTACTGGTAACTACCTGACAGTGAGGAACAGGGCTGGGGATTAAACCCGTCGCGATCAGACCGGCGGGATGTGCGATATCAGAAAGTAATTTGGCGCCAATCCGATCCGCAATCTGCCGAAAAGCAGGATAATCGATTTTACGGGAATACGCACTGGCCCCCGTGATAATCATTTTGGGGCGTTCCCGCAGGGCGATTTCCTCGACCTGATTCATATCAATCCGACCGGAAGCATCGACACCATAAAATACCATTCGGAACAATCGACCGGAAAAATTAACAGGACTGCCATGCGTTAAATGACCGCCGTGTGATAAATCCATCCCCATCAACGTGTCACCTGGATTGAGGAATGAAAAATAGACTGCCATATTCGCCTGACTCCCGGAATGGGGTTGGACATTGGCATGTTCGGCGTTAAATAATTTTTTAGCGCGTTCACGGGCCAATTCCTCACCGACATCGACGAATTCACAACCGCCATAGTATCGTTTTCCCGGGTAACCTTCGGCGTATTTATTGGTCATTGCCTGACCCATTGCCTGCAAAACCGCGGGGCTGACAAAATTTTCAGAAGCGATAAGTTCTAATTTTTCGTTTTGACGTTTGATTTCATTTTCGATAGCCGCATAAATTTCCGGGTCAACTTTTTTCAGGTCGTCCCTCATTGTCACCTCTATTATTGTTTAATTAAGCCTGTTACCTAAAATTCTAAAATGGAAATTTGTAAGGGGATGAATCAATGAAAGACCCCCTCCTGCCTCCCCCAAATTCCCCAAAAACGGAATTTGGGGGAGAGACAGCGGGGGTCAATTTCCCACTGAAAGCGAGTTCTCCGAAGAAAAAACGTTTCATTTTAGAATTTTAGGTGTTATTTGAAATTTAATTAACGACTGGGAAGTTTATCAGGTCTTCCAGAGAAGAATTCAACCTGTAAAGAAGCTTTCGAGCATTTTAATCCTTATCCGCTAATGCACTGATAACTATAAACACCCAAATTCGTCCAATTTTTCGATTCTTTTTTGATGTCGACCGCCTTCAAACGCTGTTTCCAGCCAAATTTTGACATATTTCTGTGCCATTAATTCCGAGGTCGTTCGGCCGCCTAAAACAAGAATATTGGCATCATTGTGTTTCCGACATATTTCAGCCATATATTCAGAGGTACACAAGGCAGCGCGAACTCTTTTAAATTTATTGGCCGTGATAGACATTCCAATTCCGGAACCACAAATTAAAATTCCGCGCTGATGAATTCCACTAGAAATGGCTTTAGCTACTTTTGCTCCCCAATCCGGGTAATCGGTCGAAGCAGGTGAATACGTTCCGAAATCTTTATATGGCAGTTTCAAAGAATCTAAATATTTTTTAATTAATTCTTTTAATTCGAATCCCGCATGGTCCGAACCAATGGCAATATACTCCTTTTCTGATAATTCTATGCTCATGAGTGAATAGAACCTTTATTGATAAATCCATTCATAACATTTTAATTTTGCCTGCCTGTCAGCCGGATGCATAAACCAATCTTCTTTAGTTGGAATCAATCGCGCGACAGTTTGAATTTTGTTTTTTGCCATATCTTTAAAAAGTGAATCATTCAAAGCAACTTTATACTGATCGTACGCCATTTGATAAATGAGTTTGTCGTCCCAATCCGGCAGCACCCGTTCGCGGGCTTTTTGACATTTTTCGGCAGCATTTTGATAAATTTCACCCAAAACAATATTACTCAAGGCATAATCCGGATCAATTTTCTGGGCTCGGATGACATACTCCCGCGCCTGCTCAAAATCTTCCCGCTTTTTTAAACAATAGGCAATCTCACATAAGCTTTTTAGATGATGGGGGTTCGTCTCTAAAATTGTTAAGTAAACATTGATTGCAGCGTCGAATTTACCCTGATTTTGAAAAGAAGCAGCTAAATACTCCCGACCGATTTCATCCGTTGGTTCAATTTTCAGATACTCACGAAATTCGATTTCTGCATTCGGATAATCACCTTTTATGAAATAAAACTGTCCCAAATTAAAAACTGCCTGACGCTGTCCGGGATTTTGTCGTTTTATGCGGACCATCCGTTCCAGAACAGGAGTTGGATCTTCTGTACGTCGAAGAAGTTCTGATTGAATTTTTTTGGCCGAAGTATCGGCCGAATCCAGTAAAAATACAACTTCATACGCCTGAATCGCAGCTTCAACATCCGTTTGTGAAAAAAGGCCGGCCAATTTTTTCCAATATTCAGGTGAATGGGGGATTAATTTCACCAGTTTTTGGAAGTAGGGTATCGCACGCTCCTGATTCTCAAGTTTTTCATGAAGAGCTGCCCCTTGAATCAATAATTCGATTTTTTGAGGATGTTGTTCCAGACCTTTTTCACAATAGAGGAGGGCGCTGTCAGGTAGTTCCAACTTCTTATATGAATCAATAATTTTACACCAGACATTTTTAAGATATTGGATTGTGTCGAGTTGAATTACACGCTGAAAGTGATTTACTGCTTCACGAAATTGATCATTCGAATAATTCATTAATCCAATCTGATATTCATCATCGATACTTTTTTTATATGCTTCAAGATTTTTTATCATCAAACTATCAATTGATTCGACTCTTTTTGAGCTTTCGATTGAAGTCGCTGGAGGAGCACAGCCAAAATTGAACAGACTCAGCAGGTAAACAAATGTTTCGCCGATTATTATCCACAACATGATTTTATTTACCTTTTGAGTTCGCATCTAAATCCTCCATTTAAGATGTCAAAAATACTTTCAGATCAAATTTTCTTAATCAGGTAAATTATTGATGCCGCCGGGACGAGGCATTCTTTTGATACTTAAAATGTCCTATATAATAAATTGGCAAACAAAAAGCTTCGCCCTTATTGAAAAAATAATAAGCCTGAATCCAAATTCATTGTTACTCATCATTTTGGTGCGGATGAGACAACGATCTGCCAGTTTTTTAATTGGATAATATCATATCCTGTTTCATGAGGAGCAAAATATTATCTATCCCCTATGGGAAAATTTAGCGGTGAGTTAAATCGCTCGACAATGATGAAGTTGGCATGATCGCATTAAGTCCTAAAAAAATGTAGTCAACTGCGGAACAGCGTCATAATAAATGAATATTGGCTGCTCGAATCCTGTATAATAAATTTAAATCAACTTCCGATGCCAAAAAATTCCCTTTTTTGAAATATCAATTGTGCTCGGATGAGGTGTTGATATTAGTATATCCAGGCGTAGCAGGTACCACGAGCTTTTGTTTTGCCTTTATTCATAAATAAGTCTTCTTTTGTTGGCGTCATTTGTTTAACATATTCAATACGACGCATCGCAAAAGATCTCGAAGCGGGATCTTCCGCTGCTTTGTTAAATTGATCATACGCCAATTGATAAACTAATTTATCATCAAAAGATGGGGCGGTTCTGTTATTGTCACTCATGCAGTTTTCAGCCGCAGCCTCATAAATTTCTCCCAATACCAGGAAGGCATAGCCGTAATTCGCATCGATTTTAAGTGCCTGTCTAACATTTTCGCGTGCCTGTCGATACCTTTTCAACGATTTCAGGCAGGATGCAATTTCACAATAGCTCTTTTTATTATCTGGTTTGCGTTTAAGCACATCTTCATAGACTTTAATGGCGTCTTCAAATTTATTTTGATTTTGGAGGGAAGCGCCTAAAAGTTCTGCTGCATAAGTATCATCAGGATTTGATTTTAAGTATTCACGGAATTCTGGTTCAGCGTTTGACCACATTTCGCGTTGGAAATATTGCCGTCCGAGATTGAACATGTGTTTGGTGTTGGTTGGGTCTTGTTTGCGAAGCTTTTCTAACCGTTCCAGCGCTGCATCATCATTACCAGTCTGGGCATATAATTTGGTAAGAATCTCATTACTTTCCTGATCATCTGATTTCAGTTCAGAAGCTTTTTCATACGCACGAATTGCTTCATCAACCAGATTCTCTTTTAAACGAAGGCTCCCTAATTTTTTCCAGTCGTCCAGTGCATCTGGTTCTAATTTAACTATTTTTTCATAATTTGCGATTGCCTCTTCGTTCAAATCCCGACCAGCTTGAATATGGGCCATATTTCGTAACAAATAGGTGTTATCAGGATATTGTTCCAAACCTTTTGCACAGGCAAGTTCAGCACTATCAACGACGCCTAGTTTAAAGTAAGCGTCCACTAATTTGGACCAAACAAGCTTATATCGCTGAATTGTATCAAGTTCTGCTACGCGCCAGAAAGGTTTAATTGCCTGACGGAACATACCCGATTTATGGTATTCGTATCCAGTACTCCAGGTTTTATCAAGCTCAAACAGGTATTTTTTTTGACTAGCTTCGCGAATAGAGTCCTGAATTGCTTTTTGGCGGACCGGATCAATCTTTGGTTCCGGAGGAACACATCCGAAATTGGCTAACAGTATAACGATTAAAGTGATACTGAGAAGAATAGCAACCCAAAAAATCGATTTTTGATTTTGCATCCACGACCTCCCGAGACTTTTTGGTTCTGTTAATATAGTTAATAGCTCGTTTTAAAATAAAACCTTAATTAAACGTATGGTAATGAAAATTTTTTAAAAAATCAAGGAAAATTTTTGTTTCGAAATTGTAATTTTATCATGAAGTAATGTAAAATTTATAACCAAGCCTTTTGCTGAGTTCTATTCGTCAGGTTATCTTTTACGGCCGCCAAGAAACCAGCGTTCTCCACCGGTAACACTGGCCATTATATAATAAAAATTTTCTTTTACATAGTTATTCGCAATATCACCCCGCTTTCCATAAGCAAAGGCGATATCCATTTTTCCCATCGAGTAGAAAAATGGTAAGCCAAATCCCATCGAAAAACCTTGTTCATGAATTGGTTCGCTGCCAAATTTCACGGGAAGTTGTTTGTAAAAATAGCCGATTCGTAATGGAACATGGCTGAAATAACTGGAATATGGATTAGTTGACGCTGTATACTCAATTCCGGCTGAAAATCGAGTAAAGTCATTAAATTCTGAAGCTAAACTTTCACCATTTTCTTTCATTTGCGAGAGTGGTTCGCTAAAATAATCTGCTGAAAGTAACCATTTCTTTTTTAAAATAATCGAAGTGCCAATTCCCCAGCTTGCTGGTAAATTAGTTGTGCCATCATCCAGTGACGTATGTGCATAAGTCGTCGAATATTCATTCAGGTTAACGAGAAAACCATGCGTCATTGAGTTGCGAGATATAAGTTCTAACGGCGAAGTATATGTCATTCCCACGAACCAGGTTTTATATGGATTAACTAAAAATCCCATCGAAAATGAGTGACCGCTAAGTTGAGTATTGAAGCGATCATTTGTGTCAAAATAGGCCTCGTTGGTATAATCAACCTGCCAGGGCTTTTCGTATTTACCTGTATTATAATTGTAGCTAATTCCGAAAGAAAATTTCTTGACTGGTTGTCCATAAAAGGCCAGGAACAGTTTGTTCAAACTTCCTTTGTTGCCAACGCTTTCCTGGTATTGGGTGTCGCCGCTGCCAACTGTCGTTCTGAATTTAAAATCTGCTAAAAATAAAGGCTGTATCCCCATGGAAATGGAGTACCTGGATGTTACCGGAATCAAAAATTGACCCCCGAGTGCATTTGTATAAGTCGAACGACCAGTTCCAAGTCGATTTTCCTGTTCCACAAATTCGGAACCAAAATGTAATGTAAGCCGGGTTAAGGCTGTGGGAGTTAACGTCGCTGGATTCAGGCTGGATAAACCCAGATCCTGGGGAATGGCGATTCCAACCCCGCCCATGGCAAATCCACGGGCACTCGTTGGTTCTGATTTTAAGCCTAAACCCCGAGTGGAAAAAAATGACGTTGCCGTTAATTGATTTTGAGGCAGTAATGAAATAATAAAAATGAAAATTACACTACTTAAGATATGCTTTATCATGAAAATTTACTCCCGCGATTATGATTATTTGAGACTGGAAGGAGGTAAGGTATATTCTACCACCAGTCTGGGTCTACGTGTCGAATCTGCCAAATTATTATAAAAAAAGATATTCATGATATCAATATCACTTAACGTTGATTTAATCTGGAATCCGTCACTATAAGTATCATCCTTTGAAATCCAATCCTGAACAGCAACCCGGACATCAATTTTAAGGGTGTCGTGTGCTAATGGCAGACTGCTATAGCTAATTGTCGTCGAAGGATCTTCACCCCATTTTGCTGGAATGGCCGCGACACTTACAACATCATTCACCGCATAAAATGAGCGCGTCGTATCAAACTGAAAAATTACCTGGGCACGATTGATAGTCGCATTTTCTGCCAGTGACAACTGTGGAAATTGCAGGGAACCATTTAACGTGTTTCCAACCGAGAAATATTGAGTAGTTTCGTTTTCTAACGGGCGGTATTGCAAAATTGAAACATCATAGCCTGCCGAGAAATAGCTGGTATCCGTTGTGCTATTATAAGTTGAAACAATGGTTAAGGTCGGCAGTTGCGTGGCATCAGTTGCGTCACACGAACTAAAACACCGCATGGCATTTTGTCCTTCCGGGGCCTCAAATTCGATAAGAATTCCATAATATCGTAACGTTGAATCCAGCCGTCCTTTAGATGTGGTAAATTTCGTAACATCGAGCTTCAGATATACGGTCTCATCCTGAGAAGCGCCCAAATCGGTTTCGTTTATAATTGTATTTTGAAAATTCGTCTGGCTAAAGGAACTCCAGGTAATATCAGAGTCAAGCCAACCCGCTTCCATATCTTTCAGGATTCTGACACGGGCTTTAAATTGGGGGTTGTTGGCTTCGGTAGAGTCAAATTTGACTGGAGATAGCGCTAGTGAAACGGAATTGATGACTGTGGAGTCGATATTCGCAAGGGAACTAATCGCAATACGCGAGAGAATGTAAGACTTGTAACCATTATATTGACCCAGAAACAAGTATGGGCTATCACCCAATTTTGCATCCCGGGAGCGGGATTCGATATTTAAGGGATAAAAGGTTTCTTTCTTTTTCTCACCAAGATTTGGATTAATCTCCTCAAAAGCGCCTGGCATCTCTTTGGAATATTCACAAGCCAGAGTCAGGAGGAGAATAGTGCTAATAAATGGAATAAAATACCGGCAAATTTTTCGGATCATTTAACTTTCCCTGAATTAAGATGTTTATATGCATCGCTAAAAATCAATTGTTATCTCAAATTAATTTAAAACAAAGAGAATGGCTTTTTGTTCCCTGAACGACGATTTTTTTAATTTTTGTTGTTTGGGGTTTTAAAAGAAGAGCGCTTTATTTTAATCGGTCGCTTTTATTGAAGTACAAATAATCCGTCGTTTCAGGCCGATAAGCAAGTCAGTCGTGATAAACGAATTTTGGGGAGTGATCGCTGTTCAAATATTGAAAAAAAATGCCCCGAATAAATTCGAGGCATTGCCGTACATTTTCGAATTGTTAAAAGATTACTTCAAGGTAACTTTTACGACATTACCCTTTTTTTCCAGATTGACTTTATCCTCTCGAGCCAGCCAACCAAGGGCAAGATTCAGCAGGAGTTGGTTGCTTTCCACTTCTTTTAATTGAGTAACGGATTTTTCACCATTTTCTTTTAAGAAATGCCATACTTTTCCGGCTGTCTCTCCAACTAATTTTAGCATTTATGCCTCCTTTTTATTGTCATGTGAGAAAGGAAAATAAATTAATAAAAGGCCCTTTTTTAAGTATTAAGGGCAGTTAAAAAAACATAAATTCATTTTTGTAAATATTAAAATATGAAAATTCTTTATAAAAGTCAATAATTTTCTATGAAAATATGCTAAAGAGCGAATTCTAAAGCGTCAGATTCAAATAGTTAATGTAATTTCAGCTAAATATGAACCATTTTTCAATGATCACGTAATCTTTTCATCGAATTTAGTTTTTCGATAAATTCCTCCACTTCCCGTTTGCTAAGTCCGGAATCTTCAAACACAGGAAGTGGTTCTGTTGATTCTGGTGTAAATTTCAGCATTTGGGCCAATAAAATTAGTTCATCTTTTGAAAACGTCTGTGCCTTTAGTATATAATCTTCAAAAGCTTCCCAGACAATTGGTGTCACAATTTTAATTATTTCTGCAATTGCCTGCGCATAAACGCGAATCTCATATTGCGCATGTTCATCCAGACGCAATTTTAAAAAATGTAAAAGATTATGAAGATCAATTTTCCAGTACCATTCCGTATACAATGAAAGGGGAAGATTAATTCGTGCCAGTTCGCGACTGAGGCCGGTGGCTTCTAATTTCTCATAATCCTGCCAGGCCTGATCCGTACCGGCTTTTATAATTTCCAAAATTTGTTTTTGTAATTCCACATCTACGGCTTCTGTTGAGCGTCCCTGTTTATTGGCTGCCGACTGCAGATTGAGTGTTTCCGATTCTGGTAAATAAAATTCGTTAATCGCTTTAGAATATCTTAAAGAATACTCATTTACACTTGCGGTGCGATGGCGAATCCATTGCCGGGCGACAAAAATCGGCATTTTACAATGAAATTTATATTCCACCATTTCAAATGGGGTGGTATGCTGATGCCGCATCAGATACCGAATCAAACCACGATCTTCCCGAAGTTTTTTGGTCCCTTCGCCATAAGAAACTCGTGCTGCCTGTACGACAGCCTCGTCTGAACCCATATAATCAACCAGCCGAACAAAACCATGATCCAGACAGGGAAAAACTTTCCCGATGATTTCCGCTGCGGTTTTGGTATTTTGCGGCATTTTAATTTCCTTTCTGGTGTTGATTATACCTTTTCTATGGAGTCAACAGATTAAATTCCCAGTTCGAAGAAACATGATGTGTTCGCATCATGAGATGCTGCTTCGCGGCGTTATCGCTGCTTCCTGAAAAAATTAATCCCTTTAAATGCCCTCTGTTCAAATAAGTTCCATTTTCAGGTGGGGCGGACAAGTTATTTTTTTTTCTATTCAAAAAGTTATCTAAAATTCAGTTTTTAGAGGTTTTTTTATTGAAATCCTGTAAATAAGCTAAAATCAGAATTCTCGCAAGAAAAATCGCTAAGGTCTTCCCCGGTTTTTTTAAAAGATATTTTTATTTAAGAAATTGTCTGCCGAGTATATCAATTTCTTCCAGATGCTTTTTTGAGATTTCCCAATTCGTAGCGTCCAGATTTTCTTTCACCTGGTGTTTTGTCCTGGCTCCCACGATGGCCGATGTCACGGTTTGATTTGAAAGAACCCAGCGAATTGCCAATTGTCCGGTTGTTTTTCCATATTCATCGGCAATTGGTTGTAACTTTTTGATAAAATCCAAAATCCGACTGAGGCGCGGTTCACGAAAATTGATTCCTTTTCGTCGCCAATCATCAGCAGCCAGCCGGGTAATATCGAATTTTCCGGTGAGCAGCCCTGATTCAAGTGGACTGTAAGCCAGTACGCCAATTCCTTTCGCCTGACAGTAGGGAAGAAGCTCTTTTTCAATATCACGTCGTATTAAGTTATACGGTGGTTGTAATGTATCAATCGGATTAATTTTCTGGCAACGCTCCATGAGCGCAATATCAAAATTGCTAACCCCCAAATAGCGAATTTTTCCATTATTTTTTAATTTTACCAGTTCTTCCCAGGTTTTTTCAACTGGATGCGCTTTATCCGGCCAGTGCAATTGATACAAATCGATATATTCAGTCTGCAGTCGCTTTAAACTGGCTTCAATTTCCTGACGGATACTTTTCGGATGTAAATTGTTGAAAATTTTACCATTATCATCCCATACCAATCCACATTTTGTTGCCAGAAATATTGTTGAACGCCTCTTTTTAATAACCTCGCCGATAATTTTTTCTGCGTGTCCCAGACCGTAGGCAGGGGCCGTATCAATCCAGTTAATGCCTGAATCCAACGCCATTTCAATGGCTTCGATTGATTCGAAATCATTTACCGGTCCCCAGCCGTACTGCCAGGGTCCGCCAATCGTCCAGCTTCCGAAACCAAGTTCAGTAAGTTCAGGGCTATTAATGCCCCATTTACGTCGATTCATAAACCCTCAACTGGTTGAAAATAATATGATAATGTTAAATTTAGGTAACCGATCACCGGGTGAAAGCAAACAATTTTCATTTTTTGTGTCCAGGGCAGCGGTGGATAAAGTCTGCTGGAATATTCTCAAGCCGACTGCGCCTCATCAAA
>DYKB01000236.1 GCA_020722815.1 Caldithrix sp. | reverse complement strand
TGAACTCTTGTGATCTTTTTTCCAGTCAAGTCTCCAATTTGTTACGCGACTAAAGATTTATCTGACCATCGCCGTAAGTGCTGCCGAAATATGCCGGCATCACATAATCTCCGTAATCAGTTGAATAATTCATCGTGGCAAGACCAATTTGCTTCATGTTTCCTGCACAATAACTTCTTTTAGCCATAGATTTGGCGGACTGTAAAGCCGGCAGTAACATTGATGCCAAGATTGCGATAACCGCAATCACGACGAGGAGTTCAATAAGAGTGAACTTTTGGAGTTCTCTGAACCTCCGGTTTATTCCTATACCGGGAAACCGTAATACTGTTATACTGGGGAACTGTTTTTTTGCATTCATTTTTCTTCCTCCTTGTAGTTTAGATTTATTCCGCATGAACACCTTTCAATGATATTTGTTGGGATTGCGAATTCTTCCCTTTTGTTGTCAAATATTTTCCCATTTCCATTGAGACATGAGATAGTTGTTTTTATAATTTCGTCAATATTTTTGTCCACTGATGTAAAGCTATATTTTTCAGCCCACGGCGTATTGAAATCACCGATGAGAGATATGTCTTCCGGCACTTTTAATCCCAATTTGTCAATGACTTTCATCAAGGAAACAAGGCGGTAATCGCTTGCCGCGACAATTGCGCTGGGGCGATCGGTTCTTTCCAGCGCTCTCAAAGCCTTGTCCGTATTTTCTTTTTCGTTACTGGTTTGCGTCATAATGCCCATCCCATCGGCCATTCCAAGAGAGCACATCGCTTTCACAAAAGATTGTATTGTAGCGTGCTCCCAATGTTGAAAGGGTTCAGCCGGATTAATCGCGTTTATCAATAGCGATATTTTGTTGTGCCCTAATTTTTGCAAATATTGCAAAACCTTGACCATCTGTCCGTCGAGATCGCTGAAGACCACGCTGCCAGGAACAAAATCCGGGACACCGCCGTGCGTCCCCAGCCAGATTATTTTGCGCCACATTGATTTCCCGTTTTTATAAATGCCGATTTTGCTTAAATAAGGCTCCTTCCAGAAAGCCGCTTCCGCCTGAATAATCAGATAACCGCAACCTTTTTTCATTAAATTTTTTATTTTGCCTATTGTCACTTTCGTGGATGCGGGGGAAAATTCCCGC
>DYKB01000235.1 GCA_020722815.1 Caldithrix sp. | reverse complement strand
TGACAGTTCACGATATTTCTTTTCATTTTTCTTGAAATCTTCCTCCGCCTTTTTCAATTTGGTGATGTCCCGGCTGACACCTATTAACCCCAGCATATTGCCATCCGGTCCATAATAAGGCGTTTTAAGCGTATCCAATAAAACGCGACGTCCGTCGGGATAGTCTATCCATTCCTCATTGCGCCGGGCTTTGCCTTCGGCCATCATCTGCCGGTCTTTCTCACGGAAAAATTCCGCCTCCTCTTTGGGAAAAAGGTCCAGATCGCTTAATCCGATCAATTCTTTTTCTTCGCGCCCGGCAAATTCCTCAAAGGCTTTATTGCAGCCCAAATAAACGCTATCTTGATCTTTATAGAAGATGAGATCGGGAATGGAATCGAGCAGGCTTCTTAAAAGCGCCTTTTGTTCTTCTGTATTTTTGATAGCAATTTTGTTCTGTAAACGCTGTAAACCTATTTCGGCAATCATCGTTGCTAGTTGCGTTAAAAATTTGAGTTTGGCGACGAAAATATCTTCATCCACAACCGGCACTTTTTTCAAAGCCGCAAGGTAGGCGGCTTCGTCGTAGCCAAATTCTTTTGCTTGCTTCTTAAAGCGTTCAATATCTGGCGGTTCAAATAAAATCTGACCGGTAAATAAATTTGCCAGATGCTTTCCTTCGATGATAATGGGCGTGCAGCCGTCAATCAGACCGTTTTCACAGTAATTGATACGGATTTCACCGGGCGTGTTCAAACCAGCGGTCAGCTTTTTATTGCTGGTTTTGCAGTGCTGTTCCGATGATTTGCAGGCGCGGTGAAATTTGGTGCAGATGTCGCGCCAGCCGGTTCCGATGAGTACTTCGTTGGTTTGCTGGTCAACCAATCCGGTGGTAAAACCGCTGGCAGCGGTAAATCGCTCGAATAGTTCGCGCAGTTTTTCGATATCTGCCAGTTCTTTAAATGAATATTTTTCGTTGTCCATAAATCATTCCCTTCTACGGCTGAATATTAATTTATTCTCTTTTTTAGCGCTCCGCTCCGCCTGCGGCTGGGGTTTATTATAAAGTAACTTTTGACTATTTTTGCCACAATTGCCGGTGAAAACCAAAAATATGCAATTTCAACAAGTTAAGTTGAAGTTACTTGGAAGAGGAAGCCGTTACT
>DYKB01000012.1 GCA_020722815.1 Caldithrix sp. | reverse complement strand
TGGAGGCATTGGCCTCCGTCTTACCCACTCAGGTCCTGGTATTTTCGGACAAACTTTAATTAGAAATTGATATTTCCGGCGAAAAAAGCAAGGAGAATTTGGTGAAGAGGGCGGATGATGATATTTTGCTCCGGTGGATTTGAAATGGAAGGTGGATGACAGGGATTTGCTAAGTTTTCACCGATAAACATGACCCTGCGGGAGGTTCAACCTGGATTAGTAATTTAGCGAAGCTCAACCTGCTGCAGGGTTTCAAATAAACATGGAATTCGAATTGTAACCGTTCAGAGGGTAGATCAAATCTGACATTTCTACATGTTTTTGGCGGGAATCCACACTTTTTCAGACCAATGGATGCCCAATTAAACATTCTGGCATGACAGCGGCGATTGTTTTATCATACCGGTGAACAGAAACTGCGAATTGAACTGATCAAACTGATTTTAAAGGAGATAGAATGATAGAAACAAGACGAATTCCCACCGCTCAATTCCTCAAGTAAATTGCGCGGCTGAGTTTAACGCTGAACTGAAGCGAAACAAAGTGACGGCGTAATTGTATGGGGGCTGCCACACTTATACACCTTGCAGAACCCATTCCATACGAATTCCGGCGTCATTTGCCGTTCTTTGTGGCTTTAATTACGATAAATGCGCCTTTACCAAAGCCATTCTGAATTTTCTCTTGTGTCTCGCCAGGAATCAGCGTTTGTTTAAAAGTAAAATCTCCAAAACCAGCTTCCGCGAGAAATTTGCACACTTGTTGTGTAGAGAAAAATGTGGCAACTTTGTAGAAGACACTGGTATTTCGCTTGTCAGTATAATGTTTTCCTAATTCACTCTCTTTATCAACAAACCCAATTATTATACAGCCATAAGGCTTTAACACCCGGAACGCTTCGGTGAAGGATTTAAGAATATCATCAACAAAACAAATAGTTGTTACCATCAACACAAAATCAAACGCCGAATCGCTAAAAGGCAAATTCTCCGCTACATGGCGGAAAACCCGTATTCCCTGTCTTTCAGCTTTGATTGCCATCTTCTCTGATGGTTCCACACCAATCTTAATGCCCAAAGGTACCGCGAATTTACCTGAACCAACGCCCACTTCCAATCCATTGCCGGGGAGAGGAGGCATTAATTGACGTATCGTCTCTAATTCGGCATGATAGATATCGTTGTTCTTTTCGAACCACTCATCATATCTATCACTATATTTTTCAAATGGCTTTATTTTTGGCATAATGATTTCAAATTCTTTCAAAAAGAATTAATTAAAAAGTCGTGACTTTTTCACATTCAACAGTCCATTGAGCAAATTCTTTCCTATTGCGCCCTTGAACGCCTTCAATTAATTCAAACGTATTAATTCCGTAGGCAGCCACCCAGTGGTGTTATCCCTATAAACTACCACTAAAATGATAATTATTTAACTTCTTTGATACGAATGAATGCGTGATTTTTTTATTTATCAAATTTCTTAAAATCAGCAAAATTCATCAGAGAATTCACGTTTTTGCCAGTGACTTAATATGCAATCGCTTATGATTATCGAGCAAATTCAAATCATTTTCGCAGCAACAATATATGCCCGATCATCTGTTAGCTAGCAGACGGACATGACTCATCGCTCTGTTTTGTAGAGATAGGAAACAATTTTATGCGTGTGCTGAACAGTATTGATATTAAACATTTTCCTCCATATTGTCAAGTCCTTTTTGAAAATAATGTAATTATTTTTATCACCTTTAATATGAATTTATTTATGAAGATATCTACTTGCGTAAAATCAGGTGCTGAATCTTTCAAACTCAGATTTCAAAGGTGATTTATGAAAAAGTGGTGATGCTTTTTGATTTATTGGTGTTACACCTGCATTTTTTGAACTTGCACTCCCATTAAAACATCATACAGAGCAAAAAGAATATACGAAACGGCGTCGAATAAAATATCCTGCAGTCGTAGAACTTCTTTTAAAATATATTTGAATGGATTTTGGTATTACTCTTGGTGAAATGATTGGTGGTTGGGCGCCGCGGCAAAATTATTTACATTTTGTTAAAATTAGTAAACGATTTTCGAATTTTCGAGGCGACTTTAAGTCTCTTGACATGTTTTACCGATAAATTCACATAGTCATTCAGGTAAACCAGACTTTGATATAAATTTTCTGATGTAACGTAAATTTGTCGTGGGATGAATGAAATTTTCAAATAATTATTGGCGATAATTGATGGCAGCTTTTGCCCCATCGCGGATAAATTTGGCAAAGGTTGTATTAATTCAAAGGCAACGATCATTTCCGTATTTATATCAACGAACAACAGAATGTATGGATAATATGGTTTTTCACCTTTCTCCTGTATCGGCGTGAGTGACATTAAAATATCCATCTCGAATGAGGTTCCTTTTTGGAGGAGACTTTCAATTTTCTTAAAGGCAATATCATCTGCAAGAAATTCTATCGGCTCGGATGGCGGCGCTGTAGATTCATACCAGATAGAATCCTGCCATTTAATTTTATTTCCTTTTTTTATACACGGACGCAATAAATAGCCACCCTTATCATCAGGAGTTAAAACATCTGGATCGTCTCTAAATTGAAGTGAAATATCAATGGTCTGTTCAAGCGCATTAATTAAAATCCGGGCTGCCGATGAATCAATAAACCAGGGAGCAAAGCCGGGTTGGAAACTCCTGAACATCGGCCAGGCATTATTACCCTGGTAAGTTAATCCTAATTCCTTTATAATTTTGCGATCTTCTTTTTGCAAAAATTTACGTTCTTCAAAGGATGCCTGAAATTGGGGAATTTCCAGAATTTTTTGAAAAGTCTGATCATCTGTTGCGAAATCACCTGTATGAAGCGCCCAAAACTGGCTTAAACCTTCTTCTCCCCGATAGCGGGTTATCGAATAATGCTCACCAATTGCCCCCATGACACTTACAAAATCAATTTCTTTGGTTTCCAAATCTTCAACGGCGAAAATATCATCTTCTCCCATCCAAGTCCAGGGGCTCAGCTCTTTTATTTTGGCCATTAATTCATATAGTTTTTTCCATACTTCAAGTGAAGGTAATTGTTCAGACATTTTATTTCTCCGTTTTCTTAAAATTTTTATAGGCTCCTGGCATTTAGCAACTGGCCTTTGGCTATTGATCTTTCTATCGTTGCAGAACGACAGTTTTTCTCTGATTGCGCAATTCAAAAGAACATATCAACAACAGTCGTGCTTATTTAAAATCAACCCAAATTGTCTTTTTGTATGTAACATGTTTGTCGTTTTGGCATGACTTTCAAAGTCATGAAATTTACCTTTAATTGTCAAGCATTATTCCCGAACATATTACCTGAAATTCTAAAAGAGAAAATTATGATTTCATGCATCAATGAAAGGCCCCCTCCTGCCTATAGCCGTCAGGTTAAGATATAAGGATAATAATTTCAGTAAGTTAATATTGTATTGCCATGCCCTTTAGAGGCTGTCCGAGAACCAGGAAATTGGCTAAAATTAACCTTTCGAAGGTCATAAACAACACAATAGAGATTAAAATTGAAATTTTCATCTCTATATTTTTATTTCCTGCTCAAAACCTTCGAAAGGTTAGTTCTCGGACACGCTCTTTAGCTCGTGGTTCCTGGCGGGTTTACCTGATACTACAACATTAAGTTTAAAAGACTCATAAAACCTGAAATTCTAAAGTAGAAATGAATGATGTTCGCGATCAATGAAGGATCCCCTCCTGCCTCCCCAAAGTTCCAAAAAACAGAATTTGGGGGAGAGAAGCCTGGTTCTCTCCCCCATTTTCGTTTTTTGAAAATGGGAGAGATACAGAGGGGGTTAATTTTGCACTGAAAACGACTTCCACCGCGATAAAACGGTTCATTTTAGAATTTTAAATAAATTTATTTTTTTAACTAAATTAACTTAACGTTGTAATACGAATCACCGGGCTTTTAAGCCCGAGTCATTATAAACCTGTGGGTTAAAACCCACGTTAAAATTTGGGGAGCATTTTGATCCACGAGCTAAAGCTGGTGGCTATTCATTTGTTTTTTTATGAGTTAGAATCTTAACCTGACAGCTATGCGCCTGCCTCCCCCAAATTTCAAAAAACAGAATTTGGGGGAGGGACAGCGAATGTGGACTCAAAATCAATCACGCATGACGTATTACGTTTTACATCTCATTTCATCTTCACCAGATACTCCTTCTGTTCAATGGTTTTATTCGCATTGCGGGCGATGATTTTATAAATGAAAGTTCCATTCGGCAGCACATCCCCGTCCGCATCGAGGCCGTCCCAGTAGTGGGAATTGTACCCCACATCACAAGGGCCGTAGTCCAGTGTGCGGAGCAGCCGGCCATCGAGGGCGTAAATTTTGATAGTCACTTCGGCGGATTGTGTCAGGGTGAAGATGAATTCGGTGTCAATTGTAAAGGGGTTGGGATAGTTGACAAGATTTTCGAGCATCAGGCTGCTGGCTGTCGAAAGGGTGATATGGGCGATATTGTTTTTCTCGGCCATTTCACCAATGGTGCTATCGGCATCCACCAGCGTGTAGATCTCAAACAGGTTTCGACCATCGTTGGGAATATTCCAGTTAAAGGTGATAACCGTGTCCTGGGCCATTAACCGGTCGATGCGGATTTCGCCAAGACTGTTTTGCGGATCGATCGGATTGGTTTGGAAAAAGCGCACGATTACGTTGCGGGCAACAACAGTTCCTTCACGGTGAATGTTGGCCGAAAGTGTAACCGATTCGCCCGGCGCCGGATTTTCCGGCGCCGCTTTCACGCCGGCTTGCGGATCGATGGCCAGATCGAGAAAATAAGTGATTTGAGTCGGTTCGCAGGAAGAAAATGTGAGATAATTAACACGGGAAGTATCACAAATCAGAATCGGGCGCATCTCCTGTAGCGTAACATAGGCCAGATTCAATACCAGATTCATCTGCCGGTGGCTGCCCGGAATCATGTCCGGCAGAGACCAGGTAACCAGTTGATTTCCATCCAGGAGTGCCTTTGTCGAATTCGGCGGCAGCGTGCTGGTCTGCAACGCCATCATCGAGCCGAGAATTTGCGTCAATTCCGGTGCACGTGCCAGGTCACTGCCCAGACACTGAATTTCGATTTGCAATTCGATCTGGTTCTGGCCTTCTTTTAGTAAAAATGTGTTATTTTCTACTGGCGAATCGTTCACGCGATTGATTTTTTTCGAAATGAGCAAATCCACGCCGCGTGCGGCAACAGTTAGCGGCGGCAGCACAATAGTTGAATCATAGCCAAAATGATCCCGATACGTCAAACGCAGGCCATCATCAAGTGGAATGGCTTCGCCGGCATCGGGGGCATCGACTATCTGCCGACTGACCAGCCAGAAATCGGTGTCCGAACGGTTGCTTTTTTCCGGAAATCCAGACATCGGGGCTGAAATGGTGAGTATGGAATCAGTGAATAAGGCACTGGCCGAATTCAAACGCCGGAACGATGAATCCGTGGGCTCGGTTCCGTAAGTCCAGCGCACATCCACACCGGGTTCAAACTTTATGTATGGCTTAAAAGCGTCCCGAATGTCGATGAATTCAGCCTCACCAATGATAAATTGTTCGGTGGCACCATTCGAAAGGCTGAATCGCGCTTCAGGAATATCGATTTGGAGCGGTGTTCCACCAAGTGAATCGGCGTAAACCCGCGCTATCCCATTTAATGTAAATGGAATCCCGTAACACCCATCGGCGAGGGTGGGATCAATCTTGATCAGAAAGATAAAATAACCGCGACGCGTGGCCTGAATCTCGGGAATGGTGGCGCTGCCATCAGGATTACCAATCTGCAGCCGTATCTCCTCCGGCGACGGATTGAAGCGCCAGCCAGCCTTTAATGTCCGAAAGTCGTCCCCGGGAACCAGCGGGCGCGGGTAAGCGGCATAACTGCCAAAAACCGCGCTGTTTCCCAGTGCAGCGAGATTTGGCCGAATGTTCACATCGTACCAGTGCGTTTTGGTGCAGGTACCGATTTTCTGATTGGCAGCATCGACGACTGGTGAAATTTCGCCAATATTGTTGACTTCAACAATCGCTTGAACAAACAGGCCACTTCCCTGCTTCGGATAGCCAGGAAAGTCCTGCGGATTAACACCGGGCAGGAAGGTGATGGAATGCGGCTGATTGCGATTGACACGTGCGGGCATTTCAATATCCGGCGCGATTTGCTGCGCCGGATCCCGCAAACCGAGACAGGTGGAGGCATTCGATTGAGCGCCACCAATTGATTTGAGCCAGGGATCGAACATAATATCAAAATCATGCGGTTCATTGGCATCTTTTATTTCAAATTTCACTAAAACTGGCGCCGCATGAATATCGACAAAAGTGGGATCGGGCTTGCCAGTGACCTGAATGTCACTTCCCACCACCCAAGCCTGCTGAACATGCGAAGATTGCACCCAGGGCGGGCCGCCAAAAATCTCTTCATTCACCAGCCAGGCCCCATCGTTGATTTTTACCAGTCCTTCGCGACCTTTTCCATTAAATCGCGCATAAACTTTTAGTTGAAATGTGCCCAATGCTTCCACCAGATCATCGCCATATTCGCCATCCGGGCCAGGAAGCCAGGGTTCATTGATGCCTGACGGAAAATTATCCGGGAGAAACGCTGAATCTTGCGCATTATAGAAGCGGTCCCCGGTATCATCCAGCCAGTCGTCAATGCCATCGCCATTATCATCATCCAGTGCGGCAGGAATCCGCAAATCTTTCCAGTAAATCTGCCACGCGAAGGGCGTTTCCCAGATTGCATTCGGCGGCGGATCAGCCACCGCCAGTGTGTCGATGCGGCCACGGGCATCACGCGGGAGGTCGATAGTGTAACCACCCATTCCCTTCGGAATCTGTTCGATGATATACGAATAGACACCGTCACCGATGCCGTCGCCATCTTTATCCGGCGTCATGGCATTAATCCAGTAAAGTGAATATTCGGTAGAAATGGAGATGTTAAAGGTCAAATCAGCCTGCCGATGTGCCGGCAATTCCTGAATCACCTTTCCGGTTCGCGGATCGGTGATCTGGCAGGATTTGGCAATATATTCAAATTGCAGCGGATTGGGCAGGGGCGCATAATAAGTATAAGCGGACCGCAGCGGCACCTCTTTCTGCCGTCCCCAGATAGTTTCATAGGTGACAATGGAGAAATCAGAATCATTTGTTAAGGGATCAGTCATTGATGGTCCACGACCGCCAAAAGAGAGGAAGAAAACCGAACTGCGGATGGGTTTGGGAATCCAGCCGTAGTCGATATCATCCGGCTTTAAAGTATAACTTGAATCCAGGAGCGCAAATCCCTCATAATCCTGATGGTGGCGCTTGATAAGATGCGCCATTTGCAAATTTCCCAGTGAATCGTGCTCCATCCAGCGTTCCCAGTTGGGGTAATAAAACGATTCCAGACCCCGGATACTATCGGTCACGGCAAAACGAGTGGTATCATTTTTTGCAGCGCCAATGGCCATTTTGACTTCATTGGGCGGATCAATCCACAGTTCGGAATAGCAGAAGGGATCGTAAAATTGATAGCCAGGCACGGTGCCTTCGGATTCGGTGTTCAGACCGGGTTTCCAGGTAATTTTCAAAGCGCGAAGTTGATCGCCCGTGTAGCCAGGATCAACGACACCATCCGAATCGCTATCCGTAGGAACCAGGCCATCGAAATCAAAATCATCGTATTCACCCGTCCAGGGATTTTTCCAGTTCACGCGCACGGTTTCAACACTGGCGGCATTGGGAAAAATGGATTCAGCTTTAAATCCCACGTCCGGACCATCGGTCGCGGCATCACCATCGATATCCCCTCCCAAATGCAACACATCCATCAGTTTTCCCGGCGGCGTGCGTTCAATGGGAATCAGGGGATTCATCGTCGTATAAACCGGAACATCCAAAGCAATATAATTGACAACCCTGGTTTTAACAGCCGCGGTACGCTCTTTATTCTCCAAAACAGTAAAAATCTTGAACGGTTGATAATAGAAATCCAGAATATTTTTCCAGCTTAAATCGAGATCAGCCACTAACCGGGCTTCAAACAGGAAGCGCACTTTGAGTTCATTACGGGACAGGAATCGTTCCTTGTCCGAAAATTGGGGATCGGCAAACGTGGCGCTGAGCTTGCTGACCGGCATATTTTGTTCGGCATCAATAAGCTGGTCTATCTGTTCGATACGGGAATCATGCATCCCTGGTGACTTCAGGCGATAAGTAATGATTTGCGGTACCTGGGGACTTAAACCCGATAAATCGAATTGTAAAGTTTGATTGCTCTCATTTAACAACGGTTCGGGGCCAGTAACCATGCCGGCAAAATCAAAAAAGGAATTGTACTGCTCGGTTAATTGAATCGACCCGCTGTTTCGATTCCAGAGGTTTCGGACTTGAAGTGTTACTTCAAAGGTGGTTTCCTCACCAACCGGCAGCGACATTGGTTCGGCATGAAGTGAATCGGTGGGTACAAAAATCGAGCGCACCACATCGACCTTTTCAGCCAGACCTAACAGAATCGCATTGGCGACCCACTGCCATTGCGGCAAATCAGGTTGTAATTTTGCACCCACCGCAGGTAACCCGGCATTGATGATAATTTTCCCTTTGCTACCAACTGCAGTTTCTTCATAAAACAGAACGGCTGGCTTTCCCTTTTGATTTTCATTCGCGGTTTTTGAAAAACGGGCGAGTGCATGTAAAGTATCGGTTAAAGTCGGCGCCTGAGCCGTATAAAGCAGATTTGAATAGCCAGCGGGTAATGTTCCGGACATTGGTTCAATTTCTGCCATCATATTTTCCCCTATGCCATCGATTTTATTCCTTAAATCTACTGAACCATTTGGGAGAATCCCGGAAGCTTCAAGGAGATAAGCGGCGTTTCCCTCGGTATAGAGCGTGCCGCCGGCCTGCAGGAACTGTTTCAGTCCCCCGGCCAGTGTTGGATACAGCATCAAAGTGTTATCCATTATTTCACTTTCCGAATGAGCGCCTTCAATAAAAGCCGGAATGATAAGAATTCTGGCTGCCGCTGGACTTAAAGTGTTAGTTTCAATCAAATTAATAAATTCAGGAATTTCCACAAATTTGAAATGATGATCCGGTTTAAAATTCAACCCATTTACAAAAAACTGCTCAAAATAGACGTACTCCCAGGTGTAAATGGTACGCGAAGAATCGGCTGAGTGAGCTTTCAATATCCAGATGGTGGGAATGGAGTCGTTAAAGCTAATGGAAAATGCACGGGACATGGCCGGAAAACCCGACTCTATCGTCGTCATGTCAGCCGATTGAATTGTCCCGGGGATTACAAAACTGCCCGGAAAATGTTCGCTATCCATGGACCAATAGACAGGCACTTCTCCATAATATTCACGGCCGGCGATGCGGAAGGCATCGTCAATAGCTGCATTTTTAGACCAGGGATGGGCAGCTTTTTGAAAAATCAGCCGGTAAGCATCCCGTAAATTCGTTTGAGAATTGTCTGTGGGGATGATGGTGGTGGTGGCATAACCTATTCCTAAATAGATGGTTAACAATATCATAAATACTTTTTTCGGCATGATTATCTCCTTTGTAAATGAAATCAATTTTGACTTATTTTGTACAACTGAGTAGATAAGACGATGGCGGAAGCCCCCGTCTTATCCACTCAGAGATGGTTAGAACCATTGTTTCACAAGAATGCTCTCTCCAAGCCCGCGGGAGGGAAAGTGAGCCTTCCCCATCTCTCTTATTCCACCAAAATGATCTCCACCCGCCGATTCTGCTGCCGGCCATCCCCGGTTTCGTTGGAAGCAATTGGTCGTTCGTCTCCATACCCTTTTGTCTGAATTCGATTTCCTTCAATTCCCGCTTTAACCAACTGCAGTTTCACCGCTTCTGCTCGTGCCAGCGATAATTCCTGATTCGAGGGAAACTCAGCCGTCCGGATATGAATATTATCGGTATGGCCAAGAATTTTGATTTTAACATGCGGTAATTTTCTAATTTCATCGGCAATCCTGGCAATTTGAGCCAAATACCGGGGCTGGATGTCCGCTTTTCCTGTCTCGAACTGAATTGTACCGGCTAATTGATTGATTTTTTTCGCCAGCGGTAGCGAATCAATTTCGTCCGGTTGACGTTCCGGTATAACGGTCGGAGCCGGCGCGATGACCTCTTTTTTGCCTAAAGAATCCGGTGGCGTTGGTTTTGGTTGAGCTGGCGGTTGCGGCAGTTCAGGCAATGCCACTGGCGTTATCGGTTCGATGTCGTTGACGATTTTCTTCGAAAATTCAGGTTTATGTAGCGTTACCGAAAGGCGATGGCTGTTTCCCAGTTCAAAGCCGGCAAACGCATAATCGATAGCAAAAAATCCAAGCCGAATTCCTGCGCCAGCGGTGAGACTTTTTTGTTCGGCACCAATGCGCAAAGCCAGCATGCGATAGAGCCAGTATTCGGCGCCATAGTGCAAATCAAAACTGGCGGCGCCGAGATGAAAATCACAATTCTTATGAAGATGATCAAATCGAATATCCACATCGGAAGCAAGCGCCAGTTGACTCCGCAGGAAAGGCAATTCCATTCGGTAGGCTACCCCCGGCCGGACGTTGATCGTCCGCACATCAGCATGACCGGTATTCCATTTCACCGTTGTTCCAAAAGCATCCTGTAAAACCAGCGCCAGACTCAGGCGTGAAGTCAGGTCATAAATCGCACCAAAATCGAATCCCCAGCCAGAAGAAGCGTATTGTCCCACTGCTTGACGGATAACCTTGATGTTTCCTCCCAGCGCCAATCGGGGGGTAATCTGCCGCGCGTACGAAAGAAATAGCGCTTCTTCTGCATCACTGACAATTTTCAATTGACCCGGTTCAAAAATAACGCGCTCTCCCCTGTCGTGAATCCCGTTTCCTTCGCCCGGATCGCCTGTACCGGGGAGATTATCATGGCCCCAATCATAATAGGATAGATTTTCAGTAAACAGGATATCACCGGTTGCCAGCCGCACATATCCAATACCAAATGATCCCGAAACCGTGTTCGGCCAGACAAAATGGCCGGTGTCAAATTTAAGAAAACTGTTAAATTGAGCGGCATGCATCAGGACCAATTCGGGCCGGGAGAGTCGCCCCAATGCGGAGGGATTCCAATAGATAGTGGTGGCATCGAGTCCCAGTGCCGTAAAGCTTCCGCCCAATCCCAGTGCGCGGGCACCGGCGCCTGAATTGAGAAAGGCCGCCGTATATTTCGTCGCCAGCAGGGAGTGTGATAAAACAAAAACAAGTATGATTGAAAAAAGAAAGCGATGTTGCAAACGCATATTTTCCTCCACAAAGAAAATATATTTTAGGGAGCAGCCTGATAGAACTAAAACAATCGATGAAGTAAAATACAGAAGGAATATTAATTAAAATTATTTATACATGCAATAGTTATTTTAAATTTTTAATAAATTTGTTTGCTCAAGCCGCGAGGAAGGCACAAATTTTATTCAGGGAATCAATCAACCTGACGAACAAATTCTATTCGGCGTTGGTTGTTTGCTAAAACTGATTTTACAAAAATGGGCAGGAATATCCTAAAGCCTCAGTTTTTAACCTTATTTTTGTCTTTCAAACCTAAGTAGCAGGTGCCTAAAAATAATAAAACCTTGTTACCTTTTTAAAGCAATTAATAAGATAATAAGGTTTAGGTTTGGGGGGCAACTTTCGGGCTACTAAGGTTATAAAAGGCGAGAATAAGGTTAAAACAATTTTGAATTGCGAATTTGTCCGGGAACTGCTTTGCCAAACCTCGCCGAACATCAGATACGCCGTGCGCGACAGCAAGGTAACCAAACCACAAATCTCAATCGGTATCAATGGTTTGGTAAAGCTGATTAGGTAATAATCGGCGGGGATAGCTTTACCAAACCGGCACCTGAGGTGATTATTTCACCATTATTTGTTATATTATGCTTTTGTTGGTCAGGATAGAGCCGGGTCGAGGTTTGGCAAAGCTGACGGCCGCTTTGCCAAACCTCCCCGAACCAACCATCCATCTTGCGCGGCAACAAGGACAATGAATCACCAATCTCCATCGGCACCACTGGTTTGGTAAAGCTGATTTGGCGAGCATCGACCGGGAAAATAAAAATAACTGGGCGTAAAACGCCTGAAAAGGCATTCCCACGCCGGAGCGTGGGAACGAGAAGCAAAACCCCATATCTCAATCGGATCCACTGGTTTGGTAAAGCTGATTAGGTAATAATCGGCGGGAATAGCTTTACCAAACCGGCACCTGAGGTGATTATTTCACCATTATTTGTTATATTATGCTTTTGTTGGTCAGGCTAAATCCGGGTCAAGGTTTGGCAAAGCGGTGTAGTCTTTAACCTCATTTTTGTCTTTCCCACCTTAGTAGCCGGTGCCAAAAAACAATAAAACCTTATTACCTTATTAAAGTCATCAATAAGGTAATAAGGTTTTATTTTGGGGGTATCCCAAGCGACTAAGGTTTAAAAAAAGCGAAAATAAGGTTTAAAAAACAGCAAAAACAGCTCATTTCAAATTTTTCGTTTTTCAATCCGCAATTGAATAATCCAGTATCTATCCTGGCAATGATTCCTACCCTAATAAACTGGAAATCAGAATACTGGTTATACATGGTCGCAATCCAGTATCTATCCTGGCAATGATTCCTACCCCGGACTCTAAAGTTTGAGATTCTAAAAAAGCAATAAGTCGCAATCCAGTATCTATCCTGGCAATGATTCCTACCCGTCGCATCATCAATAGACGAAGGGACGGTTAAACTGCCGTCGCAATCCAGTATCTATCCTGGCAATGATTCCTACTCAAATATTCTGGATGACTCTGTTGTATCCCTTATATCTGTCGCAATCCAGTATCTATCCTGGCAATGATTCCTACCCGTCGCATCATCAATAGACGAAGGGACGGTTAAACTGCCGTCGCAATCCAGTATCTATCCTGGCAATGATTCCTACTCAAATATTCTGGATGACTCTGTTGTATCCCTTATATCTGTCGCAATCCAGTATCTATCCTGGCAATGATTCCTACTTACCGGGAGGAACCCAACAGCGCCCGCTGTTGTTTGGAGGTCGCAATCCAGTATCTATCCTGGCAATGATTCCTACCTACCCCTTTTTTCGCCCTTTAAAATCAACGACTTATCGTGTCTCATCCGCTAACCTCCTTAAATGAGACATTGTCAACGAACAATTTTTCGCAAAAACTGAGCTAAGTGATCGAGCAAAAATGCACCTAACTTCAATAAAACCTCCGGTCTATCACTATGTCCGCTAACCTACTTAGCGCAAATACATTGCTTAACTTTATCTTTTTTATTAACTTAAGCACTGCATTTTTAACTTTTTTCAAAATTCCAAAATCGTTAGCGGAAATTGACCTAGATCTGGAATTCTATTTAACTTATATCAATATAGTAATTTTGACCATTAAATGCAAGGGGAAAATCTTTATTTTTTTAAAAAATTTGTAAATTTTTTTACCCCAGCCACCTTCTTTCAATTTCAAATGGCGGATTTCGGATTGCGAATTTTTCAGTTTTTTAAATCCGCAATCCGCAATTCGAAATCCGCAATTATTTATTCCACGACTTCTGCTTCCCAGCAGCGCCATTTCGCGTAGCTGGACAACATTTCCCGTGAATAAGTGGGCTGCAGCCCAAAAGAGCTTTCTAGGCTTTGTTGCAGTAATTTTTCATTGAATTTCAGGTGGGTCATGTTTGAGCATGCCCAGTACAACTTGCCATCTTTCTTTGAAATGAAAGTGAAAAGACCATCGGTTTCAATTGGCCCGTATTGCACTTTCCCGAGTTCATACACATAGCGCGGCCGCACGGTTTGGTGACTATAATCCATGAGCAAATCGAGTTTCAGGCCAATATATTCTTCCCGGCCATCGAGTTTCATTTTCAAACCAACTGCTTGCGGGAATTTATCACTTTGGATTATTTCGAATTGCTGCGCGATCTTTTCCAGATCCGCACCTGGTGCATGCGGAACCAGCACGGTTACGAATGATTCCAGCTGATTTTCATAAAACTGGCCGGACATGGTTTCGTAAATGGTCTTCCCCACCTGTTTATGCCGCATCAGATCGAATGTCCCCAGCATTTTTTCGGACTCTTTGAGCGGAAAACAAATTAACAACTCCTGGTTACCAGGATTCTGCCAGTTTTGAATGTTATCGATACGGGTATTAAACCAGTGATCCCCCTGCGCCTGAATTTTTTGCGTGTGCCAGAGGTTGGTAAAAGTAAAATAATCCCGCCGGATTGTTTTAATGCCATCGATGATAATAAAAAGGTCATTCACTTTGTGATAAATCACCGTGCGATCCCATTCATAGCCCATTTCCAGGTCTTTCATGCGGGAGCGGGAGAATTCAATCCGCTCAAAACTCAGGAAATCAATCAATTGCGTTTCAACTGACCGATAGGCACCGGAATTTCGTAAAAATTCGAGCAGGGGTTGTTCCCGATGTTCCCCTTCCAATGAAATCCAGCGTTTATTTTTGCGGGCCACCATTCGATTATGGAAATAATCCGCGCGATACCCGCCATATTCCCCACTGGGCAGTTCATCCCGATAGCCGGCGTCATCCAGTAAAACGCTGCCTTTGCTCATCAGGGAAATAATCGCGTTCTCATCTGAATGGCCATGATGCATCTTTTCCTCATCCGCCATAATGGTACTGCGCAAAAATTCCCGGCCCATAAATGCGCCATCGCCTTCATCCTGATAATTCAGCATGAGATAGGTGCTGTTGGCATCGATTCCATTGCGAAAAACGACTTTTTTACCCACCAATTCATCCATGACGAGGCCACTTTTTGCCACCGGCGGCTGTGCCGGTATCTTTTCATCACACCAGTTATAAGCATCCACCAGATAAAGGGCAAATCCAAGCGATTTGCTTTCGGGATCAGTGCGCTGGAGTTCGGTAAAGAATTTTTCAACCGCCCACTTGTATTTGGGTTCATGATAAATGGCGGCGCCTTTCTCATAAATCGGAACCCAGCGGCCAAATTCACCCGGCCACCAGGCATCGCCATAATCGGGAATGCAGGTAAAGGGCGTCATTTGATGGAGATAGTAGTCCAGATAGTAACGGGGAATGGCAGAGCTAAAAAAATTAGCATCTTTCGCGGCCGAGACATAACGAAAAAGTGAATAGAGCCAGACCGGATGATAACTGGCCGCGTCCTCCTCTTCCCAGCGCTGGTAGCTATCGGAAGCCAGGATATTCGCCATTTTCTGCCAGGCGGGCGTATCTGGATGATTGGGCAGGCATTGCGCTGCATAACGAAATACTTCCGCCCGGAGAATGGCCCGATTCATCGGTCCCCATTCCGGGAAATTCATGAGAAAATTAGCACAATCCGCCACGCCTTTTTCAATAACAGCCCGGTCTTCCGGATTGATTTTTTTCGATGATTGAATAAACTGATACGCCGACGGGTAATGATTCATGCCAAAAAAGTCAGAAATTGGGGGTAATCCTTTTTTATATTCCACCCGATCCGCATAAAATTCTTTCGGGAACAGTTTTTTCAATTCTTCATATTGTAAAAGCTGTTTGACAGCTTCCTGAACATATTTTTCCTCACCGGTCTGCTGATACATAAAACCCAGCAGCATGGCATACGAAGCTGGATAGTTGGTGGTGGAGTAGCCAAAGAGGTTACTTTTTTGAATATTACGCTTCCACTGATTCATAATATTCTGATTTTCCTGCTGATGATAGGCGAGCACTTTTTTCATGTAATTCAAATAGGTTTTTTTGGTAACGGTTGCATTGGCAACAATAAAGTTGACTACAAAGAATATGATGAAAATAAATACCCGGTTGTTGAATCGTTTCATTCTTCTGTCGTCCTTTCTTAATTCTAAAAGTTGAGTTTTTATAAAATCAGTAGCCCTTTCGTTTCGGAAATAGACAATTAAATCATTTAAATTATTCCCGAAAAGATGGCCTTCACTAATTTAAAATTATATTTGAATATTGCAAGGAAATAGTTCGGGTTGGAAAAATTTTGTTAAAGAAAAGGAATAATATGAGGCGTGAAACGGAATACATGAAGCTTGATTTTCATTATACCTAAAATTCTAAAATGAAATGTTTTTTCTTCTGTGACGTCGTTTTCGGTAAAAAATTGACCCCCTCTGTATCTCCCCCATTTTCAAAAAGCGAAAATGGGGGAAAGAATCCGGCTTCCTCTCCCCCAAATTCCGTTTTTTGGAATTTGGGGGAGGCAGGAGCATAGCTGTCAGGTTAAGGTCTTAATTTCTTTGAAAACAAGCTGTTGGATATATTATAAATATTCAAGGAGAACTATTCATCTGACCCTCACCCCAACCCTCTCCCAGAGGGAGAGGGCGTAGCTATTCCCTCTCCCTCTGGGAGAGGGTTAGGGTGAGGGCGTTTTTAATTCAACTTATTTCATTATTTTCAATTACTTATCACCTTAACCTGACGGCTATGGAGGCAGGAGGGGATCTTTCATTGATTCAGGAACTCACCAATTTCCATTATAGAATTTCAGGTTATAAAGAAAGCATCATCAATCACGCATCACGTTTCACGCATAACGAATTATACCCCCCACTTTTGTGCCCATTTCTCATAAATTCGAATCATCTCTTTCATTTGTGCGGGGTAAATAGTGCTCAGGTCTTTCAATTCGGTTCGATCCGCTTCCAGATCGTATAATTCCCATGGTCCTTTATTCACCGATACCAGTTTCCACTTTCCCTGACGAATGGCGCGATTTCCAAGATGTTCCCAATAGATGGTTTCATGCGGTTTTCGCGTTTTTCCCTTAAAAACAGCGGTAAGGCTCTTTCCTTCCAGTGGGATGATGGGTTTATTGTCAATTTTTGCCGGATATTTTGCTTTTGCGACATCACAACAGGTGGCCATTATATCAATAATGTGACCAGGTTGATGTGTAATCGTGCCCGGCTGCTGAATTTTTCCCGGCCACCAGGCAATCAACGGTGTGGAAATGCCGCCTTCATGCACCCAATGTTTATGTAAACGAAACGGGGTGTTGCTGGCGTTGGACCAGGAACGGCCATAACTCATGAAAGAATCCACGCCACCGGGTGGAAGGCCGTTGTTCCGATTATCAAAACCTAATGGGCCGCTTTCGTGACACGCGCCATTATCCGACAGAAAGAGAACCAGTGTATTCTCGGCCCGGCCTATTTCCCGTAATTTATTCATAATTTTTCCAACACCCTGATCCATTCGATCAATTTGAGCGGCATAAACTGCCATTTTCAGGTCCATCAATTCCTTATCCGGAACATCTTCCCAGGGCATCGCTTCCGGATCCGGTGGCGAAAGCGGCCATTCAGGATTAATCAATCCCATTTCGACCATTTTCTGATAGCGGCGATTTCGTAATACTTCCCAACCCTCCCGGTATTTTCCACGATACTTTTCGATGTCTTCTGGCAGAGCATGAAGCGGCCAGTGGGGAGCCGTATAAGCCACATAAAGAAAGAAGGGATTCGAATTCTCGGTTTCCTGTTCGAGAAAATCCACAGCATGTTGCGTAATGGCATCAGTCATATAAAATCCCTCTTTGGGTGGCGTATATGGCTGATCATCCAGCGCCATTTGCCGCACCACATTCGGGGATTTTGATTTGGAAATATCAAAATAATTTGCAGCCCCGCTGATAAGTCCAAAATAGCGATCAAAACCCCGGTCCGTTGGCCAGTGGGGGCGGGATTCTCCCACATGCCATTTTCCCGACATCAGGGTTCGATACCCAGCCGTTTTTAAGACTTCAGCAATGGTAACGCATTGATCATTCAGATATCCCTGATAGACACCTGCTGTGGAATTTTGGGGGGATTTAACCATTTCCCCCATGCCCGCTTGATGTGGATATAGACCGGTTAATAACGAAGCACGAGTGGGACAGCAGCGCGCGGCATTATAAAATTGCGAAAATCTTAAGCCTTCATTTGCCAATTGATCGATATTGGGTGTATGAATCTCACTACCATAGCACCCCAGATCAGAATAGCCCATATCATCCACCAGAATCAGGACGATATTAGGTCTTGAGGAATTTAGTTGAGAACAGGTAAAAAATGAGGGAACAGATAACGCACCCAGTCCAATTGCCGTTGATTTGATAAATTGACGGCGAGTTGTGTTCATTTGATTTCCTTTCATTAAGCCATAAATGAATGGTTATTCACAGTGGATCCAGTCTAAAACCATAGCATACACTTGCTACCATACACTTTTTGATTATGCCAACTCTGACTTTCACCCCTACAGCCGACGTAGCGATTCCCTTTCCTTAATGGGCGGATCTTGACCCACATTTTTTACTGGAAACGGGGAAGGGGCCACTCCCCTTCCCTGATTTGAGGGAAGGGGTTGGGGGATGGGTTAGAAAATAGTGTTGATAAAAATAAAAATTAACTTTAATCTTTGTCACGATGAAACTTAATTAAAAAATTATTTCTTTGTTATGTCCGCATCCTTTTTTACCCATCCCCGGGCCCCTTCCCTAACAAAATAGGGAAGGGGAATTTGTCATCTCCCCGTGTCCAGTAAAAGATATGGGACACGATGAGCCTTTTTGGAGAAAATTAGGGTCACAAGTGTAGTTTAAAAAAAATTTATAAAAAAGTGTACGGTAGTGTACGCGTACGCAGCGTTTTGCCAATTTTAATCATTTTTAGCTAAAAATTTATGATTTGATTGCGCACAATCTGCTTTCAAAAATCGGGAGAATTCTAATCCAGACCATGTTCCACAATATAATTCTCCACCCGTTCCCTGTCCTCGGGTGTGTCCACACTGAAACCTCCTCGTGCAAAACTTTGACTTTTGGTTTCAACGACTTTAATTTTATATCCCATTTCCAGCACCCGCAATTGTTCGAGCATTTCGATCTGTTCCAGATAACTGGCAGGCATCTTTGCATATTTCAATAAAAAATCTTTCCGATAAACATAAAGTCCCAGATGTTCATAAGCGTCAACTTTATCTTTATTATCGCGCGGGAATGGAACGAGTGATCGTGAGAAATAGAGGGCAAAATCGAACTTATCCACCACCACTTTGACGATATTGGGATTATTCAGGTCTTCAGTCCGGGTAATTCGGGTTTTAATTGTCGACATGGGAATCGTCACATCATCCAGCAATGGCTGAATGGCCTCATCAATCATCAGCGGATCGAGTAGCGGTTGATCGCCCTGGATATTGACAACAATGTCGGCCGGAATCTTTTCCACAGCCTCGGCGATACGATCCGTGCCGGATTTGTGATGAATACTGGTCATGACCGCCAGGCCACCGAAACGCTGGACATGTTCCATAATTCGCGTATCGTCGGCAGCTACAAATAATTTATCCAGTAACCTGGATTTTTTTGCCTGTTCGTAAACCCGCTGAATCATCGTTTTGCCCGCGATTCGCGCCATCACCTTGCCCGGAAATCGGGACGAGGCAAACCGCGCGGGAATGACGCCAATGACTCGGGTATGGGATTGATTCATGGATACTCCTTCATTGGATTCGATTGAATTGATCAGTATAATGTAAAATCATTTTCTGGTAAAGTATAGGAAATTTTTCAGAATAATTCAAGAGATTTAAAGAAAATTTTTCAGAATACCTAAAATTCTAAAATGAAATGTTTTTTCTCCTGTTACGTCGTTTTTGGCGAAAAATTGACCCCCTCTGTATCTCCCCCATTTTCAAAAAGCGAAAATGGGGGAGAGAATCTGGCTTCCTCTCCCCCAAATTCCGTTTTTTGGAATTTCGGGGAGGCAGGAGGGGGTCTTTCATTGATTCAGGAACTCACCAATTTCCATTTTAAAATTTCAGAGAATAGTAAATTTAAGGTGAGAAAATTTATGCAGAACGAATAAACTGGCCGCTCAAAATAACTGGAGACCAGTTTATTGTCGAATTAACTGAATTACGCCATTTCCCACTGCTCTTTGATTAATTTTGCCGCGGCCGGAACGGTAACCTTTTTATCGCCAACTGAACCACATTCCAGGCTGATATAGTCCTGATAATCAATCATTTTCAGTCCCTTGAAACCAACCACATAATTATCACCCTCATCTTCACCGGGCATTTTTCGGCGCTTACGGCTGGCAATATGAACATGATGCAAATAGTTTCCAGCCGAAATGAAAGCCCCCATATCATTGGTTTCTTCCCAGGTCATGTGCCAGAAATCACCCATGCAACAAATTGCCGGATTATTCACATCACGACAAATCGCGGCGGCATCGGCAACCTGCCGCAGGAAATGAGCTTCTTTTCGATTCAGGGGTTCCAGCAATATTCGGGAATTAACACTTTGCGCATGTACGCCCAGTTCCTGAAGTAACGGAATCAGCAGTTCCCGCGATTCCTGGTGTCCTAACTGGGTTTGGCCATTGAAAGCCGGGACAATAATGAGGCCGGTTGAGCCCAAGGCGCCAGCAGCCGTTAAAATTTCCTTCATGCTCTGCATCGCTTCCTTCCGGACTTCTTCTTTCTCGGAAATGATAACACCTTTAAATCCGGCGCATATCGCACTGACTTTAATGGTTCGACCTTCAAGTGCTTTTTGAATTTCTTCAACCCGGTCGACAAGGCCGCGTCCACCAATCTCTATCCCAACATATCCATTAGCCTCTAGAAAATCCAATTTTTCTGTTAAAGTCTCACCGGGAGCAACCCCTTCCTGACAGGATATTTTAAGAATCGCTTTTGTTGGTGTTCCCATCTTTTTCTCCTCCATACTGCAACCTGGAATCATTGTAGCGACGCCGGCAGCGGTCGATAATTTTAAAAAGCCACGACGGTCAAGAGACATACTTTTCCTCCTTTTAAATACCTGGTTTTAATATAAATAATAGTAGTTTAAATATCAGTTATAAGAGCTATCAATACGAATTCCAAAGTTAAAATTCAATCCTTTTTTTAATTTTTTGTAAGTTTTTCATATTCTCAAACACCGAAAGTAACTTTTAAAGGTATCCCGTCAATAATTGAGGGTGAAAAGCGCTGTCATTGCGAGGTGTTTTTTGCCGAAGCAATCCCCTTGTATAATGATTGAGATTCCTTCGTCCCCAAAAACGCTCTTCGCAATGACCGACGTAGTATTTCCCATAGAAATTGAGCGGATACTTTTAAATTATAGAAAATTGACTTGAAACTTTTAATAAATATTTGTAAGTTAAATTAAGCTAACGTTTATATAACAACATTAAAAAAGGAAAAATAACATGAATCATATCACACGACGAAACTTTTTAAGGACAGTAAGCCTGGGTGCTTATAGTCTGGCCAATCTGCCACTTTTCCTGTCACCTGCCAATACTATTGCTCATCCTGATAATTCATTGCTCGATTTGGCAGTCGTCAAAAACGGTACACCGGCACAGATGGTTCGAAAAGTGGTCGAAATGTTGGGCGGAATGTCAAAATTTGTCAAAAAAGGACAATCGGTTATCGTCAAGCCGAATATTGGCTGGGATCGCCGGCCAGAACAGGCTGCCAATACAAATCCAGAAGTGGTTGTTGAAATTATTAAAATGTGTCAGGAGGCCGGGGCGTCCAAAGTGACCGTCTTTGATCGCAGTGCAACCGTTGCACAGCGTGCGTATAAAAACAGCGGGATTGAAGTAGCCGCCGAAAAAGCGGGTGCTAAAGTGCGTCATGTTCTCGAAAATCGATTTAAAACCCTTCCAATTCCTCAAGGACAGGCGATTAAATCCTGGGAATTTTATAAAGATATACTTGAGGCCGATGTTTTTATCAATGTGCCGATTGCGAAACATCACTCATTATGTAAGGCAACTTTGGCAATGAAAAATTTGATGGGCGTTATCGGTGGCAATCGGGGACAACTTCATAATGGCTTTCCCGAAAAAATTACGGATATCAACACCATCATTAAGCCTCAATTGACCATCCTGGATGCCGTTCGGATTCTCACCCGAAATGGGCCCCAAGGCGGAAGTCTGGATGATGTGAAAACCATGAACACTATCATTGCTGGTACAAATACAATCGCAGTGGATGCTTTTGGTGCCACATTATTTGGCTTAAAACCAATCGAACTTGATTTTTTGAGAAGTGCCAACCGACGTGGACTGGGTGAAATCGATTTAAGTAAATTAAAAATTAAAGAAGTTCTTATTTAGTGTTAATCCGAAAATTCATTCAATGTTGTCATCGCGAGGAGCGTTTCCTTCGACAAGAGCTAAGGACATGTTTTGCGATGAAGCTCTCTGCTTGTTTAAGAGGAGATTGCTTCGGGAAAAAAAATGCCTTGCAATGAGAAAACCTGGTGTTTTCGGAAAGACTCTATTTAGCGATGCGGACTTACCCTTTTTAAACTCACTAAAATGCCCTTAAAAATTCACGTCATAAAAAAGAAAGCCCAGATATGCGTTTAATCAGAAGAATATCTCAAATCTTTTTTTTATTGTTATTTATTTTTCTTTTTTTTCAGGCAACCTATCCTTTCGAATCTTTCCTGCCGCCAGATTTATTTTTGCGGTTCAGTCCGCTGGCTGCCATAACAACAATGCTTTCTGCACGCCAGATTATCGCCACATTCATTCCGGCATTGATTTTGCTATTCATCACCATTTTTTGGGGACGTTTCTTCTGTGGATGGATTTGTCCATTCGGGACAATTATTGATGGTAGTGATCGATACCTGAGACGAAAAAAACAAAAAAATCAAAACTCATTTCGCTATCGAAAACTAAAATTTATCATTTTACTGATAATTTTAATTTCAGCCCTATTTTCGACAGAATTAGTCGGCTATTTCGATCCGATTGTTTTATTGACACGGACTTTCACCACAACGATTTTTCCAATTTTCACGTTTTTAACCGATGGTATCTTACAAGTCGCGATGAAAATCGAATGGCTGGAAGAACCGGTTTACGAACTTTATGATATTTTACAAGGTCAATTTTTGCCAGTTGTACCGCATTTTTTTCGAAATAGTGTGCTTTATTTTTTAATATTCATCGGCATTTTATCACTGGGCGTAATAACGCCCAGATTTTGGTGTCGAAATTTATGTCCGCTGGGGGCTTTACTGGGGATATTTTCAAAATATCGCCTTTTCCAACGCACGGTAGACGCTTCCTGTACCCAATGTGGTAAATGTCAACGGGAATGTAAGATGAATGCAATTGAGGATGATTTTACATCCAACAATCCCGTCGAATGTATTGAATGTATGAACTGTGTGGCCACCTGTCCATCGCATAGCATTCATTATAAATTTAAATGGGGATTTTCCTCGTCTAAAGTCGATTTGACAAAACGGCAGTTTGTTCAATCGGTTGCATCTGGCATTGTAACCGTTGGGCTACTGAAAACAGGATTTTTGAGCCGGAATCAAAATGGGGAGGCGATACGACCACCGGGGGCATTGGAAGAAGCTGAATTTCTGGATCGCTGTCTCCGGTGTCATGAATGTACCCGAATTTGTTCAACCACCGGTGGTTGTCTACAGCCGGCTGGCCTGGAAAGTGGTCTCGAAGGCATCTGGACACCGATTTCGGTACCCAGAACCGGGTATTGCGAATATAATTGTAATCTCTGTGGTCAGGTCTGCCCCACTGGTGCGATTCGGAAATTATCAGTGGCTGAAAAACAGCAGATGAAAATGGGCACGGCATCGTTTGATAAGAATCGTTGTATTCCCTGGTATCGTTTTGAGAATTGTCTGGTCTGTGAAGAGCATTGTCCAGTTTCAGATAAAGCGATTAAATTCGAAGAAAGAGAAGTTATCAAACCAACCGGCGAGAAGGTACTCGTTAAATTTCCATACGTTCGGGAAGATAAATGTGTGGGTTGCGGAATTTGTGTAACGAAATGTCCACTGGCCGGGAAAGCCGGTATATTTGTCAGTACGCAGGGGGAAATTCGTTCTGTTTAAAAAAACAGTTCACGTGAAACCATCGCTTTCACAGATTTTGCAGATTTTTATCTGTCAGGTTTGCGAAAGCTCTAGTCAAAAATTGGGTCGATTAAACCGGGGATAGTTATTTATGGTGAAGGATAAGAAATTTTTGAGACATTGCGATCTATGATGTGTTGTTATCTGTAAATGATTGGTTTTAAAGATAATATATAGAGAAGAGTTGAGTAGCTATTCATGAGTGATCATGTCGTGAATATCCAAAGAATCGGCCAACACAATGATATAATTAAAATTAGCATTGACAAGGGGGTCGAGGTAACCGAAGCCATGCCATTTTTGGTGCAATTATTGGATAATTGCTTCAAAATCGGGATATATAAAGTCATTTTTGATATGGAACGAATAAAATTTCCATCACCAAGCTTGATTGCTTTTCTGATCGAGATTACCGCCCAAACCCGACGAGTTGGTGGCAATGTAATTTTAATTCGCCTGCCGCATTCTGCTATAAATAATTTTGTCACTTTTAGCCCGCTAAATTATTTAGCTACCGAGGAATCAGACGAAGAAGCCATTCAGGAATTGGAAATTTTGACACCTAAATCAAAAAAGCTGCCCGAATCGGAAATTCCCATGCGAGCGGGAGAAATTTTAACGCCCAAAGAAGAAAAAGTTCCTTTTTTTGATATAGATGTCCCGGATGAAGAGGATATTTCAGCTAAAGTCGAAGACAGAGAACCTCCAAAAGAGGCTGAAACCGAAAAAAAGGAATCTGTACCGCAAGAAAATATCGTCTCAACACCACCATCTGAAGAATCCCGCCCTGAAAAAACAGAAAAATTGACGGTTGAACAGAATATTTTTAGATTAAAAGAACCTCAACTGCCTGTTAAAGAAATAATTTCAGAAGTCGCGGCCGGTGAAAAATTGCCAACCGAACGTCATCCGACAGGACAAAATAAAATTTCAATCGATACTCCCCATTCGGATAAGCCCGTTCATACAGAACAACCAATGTCCCGCGAAGAGGTTCAGAAAATAATTGCTGAATTACGAAGACAGATTGAACAACAGCCATCGGATATCAATTTTTCAGATCTGAAGGCAATCCAGGAAAAATCTATTCATGATAAAAAGTCTGAAAATACGCCGGAAGCAGTTAAAAGTGATTCATCCGTTACAACCAACACGCGACCGGAAGCAGAAGTCATTATTCCCGCACAATCTATTCTCCATCAGACCGAAAAGTTAACGGTTGAACCTGATGTTTTGCATAAAACAGGGGAAAAAATACGACCAGCATCATCAAACACCGAAAATAGACACACCAACGAGAAGGACGGCATTAATCCGCAAGCGGATAAAAATATTGCTGAAAAATCTTCAGAAAAATTAAATACGGTAATCGAGACAAATAATATCAAAATAAAGAAAGAAACCGATTCCAGGAAACCCAGAGCATTTCGCATTCGGGTAAAAAGCCAGATTGAATCCCTTTACAAAATATGTGATTTTGTGATTAATCTGGCCGGTCAGGCGGGAATTCCGGAAAAAGAATTGGGCAAAATCAAAGTGACGGTCTATGAAGCGTCGCTGAATGTCATTGAACACGCCTATCATTCGGATCCAGATGAATGGATTGTGGTGACCGTACAAGTTGATCTGCAACGATTTATCATAATCATTCAGGACTGGGGCGAAA
Organism: Caldithrix sp.; assembly: GCA_020722815.1. Classification (GTDB taxonomy): domain Bacteria; phylum Zhuqueibacterota; class Zhuqueibacteria; order Thermofontimicrobiales; family Sulfurfontimicrobiaceae; genus DYKB01. The sequence goes on along the minus strand of DYKB01000012.1, from coordinate 86,949 downwards.
GTTTTAACTTTGACGATTCCAAAAAGTATGATGTGAACAAAGCGGTCCAGGATCGAAAAACCGGTGGTTTTGGACTGTTTATCATCCAGCGGTCCATGGACCAGGTTCAATATAAATCTGATCCATTAAATGGGAATCGATTGATTTTGATAAAAAATCTGGAACAATTTAAAAAGCCTCTTTAATACTTCGCAGTACAATAATCAACGCCTTCAATCCCACGAAACATCTCACCCGATGGTTCTGGTTTATCTATTCAAAACCTAGAAACGAATGACTAAATTCTTTTTGTGTCTTCGTGGCCACGAACTTTTCGGGTTGAATAACTATGTAAATTTTACACCCTCTCTAAACAGGCATAACTCATTAATTTTTTGTCAGTTAAATATATAATAGAAATCAAATTCCTCCAATTACAATTTCGAAATTACATAGTTGTTATCAAAAATTTTAAAGCATTATTAAATCAGTTTAACCATTTAACCTTATAATTTTAATAATGTTAAATCTTATTTAAAATTTTTGTAAAAAGTTTGGCACTTCACTTGCATTGGGTATCGGCAGAAAGCGTGAAAACAAAAATAAATTGGAGCCGTTCAGCTTATTTAATAATAAAGGAGTTAGATATGAAAAAGTATTTACTCAGTCTCATCATTTTATTTTCAGTGAGCTATATGCTGTTACCAGATGCTATCGGTTGGTGTCAACGACAAATTCTGGATGAACCGACAACATATTCTATTGAACCCGGTGATTATCTCAGCAAGATTTCGCTTAAATATTATGGTACTGCAAAATATTGGCAGGAATTAGCCTTGATTAATCGGGCACCAAATTCAGATCTCGTTTTTCCAGGTGAGGTGGTCTTTGTTCCCAGTCGGGAAGTTATTGAAGCGTTACATCGCGCCCGAAGTTTTTCACACGTCAATCAATTAATTAAAGCCCAGGAAATAATGCTGGCGAATGCCCGGAATGGCGAGAATCAGATTGTCGTTACGGATACCATTAAATCTGAAATAGCTCAACAGGATGTCGTGAAAACGGACTCATTATTAGCAATAAACGCTTCAGAATCCACGGATAAGATTGAAAAAACAACTTCAAATTTGAAATTCATTTTGATTGGCGTGTTTTCAGGATTGATTTTACTGGGATTAATCAGTTTTGTCATCGTTAAGAAAGTGAATGAATCAAAAGAACGTCAGGAAGATAATCAATCAAAACCAATAATCGTTTCATCAACCGACGAGGAGGAACCAGATTATCAGGCATATTTGAAAAATAAGAAGGAAAAAATTTATGTGTAAATAAAGGGAGCGGGAGTTTTCCCTAGCGTACAGGAAGAAAGCCCGTAAATGAAGGAATCGTTCACGGGCTTTTTTTATTGGCGCTTAAGATAAATAACTTTTAGATGATTTTCTTGGTTCTGCCGTGTCATTATTGCAGCTTTAAGAACGCATTCTTTCCTAAAATTCCATCAGCCACTGAACAACAAAATTTCGTCCGGGTTCTGCCACAATTAATCCCCGATTCGTTGCCAGATGATTTCGATAAAGCCGATCAGTGACATTTTCAACACCCAATACCAGACGGGTTACCATAAATCGGGTGGTAAGCTGGTTTGTATTCAGAAAAATGTCCATAGTTGTATAGCCCGGGGTTCTTAACTCATCAGCAACGATTCGATCTTGCGTGGCATACATATTGGCTGCAAAATCAAGATTAAAATACATTGGACTTTTCCAACGAAATCCAAGCCGACCATTGAGCGGTGGAATTAGCGGGAGGGGTGTGTTATTTTTGACATCTTCCCCTTTGACATAACCCAGCGTCCCATATAAAGCAAGTGCCGGCAATACTCCCCAGTCAATTCGTCCATCAAAACCAGTAAGACGTGCCTGTCCGACATTCACTTTTTTCAGTGCTGATCGGTTCTGATAGGTTGAAGGCAGGTCGACCACCATATCTTTAATCTCATTCCCAAAAACATTACCACTGAAGGCAAATTTATTTAAGCTTAATTCAAATCCCAGATCGCCAAAAACACCTTTTTCAGGTTCGAGATTCGGATCGCCAATTTTCACCAGATTTCCCAGATCAATAAATTGATAACGTTCTTCCAGGACAGGCGATCGAAATGATCTGGCGGTGGTCAATTTGAACTTCAATGCCGGGTGAAGATGATAAAGCATGTTAAAATTGGCACTCCAGGATTTATTTTTTGATTCACCCGCCGTCCATAGCACGGTCTGACCTGTTGGAGAATCATTTCGAATACCGTCAGTTATCTCAAAGGCAGGATTCAATGCGTCATCATTTTGAATATGAATCCAGTCATAACGACCGCCGACAGTCAAAACAAGCTTTTCCTGCCAGATTCGAACTTCATCCTGGCCAAAAACGCCGAAACTGGCATATTTTGAGTCTGGCAATGGAAGTTCACCAATTTCTTTCAGGATTGTTTTCATTACCGAATTATCAACCGCGTTCAAAACCTCGATTTTTTGAAATTTAGATCGATGCCCCTCGTATTGACGCTGCCAGTAATCTATCCCAGCGATGACATATTGATTTTTTGTCGGCAGCCAATCGCTCTGAAACTGGACGCCATCCACGAGATGGATCGCACCAGGCGTTACTTTCTCGACACTCACGCGTTTGGGAGGTTGTCCCGGCATCAATTTAACTGTGAAGGGAATATGTTCAACCTCGCGGGTAACATCCTGCATAAAGTATTTAACAGAAGTTTGCCGTAACCAGGACGTCCAATTCCGACTGACCAATTCGACACTTAAATTTTCACGTTTTTCCACTGGATATCGCACCAAAGCCCCGGCAGGAAATAGCGTTCCTCCACCTGGAATCCCGACATCTTCTGCCTGGAAATTATGATACGCCAGTTTAAATTCCGAATTTTTAAACAATTTAAAACCAGCTTTGGCAGAAATGTTTTGATCGGTAAATTGACTATTCGCCAATTTTCCGGCAGGAGTTTGTATATTCTGGGCATTCCGATACATACGACTGAGATAGAAAAACCATCTTGAATTTCCCATGTCCAGATGAGCATGACCACTCCCCATGGAATTAACGCTGCTAAAACCGCCGGTTAAACCGCCGTTCGCATGAAATTGGTCTGAATAATAGCTATTTCGGGTGACAACATTAATGACGCCACCGATTGCACCTGTTCCATAAAGGGCTGAGCCCGCGCCGCGAATGACTTCAATGCGTTCAATATCATTGACATCCACCATGGCCAGATCGGCTGCCAGATCAGTTGCCGTTTCCAGTCGATTGCCATCGATTAAAGTAACTAAATTATTTCGACTTAATCCACGCACCACGAGCCGCGTGCCCCAGACACCATCACGGCCGAGCGCCAAGCCCGGTTCTGACTTGATGGCATCCACCAGCGTAACAGGAGCAATATTGCTTATTTGCTTACCCGTCACGATTGTCACCGGCATTGAAACATCGGTTAATTCTTTTTCATACCGGGAACTGGTGACCACTACACCCTGGGTCTGGATAATTGCCGGTGTCAGCTTTATTGTCAGGCGAATTGTTTCATTTCCAGTAATCGTTACATCCAGTGTCTTTTCCTGATAACCAATATAACGAATCTTTAGCTTCTGATTGCCAACAGGAGCCTTTTTAATGACGAATTCGCCTTTTTGATTCGATATTGTTCCGAAAGTCGTTCCAACAAGATTAATATTGGCACCGCTCAGCGTCTCTTCGGTATCTGTCGCTCTGATTTTTCCAGTAATTGCGCCGGTTTGTGCTGAAATCCAGCCAATTTGACTGAATAGAAAAAATGCCAGAATGAGAAATTTAATTTTCACAGATAGTATCCTTCATAAATTAAGTCATTATTTTATCAAAATGCGTTTTGTTTTAGATTTTTGTTACAGAATGAAAACAAAGTCGTTGATTTGCAGAATTTTATTCACTTTGTAATTGAAAAGATCGCCTGGTCTCAGGCTGTTGTTCAGTGCATAAAAATTATTAAAACAGGCACTGTCTGTCGTAAAACAAATGAAAAATAACCTTTCAGTTTTAAATATCATTCAAATTCATCCTCGCTAAGTCGAATATCGGGCGCTACGATTTATTCTGGCCGTGAATAACTTTACGACCATCCCAATATGGAGGATTATTGTCCAGTTTCTTCAGATCACATCTTTGTGTGCAGGAATCGCATCCATTGTCACACTTATTCCGCGATAAATTTTTATAAAAATAACGTACAATAAGATAGATGGAAAAAATCAGACAAACAAAAATTATTAAATATTCCCACCACATAACAATCTCTAAATGAAAAATTTACCCAATTGATACACACCAGTCGCCAAAATCCAGGCAACTACAATGGTGTAACCCGCCAAAAATAAAGGATATTTCCACTTGCCAAGCTCTTTTTTGACAACAGCGATCGTTCCAATACAGGGGAGATAAATTAACACGAAAATCATAAAGGCCAGCATGTTGAGTTTATGATAAAGCGGATCAGTTCGTAGGCGTTCTTTCAATGGACTTTTCATGATAACGATTTCATCGCCATCCAGGACTTCATCCTTAAGGCCATAAATTATCCCCATCGAGGAAACAATTAATTCTTTTGCGGCAAAACCAGAGAAAAGCGTTACGACCAGCCGCCAATCAAAACCGCATGGTTTGAAAAGGGGTGAAATAAATTTTGCGAACCGACCACCATAGCTGTTTATTAACTGTTCTGCATCTGGATTAATATTTTTTTCAACATTCGTTGTCGGGAGTCGGGATGCTTCCAAATCTACGGCCTTCTGATGTATTGAATCGGATAACTGTTCCAATGGTACGGATACCGAATTTGCAGCGTCCGTGGAATTTTTTGATTTGGTTTGTGGAAAATAGAGCATAAACCAAATAATCACCGATGCTGCCAAAATGAACGTGCCCGCCTTTTTGAGATATGACACGCTTTTCTCCCAGACATGCGACCAGATACCACGAAGCGTCGGCATACGATAGGGGGGCAATTCCATTACAAACGGTGAAGTTTCATCATTATAAAACGCTTTTCGAAAAATTCGCGCTAATGTCAGTGCCAAGACCCAGCCTAATAGCCAGATGCTCCAGAATACCAGTCCCGGATTTTTCGGAAAAAAGGCGGCGGCTAACATCGCAATAACCGGCACTTTTGCCCCACACATCATCAGCGGTGAAACCAAAATCGTTAAAATACGATCTTTGGGATTAATGAGCGTCCGGGCACTCATGACACCGGGAACAGCACACCCCGTGGAAACCATAAAAGGGATAAAACTCCGGCCATGGAGACCAAACAGGTGCATAAATTTGTCCATTACAAAAGCCGCACGCGCCATATATCCCGTATCTTCCAGAAACGATAACCCCATAAACAGCAATAAAACAATAGGATAAAAAACCAATACGCCGCCTACCCCACCAATAATTCCCTCAACTACAAAATCACGAAGAATTCCATGAGAAATATTGTTCACGATTAAATTTTGTAAAAGCGCTACCAGATGATCGATTCTATCGGATAATGGATTTCCGAATGTAAATGTTAATTGATATATTAAATACATTATTCCAAAAAAAAGCGCCAGTCCCCAGTACCGGTGCAAAATAATTTTATCAATCAGCTCGGTATAATCGATTCGTTGTAAATGACCATCGATTTTTACCGCTTCCCGGCAGGCACCATGTATATAAGCATAACGCTGTTCGGCAACAACCACTTCACTTTCTTCATTAAAATGTTTCTGAATCCAGTCCCGGGCATTCGAGGCCGCGAATAAAACCTTTTCATACTCGATATGTTCATGCTGTACCTTTTTGTTAGCATCCAGATCATTTTCCAGCAGTTTGATTGCCATCCAGTGGGAATTATACTTTTGAGAGAAAACAGTATCAGTCTTTAGATAAGAAATCAATTCATTATGTTGCGCTTCCAGTTCATCACCATAATTTAAATGTCTTTCCGTCGAATGAACATATCCTTCGGCAGTTTTAATCGCAACTTCTAATAATTTCCAGACGCCAGCGCCTCTTGTCCCCACGGTTTTAATAAATGGGATCCCCAAAATCTGACTCAGCAAATCCGTATCAATCTGTATTCCCAGGCGTTCAGCCTCATCGCTCATATTAAGTGCCGCTACAATCGGTACGCCCAACTCCTGAAACTGTAAACAGAGGTAAAGATTACGCTCTAGATTTGTCGAATCAAGCACGTCAATTATTACATCCGGCTTATCACGAAGCACAAAATCCCGCGTTACAATCTCCTCCAGCGAATAGGCCGAAAGACTGTACGTTCCAGGCAAATCGACTATTTCAATGATTTTTTCATTGAATTCAACGCGTGCTATTTTTTTCTCGACAGTGACGCCGGGATAGTTCCCCACGTGTTGGGTCTGACCGGTTAAGGCATTAAAGATGCTCGTCTTACCAGCATTGGGATTACCTGCCAGGGCAATTCGTATATCCGGTTTCGTTCTTCGGCTTCCCCGCCATCGCGCTCTTCTTTTTTCAGCTTGAAATGCCATTATAAAATAGGCTCCACAATAATTTGTTCGGCCTCAACCCGGCGAATCGAAATTCGCGTACGTTTCAAAAAAATTTCAATTGGATCACGAAACAAGGCCATTCTCAATAACACCCCTTCTGTTCCCGAAATAAATCCCATATCCACTAAACGGCGCCGTATTTCTCCATTCGCTTGAACTCGAATAATTCGAAACCGTTGATTTTCCTTTAAATCCGATAGCATAAGCTGTGAATTCAAACCCCTGTACATAATTTTTCTCGTTCTTTATAAATATTTAAAGTATATAATTCATGACCATATATCATGCTTAAAACTTAAATAAAAATCAATTTAATCAGTATAATGTATGAAATTTATTAAAGCCTAAAATCATAAGATAAATATTTATGATGTTCTGAATCAATGAATAACCGCCTCTGGCCTCCACCATTTTCGCTTTTTGAAAATGGAGATATACAGAGGGGGTCAATATCCCAACTAAAACCTCGTAAGAAACCTTATTTTCGCGCTTCAGGTAAAATAAAATATCAGTCTAATCTGCTACTAAAGTTTGACCTGCCGAAATTTCAATTTGAAAAAATATAGCACATTTACTTGTTTCGGAATATGCCCGTTTTCGTTAATAAAACTTGCTGTTTTTTTTATACATCCTCCTGGAAAGAATCAATGCAGCGGGGACTTCCAAAGGGACATTCTTCCACCAGTCGAACAAATTTAAGCAATTTTTTAACTGTGAGCGCGCTCATATAATGCTCCATTTTACAGGCATCCAGTTCAGCCTGATTTGCATTAACGCCCAGGATCTGAATCAGGAAATGTTTGATAGTATTATGGCATTTTTCCAGTTCCTGTCCCAATCGCTGCCCTTCCTGCGTCAACTGAACCTGTCCATAATTTTCATGAACGATAAGTTTTTTCTTTTTTAAGAGGTTCAGCGCTGTGGAGACACTGGAACGGGTCACCCCGCGTTTTTCGGCAATGTCTTTCACGCGCGCGACATGGTAATTCTTCTGCAGTTCATGAATGATCTCAATATATTCCTGAGTCGTGGTATCAAATTGTGTTTTCATGACACCCCAAATGTTTGATGAATCAAACTTTTTTATAAGTTAAGAAAAAGAAAGAAAAGAGTCAAGTAGAATTTTCAAAATTTTGTAAAAAATTTCACAATTTTGTTACATGAAAGGAGGAATTAGGCGGTGGATGACCATTTAAAACACGTAGAATCATTGAATTTATGAGATTTATTCGATGGTGAAAGTTACCTCTTCTTCAGCAAAGTATTATTAAGAAATAGCTTGACAAACAGGGGAAATTTAATTAAAATTTGATAGTCAGTATGGCCGTAAAGCTAATGGCAATTCAATTAATTTTTAAAGAAAATGAAAGGTGTAAGAATGCGCTCAACAATCTGGTTTTACCTCATCATTTTATTATCAGGTCTGTTTTTCCTGATGTGTCAATCAAAGATTAAAACAAAATCTGTTGAAATTAATTCATTTTCAGATATTCAAAACAACTTTCAGAACCCACCAGCCGATTACCGAACCGTCCCCTTTATGGTCTGGCATGACAAGGTCTCAAAAGAGGAAATTGATTTTTATCTCGAAGACTATCAAGCCAAAGGTTTTGGTGGCGTCTTCATTCATCCCCGATATGGCCTGATAACCGAATATCTTTCTGATGAATGGTTTGATTTGGTGAAATATACGGTCGATAAAGCCAAATCGCTGAACCTGAAAGCCTGGATTTATGATGAAAATTCCTTTCCCAGTGGTTTTGCCGGCGGACTTGTGCCAGCCGAAATGCCCGAATCTTACAATAAAGGGCAGGGACTGGTGCTTCATAAAGATTTGAATGTCCTGCAAGATTCAACCAAGAATATCCTGTTCATCTTTAAAAAGCTGGATTCTCAATTTATTGAAGTCGCCAGAACCGAAATTCCCGCCGGGACTTCCGATGCCGAATATTATCTCTTTGAATTGATACAATATGGAAAATCCAAATGGTACGGCGGTTATTCGTATGTCGATCTGCTCTATCCCGGTGTTACTGAAAAATTCATCGAAATCACCATGAAGGGTTATGAAAAATCCATTGGTACCGAGTTTGGAAAAACAGTGCCTGGGGTTTTTACCGATGAACCGAATATTCGCCAACCGCAGGGGCGTAATTGTATTCGCTGGACACCGGATCTGTTTGAAAAATTTAAAGAACGCTGGGGCTACGATCTGAAACCGCTTCTTCCCGCATTAGTTGAAGAAGTTGATGATTGGCAGCGAATTCGTCACAATTATTATGCGCTCTTGCTTGAATTGTTTATCGATCGCTGGTCCAAACCCTGGTACGAATACACCGAAAAGCATAATCTGGATTGGACGGGGCATTATTGGGAACATGGCTGGCCAAGTCCGGAAGATGGCAGTGATAATATGGCCATGTACGCCTGGCATCAAATGCCAGGAATTGATATGCTTTTCAACTCAATTGAAGGACGTCCCGATCAATTTGGTAATATTCGCGCAGTAAAAGAACTCCGCAGTGTCGCAAATCAGATGGGGCGTCAGCGAACCCTGAGCGAAACCTATGGCGCGGCTGGTTGGGAGTTGCGCCTAGAGGATATGAAACGTCTTGGTGACTGGGAATATGTCCTCGGCGTCAATTTTATGAATCAACATCTTTCATATATGACGCTGAAGGGTGATCGCAAACACGATTTTCCACAATCTTTCTCATATCATACACCGTGGTGGAATTTTTACAAACCACTGGCCGATTATTATGGACGGCTTTCGATGGTTCTGGCCGCAGGGGAGCAAAAAAATCACATTTTGATATTTGAACCGACCACAACGGCCTGGATGTATTTTTCTACGGTCAAAAGTCAGGTGCAACTGGATAGTATTCATCACCAATTTCATGATTTTTTAAAAATTCTGGAACAACAACCAATTGAATATGATTTGGGCTGTGAGAATATCATCAAAAATCACGGAAAAATTGAAGAAAATAAATTTATTGTCGGTAAATGCGCTTATGATTTAGTTGTTTTTCCGCCAGGATTGGAAAACCTGGACCTGGGAACGGTTCAATTACTGGAAAAATATCTGGAAAACGGCGGAAAGATACTCTCTTATGTGGAAGCGCCCACTTATATCGATGGCGATGCGGTCGAAGTTTTTAAATCGCTCGTCTCACGGTTTAAGGATCAGTGGATAAGAGTCGATGATGTACAAAGTACTGAATCACTTCAATTGCTTCAGGAAGCCAATTTTGAAGTACCCGCTGCCAGCCACATCGGTGGTGAACTCTTCCATCAACGCCGTCAATTCGCTGATGGACAAATCCTCTTCCTGACGAATTTCAGTTTGAAAGAGTCTTCAAAAGGTACGCTGAAAATCGCAGGGGCACAAGTTGCTGAACTGGATGCGCTGGATGGTAAAATTTATGATTATCCGGTCGAGAAAGCAGGTAATTTGTTAAAGTTAAACTTTAACGTGCCCCCGGCTGGCAGCCTCCTGTTCTTCATCCATAAAAGTCAGGCACCGGTTGTTGGAAAAGTCAAATTCCGAGGAACCAGCGAACGACGCATTGAGACGGCCAATGAGCTGAAAATTAATCGCGAGGCGCCCAATGCGCTTGTTCTTGATTATGTTGATTTAAAACTGGGCGATACCGTGGAAAGAGGTCTCTATTTTTATGCGGCTGGGAATAAAATCTGGCAGCACCATGGCTTTCCGGATAATCCCTGGGTTTCTTCCTCCCAGTTTAAAACAGAACTGGTGGATAAAGATAATTTTAGCCCGGATACTGGCTTTGAAGTCATCTATTCTTTTGAACTCGAGGCAGGTGTTGATCTGGCAAGCTTGCGAGCGGTTATTGAGCAACCGCGTCTCTGGCAAGTTATTGTCAATGGCCAAAAATTAGACCCGGTGAAAGGTAAATGGTGGCTTGATAAATCTTTTGGAGTTTTTGATATTGGACAACTGGTTCAGCCGGGGATGAATTCCATAACCCTGATCACCAAACCCATGTCAATTTATGCCGAACTGGAGCCGATTTTTATTACCGGCAATTTTAATTTAAAAAGTCAGGCCAAAGGCTGGAAAATTGTCCCGGCGACACAACCAGCAACTGGTTCGTGGAAACAGCAGGGGATGCCGTACTACCCCTATAGCCTCAACTATCAGAAAAAATATGAACTCACGCCGGATGCAACGGCTCATTATCTGGTAAAAGCCGGTATCTGGGCAGGAACTGTCATGGAAGTCCGGGTCAATAATCAACCCGCCGGCATTATTGGCTGGCAACCATATCAACTGGATATTACCGAGCATTTGAAGTCTGGTGAGAACACAATTGAGCTGCTGGTGTATGGATCATTAAAAAATCTGCTGGGACCGCACCACAATGTCCGAAATCGCGGTATTGTGACACCGTGGAGCTTCAAATACGCACCCGAAGTGCAACCGGCTGGCGAACAATACGATCTGGATAATTACGGCCTGTTTGAAGATTTTCAGGTCGTGGAAATCCGCTAATCCTGAAAATAAAACCATTTACAAATTAAAAATATACGAACGAGATAGCTGATGGCAGACCGAAGAAATTTTTTAAAGCCATTAAGCAGCTTACTGGCCCTCTCGGCCTTATCCGGCCAGATAATGAACTGCTCTTCAAAACCAAAACGCCAACCCAATGTCGTATTGGTCATGACCGACGATCAGGGCTATGGTGATGTTCGATCACATGGAAATGAGTTAATCGATACGCCGGTGCAGGACCAACTGGCAGTTGAAGGCACCCGATTCAATCTCTTTTACGTCAGTCCTGTTTGTGCGCCAACCAGAGCCAGTCTGTTAACCGGCCGATATCATCTCCGTACCGGTACGGTCTGGGTCACTCACGGACTGGAAAACATACGCGCCGATGAAACCACGATTGCAGAAATATTGAAGCAAGCCGGCTATACCACTGGCTGTTTTGGAAAATGGCCTAATGGTAGTCATCACCCGCATCATCCCAATACCAAAAAATTTAATGAATTTTTTAGCTTTTGTGCCGGCCACTGGAATAATTATTTTGATACCGGGCTGGAAAAAAACGGCCGGAAAGTAAAAACCACCGGCTTCATTACCAATGTACTCACCGATGCCGCCATTGAATTTATTGGCCGGAACCAGCATCAGCCATTTTTCTGTTATGTCCCCTATAATGCCCCGCATGGCCCGTTTCAGGTACCGGATAAATATTTTGACAAGTACAAACAGCGGGGCTTAAATGATAAAGATGCCGCGGTTTATGGTATGGTTGAAAATGCCGACGAAAATTTGGGCCGGATTCTGAATAAACTTGATGAATTGGGTCTGCAGGAAGACACGATTGTAATCTGTCTGACCGATAACGGTCCGAACGGTCAGCGCTATAATGCCAACATGCGCGGTGTTAAAGCGAGCGTTCATGAAGGCGGGATCCGGGTCCCCTGCTTTATGTGCTGGCCGGGACATATCCAGCCAGGAATCCCCATTGAATCCATTGCCGCCCACATCGATCTGCTGCCGACGATACTGGGATTTTGTGAAATTCCATTACCGAATAATCGGCAGCTTGATGGTCTGAATCTGGCACCTCTCATTCAGCAGCATTCCGCCAACTGGCCGGATCGGTATATTTTTACCCATCAATCGCGCCAGGGAGAAGTTAACATCGGGCCCGGCTCGGTTAGAAATCAGAAATACCGGCTGGCCACCGAAAATGGCACTGAATGGGAGCTTTTTGATATGGAAAATGACCCTTCACAACAATATAATATTGCCAATGATCGGCCAGAAACAGCGACAAAGCTGCAACAGGCCTATGAAGAATGGTTCGCTGAGGTGACGAAAGACGGCTTCGGCCCCTTCCCCATTCAAATTGGAAATCCGGCTGAAAATCCCGTGGAATTGCTGGCGCCGGAAGCCAAACTTCATGGTAATTTAAAATTTAACGGCGGTATGGGCTGGGCAAATGACCGGATTACCAACTGGAAGAGCATAGAAGATGCTGTCAGTTGGGATATCGACGTGATTCAGCCCGGCGAATATGAAGTGACCCTGCTTTACACCTGTTCTGAAAAAAATTTGGGTGCTCAAATGGAAGTCGCTGCGGGCGAAGCACAGATTCAGGCGAATATTATGAAAGCACACGATCCAAAGCCGATCTTTAGTCCGGACCGCATTCCACGCGGCGAGGTATATGAAAAAGTCTGGGGAGCCTTTGATATTGGCCGGCTTGAATTAAAAGTCGGAAGGCAGCAATTGATAGTCCGCGCCGCTAAAATCCCGGGGGAGGCTGGCCCGGATGTAAAGGCTATTCTGGTCGAAAAATTAAAATGAAAGGAGCATTATGATGTTTAAAAATTATCGAAAAAGCAAGCTATTGTTCTTAATTTTGCTAAATCTCATTTTCGTCGCTACGGGCAGCACACAAACTGATGCCGTTGAACCCCAACGTATCACCCTCACCTGGGAAGGTGATCCGGCTACGACACAATCAGTGGTTTGGCGCACCGATGCTATGGTGGAAAATCCCTGTGCAGAAATTGCCCTGCTTGCACCGCATTTGAATATCGCCGGGAAAAATGCCAATACCGTTCCGGCCAGTACGGAGACCATTACAATCGAAGCGGGTCCCACGGTTTATTACCATACGGCCCGTTTTCAAAATCTTTCCCCTGCGCAATATTATCTTTACCGCGTGGGTGATGGCAAAATCTGGAGTGAATGGAATACATTTCGGACAGCGGATAAAGAAAATTTGCCGTTTCAATTTCTCTATCTCGGTGATGTTCAAAATGATATTCTGTCAAAATGGTCCGTGCTGATACGTCAGGCATTCAGCCGTGCCCCGATGGCCCGGTTTTATCTATATGCCGGCGATCTCGTCAATCGCGGTCAGGATGATGATAACTGGCGTGAATTCTTTGCCGCTCTCGGTTTTATTCCGCGAATGATCCCGACTGTTCCCGTTCCGGGGAATCATGATACTTCCCGAAAGCTTTTGGGAATTCGTGGTTCGCGTCTGGTGGATCCACTTTATCGGGCACATTTTGCACTGCCGAAAAATGGGCCGGATGACAAAGAGGAGCAGGAAAGCGCGTTTTTTATGGATTATCAGGGAATGCGGCTGATTGCTGTCAATACCAACAGTAATGATAACCCCGCCCAGCTTCAGTGGCTGGAAAAGGTCCTGAAGGAAAGCCGGGCTAACTGGAATATTGTCTGCCATCATCACCCGCTGTTCTCGGTCGGAAATGATCGAAATGATTCGGAATTACGAAAAAATCTGATGCCCATCTACCAGCAATACCAGGTGGATATCGTTCTTCAGGGACATGATCATCGGTATGGCCGGACCAATAAAATTGTCAATGAACAGACGGTCTCTGACAGCGCCCGTGCGCCGATTTATATTGTCTCGGTCAGCGGTCCCAAAGCATATCGCCACAATCCCCATTTTGCACATCTTCTGCATGTCGAGGCTGGTGAAACCCAGTGCTACCAGATCATCAATGTGACACCTGAAGAATTACGCTATGAGGCCTGGTCCCTGGATAACCAACTCATCGATGCCTTTGCGCTGCGGAAAACCGTGAATGGGACAGTACTGGTGAATTTAAAGTAAACAGACTACGAAGGGGCGGAAATGATGTCTTGGATGGGATGTATTGAACACGGATTTAACGGTTCAAAAGGATTTTCACGGATAACTAACGACTTTGAAATTTTGTTAATTAACAAAATTTTTAGTATCATCGCGTAGACAGTCTTCTTGTACAACCCCTTCCCTTTCTGGATTATTTGATCAGCAAACATTTCCGGATTGACATAAATTCTGCGGATTGCATTTTAATAAGATAAATACCCGCTGAAGCATTGGTCGCATCCCATATAACCTGATGAAAACCAGCGGATTTTCTGCCACTAACCAATTCGGCAACGATCTGGCCATTGATATTATAAATCGCGATGCTGACCTCAGCAGCTTCTGGCAAGCCAAAGGCGATGGTCGTTTGGGGATTGAAGGGATTGGGGTAGTTTTGTTTGAGGCAGTAATTTTCAGGAATGAGTTGATTGTCTTTATTCTCTACAAACGAAGGTCCTTTAACTTCAACCTGAATAATTTTTGTATCTGAAGCACCTGCCGCGTCGGTGACTTTAAATTCAACGCTTTCTGTGCCAGTCCAGCCAGGGGCGGAAAAACGAACGGTACGATTTTCGATTTTGATGCTGAAATCGGCATTTGCATTTACCGTCTTTATTTGCCAAACAAGTGCGCCAGGTTCGTCATCCGGATCCACAACGCAGTTATCCAGATTAATGATATGTTCTTCGGTATTTGTGAAGGAGATATTAACCAGATTCTGGATTTTAGGAGGATCATTTACTGAAATTACATCTACTTTGATTGTTAAAGTGTCACTTAATTCTCCATCAGTCGCGATGATCGTAAACGAAGTATCCGGTGCACTTTCTGGCGGCGTTCCAATAACGATTGTAGCCGTAGGCTTTAGCCAGGACGGCAGGTTTTTGAATTCAAAAACCAGTTCATTACCATCCGGGTCTTCTCCATTAACAGTATATGCTAGTTTTTGATGTTCCTGAATTTGAATTAAAACAGGAGATAAAATTTTTGGTGGATGATTTACGATAAGTAGCTTGTACTTTACGACTAACGGTGCCGGTGGATTTCCACTATCTTTTAATCTGAATTCATGGAAATAATTGCCTGAACTTATCGGAATGCCAAAAATTCGTCCCTTTAATGGATCAAATTTTAATTCTTTTGGCAGTAATCCGATTGATTCCCAATTATAAGGTGGTAAGCCGCCAATTACTTTGATAGTATCTTCATAGTAATTTTTATAAATCGCTGTTTTTAGTGTATCGGTCAAAATGGTCAACTTTGTATCAGATAGGATATCCACTTTTAAACTTTCTGTCCAGGTGGATGAGGTTTCTTCCTGATCTTTCGCTTTGGCTTTTAGATAATACACTCCTGGTTTATCATAGGTATGGTTTAATTGAGCAACCGTACCCGAATAAAAATTTTGTGACCATTCCGAAGATGAATTATCACCCCAATCAACCAATACTTTATTTCGTTCGTTTTCATGATCCAATAAAAAGGCTTCGAAAGCCATCTCCTTTCTGGTTACTCCCGTGTAACCTAACTCTGTAAATTGTGGGCAATTCGGCTTAATATTTTCCGTACCTTCAAGAGAATGGAGCGCATAGCTCAAGTAATACTTTATTTCAGTATAGTCGTCTGGTAATTCAAGATAAGAATCAAAACAGCAGGTTGCATTTTCATGCATTCGATAACTTTCTTCTTTTTCATCCCAGGTGTCGATCAAAATTCCTTTGTCATCCTTTAAATAGATAATTTCATCGATATCATCAATCTCAAAGCCAATAAATGGGTATTCAATAGTCAGATATGAATTTGATTCAATTTTAGTTCCTGATGGAAATTTTAATGCCGTCGGATTGTCTTTATCGCCCAAAGTCCAGCCTGAAATATAAACATCCTGATCCATACAATTTTTTAGATAAATGTATTCCGATTCAGTTGGCTTTTTATTGACTGAAGAGATTATGATGGTGCGCGGTGTTTGACAGTCGGTATCAAGGTAAGTATAATTCATATCCATCATTTTGCCGTCTTTGAAAATACAGGCAAAAATTTTGGGAGAAGTGAAAGAATAGTTGGAGTTATTCGTCACTTTTCCGTACCAGTCATAATATGAATAATCGTATTCAACGTTGACTTCATCAATTTTCATTAATTGATCCCAGTATATATCATTTGATTTAGTATTTGAATAGGAAACAGCAAATGCAATACTATCAAATTCAACTTTATCAATGAATGTTTCAAAAAATGTAATATGATATGGTAAAACTCCTGCGTAGCCATAGGTTTCATAATCAATGTAAGTATAATCTGCTCCAATGAGTGTATTATCTTTTGATAGACTGTATGATATTTTTACAAAATCAGCATATAGATTACTTTTATTTCGAAGGCGTGCGACCGCACGATAAGAACTTGTTGAATAATCATACATATAAAAATCCAGTAATTCAAAATCGGACGAAAGACTCACATTGGTGGCATGATAATGCATATTAGCACTGCTTTTATATGATTTTTTAAGTTCTTTTTTTATATTTGATAAATTGACCTTTATTTTATCAATTTCATCAGGGAAAAAATTTTTAGATAGGCTTGAAGTTGATTGCAATGATTCATAAATCGCATTTAACTTCGCTTGTTCATTTTTATACGCTTGAAAAAGATCCTCAGATGTCTGAGCAAAGCTGAGGTTCATCAAAAAGAGCAAAGAAATCAATAAAACAGATTTAATCTTCCAGTACATTTTAAATTCCTTTTGTTAATAATAAATTGTGAATACAAAAAGATGACGATTTTATTTTGATGAATTCGCTTTTCTCTCCCACTAAATATATTTATTTAATCGAAAAAACTGCTGGAGTGCGTCCACGATGTGGATGCATGCCAACGCAATTGGCATTTTTAAATTGGCCTGATTTTACACTCCTTTCTGTATAAATACCAATTTTTGTTTGTGCAAATCCATAACTCGCCGACTTCGTCAGCGGCTGCGACACCGACGCAGCACTCCAGGAGTTTATTTGAAATCAAAGCACCCTGAAAATCTATCCCAGGGTGCTTTTTAGATGCTATAAATTTAAAATATATTGATTACTGCTGTCGTTCCAGAGTTCCAGGAACGGGGATAACGACTTCAACCGGTACATCGCCCATAACGTATTCGGCGGGACCGAGTTTCATCGTGGATTGTTCCATTTCTTCCCAGGTCGTTTCTTTGCCGGTATAGGCGGATTCGCGGCCCATAATGGCGACGAGGTTGGAAATGGCGGTATTTTTGGCTTCGTTATAGGGTTTTTCGGTGCGGATGGCCGTAACTAAATCGACATGTTCCTGATCGTACGGATTCTTGCCTTGGCCTTCAAATTTCCAGGCTATGGTGCCATCTGGTTTGAAGATGGTGTCGCGGCAATTGCTGGAGCCTTTGGTTCCGACGATAAATTCGGAAACATTGCTGACGCAGCCATTGATCTGCCGGCACATACTATGCATATGCATGCCGTTCGCATACTCAAAATCGATAGAGAAGAAATCGTATTGATCACCGGTGACACGTCGCTGCCGGCCGCCCATACCAACGGCTTTAATGGGATGCATTTCAGTGAACCAGTTGATGACATCGAGATTATGGACATGCTGTTCCACAATATGATCGCCCGAAAGCCAGCGCCAGTTAACCCAATCGCGGATCATCCATTCCATATTGGACCAGCCTTCTTCTTTGTTGCGATACCAGAGTTGCTGCATGTTCCAGTAAGCGCGGGCAGCGACAATATCGCCGATTGCACCATCAGCCACGCGTTTGTAGGTTTCGATATACTCTTTCTGATGCCGGCGTTGAGTTCCGGTGACGACACTCAGTCCAAATGCTTCGGCTTTTTCTGCGGACGCGAGAATCGATTTGATGCCCATTGGATCAACAGCAATGGGTTTTTCCATGAAAACATGCTTTTTGGCTTCAACCGCTGCGGCGAAACTGATGTGACGGAAATGTGGGGGTTCGGCCAGGATCACGAGATCGACACCTGCATCGATGACTTTTTGATAGCTGTCAAATCCGATGAAAGTATTTTTATCTTCGACTGCAAAACCGTCCCGATTTCCAACTTTTGCCATTTCTTCAATGATTCGTGTTTTCGAACCGGCTATTCGATCAGCAAAAACATCGCCCATCGCTACCAATTTTAATTTAGGACCCGCTTTCAGAAAATTGATAGCAGCTCCGGTACCCCGGCCACCACAACCGATAAGACCGGCTTTGAGTTCACGACCATCAGGCGCGGTTTCCAATAGTGGCGGTAATACCAATTCACGCTTCGGCTTGGCACAGGCGATTAATATTGAACTGGCAACGGCCATCGTACCGATAAAATTACGACGACTGATTTGTGGTTTCTTTTCTTCCATTTTTTCCTCCTTACAGGTAACTGAGATAAGTTAAATTAGGATTAGAAAATTTGTATTCATATTAAAATTCGCATTGATAACTTTCATAAAAGATAATAGTTACAAACTCAGGAATTAAAGTTTACACTTTTTTAATTAATTTTCAAGTACTATTTTTGAAAAAACTAAAATTTCGGTAAATTGATTTCCTAGCGACTCAGGTTGGCTGGTTCAGTATTCATGGTTCACGGTTAAATACTTTGAAATATCAGCTCTCTTCGTCAACTGAAACAATTTCCAGGTCAATTGACATGCATGTTATCAGGTTTCAATTTCTCCAAATCATCGATTCTTCATCCAGAATCTGAAATTTGTGCCCCTTGAACCTGAATCTTTACAAAATTTATGATATTCTACTTGAAAATCTCTGGATATTTTGTAATTTTATAATAGGGAGATGTTTTCATTTTTATTGATAAAAAACGGAGTACAATATGAGTTTTATCAACAAAGTTTTCATTAATGGGCAATGGATGGGAAGCGATGAGAATATGGACGTGGTAAATCCGTATAATCATGTAATTTTAGGGACTGTTCCAAAGGCGAATCGGGAGTTGCTCAATCTTGCAATTGCTGCTGCCGCAAAGTGTTTCGAGACCATGCGAGCGCTGCCGGCGCATGCGCGCAGTGCTATTCTGGAAAAGACTGCTGAATTATTGTTGACGAATCGCGATGAATTAACGCAAACCATTGTCATGGAATCCGGCAAAGCCTGGAAATATGCATACGGTGAAGTAAATCGCGCTATTCAGACCTTTAAATTCGCAGCGGAAGAAGCCAAACAGATTCATGGTGAAACGATAAGCATGGATGCCGCCTCTGGCGCAGAAGGCCGGTTGGGATTTTATTTACGCCAACCAATTGGCGTGATTGCGGCTATTTCACCATTCAATTTTCCGTTGAATCTGGTTGCCCATAAAGTGGCCCCGGCTTTAGCCGCTGGCAATACGGTGGTTTTGAAGCCGTCGAGTTATACGCCTTTTACTGCCTATAAATTAGGAGAAATCATGCAACAGGCAGGTTTACCCGATGGGGCGCTGAATATTGTTACCGGTTATGGCTCGACGGTGGGCGAATGGCTGGTCAGTGATTCACGCGTGGCCATGGCAACTTTTACCGGAAGCCCGCCGGTGGGTAGACGAATTCAATCAGTTGCCGGTTTGAAAAAAATTACCCTGGAATTAGGTTCAAATTCCGCGGTTGTAATTGATGAAAATGCGGATTTAGATCAGGCGGTGCCACCCTGTGTGGTGGGAAGTTTTGCCAATTCAGGACAAATTTGTATTTCGGTTCAACGAATTTATGTGCACGAAAAGGTTTTCGATACTTTCGTAGCAAAATTTATTGATTTAACCCGGCAGCAACGCGTAGGCAATCCACAGGATAAGGATTGCGATGTGGGGCCGATGATTACACTGGCGGAAGCTGAGCGAGTGGAGAGCTGGATTCAGGAGGCGGTTACCGGTGGTGCCAAAATTTTGACAGGTGGCAAACGGAATGGCGCGATAATCGAGCCAACGGTGCTCACAAATGTTAAGGAACAGATGAAGGTAATGTGCGACGAAATTTTCGGACCAGTCGTCTCTTTGGTGCCGTTTAAAGAAATTCAGGAAGCAATTCAAAGTGTTGATAATTCCCGGTATGGTTTGCAGGCTGGAATTTTTACGCAAAATTTGAAGCATGCTTTACAGGCTATTCGTCAGATTAATGTGGGCGGTGTTATTGTCAATGATGTTCCAACATTTCGTGCGGATCATGCACCTTATGGCGGCAATAAAGCGAGTGGCCTCGGTCGTGAAGGCGTCAAATTCGCGATTGAGGAGATGACGAATATTAAAATGGTTGTTATTAAGGATTGGTGAGTTTGAGGGTGGTGTTTAAAAAAATTCCACTATTTAAAAACGAATCCCAGCCGGGCGATTTTAGAGCGATATCGCGCGATGATAAAAGCATTTTGGCCGGTGTAATCCTTATTCGGAATAAAAATTCCATCACTTTGAATAACACCGGCTTCTGGCGGATCAATTTCATAGATGGATAATTGGGTCACGTTGGCTTCTTCCTGCTTATCAAACCAGGCGATGACCTGAAATTGGGCCGGATTGTTGCGATCAAGAACAAGGGCATTGCCAGGCTTATTGGGACCGTAAATCTCCAGGCGAATGGGGACATCGAGTAATCGGCCAACAGAACAGACTTGAATCGTAACTTCATGTGGTTGTTTGTTGCTGGCAAAGACATGTCCCAAACCGAGATGGGATAATTGTTCTCCCTGTTCCAGTCCCACAAACAATAGATTCAATCCTTTATTGACCCGGAGTGAACCGCTGGCAATTTGTTTTTCGGCATCAATTTTTAAGGTAAAATCACCATAAACGCTAAACACGACACTGGAACTGGCCTTAAACCAATTAACAAAGGTCGTCCAGTTTAATTCGGTATCATTGAGATTCGGCGAATAGTCGACTGCTTTGGTAGAATCATGCCAGTCTTCCAGAAATTTTTCCCAGCTATTCCACTTGGTTACATCCAGCACCAGAATATGGGCATTGGTTATCTCCCCCTGTGGATTGGCAGATGTATTTCCCAGTGGTAATTTCACCTTTTCCAATGGTCCAAAGGGAAATTCCAGTTGTTCCACCAGTTGAAAAGATGGCTTTATCGTTGTTTCTTCCGGATTCGTTGGAAAATGGGAACAACCAAACCAGAGAAGAATAGCCAAAATCACGATGTACATCAGATAAAATTTTATTTTTTTATTCATCGGTCAATTTTCCTGTTCATCTAAAACATCGTTCGTTTTAAGTCCATTAATCCTGTCTAAAAAATACAGCCTTTTGCAAAGAAATGTCTTTCGATCATCGTCTAAAATGAATAACCGAGACCACTCATGATTCGCCACCCGGTGAACCATACGGCTTCAAATCCATTTTTCATCAATCCGCGATAGAGTTCGCTATTTAAATTAATGGCAAATTGAGAATTTATTTGAAAACTGGCACCGACTCCTCCTCCACCGACAAAAGCAGCATAGAATTTTTCGAGGACAATTTTCTGAATATCAAATTGCGACGCGAGATTTAAAGCAACTTTGGGTGAAATGGGAAAGCGGCCAAAAAATCCCATCGTTCCCATATCGCCATAAATGCGATTTTCTTCGGGTACAAAGCCGTCGATGGTAAGATATTCATTGTTTGAACGGGTACGATAGATGAGATATAGATTAATCAGTCGTTTCTGATCAATGAATGCCCAATCCACGAACTGATAGGTCAAATACAGGCGCCAGCGATTTCCGGATTTAAAAATTTCTGAATTTGCGAATTTATCCTGCTGAAATTGTGTAAAAATGACGTCAAACATGAGTTTATGCTTTCGGCCGGTTTCAACGCCAAGTTCAAGATAGAACTCATCGCCCGGATCGTATTGGACATTGGTTGTATTAAATGGTTCAAAAGCGCCTTTATGCTGAAAACCAACACCCAATCCCGCCGTAATAAATGAAAATTTTTCCGCTGCTGAAAGTGAAAAATTCAGATCAAAGCCGCTGCCCAAATGCGGAACCATCATCTTCAGAAAAGGCATGGCGGTAATCGATGAGACAGAAAATTCCGGTTGATTGAGTTTGTTTTTGCCGGATGGTAAATTCAAACCAGTCGAAAAAAACAAACGATCCGCAAACAGAAGGGCTTTTCCTTGCAATTTAATATCAGAAAAACCAGCTAATGCATCGTTTCCATAGTGATTATTCGCTTGAAAAGTTCGAAGCGTGAAGCCCAGTTTTTCACCCACCGGTACAGAAACCGCGATTGGGAAAACGAGTTGTGTTAATGGGTCATCGGCATTGGAAAATGACCAATTTTGATAAGCCACGCCGGTCGAAAAGCTGAGAATTCGGGACTGAGAGACCTCGGTTATTTCTTCAGCCTTTGTAATGACCGGAAATGAGATCAAAATGATGATGAAAATTGTCATTAATTTATTCATATTCAAAATTCCTTTGACAAGAAATTGTTATCAGAAATATAATGCGAACCATTCTTCGTTTTATTTTGGCGGCAGCGGAACGGTGACATTTACATTGACATCGCCCAATGGAGGCTCACCAAACGTCTCTTCGACAGCTTTTCGCTCATCCTGGCCTGGCAAAAATCCGCCATCCATCATGCCGCTACCGATTCGTAGCCGGGCTGTTCGAGCTTCTCCTGCAAGAGTTGCTTCCTGATAAAATGTTTCATAAAGCTGAACAATTTCCGCTGTTGTTTCTGCTTTACTTAAATTCAATTCACATTCATGGCTTTTCTCTTTTGCCAGCGAAAAATCGGGATCATATTTCGCCGCCAGAAAATATTCATTTAAGGCCTGTTGCCAGGCGCCCCTGTCTTCAGAATCCAGGCCACGGCAAAAAGCCATAAAAGCCAGTAAATTCTCAGTCGGGATAATCATAATTTCTGATCGTTCGCGTTCGGTTAGCGTAATTTTCATCGTATTCAAAATCTTGAACACAAGCTCTTTTTCCAATCGCATAATCTTGGATAACGCGCCAGAAGTTGCTTCGGTCAATTTCATTTCCTGAATCGTCAATCGCGCTATCGATGCGTCCATCCGTACTTGTTTATCGGCCACATCCAGAAACGCACCCTGAATAATTTGTGCCGCTCCCAATAGCCGTCCCAAACGCGCGGTGGTTTTCCGATCCATCATATTCTTTTGGCTTAATTTTAATTCGGCTATAATTTCTTGGATTTTTATCCGTTCCACCAGTTGAAGCCGATTGATTTTCGAAAGATCGGTCATGACGAAATAGGCTAAACCTTTTCGCAAAGGAATCAGCGCCGAATCACGACCGAGATATGAAAAGTCGATGACAGCGATAGCATTTTCGGGAATGGATTGAGTGTTAAGGTCTTGTTCATGCATGATAGCCTGTCGTATCTGTTCTTCAGCAGCCGCGCGGGTCAATTTCAACAGCCGCTTTTCAATGGCATGGCGAATTGGTTTAAAACGTGATATTTTGATATATTGTGAATATACCGCGATGGCTTTTTCCTTCTGATTTTGTAATTCGTAACTCACTCCCAGATAAAACAACAATCGACCATTACGGGGAAATTTTTGCTGGGCTGTTATAAAATGGGTGATTGCGGCATCATATTGGTGTTTTAAAAAGCAGGCGATGCCAAGTTCGCGATTTATCGCTGGATTTTTGGGATCATTGAGGTAGGCGCGCTGGAGATGCTGATAAGCCTTAGCAACCTCATTTACTTCAAGTGCTTCTCTACCCAAATGATATGAAGATGTGCTGCAACCAGTAACGAACCAGAGAGAAATCGCCATCAGGAAAAGAATCGTTTTTATAATTTTCATTTGCCGGTCCTTCTTTTTCGATTCAGAATAACTTGCGTGTTGAAGGTAGATTAATAATACTAATGTAAATTGAATAAAACAAGTGGTGAAATTTTCATTTGACAAAGAAATTGGCAAAAATAACGCATAAAATGTTAGGTGTAATTTCTCTACCGTACGCTTTTTAAATTACTTTGAAGATTTATTTTTAGAACAAACTTAAAGATCTTACCCCAACCCTCTCCCAAGGAAAGAAAGCGTAGCTATTCCCTCTCCCCCTGAGCTGATCTTGACCCACATCTCGTTGCTAAAGCCGGGGAAGTCAAAAAATTCAGGAGAATTAGTGCGTGACCGGCGCCTCTTGAACTCACCCCCCGGCCCCCTCTCTTTCAAGAGAGGGGGAGAAGCCGCACTCCCCCTTCCTTCTTAAGAGAAGGGGGCCAGGGGGGATGAGTTCAAACGAGTGACTTTTACAAATCAGGCACTTAATTGCACCGTCTTCGCATTTAACTTCAATTCCCCGGGTCCAGTCCGTGGATATGGGTCAAGATCAGCCCTCTGGGAGAGGGTGAGGGCAGGTTTTGCTTAATCAAAAAGTGTACGTTTGTAAATGCGTCATCCACCTGTTTTATTTTGACAAATAATACGTATCGTTACCTGAAATTCTAAAATAGAAATTTAGGAGGTTATAAATCTATTAAGAACCCCCTCCTGCCTCCCCCAAATTCCTAAAACAGAATTTGAGGGAGAGTAAGCCGGGTTATCGCCTCATTTTCATTTTTATAAAAACCGGGAGATCCAGAGAGGGTCAATTTCCTATTCAATACAAATTCACCAAAGAAAAAGCATTTCATTTTTAGAATTTCAAGTGTTAAATAAACTCCAACCGCTATGTCTGCCAATTATCCATTTAATCGGGATTAGCCATCACAGATTCATACTTATTTTTAACTTGACAATGTTTCATTTATTAACTATATTCTGAATTTTAAATTTTGCATTTAGCGTAAAATTGATTTCATTGAATGAATAGAAACAAATCCTTAAAATCAATTATAACTGAGGCTGTATTTTAATTAAAATAAACCGTATGAAAACAATCCAGCAAATATTAAAACAACCGGAAGTCACTTTTGTTGTAACTGATTCCGGCATTGGTGGCTTATCAGTTTTCGCTGAATTGATTTCACTTATTCAGTCAGGCAATTACTTCAAAAAGGCGAAGCTTATTTTTTTCAATGCACTGTTTGATGCCAATAGTGGCTATAATCGCCTGGCCACTGCATTTGAAAAGGCTCAACATTTTGATAATGCATTATTTGCGATACAAAAACAGTACCATCCTGATTTGGTTTTAATTGCCTGTAACACACTTTCGGTTATTTATCCGCAAACACATTTTGCACAGTTTTCGGATATTCCGGTGATTGGTATTGTTGATGCGGGTGTAAATTTGATTCGCGCAACGTTAATTCAAAATTCTGATTCAAATGTGATTATCTTTGGGACGCCGACAACCATTAATGCCAATTCATATCGCCAAAAACTGATAGAATCCGGTATCGCCGCCAATCGGATTATACAACAAGGATGTCTGGAATTAACTGATAGCATCGAGAAAGGCTGGAATAGTCCCCAAACGCGAAAATATATTGAATTATATAGTCATCTGGCTTTAAAACAATTTACGCAGCCAGATGCGCCATTTTTTGCCAGTTTAAATTGTACACACTATGGATATGCCGCAAAAATCTGGGAAGCAGTTCTACAGGAAAAGTCTCAATATTTTCAGGGACTTATTAATCCCAATTCGGCCATGCTGGAGTTTATGAAGAACGAACACCAAGCCAATCACCAAACGCAAACTGTTTTGCAGATTGAAGTAATTTCGAAAGTAGAAATTTCTGAACAGACACGGGATGCAATCGGGAATTTATTAAGCAAAATTTCGATTGCTGCGACAAACGCATTACAAAGTTATCGTTGGGTAAAAAATTTATTTTAAATATCTGCTACCAGAACTTAACTGATTACAGCGGAAAAGGCGATTTTGCCTCCGGCTCGTGATGAATACTGGTAGAGCGCGTATATTTCGACCAAAATTTACAGAATTGAAAGGTCATACATGTTAGCCAAAAGAATAATCCCCTGCCTGGATGTAAAGGACGGGCGGGTGGTGAAAGGAATTCAATTTCTCCAATTACGCGATGCCGGCGATCCGGTTGAATTGGGCCATTATTATACCCTGGAACGCGCCGACGAGCTTGTTTTTCTGGATATAACGGCGAGCAAAGAAAATCGCCGGACAATTTTTGATCTGGCGGAACGGGTCGCCCGTAAAGTTTTTATTCCATTTACTATTGGCGGCGGTATTTCAACTGTCGATGACATTCACGAAATTGTTATTCGGGGAGCGGACAAAGTTTCGATTAACACGGCTGCCATCTATCGCCCTGAATTGATAGCCGAGGGCGCTGAGGCTTTTGGCTCACAATGTATTGTGGTGGCCATTGATGCCCGGCGTCGTGGTGCTGGAAGTTGGGAGGTTTTTTCGCATGGTGGAAGCCGTCCGACCGGAATTGATGCGATTGAATGGGCGCGACAAGTGGAGCAGTTGGGCGCTGGCGAAATTCTATTGACCAGCATGGATATGGATGGTCGCAAGACAGGATATGATGTTGAACTGACACGCCGTATCTCAGAAACGATTAATATTCCTGTGATTGCGTCAGGAGGAGGTGGTACTCGCGAACATATCCGGGATGTTTTTATTGAAGGCAAAGCGGATGCCGCCCTGGCGGCTTCAATTTTCCATTATAAAGAAATTACAATTCGTGAATTAAAAAAATATTTGCAAACCCAAAATATTCCCGTGAGGTTATAATGAATTTAATCGATCAGATAAAATTCGATGAACGCGGCCTGGTTCCGGCCATTGTGCAGGATGTGGAAACCAAAGAAGTACTGATGCTGGCGTATATGAATCGGGAAAGCCTGGCCTGGACAATTCAAAACGGAAAGGCTTGCTACTGGTCCCGGTCCCGACAAAAACTCTGGATCAAAGGTGAAACTTCCGGCCATTTTCAGTTCATTCATTCGATCCGGATTGATTGTGATGAGGATACGATCCTTTTGGAAGTTAAACAGATTGGCCCGGCCTGTCATACGGGGAAATATTCCTGTTTTTATCGGGATATTGCTGGAAAGGAAGTCGCGTAAAATTTTACAAGCGTCACGGAGGTTACAGAGGAACACGGAGCGAATATTAATTTTTCCGCGTTCTCTCCATTCACTCCGAATCGCCTTATTCAAAAAGCATTTAAACAAAATTATGCAGCCAGGCCGGTTTTGCGCTGCAGCAATTCCATTTCATTTTCATCGATAAATTGATTCGTATAAAGCCGGTAATAATACCCTTTTTTCTTAATCAATTGCTGATGATTACCGTCTTCGATAATCTCACCTTTCTGAATCACGAGAATCCGATCGGCGGAGCGGATAGTCGAAAGCCGATGGGCAATAATAAAGCTCGTCCGGCCCGCCAAAACAGTTTGAATTGCGGACTGAATGATCTGTTCAGTTTCCGTATCAACCGAAGATGTTGCTTCATCCAGGACAAAGATTTTGGGATTGGCCAGGATTGCCCGGGCAAAGGCAATTAATTGCTTTTGACCGGTGGAAATCCGACTTCCGCCTTCACCGACCTTGCTTTCATAACCTTTTTCGAGTTTCATGATAAAATCATGAGCATTCACTAATTTCGCTGCTTCAATTACTTCTGCATCGGTAGCATCTAAACGACCATAACGAATATTATCACGAACCGTGCCACTGAAAAGGTGTGGATTCTGCAAAACATAGCCCAAATGCGAATGCAGCCATAATAAAGGATAATTCTGATAATTGACCCCATCTATCAAGATTTCTCCGGATGTTGGTTCATAAAAACGACAGGCGAGATTGACGACAGTACTTTTACCAGAGCCCGTCTCCCCTACCAATGCAATCTTTTCACCGGCTTTTACTTCAAGATTGAAATTTTTAAGAACCTTCTCACCCTTCTGATAAGCAAAAGTGACATTTCGAAAACTAATATTACCAATCAGTTCCGGCCAATTTTTATGGTCGGTTGTAAAAGATTCCCCATACTTTTGAATGATTTCCGGACGGTCTTTAATCTCAACATCTGTTTCAAATAATGAGAAAGTTCGCTCGGCTGCTGCCTGGGCGCTCTGGAGTTCAGCGAATTTTGCCGCCAATTGCCGAATAGGTTCAAAAAACTGAATCGCATAAGAGATAAAAGCAACCAGCGTTCCATAGCTGATAGATTGCGCAAAAACACCTTTACCACCAAACCAGAGCGCCAGTCCGGCCCCTGTATTTCCCAGCACCAGCACGATGGGTAAATAAACCGACGAATAAATCGCTGCACGTACTGAAGCATGGTACATCTCGGTTGTTTCCAGTTTAAATTCATTGAGATTTTCGGCTTCACGAACCAGCGTTTTTGACGTTCTGGCTCCCATAATGCCTTCGTTAAAGGCACCTGTTATCCGGGAATTGATTTTCCGGGCCAACCGATGTGCCTTTAAAATTCGTTTCTGGAAAAAAAAACTAACGAAAACCAGGAACGGAATCACACTAAAAGTAATGAGTGCCAGTTTCCAGTTCAGATACAGCATCAGGATAATCATAATCACCATCATGGCCACGCCCCACAGGGTTTGAACGATACTCCAGGAAACCACATCGCCTAATTTTTGAACATCTGAGGTGAGGCGCGTCATGAGCCAGCCAACCAAAGTTTGATCATAATAGGATAATGAAAGTTCCTGCAATCGCTTAAAACCCGCTTTTCGAATATCATAACACACCCACATGTCGACCCGGCCGGCGAGACTGATTAATAACCAGACACAAAGACCCAACAGACAAACCGTAAAAATGAAGGCCGATATGAACCAGCCGAAATAGTGGGTCGTCTGGGGCGTGATAAACCGGTCGATTGCTATCTTCGAAAAAATAGGCATGATGGCATCGATTCCCCCAACCGTGATCATCACCACGCCAAGTCTGACAAGATAGGGCCAATATGGACGCGCAAATTGCAGCAGCCGCCGCCAGAGGCGAAAATCAAATTGTTTTACATAGTCTTGTTCTTCAATTGGCAACATAATGCCTCCAAAAATTTACACTACAGGCGCTTCGCTAGTCAGGTATTTAGTTTTCAGGAAAACAGTATTAAAGCTGTCATTCAGATTTTTTTTGCCGAACGAAGCATCGGCGCCAGTTAATAGGAAATTCTTCGCTGACCCAGAATGACAGGTTGAGGATGTTTCACAAAATTCAAAATCTAAACCCCATTTTCTACAAAAATTTCAGATTCCAATTTATTCTGAATGAACCATATTCGTTGATACAATCCCGGCTGGTGAATAAGTTGCTCATGTGTGCCTGATTGAACAATTTCACCATTTTCCAGAACCAGAATTAAATCCGCTTCAGAAATTGTGGTTATTCGATGCGAAATAATAATTTTTGTCATGGAATGACCGTTTTGCGCCAGAGCGCGACGAATCATGGCATCGGTTTCGGTATCAACGGCGCTGAGTGAATCATCCAAAATCAGGATTGGTGGCTTTTGAATTAACGTCCGGGAGATAGCCACCCGCTGCTTTTGTCCACCTGAAAGCGTAATGCCTTTTTCACCAACAGCCGTATCATAGCCATTTTCGAATTCCAGAATGACATCATGAATCGCGGCCATGGTAGCCGCAGTAGTGACTTCATCCTCAGAAGCATCTTTAAAAGCCAGGCGAATATTTTCCCGAACCGATTTTGAGAATAAAAATGGTTCCTGTAACACAATTCCAACATTTTTCCGTAACCATTTTCGGTCAATTTCTTTTAACTCATATCCATCAATCTTGATTGATCCGGCGGTATAGTCGTACAATGCCGGTAATAATTGAACCAAAGAGCTTTTTCCGCTCCCAGTAGCGCCTAAAATTGCCACGGTTTGGCCCTTTTTGATTTTAAATGAAATATTATTTAAAATCGGCCGCCTTTCATCGTAGCTAAAAGCAACATTCTGAAATTCAATGACACCCTGAATTTCCGGTTTAAGTCCATCTGGCCGATAATCTTCTTGCGGCGTATCCAAAACCTCTTTAATACGGGTTAACGAGACCATGGTTTTTCCTAAATCGGTTAAAAGACGCCCCATTTGCCGGACTGGCCAGATAAACATTTCCACATAAGTGATAAACGCAACCAGCGTCCCTAAACTTATTTGACCAGTTGCTGCCCAATACGTTCCTGGCAGAATCACCAATCCTATCTGAAACAGACTGATTGAATCTGAAATTGACCAGAAGTAACCGTACAATTGAATCAGATGGTAATTTAAACTCCGAAAGCCTTTATTGGCCTCATCAAATTTTTTAATTTCATAATTCTGCCGGGCAAATGCACGAACAACTCTGACACCGGTTAAATTTTCCTGGAGTACCGTCGACAACCGGGCTTCGGCCTCATCTGTTTCCTGAAAAGTATTTTTTATCCTTTTAAAGAATATCAGGGAAAACATAATCAGAGTCGGTACGGTTAACATCGACATAATGGTCATTCTTGAATCCATTGAAAGCATAATTGGTACGACAGCCAGTATCATAAACAGACTATTTCCAAGTTCAATGAATTGGAAACCCAGGAAGCGATGAACCGTATCCACATCTGAAGAACAGCGTTGAATGAGATCCCCCGTATCCGCCTTCACATGGTAATCGTACGACAGATGTTGAATATGATTATAAAGCTTTTCCCGTAACTTCCGGGCGATGGATTCTGACGTGATAGCTGTCCACTTCCCTTTTAAAAAGGACAACGCACCATTAATCAGCGACAAGCCGACCAGAACCAGACACACTATCCAGAGATTTTTAATCAATACACGCCGTCCTCCCAACATATTCAAGACGGCGTTCGCCCATTGGGGAAGATCAATCATTGGTTTATCACCAATAATCGAATCAATAGTGGTTCGGACGACCAATGGCCTGGCAAGCGAAGTAACCGTTGCCAGCGCCAAAACGAGCATCGACAGCAGGTAAAGACTTCTGAATCCTTTCATCAAACCTAACAAAAATTTTAACTTTTGGCGCATATTTTTTCCCATTTTTAATAATGAAAGCGTGCATGTATTGGCAAATTTTAACTGGCGATAGATATTTGGACTATCGCAACAAATTTCCATTTATAGCGGACAACCCGAAAAGCGACCAACTGAATTGTTTAAATTTAACCTGAAAAGGTTTTTTATTAACCTCAAATTAGATTAAAATGAACAAGCTTTAAGTTTAATTTAAAATTAGATTATTTGAAAAGCAGAAATCCAGAAGATTCAATATTAACCTGAAACGGATTCGAATAAATTCCGCAACCAGGATAATTCCAGGGATGGGATTGGCTAAATTTGAGAAAATCCGTAGTAAGTGTAAGATGCAGAGAGAATAGAATCGGTTGTACTTGAAAAAATTAGCATTCATCCCGAACACTGGATGATCTTTTTCAAAGGATTTACCGCTTTCAGTCGATATCGGTACGAAATATCCAAATATTTCTCAACGCGATTTCGTACCAGACGAAATTCGATAGTTACCAAAGCGTTTTCCTTCTTAAAATATATAAATTTGTACTCACATGTTTTTTTTCTTTGAACTGTTGTTTTTTATATAAGTTAAATCAAAAAATTGATGTGCAGGAACATTAAACAATTGGCATTTTGGAATAAATAAAATATTAAACGCTGCAATTTCTATTTGTTCCCAAAATTTTTAAAAAATTGAAATTTTTTGATGGCGATATAGTTAAGTTTTTCAATAACCGCCAAAGGGATTTCTCGAATTGCATTAAAAGCAAGGGAGTCAGCCCATATTCGTCAGGTTAAGATTAAAAAACAAATGAATAGCCATAAGTTTCAGAGGCTGTCCGGGAACTATAAAATTGGCCAATAATAACCTTGCGAAGGTTAAAAACAACACAATATATAGATTAAAATTGAAATATTCAAATATATATAGTTATACCCACTCAAAAACCTTCGCAAAGTTAGTTCTCGGACAGGCTTCTTCAGTTTGTGGATCAAATTGCTTCCAAAGTTTAATAAGTGGGTTTTAACCCACAGGTGTATAACAGGACTCGGGCTTAAAAGCCCGGTGATTAAGTGGGATTCTCATTTAACCATGAGCTAAAGCTCGTGGCAATTCAAGAGTAACTTGTTAAAATTCAGATAGTTATAATCTTAGTCTGACGGCTATGGGCTGTATGGCAACAATAACGACTTCACCAGCGAAAAAATACTTCATTTTAGAATTTCAGCAATAATACCTGATGCTTTATAAACCCGATTCAGACACCGGTAAACCCTCCAGCCGCATGATGATAAGGGCGTTAGTGGTTGGACATGGACCGGGGCGCAATTTATAATCAAAAATCATTTTTCCATCGGCTATTTCTTCCCTAAAGTGAAAATTTTGAATATGTTGTGAAATATCAGCTAATCGGGTCAATTCCAGATCGTGTGTTGTCACGATACCTAATCCATGTTTTCCAATTAAATTTTGTGTATAGGCGCGACTTCCAATCAACCGTTCACGATTGTTCGTTCCTTTAAAAATTTCATCGATTAAAAAGAAAATCGGCATCTTATCGGTTGAATTTAATCGCTCAAGTAGTACTTTCAGACGTTTTACTTCCGCATAAAACTGAGAAAAGCCGGCGGTAATCGAGTCATTTATTTTAACACAGGTAAACAGATGAAAAAGCGCTGTTTCACAGGTTTGTGCATTCACCGGCGCACCGGCAAACGCCAGGCAAAGATTGATCCCCACCGTCCGTAAAAAAGTACTTTTTCCCGACATATTAGAGCCGGTAATCAACAGAATTTGTCGGGTTGAGTTTAATACAACATCATTACAAATTCGATCGGCCGCCGGAATCAGCGGATGCCCAAGCGCATTCGCTTTAAAAGACATGTCAGGGCGTGATGATGCATTTTTTATTCTGGGGAAATTAAATTCCGGATTTAAATAACCAAAATTTGCAATTGAAATCAGGGCTTCCAATTCAAAACAGATGTTGAGCCATGCTGGAAATTGAGTCTGAAGCTTCAGTTTCAGTTGATTTAGACGATAACCCCAATAAAAATCCCAGGGAAACAAAATATTCAGGATGAGACCAACGAGATAATTCATTCGCAATCCAATTGCGAAATTAATTGATTTCATAGCTTTTAATTGATGAGTTGGTTTAATTTTCAAATTTTGAAACGGTTTGCATAACTGCGCAAGTTCCGGTGTTCGCGAATAGGAATATCGTTCCAGATAAGTAAATATCGACATCAATTGCTGCAATTCGTTTTCGAGAAATGTGGCATCTTCAAATATCGATTCGCGATAATGACTGAAATAAAAGTAGATAATCACATAAACCGTCAGTGAAAGAATGAGCCATTTATTCGAAATTAAATTCCGCGCACTCAGCATAAAAAGCAACCAGTTGAGGAAGGTTAGGATAAACGATGAAGTTAACACCTGACGAAAAGCCTTTACCAGGCGCGTATGTTTAAACCATTCTAATAATTTCCTGCCTTCCAGTCGGGCAGGATTCACCAGTTGAAAAGAAAGCAGCAGGCGATCCCGAAAACGTGTCTCGGGAATAAGTTCCCGAATCAAATTCTGTCGTTTTTGAATTAATTCGATGTCCGGCGTTTCCTGGAGGAACCAGTTGAGCAGACGTTCGCTGCCATTATGCGATATCGATAAGTCCAGCAGATGGTGCAGTGATTTTTCACCTTTAATATCCAGATCAATTTCAAACGGATGGTCAGCTTGCGGCTTTTGGTACGGTGGAACGGGAATTTTCTCCCAATCCAACAGCATCCGGGCAAGATGTGTGGATTTGATTTTAAGCCAGAATTCAAATTTTTTTAAACTGGCTTCATAGCGACGATGATAATAGGCGACGATGTTGAATCCAATGATAAAGAAAAAAATAAATCCGATAGTCAGCGGCTTATCAATCCAGAAAAAAATGAAACTGAGCACGATTCCGCCCAGGAAAATAAATAATCGGTACCAGGAAAAGGCATTTGTTCGCTTTCGCAAATAATTTACTTTATTTTCGGTACGTCGAATGAGATTTTTTAGTGCGTCAAGTCTTTGTTTTCTCGCAATCATTCGCTTAATATTTCCTATTAAAAATGAGCCACCTCATCCATTATAAATGGATTCAGCAGCAGCAACCATTTGATCCATCAATTTATCAAATTCGGGAGGAGCGATTTGGGCGGATGGATTTTTATCATACCATTTAATTATTTCCTCGGCCCCTTGTGAGAACGATATGCTGGCGTTAAATTCGGGAACAAACCGTTTAATTTTCGTATTGTCAAAGATAACACTATGAGCCTTATCTCCTAACAAACCTGCCCCCCACTCAGCATCATATTGGGCAATGACAGTGGAAGGAAGGTAGACTTTTGGGGCGGTGCCGCCAGCTTTTTGTGCCAGAATATCATAAATTTGATTCCAGGTGAGGACTTCATCAGATGTGATATGAAAAATTTCCCCGATGGTGTGGTGATTCCCCAGAAGACCCACGAATCCCACTGCAAAATCGGCATGATGCGTGAGTACCCAGAGTGAGGTCCCATCGCCATGAACGATAATTTTTTTACCCTGCCGCATTCGGGCAATCGCCGCATAACCACCATGAATTGGAATTTTTGTTTCATTATACGTATGTGAAGGACGGACGATGGTAACCGGAAAATTTTGCTCCCGATAGGCGCTGATCAACCGCTCTTCACAGGCGATTTTATTCCGTGAATATCGCCAGTAGGGATTATGTAAAGGTGTGGATTCCGTAATAGGTAAATTCAGAATCGGCTTGTGATAGGCCGAAGCCGAACTGATGAAAATATATTGATGTGTCCGATTTAGAAATAAATTCAGATCCATTTCAATATGGTCAACCGTGTAAGCCACCCAATTAACCACGACATCGAATGTTTTACCCTTTAAAGCATTCGCTGCGGCTTTGGGGTCCCGAATATCGGCCTGAATAAGTTTTGCTTTATCAGGCATTGCAGAGTTCGTTTGCCCACGATTTAAAAGATAGAGTTCCATTCCTTTTTCAATACATAATTTTGAACAGGCAGAACTGATGACGCCGGTACCGCCAATAAAGAGCACTTTCATAATATATTCCTCCCAATGCCTGATTTAATTCTTGATCTTAATTCAATTTATTTCTTTCAGGATTTTGAGCTGAAAAATTTGTGAAAATTCCAGGACAGATAAAAATATAAAATTAATTTGCGAATAGCAAGGACTTTGAATATGAAATTTTTAGCTTGAAAAGTAGAAAAATATTTTGTAGATAGTTCAATGAAATTTCAAGACAATTTTTTTTCATAGTTATGGACTTAAATTCTGACTAAGTCATCGAACGGGAACTTAAAAATGGAGGAATACAAATTGACTGAGCAAGTTAACTTCAGAACGGGCGATATTTTGATGATTGGGCTGTATTTTCTGGGCATGGTTCTCCTGGGTATCTGGACAACGCGCAAAATTAAAAAAACTGAAGATTTTTTTGTTGGTGGCCGGTCGATGCCGGGTTGGGCAATTGGCTTTTCATTATTGGGAACAGCGATTAGTTCGGTCACTTTTCTGGCATATCCGGGTTCTGCCTATCAGGGGAATTGGAGCCGGCTCATGCAAGGATTAATGTTACCCCTGGCGGCTTTAATCGGTATTTATTTTTTTATTATTTTCTATCGTCGAAGCCTCTTTCTGAGCGCCTACGAATATTTTCAACATCGATTTGGGAGTTGGACCCGAAATTATACCAGTATCGTCTTTCTGATTGGCCAAATTTTTAGAATTGGCTCGGTACTATTTCTAGTGACCCAGGCCATGGAAGTTCCAACCGGCTGGAGTTTAATTTTTAGAATTATTTTAGTCGGGATTATTTTAACATTTTATACAGTCCTGGGGGGATTGGAGGCCGTTGTCTGGACTGATGTTGCCCAGACTTTTATATTAATCGGCGGCGGACTGCTGACGATTTTTATTGTTTTTATTAAAGTTGATGGCGGCATTTTTGAGGTTTTCAATCTTGCTGCCGCCGCTCATAAATTCGATTTAACAACCTCCTGGGATTTTGATTTGACACGCGACACTTTCTGGATTTTTGCATTTTCCGGTATTATGAATAATATCCAGGAATTATCAACAGATCAGGTTAAAATTCAGCGTTATGCGGCGCCAGGTACGGATCAGGGAGCGAGACGCGCAACATGGATGGTGGGGCTGGGCTGTATCCCAATTTGGGTACTTTTCATGCTTGTTGGAACCTGTCTCTGGGTATTTTACCAGCTAAATCCCGCCTTACTCCCCACTAATATAAAAGCGGATCAGGTGTTTCCTCATTTTATCGTCACACAATTGCCCGTTGGCATGAGTGGCTTTGTTATCGCAGCGCTCCTGGCGGCTGCCATGTCCACCATCTCTTCCGGATTGAATGCTTCCGCCTCGGTTATTTCAATTGATTGGTACCAACGTTATTTTGTTACCAATAAATCCGACGCCTATTATCTTAAATTTGCTCGTATTATTACTGTTATTCTGGGTATGTTTATGATGGTTGCTGCCTGGGCACTTTCACTTTTAGAAACGGAAGCTTTTCTGGACCTTGGATTTTTCATCGGTGCTGTGTTTGCCGGCGGCCTGGGTGGACTTTTCTTGTTGGGATTTTTCTTTAAACATGCCAATAATCGGGGAGCTTTAGTTGGGGTGATTGTTGGCGTGATTGTCATTCTCTGGTTAACACTGAGCCATATGAAAGCATTGCCACGGAGCATCTCAAGCTCAATTCATCCCTTTATGATAAGTGTATTTGGAAACTTGACCGTGTTAACCGTCGGTGCTATTGCCAGTTTATTCTGGCCGGCACCCACGGCGGCACAAATTGATCGCGTCACCTGGTGGACACGTCCCCAAAAATAAAAGGAATACATCATGAAATCAATTCTTTTATTGCCTTTTTTTGCCTGATATTTTCACTATTAAAAGCTTCCGATAAAATGTATTGGTCTGACACGCCTTTCTGGCAGGATTATGCCGAAAAATCTATTCGCACAGATGATCATATTTCTCTCCAGCAAGTACGCGCAGATCGAAACAGACGAATTCAGGTCTTATCCAATCATGGATTGTTAACGATTGGTGCAGGAAAACTTGTCCCTGAAAATCTTCATCGATCAATGATAAATATGAAAATTCAGGCGATTGATACTTATCAAGGTCAATTTGTTTATCTGACCGACGGCGCAGTGGTCAATAATGCCTGGGCCGGCCATTATTTTATTGAGTCCGATGTGACAGATGCAAATTTTTGGGCTGGCCAATGAGTAAATTTAATAACAATGCTTTTAATATTGACGGCGGAGAGGGCGGTCTGCGTGAGTATCATGGTGATATTTTTGGGTTACCCTACTGGATGGGAAGGTATTGGGGATTGATTAAATGACAATTCCGGTTTGTCATCCGGTGCGCAGCAAAGAATCTAATAGTAACTGGAGGAATATGATATGCTTAAATACTTACGACTTCTTTTGATTATTGCACTATCAATAACATCGTGTCAGCATGGTTCACTGACTTCCGAGGAAGCACTTTTTTTAAAAGCCGCGGAAAATGGAAGATTGGCGAATGAGGCTTTTAAACACAGTCATCATTTTGTGAAGGGCTGGCTGGCACATACCGATTCGGCGACCGGTTTAATCCCCCGTAATTTGAGTAAAGATAAAGACATCTGGAATGCCAATGATTCTGCGGCGGATAATTACCCGTTCATGGTGCTGACAACGGCTTTTACGGATCAGTCACTTTTTAATACGCGAATGAAAGAAATTTTGCAAACAGAAAAGCGCCTGACTTCCCGGCTCGATCGACTGCCGGATACCTATTCTTTTTCCAAACAAACATTTCAGTTTGAATTACCTGAACTGGATCGTATTATATTTGGTGCTTCTGAGTATGCAAAGGATGGTCTCCTGCCACTGACCGAATGGTTCGGGCCATCGCCCTGGTCGGAACGCCTGCTCGGGTTAGTCGATGACATCTGGTTACACGCTCCTTATCAAACACAATTTGGCAAAATTCCGGCGCAGGATCATGAAGTCAATGGCGAAATGCTTCAGGTGCTTTCACGGCTTTATTGGATGACGGGCAATCAAAATTATCTGGCGTATGCTTTTCGGCTGGCAGATTATTTTCTTCTTGAAAAAAATCTGGCCTCTGCCGATATTCGGCTTCGATTACGTGATCACGGCTGCGAAATCGTTTCCGGGTTGGTCGAAGTTTATGTGGCTGCCCATTTTGCCGCTCCGGAAAAGCAAAAAACGTATCAGCCACATCTTCATAAACTATTCGATCTGATTCTGGAAAAAGGGCGCAATTCAGATGGATTACTCTATAACTGGGTTAACCTGCAAACGGGTGAGCATGACTCAAGTCTTTGTGATACCTGGGGATATAATTATAATGGATTTTATACAATTTATCTCATTGATGGCGTAAAACAATATCAGGAAGCGACGCAGAAGGTGCTCTTAAATTTATATGATAAATACCACAATTATCGCTGGGAAGGAAGCAGCATGGATGGCTATGCCGATGCCATCGAAAGCGCGCTGAATCTTTATCAGCGTGAACCTGTCGAATCGGCTGCAAAATGGATTGACAGTGAAATCCAGGTGATGTGGCAAAAACAGCAGCCAGATGGTGTTATCGAAGGGTGGCATGGCGATGGCAATTTTGCCCGAACATCTATCATGTACGCCCTCTGGAAGACCAAAGGCCTGACGATTTCCAATTGGCGTGAGGATGTACAGTTTGGCGCTGAAATTTCAGGAGATGAATTATATATCACTTTAAGTGCTGGTGCTGACTGGCAGGGAAATTTGATTTTCGACATTCCGCGGCATAAAATCTATTTAAATCTCCCGCTGGATTATCCCCGTATCAATCAATTTCCGGAATGGTTCACGGTTTCGGCTGATAAAAACTATTATCTCTATGATGTCGAATCCAAAGTAAAACAGAAATATACCGGATCCGAACTGAGCAGGGGAATTTTAATTAAATTAAAGGGCGGCAATGAAAAGCAACTTATTCTGATCGATGAATTATAAGATTCAATCACGACTTTCGTATAATTAGCGTTTATCCATAA
Source organism: Caldithrix sp. (assembly GCA_020722815.1). Taxonomy (GTDB): domain Bacteria; phylum Zhuqueibacterota; class Zhuqueibacteria; order Thermofontimicrobiales; family Sulfurfontimicrobiaceae; genus DYKB01. Next base: position 47,615 of record DYKB01000012.1, on the reverse strand, counting down.
AAGTAGCCGGAACTGTCCTTGCGAGGAGCATTTTACACGACAAAGCAATCTCCTTAATTATTGAAAGGATACCTTCATGTCTTCGTGGCGATAAAGTTTCCGACTAAAATTTTTATTTTTTCCCTTGCTTTTTTTTAATATTTGCACTAAGTTAATCCCTCTAATAATCCTTCAGGTTATGATTTTACAGCACAATGATCAGTTCAAGATAAAAGGAATTAAATGGCTTCAGATTCTGGCAAAAAAACACGGATCCATGCAATTGGTTATGCTCATCTCGATCCAATTTGGCTCTGGGACTGGCGTGAGGGTTGTCGCGAGATACTGGCAACTGTTCGATCTGCATTATTAAGATTAAATGACTATCCGGATTTTAAAGTAAGCTTCAGCTCGGCGGGATTATACTACTGGATTAAAAAATATGCGCCGGATTTATTTGCCAAAATTAAACAATTTAATTTTCAGGGACGCTGGGAAATTGTTGGCGGTTGGTGGATTGAGCCTGATGTAAATCTGCCTGATGGAGAATCACTCCTTCGACAGGGTATTTATGGGAAACGATTTTTTAAACGTTATTTTGGCAGTGATTGTCTTGTCGGTTTTAATCCCGATTCTTTTGGTCATCCCATTACACTCCCTAAAATTTTGAAACAATTGGGACAATTTTACTATGTTTTTATGCGGCCGGATCAAAATGAAAAACACCTGCCAGGTGATGTTATCCTCTGGGAAGGAGATGATGGTTCGCAAGTAATCGCCAGCCGTATCCCATATAGCTATAGCTGCGAAGCAGAATGTGAAGAAAAATTGCAAAAAACAATTCTGGAAGCCCAGAAAGAAGGTTCAACCGATGACGTCCTGTTCTTCTATGGGGTGAGTGATCATGGCGGTGGGCCTACGAAGAAGAGTATTGAGTTCATTCAGAGCAGGAAATGTGATACGCCGAAACTGAAGATAGATTTTGGAACCATTCTTGAATATTTCATGCGTCTGGAAAATAATCGTCATCAAATGATGCTGGTGAAGGATGAACTCAGGCATCATGCACGCGGTTGCTACGCTGTCCATAATGATATTAAACAATTAAATCGTCGTAGTGAATATCTTCTTTTAACTGCTGAAAAATGGTGTACGGTTGTTTTTCAGCTATTTAAACGTGAAATCCCCTGGGATGCATTTTCGCTGGCCTGGGAAAATGTTCTATTGCATCAATTTCACGATGTCATCACCGGCACTTCTATTCGCAAAGGTCTGGATGACGCCCGAATGTTTTTAAACGAATCTTTGGCAATTGCTTCACGCGAACTTTTTGATGTTCTCCGTTATCTGGTCTCGCATATTATTATCAATGATGAACAGGGTGAATTTGTCGTCTTTAATTCTCTCCCCTGGCCTCGTACTGGTCCGATTGAATTGGAATATGAATTTGATCCAACGCACCAGCAGGTTTTTATCGATTTAAATGGCAAGATCATGCATTTGCAGGACGTGCAAAGATCAGAATTAACCGAAGGCCATCGCCGAAAATGGCTATTTTTTGATACGTTACCGGCAATGGGCTATAAAACATATCGCTGGTCTTCGGAAAAGGCCAAGCGTGATCTGGAAGCATTGAGCGATCACCAATCAATTTTCAATATTTTTTCGCTGGAAATTGGTGAATTCTGGCTGGAAAATAAATTCTGGCGACTCGAATTTGATTTAGCAACAGGACATCTTGTAAAATTTCATGATAATGAATGGGATGTTGATCTGCTGAAATCGCCCGCCGCGATTGCCCATGTGATCGAGGATCCCTGGGATACCTGGGCGCATGACGTGGCTCGTTTTGATAAAGAAATTGGCGTTTTTAATCAACCCGAATTTCGAATTCTGGAAGATGGCCCATTACGCGCCACGCTTTATATTAAAACGCATTATCAGCATTCGCATTTCATTCAATATTGGCGTATTTATCGAACTAATCCCCGAATTGAAGCGGAACTGGATTTTGAATGGCATGAGCAGCAGAAAATGCTGAAATATTGCTTTCCGCTGAAAATGCAAAATCAATTTTATACCAGCGAACAACCCTATGGGGCCATCAGCCGTTATTCAGATGGAACCGAACAGCCAGTTCAGAAATGGATCGATATTTCTGGTGATTTATCTATTGAAGACGAAAATTTAGAGTATGGTGTTTCATTTATCAATAACGGAATTTCGGCGTTCAGTCTGGAAAATGACGAGCTACGATTAACGCTTTGTCGAAGTGCCATCCACGCGCATCATGACCCAGCGAAACCAGATCCCCAAAAAGTCTATGAATATTCTGACCAGGGACGTCATGAAATAAAACTGTTGCTTCTTCCCCACCCGGGACGGGGCATTTCGGCAGAAGCCATCCAGATGGCTTATGAGCTAAATACGCCAGTCTATTCAATTGTTGACTATCCACATGCGGGTTATTTGCCCAAAACAGCATCGTTTCTGGAAATTTCAGCGCCCAATGTGATTGGAACCGTCCTGAAAAAGGCGGAATCAGCCGATGAACTCATTGTCCGTTGCTATGAAGTTGAAGGCAAACGAACGCATACCCATATCAAGTTACCCTATTGGCGATTGGAAGCCAGCATTGATATTGGACCCTACGCGCTTAAAACTTACCGACTTTTAATTCGTGATGGCAATTTACGGATTTACGAATCCAATGCTCTTGAGGAATAGTTATAATGCGTAAAATTCGGGTCGCCCTGGGTGGCACGGGCGTTGAAACCCATCTTCAGACCATCATTCAAACCGTTCAAAACGCTGATAGAAATGGTGAGTTTGAAATTTTTCCTTTATTGGATCGAAAGTCATTTTACTCAGCACTTTTAAAGTTTGATATCTATCATGAACTTTTCGGCTACGCGGCTACCAAACGCTATATTATCTGCAAATTATTGGGCCGAAAGACAATCTGTCACTGGACCGGCAGTGATGTTTTGTTGGCTCTAAAAAGTCCTGAACGAGCGCGATTTACGGCTAAATTTGTCGATTTACAGCTGGTGGCTTACCATAATTTAATTAATGAACTTCATCCACTCGGTATTCAGGCTATTGAGTGGGTATTGCCGACGCTCAATATTGAAAATGCCCGCATTTATCCCCTGCCGGACCAATTTACAATTCTGGCGTACTTGCCCGCTAAAAATCACGCATTTTATGGCTCGGAAATCATTTTTCGCCTGGCACAGGAGTTAGATCAAATTAATTTCATTATTTTAACAGGCGGCTCACACGATTTTCCACCTCAAAAAAATATTCACTATTATGGCTGGATTGCACTGGAAGATTGGCCACTTCAGATCGAAAAAATTTATCAACAAACATCATTATTAATTCGTGCCACCCCCCATGATAGCTCCGCCCTGATGGTCATCGAAGCACTGGCACGCGGTCGACAGGTGATTTTTTCAGCATACCCTCGTGAATATTGTCATTATGCGACAGATTATCACTCAATAAAAGATAAAGTGCTGGCGCTTCAGAATAATATTCAGCCAAATCAGGAAGGATCAAAATATGTCCGAGAAAAATATCAGCCACAGGTTCTGGCACAGCAATTACTCACGTTTTATCGGGAACTTTATATAAAATGAGCTTTCTTAAAAAAACATTCGGTACTTTTGGTAGCCAGACAGCCATGGTACTCTTCGGACTTTTAAATAATGCGCTGGTTGCAAATTTATTAGGTCCTGAAGGACAGGGCAATTTCGCTTTTTACATGTTAGTGCCAACTATGCTCGTCATGCTGGGAAATCTTGGTATCAATACGGCCAATGTTTACTATATCGGCTCGAAAAAGTATGCACAAGACCTGTTAGCAGGCCAATCAATTCTAATGGCCGTTGGTCTGGGACTGCTGCTTATTCCCGGATTTTTTATCCTATCTCCATTTTTTGGCGTGAAACAGGATCCGGTGCTATATAAGGTCATCTGGACGGTTCCTTTTGGACTTCTCACCCTCTATATGAGCAATATATTTTTAGGATTGAATGCGATAAAATTTTATAATCTAAGCGCAATTCTGCCAAAATTTTATTTGCTTATTAACCTTGTTTTGCTAATCCTCATTCTAAAAACCGGAATTCCAGGGACCGCACAGGCATTCCTGGCTGCTGAAATTATGACCGCCATTACAATAATCAGCCTCTATTTTATTTATTTTAAAAAAGAAAAACTGGTTTTATCCTTTAAACGGCCTGTTATCAAGGATTTATTACATTTTGGAATCCAGAGCTTTATAGCCAATGTCCTGACATTTTTAAATTCACGCCTGGATATGTTTTTAATTGTGTTTTTTTTGGACCGGAAAGAGTTGGGATTTTATACAATAGCGGTTTTATTGGTCGAAAAAATCTGGTTAATCCCCCATGCCATCGCGACAGTACTTTTGCCGCATGTAACGGCCAATAATGAACAGCAATTAACGCCAGTTGTTTGCCGAAACAGTCTGTTTTTAACCTTGTTAGTCGCCCTCTTTGTGTTCGTCATTTCGGAATGGCTCATTGCGCTTATTTTCATTCCGGAATTTCTCGCATCGGTTCTACCCTTGAGGATTCTACTGCCCGGGATCGTAATTCTCGGCATTCCCAAAATACTGAGCGCCGATTTAATGGGGCGCGGAAAACCGATTTATGCAGCAGTTACCGCGATAATTACCATCATCGCGAATGTGAGTCTCAACTGGCTGTTAATTCCACGCTTACATATTGTTGGGGCCGCCCTTTCGGCATCGATTTCTTATACAATTTCGGCCATTTTACTTGTCTATTTTTATCAAAGAATTTCGGGATTTTCGGTACCGCAATTTCTCATCATCCAGAAAAGTGACTGGCAAATTTATAAAAAATTCTACCACAAACTTTTAAAAATAAAATCAACCGGAAAATGAAATTTTACTTATTAATTTTAAGTTTCCGCTATTTCATATTTGCTGCACCATTAGTCCCATCTTGACCAGTTTTATCTTTGCGAACAGTAAAATCAACGGCCCTGTTCATTTTTCACGGTTTGGATTTGGAAATTTCTCAATGAAACAAAAGATACTTTATCTGACGGCAATCGAAAATATTCTTCATTCCGGTGTTCTTAAGAGCCAGGTAATTGATTTATTAATGAAAATTAGCGAACTTGCACCGGCGAATACGATCACCTTATTTTCCCTGGTACCCATTCATAACTATTTTAAATTCTTTTCGAGGCGTAAAAAACTAATTTATGAATTCAAAAGAATCAATATCGAATTTAAAATTCAACCCATTATTTTTCTGACCAGATTTTTTTATTTGAAACAATGGCAACTTTTATTCTTTATATGTCAGGCACTCCCCATTCTGGCTTTTCAAATCTGGCGTCACAAACCAGTCATTATTCACGCGCGAAGTTACCCGGCGGCCTTCATTGCCGCTTTGCTCAAGCGACTATTTTCATATAATTTGATTTTTGATATGAAAGGGCTTTATATTGCAGAAGGAGAATTGCTCAAACGTTTTTCGTCAGCCGATACCCGAAAATGGGACAAAATTGAAAAGTGGCTTTTCAATCAGGCCGATCATGTTATCGGGGTTTCGCCTGAATTTAAAAATTTCATTTCAGACAACTGCATCAATAAATATTCAACGGTACCATGCTGCGTTAATCCAGCGAACTTCAGCCGGAATATCAAAATCCGGCAGGAGATTCGGGAAAAATACCAATTAACATCCAGGATTATTTTTGTATTTTCAGGCAGTATTGGTTTATGGGAACCAATTCAAGCTCTCGTTCAACTTTTTGCAAATATCCGGAAAGAAATTCCGGCGGCCTTTTTACTGATTATTACACAGACCCAAAATAAGCAAATTAATAGCATATTTGAACAAATTGGAAAGAAAAACTACTTAATTCTTCATCTTCCGCCAGATAAAGTGCCTGATTTTCTTATTGCGTCAGATATTGGGCTGGTATTCAGGCAAATACATCTGATCAACAAAGTCAGTCTAACCGTTAAATTTGGTGAATATCTTGCAGCAGGTTTGCCGGTACTGATTACGGCATCAGCAGGAGAAGCGGCCAGACTGGCAAAAATTTATCAGTGCGGTGTCGTAATTGAGGATGAAAATGATATCCATCTGAAGCAAAAAATTAGATATCTGCTTGCTGATTATGGGGCTTTAAAGGATAGCGGAGCAAAATTAGTTATAGATTATCTGAATATTTCAAATTGCGCCAGAAAATATCTGGAAATTTATGAGCAATGTGTTAATTTACGCCAATTATTTACCTGAATCGTATTCAGTTTCCTGTTTAACTTTGAACGATGCTTTAAAATCCGACCGATTGATCAATCGGCATCCAGCCATGGAGTATTTCCTTGAATGAATCCGTGAAGGCAAAATAATTTCCACCGCTGGTACCCGGCTGATCCTCTTTTCGGTCAATGGGTACATTTTTTAAATGGCACATTAATAGTGTCCCCACGCCACCATGGGCGATAATTGCGATATTTTTTTCAGTAGGTTCGTTATCCAGAATCCATTGAATCGCATTTATTATCCTGTCCTGAGCATTTTTAGCCGTTTCCCAGCCGCGAAAACTATCCTGCGGATGGGCAAAAAACAGATCAACCGCACGATTGAATTCCGAAAATGATAATACTCCCGTTGTCGATCGGTCATTTTCACCCAGATCTGGCCGTATGGAATATTGAAGGCCTAAATGTTTCGCTAAAATATCCGCACCATCAATTGCTTTTTGTTCACGACTACAATATAAAGCACCGATTGTTGCGACCCAGGCTTTCGACAGGAGTTGCTTCATCCGTTCTTTTCCGCGCGGAGAAAGTGGCCATTGGGTAATCGGGATGGTGGGATCAATAATGACATCCGGATGGGTGATAAAATAGATGGTTCTCATGGATAATTACTCCCTGTGATAACAGTATTAAAATTGAGAAATCTTGACAGCAATTTATGTTTATGTACTTTCCTGGAGTTGAATTCGACCTAAAGAGGTTTATATTCATAAAAGCGGTGAATAAACTAACCTCTAATGGCTATATTAAAATACCATCATACTCAGGTTGGCTGGTACAGGGTTCCTCTATATTTTTTATCCTGGAATCGGAAACTATTAAAACTTGAACCTGAGTAACTTTCGAACATCTATTACAGCGCAAAAAATTATTCGTAATGTCTTTTAAAGCATTTTTTTATGAAAATAATTGGAATATTTAACTCTATTTAATTAAAAAGTTCCCTAAAAAGATCGCCGGAAATTAGCGTCGGTCCGCAGAGGCATCTAGTTTGGCATTGGGAGGAACGTTTCCTTCAACAAAAGCTCAGGACAAGTTTTGTAATGAAGCAATCTCCAACGATTAATCCGTGGTTTGCTTCGGCAAAACCTGTGCTGAGTGCAGTCGAAGGAAAAACCCCACAATGATAGTATTTGGCCTTTTCAGAGAGACTTTAATGATATGATTAAACCCGAAATCTCAGCAACCCGCTTCAATATTGGGATCACTGAATTGGTCCAGAATACCTGGTGCGGCTGCGGAAAAACTGTACATCACACTACCAGATGGTTCAGCTTGCATCCAGTACTTTACCCCGGGGGCAATCGTCATTTGATCGCCTGGATTCAGGATGTTCCCGGCTAAACTGGTATACCACCGTTCTTTGCCCGCAGGAATGAATGGCGCCTTCCCCTTTGATTCACCTGGAAGATACAATTTGACATTCCCATCGATTACCCGAATGGTCTCTTCCTTGCCAGAAATTGAATCTGCCATCGGGTGCCAATGCTCCGGATAAATTTGATTGGGTAAAAGCACAAGTACCCGGACTTCAATTCTATCTGATAAAAAAAGAGTCAGTACCTGAAGGCCTTCCTGATGGAGTTTACCAAGTCCAAAATCAATGACCTGGATGATATTGGCTTCTTTTTCTGAAATACGAATGCCAGCCCGGCGAATCATTCGGGCCGTTTTTTTTCGCGCTTTGGTGAATTCATCTTGTTTGGTCATTTTGTAGCATATTCCTGAGACTAAATTCTCCAGCTTCGAGCAATTCAAATTATATTAAATTAAATTAATCAAATTAAATTCCAATGTCAAGGAAAAGGATTAAAAAAAAGGCTTAATTTTTTAATTGGAACCGAAAATGACTGGTAAAAATTTTTGTATCCACTCAAAAAAGGGTAATGGCTTTCCGGGTTTTTCTTGTGTAATTCAGAATATTCAATTTAATCACCATTTTCAATAAGAAAATCTCGAAGTGCGGAATTTTAACCCACGGTTATTGAATGGATAAAAATTTCAGGTGGCGTGAGGTGGTGGTGAGATAATACTATTGAATGGAATAGCTTTTCTTCAATCCGTCAGCACCGATGGCAACGGTAAAATTTTTTGCATTGGGTTCTACCATCACTTTTATGAATTCCCCTTTGTCGGGATTATTTTTATTGGCAATAAATTCAGATGGTACATTTCCAGAATCGCCATACAGCACATTATAATGAATTTGATAAATTGCTTTGACACTGGATAAACCGTTCAGTGCTTTAAAGGTATTGGGCTGGATTCCCTTTCGGGGTCCATTCAGTGCCACCCCAACGGTGGGATCAATCGCCTTGAGAAATAAAGGATTGTTACTTTGATCAAGACCATGATGATTGATTTGATATAAATCAACTTTTCCAATTCGATTCTTCGGATGAACCAGATGATGCTCCACATTCCAGGTGATATCCGCCGCCGCTAAAAATTTGAACCGGCCGAATGTTAAAAGCAGAACAATACTTTTCGCATTTTCAGTTTCATCAGCATCGCGCATTTCAACGCCTTCAACGTCAATAGTGCCATCAAAGCCTTCAATCTGCTTTTCGGCAGCAAGACAATGTAAAATTACCGCCGGAATTTTACCTTCAGGATCTTTTTTGAGGGGAACATCACTTCCAGGCAGCAGCGGAAGTGTCCGGTCTTTTGTGGCTTCTTTATAAAGCGGATAAAGCTGCCGATACCATTCGGTCATCTGTTCAAATTTTGATGGTAAGGCGCCCTTATCATAAAAATGTTTGATTGGAATGCGTTTTGTAACTTCCAGCAGACCACCAAAATGATCAGAATGAAAATGAGTTGTAATCAAATAATCGATTTGTTTTAATCCGGCAAGGTTACAGGCATGTAAAATACGATCGGCATCTCGGTGCATGGGATCACGGGAGCCGGTGTCAATGAGTACCGATTCGCCCATCGGCGTCACAATCAACGTGGATGCCCCCCCAACCATATCCAAAAAATATATTTCCAGTGGTTTGGCAGTTGATTTTTCAAAACTCAAAAAAATAAGTAGAAATGCTGAAAGAAAAGCTGTTGTTTTCATCGTCATTCTCCTTAACCAGGGTCATCTTTGCATTTGCGCTTCAAACCATCACCATGATGACATATCGATCCTTATTCATATTGAAAAGAAGTTATCTTTCAAATTTTTAGTGCAATGAAAGATTATGAAAATTTCAAAGGTATTTTTTTCTCCTATCCATTTAATATTTTATTCGTACGTTTAATTGTATCATCAATATGGTCAATTTTTTCAAAGCCAATCGTCATCGCATGAACATTTCCACTGCCCCAAACGTATTCGAGGGAGTGTTGGCGTTCCGCTTCAGTCTGAAAACGACCTTCACCATAAATTTTCATGCCGACAATACCCGCTCCACGATCTTTTGTTGCTTTCAGGAGGGGCATCACCACTTCCGGTTTATCATCCATCAATACGCCAGTCGGATTGATACGGGCCAGAAGCACCTGAACCCAATCACTTTTTACCGCGGCGTGTAAGGCACTTAAAGTATGACAGGAAACGCCATGTGCGCGAATTAATCCTTTTTCGCGAGCCTTTTCCAACGCAACGCAATAGTCGGCCATCTCCTCCAGCCAATTTGGCTTTACCATGCAATGCAATAGAACAATATCAATATAATCTATCCCTAATTCCTTCATAAAAAGTTCAAGATATTGATCAGCCGTTTGAATTTTTAACCAATTATTGGGCTGGGTCCACATTTTTGTTAAAATTACCACCTTATCACGTGGAACAACTTTTAATGCCTCGCGAAAATAGACATGCGATCCATAGATATCGGCGGCATCAAAAAAATTGATACCACAATCCAGGGCATGGTGCGTTAACTCCGTAAAAGCTTTCATACCCAATTTAGTCTGATTCGAATGATGACGCCCCCCTTTTGTTCCGGTTCCCATCGCCAATCGCGAAACCTTGATACCTGTTTTTCCCTAGTCTACCTGGTCAACTCCTTCACTTTTAGCATAGAAGCTATTCCCTTTGGTTAGAAAAACTGTTCCGGCAACAAGTGCTCCTGAGAAGGATTTTTGTAAGAAATTACGGCGTGTTAGGTGACTCATCTTTTTGCTCCCTGGTGAGTTCGTATTCTGTTTTAATCAGCTTTTTTTATCGATTGTATATCCCTAACCCTTAAAATAATAATATATAATATGCAAATTTATTGCCTGAAAGTCAAGTATTTTCTACAGGCACCATGCATGGAGTATTGCGATAACGGTATAGAAATCTATCGCCCAATAATTTCATGGGCGCGATCAACGACTCACGCTGCGATACACGTCAAAGCCGTCAGGTTAAGGTGATAACGATATAAATTTTAATAAGTTACTATTATATTGGCGCATCCGTTCACAGGAATAATGAGATAATAGCTTCTGCCATGCCCGAATGCTTTAATCGGGCATCCATTGGTCTGAAAAAGTATAGATTTCCGCCTAAAACATGCGGGAATGACAGATTTGATTCATCCTGTGAACGGTTACTTAACCTGACGACCATATCCGATGTATCACTTCCCATTAAACTCCCGCAAAGCCTCAATCATCGCGACGATATTTTCAAGCGGGGTGTTCGCCTGGACGTTGTGGACAGTATTAAAAACAAATCCACCATCACGACCGAATATTTCACACCGACTCAATACTTCACGACGCACTTCTTCCGGTTTGCCAAACGGCAATGTCTTTTGCGTATCGATGCCGCCGCCCCAAAAGACAAGCTGCTTGCCAAATTCTTGTTTTAATTCAACCGGATCCATATTCGCCGCCGAACATTGCACCGGATTAATGATATCAAAACCACTTTCAATCATCGCTGGCAACAATGTGCGAACCGAACCACAGGAGTGCTTAAAAGTCTTCCAATCGGTATTTTGATGAACCCAATCGTTTATTTTTTTATAATATGGCAAATACAGGTTGCGAAAAGTGGTTTCAGAACAGAAAGTACTCGTTTGGGTTCCGAAATCAGTGCCGCAAATAAAGACAACATCTACCAGACCGGCAACAAGTGGTTTAATTTTCTCAAAATTTTGAAGTGCAATTTCAGTTTGTTTTTCAAAAATTTGATGGATATAATCCTGCCGGACCACCGTTGAGATATACCATTCTTCAATATCCCGTATCCCCTTTGGGTGCTTTAAAAAAGGAGCCGGCACCAGGGCAATATCACCCAAACCAGTTCCACCAAAACTCCCCATGACCAGGCGTCCCGTAGCTGCCGCTTGTCGCGCCGCTTGTGAAAAACAGGCTAAATCTTCATCCGAAATCGGTTCAAATTCTTCAAGATTATCGGCTGGATTCAGATTCGCATCATCAATCGGTTCCTGACGAATGATCGTATCAAAAAAATAACCATTTTTTGGCATTCTTCCACTGGGTGGTACGGTCAAATCCCCTTTCGGATAAATTAAAATGTCACCATTTTTATCCAAAGTCGTATTAAAATGTTCGGAAACGAGCACTTCCAGACCATTCGGCATCCGCCAGGGCTTCCAATTTTCATTTGAAAAGCCAAAAAGCGTTGAGTTGCCAAAAATTCCTTCGACATCGACCCCAATGGTCTCCTGCAAATCCGGCTCGAGAAGTCCCAACATTTGGTACGGCTCGTGGACCTTAACAGGCCGCTTTTCCAGTCCATAATAATCACGTAATGCCGCCACCGCATAGACATGCATCCCTGTCACACCGGTGGAACCAAAATCTATCGGAATTTGGTCGGGCTGTTGGTGGTTTAAAGCCTTTTTAACACGATTTCTTGAAGTCATCAAAGCGCCTCCCTTGGATAATTAGGTGATTTTTACTTTCAAAACGAAATAAAATAGATGACGTATGGATTTTACCGGGGGCAATTGGCTATTGGCTTCTGGCTGTTGGCTTTTGGCTGTTGGCTGTTGGCTTTTAATTATTGGCGGTTAAATTTTTAATGATTACTTTTGAATAAATTTGCTGGCGCCAGGAGCTAAAAACCAAGTGCCAACCGCCAATTGCCCGGTTATTATTTAATATATCAAAATATTTTTCAAATGTCAAATATAAATTCAATGTCGAATTAATAGTAGCAGATAATGATACTCATCCGGCAAGATATTGGTATTGTTTTTTCCTGTTCCTGTAGAGTGCGTCCTGGCTCCAGGAATGAAAAGATAAATTTCCATTCAGATCAGATCGGTCAGATTACTATTTAAAAAAAATCTCAATCCTGAAATAATTTAATTGCATTTTAAATTTTATTTTATTACCTTGTCTTGTTTTTAAGTTACCGCTTTTGAAAAGATTAATTCCCCGGAAACGTAATAATCCAGTAAAATCTGTCTTCCGCCAACATCGATACGTACCGTTGAAGCACAACGAGAATCTACCGCTAATTGGTAGAAAGTTGTTCGTGAAGCCATTTTAATTGATAGAAAAATTTAACCCACCTGGAGTTTACTAATAACGTGTCCGGAAAATATAACCATTCACCTTTAATCTAAGGAGGAAGTCAAAATTGCTAAACTTAACACCAACCAGAATGTTTTTCACTAAAGGTGTCGGTTATCACCGAAATAAACTGCAAAGCTTTGAATGGGCATTAAGAGACGCCGATATTGAAATGTGTAATCTTGTGACTGTTTCAAGTATTTTTCCCCCGGATTGCAAAATTATCTCCCGGACTGAAGGTATTAAATTATTAAAACCAGGTCAAATCACCTTTGTGGTGATGGCCCGGGAATCTACCAATGAACCTAATCGACTGGTTTCAGCGGCCGTCGGACTGGCAAGGCCAATCAATAAGACGAATTATGGCTATATCAGCGAACATCATGCTTTTGGCGAAACCATGAAAAAAACTTCTGATTTTGCCGAAGATCTTGCAGCAACAATGTTAGCATCAACCCTGGGTATTGAATTGGATGCTGACAAGGCCTGGGATGAACGAAAAAAATTATACGTGGCCGATGGTGAACGACACTTTGTGAGTCGTAGCATCGCCCAATCTGCTGAAGGTCATAAGGACGGTCTCTGGACCACGGTTCTGGCCTGTGCGGTGATGTTGTTTGAATAGCGTGATTTACAAATAGAAAAGTTAATGTTTAAATAAAAGTTAACCAATCGTACCTACTCAGGTTTAAGGTTCAATGGTTCGCAGGTCAGGGGCAAGAAATACGATTCTCACCGTGAACCCTGAACCCGCCAGCCTGAGTAGTTACAACCTGTTTAAACCTTTGACCTGATACGTGATGCGTGATTCATAATGGTAAATTATATAATTCACTCATTATGATATTTACGCAGCATGCATCCCGAAATCGCCAAACAGGATATTGATATTGATTCAATTTCATAATTTACTGAACACCAAACAAGGGCGATTATGAATCATACCTCGTTATTTAAAAATTTGCCGGATATTATTCCTCAAATTATCCAGAAAGGGATGAGTTTGCCGGAATTAATCACATTAATGGGGCAAACTTCTTTCGAAGCGCGTATTCTTCATCGGGCCGCCAAATTATTCCAGCAAATGGTCACCGCTGAAGATACCATCTGGCTCGGAATTGCCGGGGCAGGCATTGCCGGCGGCATGGGTGGCATGGTGATTTCGCTACTCGAAGCTGGTTTTATCGATGTCATCTGTTCTACCGGTGCGCAGGTTTACCACGACTTGCATTTTGCCTTTGGTTTACCGGTCAAATCTATCAGCCCTTATCATGATGATAATATTCTGCGGCAACATGGTGATACCCGAATTTATGATATTGGCATTCGCGAAAAGGAAACCCTTGAAGCGCAGGATGAAATTATTCGTCAATTTGTGAAAGAATCGTATACGCTGTTAACGGCACATCCTCTGTCCAGTTGGGAATTTAATTATCAATTGGGCTTGTGGGTGGGTAAAAAGGCTGCTCATCCGGAACGGAGTTTTGTGGCTACCGCGGCCCGACTGGGCGTGCCAATTTTCTGGGACTCATTAACCAATCATTCTATCGCCATGAATCTGGTAAAAACGGATCGGGAAGGTTATCCGGTCGTTCTGTCGGGACAGCGCGATATTTTTGATTCGGCAGCCATCGCCTATTTTGCCGAAGGAACAGGTTTTGTTGAACTGGGCGGCGGGGGCCCGAAAAATTTTATTCAACAAACCGGACCGACTATTAGCCAAATTTTAGGGATTAATTTTGAAGGAGCGGACCGCGGACTTCAAATTAGTACAGCGGTTGCGCGCGAAGGTAGTCTCTCCAGTTGCACTTTTGGCGAAGCGGTTACCTGGGGTAAATATCGCAAAGCGGATGAGGAAAAACTGGTTCAGCTTTGGGGTGAATATAGCATTTTCTTCCCCCTGCTTTGTGCGTATGTCATTGACCTCTGCCCTGCCCGAAAGCATAAAAATCTAATTTCTCAAATGAAAAATATCATCAATAATCTTGAAAAGGCAGCATGAAACTCAATAAAAAACAATTTTTAGGACCGCCGACTGAAATTTCTGATTTTAAGAAAGCCAAAGTCGTGGTTGTTCCGTTTCCGTATGAAGGTGGCATTTCTTATGGTGCTGGTACAGGCAAAGCACCGGAAGCTGTGCTGGATGCTTCTTATTTTGTGGAATTTTACGATGAGGTACTGGATTGCGAACCAATGCAGGTGGGAATTTCTACCATTGAAGCGCCCCTTATCCCCGATACTCCTGAAAAAATGATTGAAACCCTCCGCCAGACCACCGGTGAACTTTTGAAACAGGATAAGTTTGTAGTAGTTATTGGTGGCGATCATTCCATTAGCAGCGGTTTCTTGAAGGCACTGGTTGAAAAGTATGGTTCACTTTCTGTGATTCAACTTGATGCCCATGCTGATTTGCGGGATTCGTATGAAGGGAGTCCCCTCAGTCACGCGAGCGTTATGTCCCGGATTCGGGAACTGACGACCGATACGCTGCAAATTGGGATTCGAAGCATTTCCAAAGAGGAGATGGCACGGGTCCGCGCCGAAGGTCTTGCACTTTACACTATGCATAATATTCGGTTTGGTGACTTTGATCTGGATGAAATATTAAGTGAACTACCCGATCCGGTTTTTATAACGCTGGATGTTGACGTATTTGACTGGAGCGTTATCCGCAGCACCGGCACGCCTGAACCGGGTGGCCTGCTCTGGGATGAAGCGTTGGATATTTTGCAGCAAATTTTTGAAAATAAGGAAGTTGTTGGTTTCGATGTTGTCGAACTTTCTCAACATGAGAATGATCCGAATTCGCCATTCGCCATTGCAAAATTAATTTATAAAATGATTGGCTTTAAATATCATACGCGCTTGAGTGATGGAACCGAATTGGATAATTGATCTTTCCAGCGTTCCTTTCGAACCAAACAATTTTCAAAATATAATATTTTTTAAAAGCCGACAAGGCAAATAAGATAGCTATTTTGTTCTAAAATATTATTTCAGCCGTTTTTGGCATGCGGCGAACCGCCGTATCTCTTTTAAAATGAAAACAAATGGAGCTAATAAATGAAGAACACTGTTTTTGATGAATACGCTGAAAAATACGATTCCTGGTTTCTGAAAAATGAAATCGTTCTGCATTCTGAAGTTGCCTTACTGGCGCATTTTCTCAAAAAACCAGGTCGGACACTATCGGTAGGCTGCGGGAGTGGCCTGTTTGAGATGATTTTGAAGAATGAATATCATATTCTCATTGAAGAAGGGCTTGAACCGGCAACCGCAATGGCCGAAATTGCCCAAAAACGCGGTATGACTGTTAAATTGGGGACAGCAGAAAACCTGCAGGAATATTCGGCGAACCATTTCGCGACAGTCATTTTTAACGGCTCGCCCAGCTATATTTCCGACCTGAAACAGGCTTTCAAAGAAGCCAATCGCATTTTAAAACCTGGCGGCCATATTCTGGTGCTGGACGTCCCCAAAGAGAGTGGTTATGCGCTGTTATACTGTTTAGCCAGTCAACTTGGCACGTGGGATCACCCTTTGCTCGAAGGTGCCCGGCCAGCTTTTCCCTACCCTGTTGAATTTACCAAATCCGCCAACTGGCGCACCACGCCCGAAAAAGTCGCGTTGTTGAAAGAAACCGGCTTTCACAATTTTGAATATGCCCAGACCCTGACAAAACATCCGGTGTATACACACCTGGAAATCGAAAAACCGATTGAAGGATATGAAAAAGGCGGCTATGTGGCGATTTGGGCGGAGAAGGTGTGAGAAGTGATGCGTGAAACGTAATGCGTAATTCATAATGTGTGATGATTATCTTTTCCCGAAATATCATTCTGAGTCCCGCGTCTTTTGCGAGATGAAGAATCGCTGCCATTGTCCTGACAGACTTGATGTTTTAAAATTGATGATAGGGTGAATAGAATGCATTGTCCCTGCCGTTTCCTGTCTTTCAGGGTCAATATTTAAATTCATCCATTGACACAACGGATTTGCTTTTTTCCGCAGCCGATGATTGTTATTTTCGAACCTGGATGATTCATAAATTTTGCCGCGAAGGCAACGACTTTACATTCACTGGATATTGCTGTAAAGCTTCGCTGTCCCCGATCGTTATACCTTCTTATAAATCGTTTCAATTATCTCAGTATGAAGCGAAGAGGCGTAATTATAGAGCATGTAGTCGATTTCGCGCAGGCCGGTTCCTGATATTTCCATGATTTCAGGGAAATGGTCCACTGTCAGTTTCTTTAATTCCTTGTGCAGGAGCGTTTCAAAAGTATCATAGTATTTTTTGACAATCAGGTCCTCCCAAAAACTTTGCCGCAGGCTTTCGAGATGCTCCGGTCGTGTCAGATTGTGTTCCTTTCCAAATTCCAGCGCTTGTTGGTCGCTTTCTTCTTTCGAATAGGTGGGAGTTTCTATCTTTTTATACTCGAGTTTTCGATCCGGCGGCACTTCATCACCGCTAAAATCTTCCATATCATCACATAATTGATCAAAAATCAGACCTCCGAAATACTCAAATTCATAATTGGCAAGGAACTCTTTGTGGAACGTTTCCTCGTCCATTTCCACCTGTTCAAGCAATTTGAGCTCCGGCACAGGTTTGGAATAGTAATCCCACGCCAGGTTACTCACACGCTCCTGGAAATCTTTGATGAATCGGGCCAGTTGCTTCTCATATTTTCGATACTCCTTCATCGATTTTTCCAACTCCCGAAGTGTCCTGAGAAACTCACGTCTTTTTTTTTCATCCATTTTGAAATTTCCCCATAAAAGTAATTTATCCAGTCTGATTAATAAAACATTTCAATATTCAAAATGACCAATATAAAATAATTTATCAATTATTAATGAAAATATCAAGCGGAAAATAATTTTATTGGTGAAACAGGCTGTTGGCGACTGGCTGTTGGCGGCTGGCGATTGGCGGCTGGCTTTTGGCATTTTGGGCAATCGAATTGGGGTAAGTTGGTTCTTATTCATCGGGTGATGCGGAAATTTGAATGCTAAGGACGTGTGCGGATCACAAAGGGACAAATAAACAATTTGTCCGACACACCTGGATAAATTTGCTTAAGCCAAAAGCCAACAGCCAATCGCCAGTGGCCAAAACTCAACTTCCCGTGGACCGATATTGCCGCACACCAAATTTCCAGAATTGAAAGCATAAGATGAGGAAAACGAAGCCAATCAGCGGACTGGTCCATTGAAACCAGATTGGTGAGCCGAGGGGATCCTGTTTTTGAATGATGGCGAGCGTCGGGAAATAGCTCACGCTCCCCAATGGCACAATAAAAGTAAAGAAGCGCCGAAACCATTTGCGATAAATAGATAATGGATATTGCGCGGTTTCGGTGCCGCCGTAGGTCATGGTGTTCATAATTTCCAGGGTTTCGGTGCTCCAGAAAGCGAGGGTGGCTTGAAGCACAAATAACCCGTAAAAAAGGCAAAAGGCGCTGCAAATGGTAACAAGTGTCAAACCGATTCGGGGTAAGCTCCAGGCAATATTTAATTGATTGATGCCCAGAAAAAAGACCAGCGTGGCTTGCGTCAGGCGCCCAATTCGGTAGAGCTGAATTTCCTGTCCCGCTACCTGAAAAGCCGTTCCCAAAGGACGCAAAAGTAGCCGATCAAAGTCGCCAGTTTTGATAAATCGGCCAAAATAGTCAAATCCTCGACCGATTGATTCTGCCAGGGCAAAAGAGATATGAATGATGCCATAAAAAACAGCCACTTCAGCGAGTTTCCAGTTCTTTAAATTACCGAATCGCTGAAATAAAAACCAGATAGCAAAAATTTCAGTGATCGTTCCGATAAAATGCCCGATGGAAAGCATAATGAACGAACTTTGATACTGCATCTGGCTGCGAATCGAGGCGCCGGCGTATTTGAGGTAGAGTTTTATTAAATGCATAGTCTGAATGGATTGTTTGTTTTGTTTATTTGAATTAATGAATTGCATGAGGCGTAATGCGTCAGAAATAAGTTATACCAGAGCTATTGTGGTTTTCGGTTTGTTCTTGCCCTCACCCCGACCCTCTCCCAGGGGGAGAGGGCGTAGCTATTCCCTCTCCCTTTGGGAGAGGGTTAGGGTGAGGGCTTTAGGTTGACTATAATAATATTCGAAAACCATTTCGGCTTGAGTATATTACGCGTCACGTATTACGCATTACGCTTTACACCACACGACCTATCCTCCCTGAATCACAATCCGCCGCGTACCACTTTTTAAAATCAGTCTCCCCGGGATAATCAGTAAAATCACCCACATTATCTGAAAAAGAAAAAGTGGAATTGTTTCCTGAGCCGGAATATGCCCCATATACAATCGAAAAGGAATATCTAGGAAACAGCGAAACGGGAGCCATTGAATCACGTTCTGTGACCAATCGGGAAAAAGTGGTAACGGGATTACCAGACCGGACATCAATACTGAAAAGTAATTAAATAGTCGTGAGAATCCCTCACCTGAGATTGTCCAGAACAAGGTGATAGTGGATAGAACCGTAATCGCGCTGCTGACCAGCATCCCTCCGAAAGTTGTCAGAACAAAGGCTAAAAATGCTTCAAGTGAGGGGGGCAATTGTAAATCAAAAATGAGAAAGGCTACAATGAAAATTGGAAAGGCCCGTAATACCAACGGTGCAATTCGTAAGGCCAGAGAACGACTGAACCAGAGCCAGTAAAGATCCAATGGTCGAATTAATTCATAAGCGACATTTCCAGTCCGGATGAGCTGTTCGACTTCGCGATCATTTCCCCAGGGAACCAGGAGCAGAAATGCCTGGGTAAGCCAGATATAATTGACGGTTTCCTGCAAGGTCATGGGCTGCTGATTGATGGAGGATTCATAAAATGCGATAAAAATCATCATGCGGATGAATCCCCAGAACAGTTGCGTGGAGAATCCAGCCAGTGCCGCCGCGCGATATTGCAAAAGTACGCGAAAACGGGCAGAAAATATTGTCCAGTAAGCTCTCATGCCTCGGCCTCCCGATACAATCTGGCCACAATTTCTTCAATGGGTGGATTTTCAACGGTGAGATCGCGAATGGCATGTTCCCGGGTAATGCGCGCGATAAGTTTGGCTGTGGCAATCTTCGCCGGATCATAGCGCAAATACACCCGATGACCTTCCTGCAAAATTAATTCGGCATCTGCATCCTGAAAAGTTTCGTTTTCGTCTTCCAAATCAATAATCATCCGACGTTCAGACGTGATTCGCGCCCGCAGTTCAGCCAGGGTCCCATCCAAAAAAATCTGCCCGCGATGAATGACGATAATCCGGCTGCAGAGCGATTCAATATCATCCATGTCGTGTGTGGTCAAAAGAACCGTCACGCCCTGTTCACGATTCAGTCGCTTGATAAAATCACGCATCGCCAGCTTACTGACAGCATCGAGACCGATGGTGGGTTCATCCAGGAAGAGGATATTGGGTCGATGCAACAACGAGGCAGCCAGATCACACCGCATGCGCTGACCCAGACTGAGTTGTCGCACCGGCGTATTTAACAGGGCTTCCAGTTACAGCATGGTAATCATTTCATCCAGCGTCTGGCGATAAGCGACTGGTTGTACTTTATAAATATCCCGCAATAATTCAAAGGACTCGATAACTGGTAAATCCCACCAGAGTTGGGTGCGTTGTCCAAAAACCACACCAATTTCCTGGACATGTTCAATCCGCTGGAGCCAGGAAATTCGCTCCATCACCACACATTTCCCACCTTCCGGCACCAGAATACCAGCCAGGATTTTGACAGTCGTGGATTTCCCGGCACCATTGGCGCCAATGTAGCCCACGAGTTCGCCGGTTTCCACCGAAAAATTAATCCCGGTTAAGGCAAAAACTGCCTGGTATCGGCGACTGAATACGCCTTTAAGGGCGCCCCACGTTCCGGTCCGCCGTTCAGCAACCTGAAATTTCTTGACTAAATTTTCGACTATTATCTGTGGCATTTTTTTAAGTAAATTTTTAATTTGAAGGCTTAAGTTGAAATGAAAAGATTGGAGTTGCTCAGCTTTTGTAATTTATGATATGATACGTTAATCGATAGAAGAATGAAGTTTGTTCCCAGAAAAAATTTGTATCCGCTCAAAATGTGTTGGTAGATTAAAAATAAGTTTTTCAAATATGTTGATTTTTAAGCATAGCGCCTGGAGCAGAGGGCATAGCAATATTGGTTTTCGCTAGGCGCCATGCTCGATGCGCTTTGCATCTTAAATTGAGCGGATACAAAAATTTATTAATTCGATTCGATCCAAGTGGCTGAGCCTGTCGAATCCTACCGGATCCTCACCATCTTAATCACCTGCTGAAATTCACCTGCCCGCATCTGGCAAAAGTAAATCCCGCTCTGGACGTCCTGGCCGTTGTTGTCCATGCCATCCCAGGCGATCGTATGATGACCAGCCGGCATTTTTTGGTTGATGAGCGTTCTGACAATCTGTCCGATAGAATTATAGACGATTAAAACGACTTCGCATTCTCCCGGAATCGCAAATGAAATATGCGCTGCCGGATTAAATGGATTTGGAAAGTTTTGATTTAATGAAAATTGTACCGGAACAGGCAGGAAATTGGGTTCGGTTTTCGTACGATTGGAATTTTCCGTCAACATCCTGGGTTGATGTCATTAATATTCAAATTCGGATTGGTGGTAACTACCAGCCAGTTAATGAAAGGACCATCTTCGCGGGGAAAAACATTAAGTGTATTCATACCGGGATTTACTTTGAATGCATGCCGGGAATTTTTTGGATAATTAAAAACCCATGACCGTTTCCATCCGTCACCAAGCGCAATTAAATCCCGCCAGAGACAGATTTCTTGCGAATTCATTGAAATCCAGAAGCTATCATCGCTCAGGCTGTTATTGATATCCACTTCCGCAAAAATATATACTTCATCTTCGCCTGCCGGAACTTCAAATGAATAATCAAGCTGATAAGTCGTTCGTGGTTCATTTACAGAACTTTCAAGCGCGACCAAACCCGTCATCCCGTCATTATCAACCACCTGCCACCCGGCATTCGGTAAACTGACACTGCTTTCCGCTTCAAATTCCGCCAGGATGGATGGCGGTAATGCCGACTTCAGATTTAATTCAATTGCAATTTTCGCCGAATCCATTACGCCACTCAGGTCTGAAACAGTTATCGCTCCGGAATAAGTACCGACCGACAAACCACGAATTTCAACCGCAACTTCGATTGAATCGCCTGCCTTTCCAGTGGCCGGTGAAAAATTTAGCCAGGGTAAATCGGATAATTTACCTGCATTCCAGGAAAGTTCGCCGGAACCATAATTTTGTACTAAAATTTTCTGCGCTGGCGGATTTTCCCGACCAACCATACCGGTAAAAATTAATCTATCCGGTACTAAATAGATGACAGGAGGGATTTCATCACTATTCCGCAAGCCAGGTGTCCCATGGCCGGGACTGGCTTTCCAGTTTTGAACGTCCGTGTTTTCCTGATAAGGATTGATTAATGCCAATGTAGCGCCTGTAGCATCCGCTTCGACGGGCCAGGGGGCTTCGTCATCGTAAGCGACGGAATCGACCTGGTTTGCATAGCGGTCATATAATCGAAGGTATTCACCTTTGTTATCCAGACCAAAATCGAAATTTCCAATTATTGGTTGAACGAAAGGAAACTGTTGACGAAATTGAACAGAATCCTGGCAAAGGACCAGAAAACCATAAGGTTTAATAAAAAGATTTTCAGGAAATTGAAAATCATGAGTAGCATCCGCATCCTTCAGGTGCCAGCCCGAAACATCAATCGCTTTATCAGAAAAATTATGAAGTTCAATCCAGTCTTCTACATTAAAATCAGCCGCGCTATGATAATTGATTTCATTTATGACCACCGGCTTAAGTGTATATTTTTCAAAAACAGGATAAATTTGAATAGGATTGGTCAAATTCAATGTTATTTTTGAATTTTGGGGCAAATAGTCCGGATACCAGCGCACAAACTGATAACCAACGGCCGGAATCGCCTCAATTTCAACGGGAATCTCTTTAAAATACAAACCAGACCAGGGGAATCGGGAGATGTTAACCGTATTGATGCGAACGCGCCCCATGCCACCACGCGGAATATCAAAAGTAATTCCCACGGGATCCGTAAATAAAAATTTATCTTTGAGATGTCGCCAGAGAAAGTCCGCCCGCAATTCAACAAATTGTTGTAATTTGCTTTTCAGGTTGTTTTCCCAAACAGAAGGTGAACTCCCCCACTGTTTGGTTTCAAAGGTAATATCATGTCGAATAAGCGCGGCCATGGAATCCACAATCGACTTTACATTTGCTTTCAGGAAATTTGTATTCAACTGATCCGCAAAATGCGTAATGAATAAATCCCGAAAAGTTGGATTTTCAAGCAGTTTATGTAAAAGCACCGTCATCTTGTCGGATTTGGAGGCAGACTCCAGCGTATTATTCCAGGGACCGATATAACCGAGACTCCGATCAATATCCCACAAAATCCAGCGCCACTTTGCATCTTCGTGCCGGGGGCGAAAGGCATAGATATTGTTAAACGGCCAATCCGCATTCCCCAGATAAATTTCCAGGATCTGATAATCTGCAAAATTTTCAATATCCATCATGTGTTGCATTTTCTGATAATTTTCAGTATCGGCCAGATCATTTTCTTCGGCAAAACGATAAAATCGATTCCATTCAGTCAAATCCCCTTCCTTCGCGTACCAATCATAAAAGAAAGTTTCAATAATATCGGCATCATTTTCCTTGAAGTTCGCTTCGATGAAATATTTATCAATTCGTTCGGTTAATTGATAAATACCCCAGCGATTCCCATTTAAGAAAACCGCCATGGGACGATTTCCCAGAAAAATGCCACCCATTTTCTGAAAAATCCGATGACCAATGGCTGTCCGAATGAGTGTCCACTCATAGCCGCCTGGAAATTCGACCATATCAGAAGCGCCAGATAGTAGCACCAGGCGTTTATATTCATTTGTTGTTGGTTTTGAATTGAAGATTTGAAGATGACAGCTACTTTCACCATACTCGCTTCGAAAATATAACCGAAAAGGTTTTTTATTATACAATCGGGAATTAACGCCATGAATACGCAGGCCGGCATCAATCGCATTTAATTGTTTTCCCGATTCATCAAAAAATTCAACCGCTACCGGCCGTTCCCATTCATCTCCCCGCTCTTTGGGATTGGCATAAATTCCGGTCTGCCGATCCCATAAATTGCTTGTCGCTGTAACCAGTGAAATTGATCCAATCTGTAAATCGTTATTGTAAATATAGGTATTCGTGACAATTTCACTGGGCTGATGACCGTTTTCAAAAGTCCGGGCCCGAATTACGGTGGTATTCGTCACCGGGATTGGTGCGGCATAACGGTTACTTTTTGAGGATGGTTCAGAACAATCCAGCGTATAATAAATCGCAGCCGCTGGCGAGGCAGCCTGAAGTTCAACATAAATTGGCCCCTTATAAAATCCACCGGTCAATGAAAATCGGGGTGTTTCAGCCATCGGGGATTCATTACGATTAACAGCACCTGGTGTTGCAGGAGATAAAGAAAACCAGGCATTTGCCCCATCCGGAAAGCGACCGAATGAAATATTTTCCAATTGTTTTGCAAATGAAAGCGAATCGACAAATTTGAATCCATCGAAAAGACCGAGTTGTTCTCCATCGGCATCAAGTTTGAAGGGGGTATGCAGAATTCCAGGAGTTTTATTATCATCTGCCCAGATGAGTAAAAAGCCGTTGGCAGGAATAATGGTATTTTCCGGAAAAGCCCATTTTTGAGGGGAATCCAGATTATCGGTTAAATAGTAGCCAGACAGATTAATAGCCATCGTACTGTCATTATACAGTTCAATCCAGTCATCGAACTCACCAGCTTCATCAGCCAAAACTATTTTATTCGCTGCCATGAATTCATTAATATAAATTTTCGCTGAAAGTGAGTGAATACTGATTAATAAAATGAAAAAGAAAAAAATAGTGTAACGCATATGATCCTCCATTTCAACAGATTAAAACTCAATATTAGAAATTAAACAACAAACATGTAAAAGTTCATTTTTTGAAATTTTTCCATAAATTGAATGAAAATGGGAATGATCATCTAAAAACGGAATGGATTGTCACCTTCACACGGGTAAACTGTATTCATGAACAAAATCATAACTATTTTTTGAAATGTAATAGTTATAAAAGGTGATGATCATGACGCAAATGCCCTGTTCTCCGGAACTAAAAAGCTCAAAAAAGCTGCTCCCCCTAAGTCAATGATAGAGAAGGTTTGGTCAAACTGGCGCAAATTGAATTTTTGTTTTTCCTTGAGCTTAACAGTAGTAATATCAAAATAAAACAACAGGCTTTTGAGCGTTCTTATTTAAAGTCTATCCGAAAATACCAGTACCTGTCATTGCGAGGCGTTTCCTTCGGCTGTGTGCAGGGCAGATTTTGCGGTAGCCTGTTTTTTAGGATTGCAATCACCCCTAATAAAACAGTCAGCGATTGCTTCGTCACAAAACTTGTCCTGAGCTTTTGTTGCAAGAAACGTTCCGCATAATTATCGTATTGGGGGGGGGCGTGGACAAACGTTACTTTTACTTTCACTCAATTATCGGCAAAAAAGTTCATTTTTTTTTATTTGATAATTAATATTTAACAATTACCAATAATATATTGGAAATGATTTAAAATTGACTTATAATATGCTATACATCCACTCATCCAGCCAAGCGAAGACCTTCAAGGTTTCCCGCGTAAGATCTCTGATTTATCAATTTGAAAAAGAAAACTTCGTTGATTGAATTTTAACCCAAAATATCGAGAAGATACCACCAAGCTGCATGTTACGATAGATTCTTCGCTGCGCTCAGCGTGACAGGTTTATATTTTGTATTCATTCATGTTTCAATAAATGTACCAGCGTGTACAATTATGCAATCCTTCACATAATATTGGAACTATCCAGTCAGACATGAATTCAATAAAATTAATCAAATTAAATATTGGCATTATTCAGAAAATTTTGTAATGATCATAGGAGCAGCATCAACAAATTTTTTCCAATACTTTTTTCATTAATTGTTTACATTCAGGTTGTATTCACAAAATGGACGCTTAATAAAATGAGGAAACTGATGCCAATTACTCGCCGTAATTTTATGAAATCCGCGATTGGCACCGGTGCGAAGGTATCGATGTCATTCAAAACCTGCCAATCATCCACTGACTTAAAAGCAAATTACGAACTATTGGATGCGGCCGCCGCCCGACCTGTTTTAAAACGAGAATACTTTTCAACACCTGTTATTATCGATTCAATCGAATTATTGCGTTATCAAAAGCACTACCTTTGCCGAATTTGCTCAAAGGATGGGGCCGTCGGTTATTCTGTCAGTCATAATATGCATTTTATTTACTTCTATCCGCTGCTGCTCCATAAAATCGCCCCTTTTTTTATCGGAAAAGACGTGCGTGATCTGGATTCATTAATCGATAAGGTTTATCTTCATAACAGTAATTATAAATTACAGGGTCTTGCTTTCTGGATTCCGTTGGCCACGGTTGAATTTGCAATCCTGGATTTATTAGGCCGGATGGCGGGCAAAACCATGGGACAATTAATCGGCGAAGTGAAAAACCGTCAAATTGCGGTCTATCAGGCGAATTATTATCGCGGTAAAACAGCCGAAGAATCCATCAAGCTCATCCAAAAAACAGTAGCCGAAAGCGGTGCCAAGGCTGTGAAATTCAAAGTCGGTGGTCGGATGAGCCATAATGCTGATTATCCCCCCGGCCGAACGGAAAAACTGATCCCCCTGGTTCGCGAAACGTTGGGGGACCAGATGGTCATCTAGGCGGATTCCAATGGTTCTTACACCGTTGATAAAGCCATTGAAGTGGGACGGCTGATGGAGAAATATCACTTTGATTTTTATGAAGAACCGGTACCTTTCGACTGGCTGGAAGAGACGAAAATGGTCGCCGACGCATTGAAAATTCCAATTGCGGGTGGCGAGCAGGAAACCAGTCTGCATCGCTTTCGCTGGATGATTGCCAATGATTGTTTACAAGTGGTTCAGCCCGATATTTTCTATTTCGGCGGCATGATTCGTGCAATGCGTGTCGCCCGGATGGCTGAAGTTAAAGGAATTCCCTGTACACCGCATATTTCCGGTTCAGGGCTGGGTTATCTTTATAGGGGACAATTTATTTCGGCAATTCCGAATCCTGGGCCGTACCATGAGTTTAAAGGCATTAATCAGGAGATACCATTTGAATGTAAATCAAGCACCTTGCAGCGTGAAAATGGGATGCTCACTGTTCCATCAGAACCGAGAATGGGAATCGGGATTGATTCGGATTTTATAAAGAAGCATAAATTGGTTGAAAAATAGCCTGAGGGTTTACCTTCAGCACAATTTATTGCCTGAGGATGAATCCCTCAGGCGGGCGTGGCACGCGTTCAGTTCTCAATGAGAGTTAGTACTTCTGACCATTAAAAAAAAGGAAAAAACATGAATCATTTATCAGATGAAATCGCATTCGGTCGTTGGCAAAAAATCGGATTATGGATTGGGCCAATACTTTTTCTTCTCGTTCTTTTCACATCACCACCGGCAGGCTTGAGTCAAACTGGCTGGCGGACCGCGGCCGTCGCCGCATTACTGTCCATTTTCTGGATTACAGAAGCGATTCCCATTCCAGTCACCTCGCTTTTACCATTAGCGCTATTTCCATTACTGGGCATTGCCAAAATCGATAATGCTGCCAGTCCTTATGCCAATCCATTGGTATTTCTGTTTATGGGCGGATTTATCATCGCCCTGGCAATGCAACGCTGGAAATTACATAAACGGATAGCCCTCACCATCATCAAATTCATCGGTATTCAACCGCACGCC
The DNA here is from genome assembly GCA_020722815.1 of Caldithrix sp. Lineage (GTDB taxonomy): Bacteria > Zhuqueibacterota > Zhuqueibacteria > Thermofontimicrobiales > Sulfurfontimicrobiaceae > DYKB01. The sequence continues at coordinate 19,893 of DYKB01000012.1, read as the reverse complement.
ATTATATTTGGCTTTATGATAGCTTCCGCCCTCCTTAGCATGTGGATCAGCAATACGGCCACCGCCATGATGATGCTTCCCATCGGGATTTCCGTCATTGAATTAACCCTGCGAAATGAACAGAAATTGGATGGACCGGTGGAATCAAATTTTGGCCGTAATTTAATGCTGGGAATCGCCTTCGGCAGCAGCATCGGCGGATTGGGGACTTTAATCGGAACACCACCCAATGCTTTCTTGGCAGCGTTTATGCGACAAAATTTCGGGTATCATATCGGTTTTTTACAATGGATGCTGGTTGGTGTGCCATTGGTACTCATTGGACTTCCACTTACTTATTTTTTATTAACAAGAGTTGTCTACCCAATTCGTCTGAAATACCTGCCAGGCGGGAAAGATTTTATCGATATGGAACTGAAGAACCTGGGCGCCATATCTTTTCCGGAAAAAATGGTTGCTATTGTTTTCGCACTGGTAGCCTCGCTCTGGATCCTGAATCCACTGGTGGTCAAAATCATCCCTGGATTGTCTGATTCCAATATTGCCATTAGCGGTGCCATTCTTCTTTTCCTGATTCCAAATATCGGGCAGAAGGGTACCTTCATCATGAACTGGAAAAGTGCTGAAAAATTACCCTGGGGCGTTTTGCTCCTTTTCGGCGGCGGCTTAACTTTGGCATCCGCCATTCACACCAGCGGACTGGCGGAATGGATTGGAAATAGCCTGAGTACTTTAAAATTTTTGCCGATTCTGGGGCTGATACTTATCGTCACCGCGGTTGTGGTCTTCTTAACCGAATTAACCAGTAATACCGCAACGGCTGCGGCATTTTTACCGATTATGTCATCCGTTGCGTTAGGGATCGGCCAAAATCCATTGTTACTCGTCATTCCCGCAGCATTGGGGGCCAGTTGCGCTTTTATGCTCCCCGTCTCTACTCCACCGAACGCTATCGTCTTTAGTAGCGGCTATATCACCATCCCGCAAATGGCCCGTGCGGGTGTGCTGGTGATGTTTATGTTTATTTTTCTGATCACGATTTTAACCTATACGTTAGTGCTGCTGGTCTTCAATGTTCAAATCGGTGTTCTGCCGACCTGGGCAACCGGAAATTGAATGCGTGGCTAGGGGCGAGTGGCTACTGGCGATTGGCGTTTAGCCCGTGGCTGGTAGCCGATCACTCATTCCAATGGTTCTGCGTGGGAATGCCTGATCTGACGCTTCGCGTCAGAAATTGGGTACCTGGACCTGGTCAGCACAAATTGGTGATAAATATTACCATCTAAAATTTTAAAACGAAAAAATGAATTAAATTATTATCCCCGCAACAGCCGAAAATAGATATATTATTTCATGTTCGCCTGGCGACCATCATCCAGGCGGCCAGGTCGACTAAAAAAACCGCGACCTTTCAAACCCGCTATCAATTGGAGGTCATGGAACCCGACGTGGCCACCCTGGCACAAGCCTTTGGCTTGACCGCCGCTAAAATTTAAAAAATCAAAAATTCCAGTCAGTGTATACATTTAATTGTAAAGTTTAATATAATATTTATATACACTTAGGTAATTCGTTTATGGTTCAGCTTAGTAAACTCACGCCGGATAGAAAAATCATCTGCTGCTAAATTTATTCTAATGGATTTTGTGCCAGAGTCGTTATCTCTTCGTCCGTGTAGCCAAGCGCCTTCCAGTCCAGTACGCCATTCAGGGTATGACAGTTAATACAAGTCAGCGAACCTTCGCGGCGGATGCTGTGGCTTATTTCAAGCATGGCGTCGTTTGGCATCCACCGGGGCTCCACCTTGCGTCCATTGGCGACATCATCATAGGCATCAGTGTCCCAACCGTCCACCTTCATAAAAGTCAGAAATTTATCCATCATGTATTTATCGAACATAAAACCGTACATCATTTTCATCATACTTTTTTCCATTTCCTTTTTGGCGGCTAAATCAGGATCACCGGTACGGTAATAGGTTGGCAAATTGTACGGGATGAACATTCCACCAAATGGTCCCATATTTTGCAAGTCAATATGCTGACGGCCATTAAAATATTTCATGGCGTACAATTTGGATGGCTTTTTATTGGCAATTGGCCGCATCACCTGTTCATACCAGCCGGCATAGTCATAATCTTTAAACTCCGGCCATACGTGGGTTGGATTATAAAATCGGTAGCGTTTTTCGCCATTGGGATTGTCGCCAATTGGGTTACCGAGAAAAGTGGCATCACCGTTCCACCAGACATATCCGATACCTTTACCCGGCGCATTTTCCTTTTTTACATCATGATAAATATGGATACCCGGATCTTTTTCAAACTCAGGATGTGCGAAATCACGTATGGTGGCATTGTCCGGATGCAATGAAGGTATATGGCAGGTTGAACAGGCAATTTTTTCAACATGGGCATTCAGGTAATCAGCCAATTCTTCATTCTCACTGTGCGGTGCATTGGTATGGCAATTCTCGCAAGTAATTTCGAAATCGGGCAAATCGTTGGCCATCATGGTGGTGGTATGTGTACCTTTGGCAATTAAATGACCTTCAGTGACATGGCATTCAGTGCAATTTATTCCAGCGGCAGCGTGGACATCCCAGGTTGGAGAAAAGGGAGTGCCGCGTTTTGATCCCGGATGCAATACGCGCGGCCGCCTGTGACCGGTATTGGTCAGACTTTGCATAAAAGAAGAATCAGCTTCATCCACGTAAATATCGCCACCAAAATTATGTTGATGACACCGCAGACAGGTTTGGGACGTGGATTTTGTAACCGACATTGCAGCTTTCATGGACCGGTCCTGTCCCCAGCGATTACCATTTTCATCATTGAACACAATTTTTTTATTCATATCATAAGCCGCGGCATGACAAATCAGACAATCAATCGCTTGCTTTTCTTTGTCCAATACCCGGTAACCCGGCATCATGCTGCCCAACGGTGCCTGGTGCTGACCGCCGATATGACATTGCCCACAACCTTCCGACAAGGTATCCCCCTGTTCAGTTACAACAATTTCAGCCCAGGCAGTCATTGCAAAGGAACCAGGTTTCGGACAGGGGCGATCAATTTTTCCCATCGGAAAATTGTCTGCCAGTTTACCATCAAAGCCGTACACATTGGGATGCTTGTTCGTAAAAAATCGATAATGCGAAGATGCCAACAGGTTCTCCATGAGATCAACGGTTTTATCCTGCTGGGTAATATGATCTTTCACAATAATCTCCTGGTGGCAGGTGAGGCAGGTTTTGGGGCCTTCGTATGCAAGGATATTGTTTTCACGGAATTGTTTGATATGCTTAAAATCGAAAGCGTATTGTTGTTCCAATTCGGTTGCAATGGCATCAAACTGATCGATGGTAATTTTTTCAATTGGAAAGACAATTTTATGGGGACGACTATCGCCTGGCATCATGGTGTTGATCATCTCCGGCCACAATAGATAAATCAAAACAGAGATAAATACAATCAGGGAAATTGTTATTGTTAATCGCTGGGAATGTTTTTTCGACATGGATAACGCCTTTCGCTGAAATTACAGGTTTGGTTTTTAAATCGTGTCTGTCCCTAATTCTGTCATGGCGAGGCGTTTTTTGCCAAAGCCTGTTTTTTAGGCTCGCAATCCCCTCAAACGGCTGAGATTGCTTCATTGCCAAAAACGCTCCTTGCAATGACAGTACCGAAGGCTTTTACGGACACATACTAAATAATATAAATAATGAATGAAATTTAACCTATCTAATTAGATGCAAATTATCCAAAAAGATTTAAATTAATTTTAATAATATACATTTTTTGATTTGGCAAAACCTGCCTCAGATTAACCCATCGCCGTCAGGTTAAGGCTGCAACTTATTAATAAACAAATGAATCGTCATGGGCTTTAGAGGCTGTCCAGGAACCAGGAAATTGGCCGATAATAACCTTGCGAAGGTTATAAACAACATCATATAGAGATTGAGATTGAAATTGAAATTTTAATCTATATCTAATCATTTCCTGTGCAAAAACCTTTGCCAGGTTAGCTCCCGGACACGCGCTAAAGCTCATGGCAATTTAATTATAAGTTATTAGAAATCATATTGTTATCACCTTAACCTGACAATCTTTTAAAAAAATAATCGATCCGAAATCTTTACTTTTAATTTCAGTTCTATATTGTATTCCCAATTCGATATTGCCGACCAGTATTCATAAAAGCACTGATATTGTCCAAAGGTGTTTCCTGGGGTAAATCACAGCCGGTACTTAAGATAAAATTTGGATATGGGTCCATCCGCTTAAGCAGTTGCCTCACCTCTTGTTCAACCATCTCGGGTTTAGAATTAAGAATATGACCAGTCGGGTTAATATTGCCCATGATTATCACTTCGCGATTCACCCGTTTGGCAACACTCGGCAGATCAACTCCCGATTCAGGTGAATCCAAACTTATCGCATCCACTTTTGAATCGACCATCTTCTCAATGAGGTGTGTGGTATTACCACAAATATGATAAATCATTGCGACGTCGGCATATTTAAAACTCTCATTAAGGTGACGAACAAAGCGAGATGAAAATTGTTCAAATTGTTCTGGCCCCAACATCACGGCACTTGGTTCCAGAATACAAATAACCTCTGCACCGGCTCCAATTAGTAATCTTATGTATTCCTGAATTTTTTCGGTAGTAAATTCGCAAAGTGTAGTCAGCTTATCAGGATCCATGATTGTTGCCATGGCAGCTTCGTCAGCTCCCATTAATAAGCCAGCCAAAGAATAGGGTCCTGTAACATAAGCACCTTTGAGTACTTCTTGAGGAAGACCGATGCCCATTAACTTCACCGTTTCAACATACCCCATGAGCCTGGTATCAAAGGCAATATTGATTTGTTTTTGCATTGTTAATTCATCAATTTCCAGATGTTCTTTTACAACTGTCGCCGAATCTTGCTTCGGAAATATCGTATATCGACCGAGTGCATTCGCTTCAACCGAAAGATCCATTAACGGAAATATAATATCCGGATTGAATTTCTTAACCAGCAGACTCAGAATTTTGAAATGCTCCCCATAATTCTGCTGCGCAAGCTTGACAGTACTCCCTTTTATTCTCAGGCCAGGAAACCCCATCAACGGAGCCAGCAATCTCCGACCTTCTGTATATGCGTCGTTCACCATTTTCCTTATTGTTTTTGGATACATATTTTTCCTTTCTATACGATAAGATGATTGGTTGTCATTTTTATTACCATACACTATTTTACAGTTGTGCCCCTTACCCAAAACCGCTCCCAAAGGTCTGATCGTGTCCCGCATCTCGTTACTGGACACGGGCAGCAAATGTTAAATCGGAATAGAGCGCCAAAAAGTGCCAATTTTTTGCCAGTCGCTCGTTTGAACTCACCCCCCGACCCCCTCTCTTGAAAAGAGATGGGGGGGAGAAACCGGTTTCTCTCCCTTCTCTTCTCAAGAGAAGGGGGTTGGGGGGATGAGTTCAAAAGGTGCCGGTTTCGTTCTCATTCTCCGCCATTTTACCATCTCCCCATGTCCAATATATGATGTGGAACACGATCAGCCCAAAAGTTGAGGGTGTCGCTATTCTCTCTTACCTTGAGGGAGAGGGTTATCGTGAGGGGCCTGTTCTGACAAAATCAAAAAAGTTTACAGTTGCAAGATCGGATTTTGTCTATAAAATTCATTTTCCAAAACGAGCACCATTTTGGAATCACCTATGTTAATGAAATAAACAATGTATTTCAAGTTTTTTTTTCTAAGAATCATTTTTTTTTTGGTAGAGACAAGATAATTTCAGGACAAAACGATTATGGACAAACCGATTTTTTTTAATAGCAGGAAAGCCTAACAGAATTTACTGGATTTTAGTGCCGTCTTGTTCAAAAGTCTTACCTTTTGCTTTTAATTAGAGTCTGTCCGAAAATTCAAAACCCTGACATTGCGAGGCGTTTTTTGCTGAAGCCTGTTTTTTAGGCTCGCAATCCCCTCATAGAACGGCTGAGATTGCTTCGTCGCCAAAAACGCTCCTCGCAATGACAGTACCGGCGGCTTTTGCGGACAGACACTAATTATTTTGACTTTCATTTTTTTATGTGTTACTGTCATTTTTAATCTGTGCAAATCCATGCCATCTATGTTTCTTGGGTTCTATTTATTTTGATATGTTTATAATCTATTAAATCCGATCGCGCCGCATTCGATATCACTGAGCGAAAACTTCATGCTGGCATAAATTATTGAGGCGGTAACGAATTTTTTTTATTTTAACCTTGAAAATCACAAATTAGAAATTTATATTAACGACTGGCAAAAACAAAACTTAGACACTTACGCTTGAAATGATTCAGTATGCAGCGCCGTTATGCACTGCAGATGCAATGTGTAAAAACATGGTGTTCCTTATTTTTATTTGGAAATAATAACGAAAGGGAAAAAATGGATCGTCGAAATTTTTTGAAAACCGCCGGTGCGGGTTCAGCCCTGCTTGCACTCACCAGTTTGCCGCTTTTTGCTATTACGCCGCCCCCGAAAACGAGACCGAACTTTGTCATTATTTTGGGTGACGATTTGGGTTATGGTGATCTGGGCGTTTTTGGTCATCCAACTATTCGGACGCCCAATCTGGACCGGATGGCACAGGAAGGACAGAAATGGACCAACTTCTATGCGGCTGCCAGCGTTTGTACGCCGAGCCGGGCCGGAATTATGACCGGTCGTTTGCCGATTCGCTCCGGGATGTGTGATGATAAGCACCGGGTGCTCTTTCCCGATTCAGCCGGCGGATTGCCGCAATCTGAAATCACGATTGCCCGCGCCTTGAAAAATGCCGGTTATGCCACCGCCTGTGTCGGAAAATGGCATTTGGGACATCTTCCCCAATATTTACCCACTCGTCACGGATTTGATTATTATTTCGGTATCCCTTACAGCAATGATATGGACCGTGTTGGCGGGAAAGGTCGGGAAGCTTTTGCCGAGCAGAAGCGCGAGTTTTGGAACGTTCCCTTAATGCGGAATGAAGCGATAATTGAACGGCCGGCGAATCAAAATACTATTACGAAACGGTATACTGAGGAAACAATTAAATTTATCAAATCCAATAAAGACAAGCCCTTCTTTGTCTATCTTGCTCATAACTTACCGCATGTACCGCTTTTTGTTTCCGATGATTTTGCGGATATAAGTTTGCGCGGGCTTTACGGCGATGTGGTGGAAGAAATCGATTCTGGTGTTGGACAGATTCTACAGACACTGAAAGATGAAAAGATTGATGAAAATACGCTGGTTGTCTTTACTTCGGATAATGGACCCTGGTTGTCATTTAACGAACTGGGGGGTTCTGCCGGCCTCTTGCGTGAGGGCAAAGGGTGTACTTTTGAAGGTGGTATGCGCGAGCCCACTATTTTTCGCTGGCCGGGGACGATTAAACCCGGTGTGGTCGCCGATATAGGCGCTACCATGGATCTTTTTCCGACTTTTTGCAAATTGGCCGGTATCGAAATACCAGGTGATCGCATTATGGACGGCTTCGATATCAGTCCAACGCTCACCGAAGCAAAGAAATCACCACGCGATATAATGTTTTTCTATCGCGGCACGCAGCTTTATGCCATTCGTAAAGGAAACTATAAAGCCCATTTCTTTACGCAGATATCCTACGTTGGCGATCAGACAAAATATACGCACGAACCGCCATTACTCTATGATCTGGGGGTTGATCCGGGTGAAAAATACAATATTGCCGATAAACATCCTGATATTATTGCTGATCTGCGCCAGGAAGTGGCGAAACATCAGGCGAATCTGGTTCCGGGAGAAAATCAGCTTGTTAAACGAATTGGGCAGAATTAAGCTGATATTTCTTGCGGTTATTTAGTGTCTGTCCGAAAATATCAGGACCTGTCATTGCGAGGCGTTTTTTGCCGAAGCAATCTCCTGTGATACCAACGAAGATGGCTTTGTCACAAAACCTGTCCTGGACTCATCGAAAGAAACGCCTCGCGGTAACTGTTCCTGGGTGTTTTCGAACCGACACTAGCTAGCATCGGTCCGAAAAAATAACCACAAGTCTTGCAAATAAACGATTTGCTTGCTTTAATAAAATTATCATGCTGCCATTTAAAAAAAGACAAACGGTAATCTTATGAATCAAAAATCATCATCTCCAATCACCCGCCGCGATTTTTTTAAAAATTGCGCTTATCATGCATCATCGATTATTATATTTAATCAATTTACGCATCATGAACTTTTTGCTCAAGAGACAACGATGACCCATTCAAACCATGAACTCGATTTTACCAACAACCTGAAATCGCTGGATTTATCGCCAGCGAAATGGATCTGGTATCCATCCCGCAGAACGCTACAAAATTCCTTTTTCCTCTTTCGTAAAGAAATTACTTTAAGTGAAGTCCCAATTCAAGCGACCGGCTGGATAGTTGCGGATAGCCGGTATCTCCTCGCAATAAATGGAAAGCGAATGCAATGGGGACCGGCGCCCTGTGATCCACGCTGGGTTGAAGCTGATCCGCTGGATTTGAGTCAGCAACTTAAACAGGGTAAAAATATAATTGGCGCACAGGTTCTGTTTTATGGCCAGGGCGATGGCACCTGGCCGATTGGTAAACCAGGATTTATCTTTCTGCTCGATATTGAATTTGCCAATGGCCAGAAACAGCAAATTATTTCTGATTCTTCCTGGCAGGTCCAACTGGCACGTAGTTGGCAACCGGGGCATTATAAACGCTGGTACGTCCGTGCACTCCAGGAAGAATTTGATGCGCGCGTCTATCCTTACGGCTGGACTGAACCGGACTTCATCACCAATGAGGATTGGCTTCCAGCCATGGTACTCGACTGCCCGGCAGATCGGCCTTCGCTTGGTGCAAATTATAGTGAATATCTCTTTGATATTTCCGGCGACCGAAATAACACCGCCATTCGCCCCCGTTCTGTACCTTTTATGAAAGAAATCATGGTTCCCGCGGTCAAACTCGCCGAATCGATGTGGATTAAATGGATTCGTCCGGCTACTGAGTATTTTGAATTTGTCACACCCAATGCTTTCGAAGTTGACCGGACGCCGGCCGCAACTGAAGTGAATTCCAATACCTGGGAAATTCAGATGGAAGCTTCGCAGGCAGCGGCGTTGACGTTTGAATTTAAGGAACAGATTGTTGGCTGGCCTTATTTCACCATCGATGCACCTGGGGGAACGATTGTTGAGCTGATGATTCAGGAAGCGCATGAAGTGGGCGGTCCCGCATTACTCAATACTCATCATCACTCCTGGGCGCGATTTATTTGCAAACCAGGCGTAAATCATTTTGAGACATTTGATTTTGAAAGCCTACGCTGGCTGCAATTGCATATTCATAATGCAAAAGGAAAAGTCACCGTTTCTCAGGTGGGACTTCGCCGCAGAATCTTTCCCTGGCCCAATCCGGTACAAATTTCCTGCGCTGATCCGACGCTTCAAAAGCTGTTGAATGCTGCAATTAATACTTTAAACAATTCGGCACAAGAGACGATAGTTGACGGAATGGGACGGGAACGTCAGCAATATAGCGGTGATTGTGGGCATCAATTACATGCTATCTGGAATACCTATGGCGAATTTCGTCAGCCAGCGCGATTTCTCAACACTTTCAGTCAGGGCCTCACGCAGGATGGTTACTTTCTGGATTGCTGGCCGGCGTATGATCGCTTAGCCCGACTGATGGAGCGTCAACTTCAACTCACGCCGTGGGGACCGTTACTCGATCATAGTGTTGGTTTTAATTTCGATTGCTATTATCATTACCTTTATACTGGCGATTTGACGGCACTAAAAGAAGTTTTTCCACGATTGATTCGTTTTTTTCAGTACTTGCAAAAGATTAGACAGGAAAATGGATTGCTGCCGGTCGAAAATATTGGCATACCAGCCGTCTGGATTGATCATGCCGCCTATCAAAAAACACGGCATAAACAGTGCGCTTTTAATTTATATGCCGCCGCCATGGTGATGCATGCATTTGCCCCGCTTTGTGAAGCTTTTGGTGAAACGTTGTGGAAAAAGAAAGCACTTAATTTTGGCCAGGAACTGCTTCAGGCGATTCAAAAAGCGTTCTGGAGTAATGAATTGGGCATTTATATCAATAATCTTCCCTGGTATGCTGAAGAACATGCGCCCCGGATGTGTGATCGTTCCCTGGCGACTGCGATTTTATTCGATCAATGTCCTCAAAATCAGATGAAAGCATCACTTGAAGTGCTGGCCAATTGTCCGCCAGAAATGGGTCTCTCCTACCCCGCCAATGCAAACTGGCGACTCTGGGCGCTGGCGAAAGGACAGCGGATTGATGTGGTTCTCAATGAGTTCCGCACCCGTTGGAATGCCATGCAATCGGTTCATCTCAACAATACTTTGCAGGAAGATTGGGAGGCCCGGCCAGATTCCGGCTCGCAGTGGAGCCATTGTCCTGTTGTTCCGCTTTATGTATTTTATATGAACATTATTGGCCTGATGCCGAAAACGCCGGGTTTTCAAACTTATCAGCTCTGGCCGCAATTGGGCGACTTAAAGGAAATAAACGCCATTGCGCATACCGTCCGCGGCCCAATCGTTTTCCAGTCAAAAGGTCTGCCTGGTAATCGAAAAATCATGATTGAAACGCCGCAGAATACAATTGGCGAACTGATTTTGTCTGATAAAGAAGAAGTTAAATTGACACTATCCGGAAAATCGACTCTCCCGGGAACAAAAGTTTATCAATTAATGGGAGGTCAGAAATTCAAGTTGGATTTAAAATTTACTTAATGATTATGACAGGATCATTACGATTTGAATTTTAGTGATTTGTTATTGATAGCCGTATCCTTTTATAAAATCAGTGATAAGACTTTCAGTACCTTTTCTGCAATTCAGGATAATTGAGGAATTTCAATTTAAAAAATTCGAAAGTCTGAATTTTAAACGGATATTTTTGCGCGGATATTTTTATTCAATAAATCGTAACGACTCTGGTTGGCTGATTCCGGGTTCAGGGTCAGAAATCCTTCGTTTTGAATATTTCTTAATCCAGCTTCGGAAATTATGAAACCTTGAACCGGCGTCATTACGTATTAATAGTTTTGAAAATAATTATTTTGACATTATTCTTTTTAAAAAGGCAAGACGATTGAGGGCAGAACGCCCGGTTCTCTCCCCCATTTTCGCTTTTTGAAAACCGGGAGATAGAGCGTGAGTCAATTTCCCGTTGAAAATGACTTCACCGAAGAAAAAATGTTTAACTTAAAATTTCAGGAGTTTTGAAAAAGGAAGGAAAATCAACCTAAAATATATTCTACTCTGTAACGTATTCTTTTCTTGATATCTTCGTGCCTTTGTGGTAAAATTTATGAGTAATCCAGTTTAACTTAAAAAAAACAATTTTGCGTTTGCTCTCACGAAAGGATAGAAACATGCAATTCACTTACGCGCAGGTATTCCTCATGGTCTGGATCATTGCCTTCTGGACCTACTATTTCCTGACTTATGGCAAGGTGGAAGAAAAACATGAACGATCCGCCAGAAAGAAATTTGGTATAAATGCTCGATGGGCGGCATTTTTTGGATTGGCATTCGCCGGGTGGACCGTCGTCATTTTCATCTTCTTTTTTCATTACAATTTCATTGAATGGGTCTTGAAATTCCATTTTATTGATATGGCATGGATAAAAATATTCGCGATGATCATAATGTGTTTCGCATTTCTGTTGAACATTTTTTTTACAATTTCAGTCGGAAAATCAATCAAAGCCGGGCTTCATTCAAATGAAACCCCGAAACTGGTTACCAGCGGTATTTATGGCTATATACGGCATCCGGGCTATCTGGCTTTCCTGGCCATGTCGCTGGGGAGTTTTCTGATTGTTCCTAATCTGATAACGGTGATTTTATTGATCTACACCTGGGTGGTTATCTATGGCCATACCCTGGAAGAGGAACAAAAGCTGTTGAAAATATATGGGGAAGCTTATAAAAATTATCAAAGTCAGGTGGGAAGGTACGTGCCTAAATTCGGAAGAAAATGATATTAACCATCAAATTGATATGAATAAGACTTTGGAGGATTATTTAAAGTCTGTCCGAAAATACCAGGAACTGTAATTGCGAGACGTTTTTTGCCGAAGCCTGTTTTTTAGGCTCGCAATCCCCTTATAGAACAATAGGAGATTGCTTCGTCGCACAAAACGCTCCTCGCAATGACAGTACCGGATGCGTTTGCGGATAAACACTATTTAGGCTCGCAATCTGCCCCAATTGAATGGCAGGAGATTGCTTCGTCGCAAAAAACGCTCCTCGCAATGACAGTTCTGGATGCTTTTGGGGACAGGCAAATTAAAACGCGCTTTCAATCCCAAAATGGAGTGTCCGCGGACGACTTGGCCCATAAACATACGCCGGATCCCGGTCAGGCCCGACATCCAGGTCTTTCTGATAGGCATTCAACAGATTCTTAATTCCGACATTAATCTTCAAATTCAACCCATCGTTCAACGGAATTTTATAAGTCAAACCTAAATCGATCTGGAAAAATTGATCACTCTTTATCAATCGCAATTCTGGATCATCCGCCCCTTCCACAACAACTTCATGGGGAACATCCATTTTCCCGATGTAATTACCGTGTAAATATATATCGATATCTTTTCGGGTCACCATCGAAAAGCGAATGTTTCCGCTCAAATCCGGTGTTCTGAAAAAATTTCGGGTACCAAAGTCCGCATGCGGGCTGTCATATTGACTCTTTTTATAGGTAAAACCCGTTCGTATTTCAAACTTATTCAGAGGGCGAATTCCCAGATCCAGCTCAATGCCTTTAACATCGGCACCATCGCTGTTCACCCTTTCCCAGCGTTCAATAACCCCCTGTTTGGCAACAAATTGCTCGGTAAACGAATCCGTTAATTTGGTATAAAAAGCGGTTAAAGAAAACATGGTCGCCATATTCTTTAAATAGCCGAGATATTCCAGGCCACCGCTGATTGAATGGCTGCGTTCTTCTTTTAATTCCGCGGAATTCCGGATAATGCGTTGATCACCTTCAATTCCGCATAAATGTAAATCTTCATCATACGTCTGGGGCGGTTTGAAGCCGCTGGTATAGGCCGCCCGTAAAGCAAACTCTTTTCCAATATCAAATTTTCCATTGATACGGGGACTAAAAATCCAGTTATTCAATTCAGAATGCTTGTCCAAACGAGCACCCACAACGATTTCAACCTGTTCTTCGCTGCCGAAATGAAGGTCATCCTGAAAAAAGATTCCGGTATTGGTATAGAGTTCATCCAGATAATAGGCGGTTTCAGCCGCGGTTTTATCGGTTATTTTATCATGAGTATATTGCAATCCGGCAGTCAGCAGATGATTTGTTACCCGATAATTTGACTGAAATCCAGCAATTTGTAATGGATTATCTGTTTTACCATAAAATTTCAGCGCATCTAATTGATCTTGTGGCGTATCGCCGCCTAATCCGCCATAATAAGATTTCCGATTCTCAAAAGAAAATGAATAAAAAAACCGATAATCAAATAGCGAAGCCGGCCGATGGGACCAGCGAAAGGTCCCGCCGGAACGCCAGTGCTCGATCCATTCGGCAATTTCAGCTTCATGAACTGGCCGTTCAAGTTTGTTGCCACCGCGCCGTTCCTCATGAATCCGGTGAAAGGAAGCGGTTACTTCACTATTAGTAAACGGTTGATAGTACCATTTGAAGCCCATGGATTCGTTTCGCAATTCACCCAACTCACTGAAACCGTCATCGTTATGATCATACGGATTTCGATTGCGGAAAGAACCAAATACATAAGCCCCGGAAATCCCTTCTCTAAATACCGTCTCGGCCACTGCGCCGACATGCTGATCAAGCTTCCCGCCAGTGGAATTATTCTGATATTTAATCCGTACCTGATTGACTATCGGTCTTCGGGTGATCATATTGACCACGCCGGCAACGGCACCGGCGCCATAAAGGGATGATCCACCGCCTTTGACAATTTCGATTTGATCCACCATCTCTTCCGGAAAATGCTCGAGGCCATAAACACTGGCCAGGCTGCTCACCACCGGATCGCCATCAATGAGAATTTGCGAATATTTGCCATCCAGTCCCAGAATCCGAACCTGGGAAAAATTACAATTCTGGCAATTATTTTCCACCCGAATGCCGGTGTGAAAAGATAATGCCTCGGCCAGATTGCAGGCCTGTTTTTGCTCAATCAGCCGGCGGGGAATGACTTCGGTCCGAACAGGCACATCTTCAACCAGATGTGGCGTCGAAGTTCCGGTCACGACAACCGCTCCCATTTCCAGAATGGTCGTTTCAAGCTCAAAATTAATCGTGAGGGTCTCATCGGGTTGAACATTTATCACCTGATGTTTCCGTTTATAGCCCATCATCGACACGACCAGATGCCACTCTCCCGTCGGAACATTTGAAATGACATATACCCCGTCTTTATCGGTAGCGGCACCAACTGAGGTATGTTCGACGATAACATTCACACCGGGCAGAGGCTCCTGAGTTTCTTTATCGATGACTTTGCCGGTGATTGCGCCGTTATCCGGGGTTGCGTTCACATTCATAAAAGAAAATAGCAGACCCAAAACAAAAAACATGATTATCGATTTAAAAGTAAATTTCATAAAACAGCTCCTTCGTAATATTTTTTATAAATTATAAGGAAATACTCAGGTTGACGGATTCAAGGTTGGAAGCCTTTCATTTTTAATATTTCTTAACTCTGAACCGGGAACAATTGAACCTTAAACCTGAGTAGCTAAAATGATGATTTATCAAATACATTCTCAGTTGAAACTCAATTAAATTTTGCAATGCAGCGTTTCACGGGCGGAGCTCTTCCCGGTGGAATGACAAAGAATTGATTAAATCGATCTGATAACCGCAGCATCAACAGAAATATCATCACAGCAAGAAGTATATTCCATGCGATCGCATTTATCAAACTCTGTTCAAGCAAATGCACAATCTGATCGTAGTACAATAGTTCCAGGCGGTCATGCTGATGGTGCTTTACCGGTATTTTAGCGTCTGTTTGTTGATATGGATGGGCATGGAATATGAATTGACCATTTTCAAGCTGATGAATATGTTCATTTTTGAGTATCTGTACCAGAATAAATATCCAACTCAGCAGAATAATGAACGTAATAATGCCTCGAAATATCCTGTTTCGCATTTTCATGAGACGATACCATTTAAAAAATTGAATAAAATAAATGTCTATCAATCACCAAAAAATAATACTCCCTGACAATCGATCAGTCATTGGAAGAAACGAAATTTGTCAATTAAATTACGCGAAGTGGATAATTATTGGAGGTCCTCGTCGGGAAATCCTGACGCAGAAAATTTCAACAGGATTCCATTGAGAGTGGAAATTTTTGTTTAATTTTGAATTGCAGCGTAAAAAGAGGTTGAAAAAAAGAATATATAAAATAAATACCGTTAGTATCTGATAAATCAAAGCCAGTAAGGTAAATTCACTTTTTGTATGCGCATGATTGGGAACAGGCTGGCTTTTTTGATCACTGGTTTGATAGGGATGGGAATGAACAATGATATTTCCATTTTCGTCCAGATGAAAGTGGGTAAATTGTAAAACATTGTAATTCGCCCCAATTAATGCCAGCAGTATGATAGCGACAAGTAATTGTTGAATTATTTTACTGGATTTTTTCATTCATTCCTCGGCTCAGGCAAGATTGTACATCTCTTATTTTTTTCATTCAGAGAAATTGCAAGCATTTAAAGCTTATATGAATGTTGGGTTATGATGCACATTTGCCAAACTGTTCGACGACAATATAAAAAAAGAATCATAAATTGTCAAGCAGAATTTAGGAAATTTTGTAAAAAGCGACATCATGAATTCAGTTCGTTTTCATTTAGGCCATCAAAGGCTTTGTCCACCATTAAAATTGTGGGTACTCATTTTCAATTAAACAGTAAGGAACTTCTTTACAAAATCGATTGTTCTTAATGATAAAACAAAACCGTTCGAAGAGCTTGAAAATTTCAATTGTAACATATCAGAAGTCACGAAGGCTTTTTTGTTAGCCGGGGTTTGAAAATTCGAAAATTCATCCAAAGGAGAGAAAATCATGACGTTGCGAACGATAATTTTTCTTTTTTCCACTCATTGCCTTTTTATAACACTTTATGCTCAGGAAATGGTGACGGATCGACCGGATTTCACCGAAAGTGCCCTGGTAGCCACCAATTTTATGATTGGTGCGGGTTTCTCTTTTCAATTTGGTTATTAAATTAATACCGCAAACGGGTATGGTGCTATCCAGCCTATTATTTTTACCTGGTTTTTTACATTAAATTTCTTGAATTATTTTTTTCCAGACAGATCGATTAGATTTTTATTTCCCTTTCACGTTAATGTTATTATTTATTTGCTACCGTACACTTTTTGATTACACAAAATCGACCCCTCACCCTAATCTTTTCCCCAAAGGGGAGAGAGAATAGCGACACCCTTTCCCGCGATACCTGAGCTTGTCGAACGGGGAGAGGGTTGGGGTGAGGATCATAAGTGTGGCTTAAAGAAGATTTGTAAAAGTGTACAATAGTGAAATTATTTATAAATTTTCTTTAAAAAAAGCTTGACAATTTAAAACCAATTATTTAAAATTAAACTATTACAACCACGCTAAACATCGCCAACTTTTGAAATTTTTTTTAACTATAAAACAATAAAATAAAAGTCAAATTGACCCTCAAAAACCAATTCAAAATCTAAGGAGGTCTTCAAATGAAAGGAAATGAGAAATTACTTGCCACCCTCAATTCCCTGCTGGCGGATGAACTCACGGCCATTAACCAGTACATGGTGCATTCCGAAATGTGTGACGACTGGGGCTACGAAAAATTGCACAAACATTTTGAAAAACGCGCCATCGATGAAATGAAACATGCCGAAAAACTCATTGGCCGTATTTTGTTTCTGGAAGGTATCCCGATCGTTACCAATTTAAAAAAAATTATGATTGGGGCAACTGTCGAAAAACAGCTTGCAAATGATCATATTGCCGAAGAGGATGCGATTAAGGCCTATAATGATGCCATTATCCTGGCCGGCGAAGTGAAAGATTATGCCACGCGGGATCTTTTGCAACAGATCCTGAATGAAGAAGATGTGCATATAGATGGAATTGAAGAATTACAGACTCAGATTGAACAAATGACTTTGTCGATTTTCCTGACAACACAGGTGAAAGAATAGTTTGTGCCGTTTCCAGCGCTTTTGCGATATAAACATTCAACCAATAATCTAAAAAATTGGCCACAAAATAAAGTGTCCACAGAAAATAATATCGTACCTGAAATTCTAAAATGAAAAGTTTTTTCGCCGGTGAAGTCGTTTGTTATGGAATATTGATCCCCGCTGTATCTCTCCGTTTTCAAAAAGCAAAAACGGGGAGAGAATCCGGCTTCCTCTCCCCCAAATTCCGTTTTTTAGAATTTTGGGGGGCAGGAGCATAGCCGTCAGGTTAAGGCTGCAAATTATTAAAAAACAAATGAATAGCCACGAGCTTTAGCTCGTGGATCAAATTGCCCCCCCCCCCAATTTTTAAAGTGGGTTTTAACCCACAGGGGGGGAAGACTCGGGCTTAAAAGCCCGGTAATTCGGGGGGCGCTCATCGAACCACCAGCTAAAGCTCGTGGCAATTCTATTGTAACTTTTTGAAATTAAAATAGTTAAAATCTTAACCTGACAGCTATGGAGGCAGGAGGGGGTCTTTCATGAATTCAGAATCTCATCAATTTCCATTTTTGAATTTTAGTTAGTAATTTCAGTTTCCCATTTTTATAAATTATCCAACAGTCCTTCTATTTTCTGTGGCCGCTCATTTCTGAGGCCAATATTTTGAATTAATTTACCTGAAATTTGAATCAAGAATAAAGAACATGAACACCATTAACCGAAGACAATTTTTAAAATCAACTGCGGCAGGTCTGGCTGCCCTTTCATTGGCCGGAACAAAATGCCACCAATCATCTGCCGTTTCTAAGCCGAATATTATCTATATGCTGGCCGATGATCTGGGATATGGCGATCTCAGTTGTCAGGGACAAACGCATTTCGAAACACCTCATATCGATCAATTGGCAGCCGACGGGATGCGATTCACGCAGCATTATGCCGGCAGTACCGTTTGTGCCCCGTCGCGTTCGTGCCTGATGACTGGCTTGCATACGGGACATACGCCTGTTCGGGGAAATCGCGGCGATAAACCCGAAGGTCAACATCCCCTTCGTGGTGATGCGATGACAATTGCCGAAGTTCTCAAGCGTGCGGGTTATGCGACTGGCGCTTTTGGTAAATGGGGGCTCGGTTTTATTGGCACTGAAGGTGATCCCAACAAACAGGGATTTGATGAATTTTTTGGATTTAATTGCCAAAGTTTAGCCCATCGTTACTATCCCCCTTATTTGTGGCATAATGATCAGAAAGTTGACTTACCGGGAAATGACTGGACGCACAAAGTGACTTATGCACCCGATGTTATTCATCAAAAGGCACTTGAATTTTTGGAACAGCATCAGAACGAGCCGTTTTTCCTCTATTTGCCCTGCACCATTCCCCATGCCGAGCTAATTGCACCGGAAGATGAAATTTTACAAAACTTTCGCAGGAAATTTGTCGAGGTGCCGTTTATTAGTACGCGCAAGGGGGCTGAATATGGTGAAAATTCTAGTCCATCGGGCTATGCCTCTCAATCAGAACCGCACGCAACTTTTGCGGCCATGGTAACCCGGCTGGATCGTATGGTCGGTGAAATTATGGCGAAGGTCAAATCGTTGGGATTGGATGAAAATACCATCATCCTGTTTTCCAGTGATAATGGTCCCCATAAAGAAGGTGGGGCTGATCCGGAATTTTTTAAAAGTCACGGGCCGTTCAAAGGTATCAAGCGGGACTTATATGAAGGCGGAATTCGTGTTCCCATGATGGCGCGGTGGCCCGGAAAAATTGCACCGGGTTCCGTCACCGATCACATTTCCGCATTCTGGGATGTTCTGCCCACGGCGGCCGAAATTGCCAATGCTTCATATTTACCGCAAAATGATGGCATCTCCTTTTTACCAACATTAAAAGGGCAAGGGAAACAGTCCAATCACCAATATTTGTATTGGGAATTTCATGGACAAGGTGGAAAACAGGCGGTTCGGCTGGGAAACTGGAAAGGGATTCGCTTGAATATGGCGAATAATCCCGAAGCCCCCATCGAACTTTATGATTTATCAGCAGACATGGGCGAAACGAATAATATTGCCGATCAACATCCCGAAATTGTTGAAAAAATCAAATCGATGATGCAGGAAGCGCATATCAAAAATCCAGATTTTTTATTTGAATTTGAAAAGTAGTTAGATCAGACCGCGGCGTCCACAGATTTCACCAATTTATTATAAATTTTCATTCCGTGTTATCCAGGTACTTTGCCTTTTTGAATTGATTTTTCCTTGGCGCGCTTCAATTCTTTGGTAAATATTTTCTCTTCGTTTCACGGTATCATGGTGGAATGTCGTGGAAACGCGTGGTGTTAAATTTTGGCTGGTTCAGGATTCAAGGTTTGAAATTCTCTGTTTTTAATGTTTATAAACCCTGAACCGGGAACACTTGAAGCCTCAACCTAATGAATTTTGTTTTGCACTTTTTTGAAAAATTCAATGGAAACTTCTGTTTTGGGGTCGTAATCAATACTCGTTGCATATATATCCAGCACCTGACGGTAAAATACTTTCTCGGATGCGCGAATGTCGCGGATGCGTTGCAGTAACTCTTTCCAATAGCCGCCGCCACCCAAATTTTTCAGGCGTT
>DYKB01000065.1 GCA_020722815.1 Caldithrix sp. | reverse complement strand
ATCAGTAAAACCGGCGACACAACAAATTTGATACTATTCCCTGTGATCGGTTACTCTGTCAGAATACTAACTATTTGTTTATTATAGCGTAAGCGACTTTCAAACTGTTCACATCTACACTCTTCGCAACCAGGGCAATTTTATTTTCGGTAGCTAAAATTTGCCAGTACTGGTGAGCAATCTCCTCCAGTTTATCCGCGATTGGTACCAGATATGGTTCACCTGCAAATGAGGGTAAGGGTGTCTCATCTTTTTCGTACGTGTGGAGGCAATAGCCATATCCATTTTCAATCCGGGAATATTCAAAAAAACTATAAATCGGGGCTGAATTCATTACCGATTTTTTTACAATCGCCATTTGAAAGATTGGTTCTCCGGTTTGAAGATTTATCAAACCAGCAATTCTGGGTGTATAATTGGGTGAGTCGGGTTCATAAACATACTTTTTAAAACCAGCCCCGAAAGAATTACCTTCCTGAAGTGCCGCATAAATTGTATCAGTTTGAACCCCATTTGAGACAATGTAGTAATTTTCCAGATGCCGTACTGCCTGATAAATAATGAGTTCTGGATTGGTCATTTTCGATGCCTCTTTCGGTTCAGTCTTAATAATGTCGTGTTCGAGCGTAAAAAGGCGATTTCGACTATTTTCGCTTCTTCCCATTATCCAGTAAATTTGAACCAGATGTGAACCAGATTGGTTTTTGCCCATGACGATCCCACGTCCGGGGTAGCTGTTTTTTTGTAAGCGATTTTGTAAATTTTGTACGGCTATTTTATCAAAACTCATTTTAAACTCTTATAAATTTTAAATTAATTGAAAGCAATTTATAAAATTTTTATAGTGATGATCCGGGAAACTATGTAAGTACTAAATATTAAACCGAATGCTTAAAATATCGCCATCGCGAACCTTATATTCCTTTCCTTCAAGGCGAAAAAGGCCTTTTTCGCGAACAGCTTTTTCCGAGCCACTTTCAATCAGCGCGTCATAATGAAAGCATTCGGCACGAATGAAACCTTTGGCCAGGTCCGTGTGAATCGCTGCCGCGGCGTCAACTGCCGTGTCGCCCTTGTGAATATTCCAGGCCCGAACTTCGTCGGCACCCACCGTGAAAAAACTGATGTACCCTAACAAATCGTAAGCCGCGGTGGTAAGTCTATTCCGGGCTGATTCTGATATCCCGATGTCATCCATAAACATTTGGATTTCTTCTTCATTTTCCAATTGGGCTAATTCCATTTCAAACTTGCCGGCAAATTCAATGGAATTATATTTTTGATTAAGCTCGTTCAACAGCAAATCATTTTTTCCAAAATTTGTTTCGCTGGAATTCAAAATCACCATAACAGGCTTCTGCGTTAATAATTGATGCGTTCGAATCGTCTTCATTTCATCCTGATCAAAACTTAAGCCATTGATAAATTTATTATGATTGAGCTGGTCCTGAATTCTTCTGAGTGCCCGTTCTTCAATTTGCAGGAGATTATTTTTTAATCCTTTTTTATAGGCTTCAGCAATTCTCTCGAGTCTTTTTTCCACAACAATGAGATCTGAAAGTAAAAGTTCCACTTCAATTTGTTCAATATCTTCCCTGGGCGTTGGACTTCCTGAAAAATCATCGTCAAAATTACGAATAACGACGGTCAGGGCATCCACATTTCTGACTAATTTCATTAATTCGGGTGGAAAAAGGCCGTCTTTTCCGGAACCTTTCGTAACCCCAACAAAATCAGTTAATTCAACTGTTGCATAAACAACCTTTTTCGGTTGATAAATCTGTGTTAATCGATCAATTCTTTTATCCCCGACTTCAACAATCGCTAAATTGGGCTCATTTTTTATCGCACTAAAACTGTTCGTATCCGCTTTTGATTTGGTTAGTGCATTAAAAATCGTTGTCTTTCCGGATTTGGACAATCCGATCAAACCAATCTTCATCCAGTTACCTTTCTTGTCATCTATAATCGCATTTCAATAAGTATTAAGTCCATTGAAATCTAATTTATATGTATTCGAATGCCCTTTGGTTCCCATAATTAACCATATTTCTCATTTTCTTTTTCAAGATAATGCTGGATGTTGGCTGGAATTTTAAATTTTTCATGAACAATTTGATCAATATGTGAATAATTCAGTTCTTTCAGGTGATTTATTGCCGCGCCAATTTCAATAATTTTTTCGTAATCGGGAATGGGAAGAATGCGAAGATCGGCAGCGGAAATTGGCCGGGTTCCATTGACGATTCTCAAATAATGATTGATAAGGCTTGAATTTAAAATCGCCATAATGCCCAATGATTCCTCGAGCGATAATTTGCCTTCTATTTTCCAGATGTAGATGAGTCGTTTTTCAAGTGCAATCAGGTTGGATTCAAACAAGGCGGGTGCGTAATAGCCGGCATAAATTTTCCGGCGGTGATTCGCAGTCATCATACGTTTTACCATGATATAACGTTGATTTTTAATAAATCGTTTTTCCGCTTCTACTGCGAAGCGAATCGTTTGGGGGGCTTTAAAATTTTCGATAGGATGTGTAATCGAAAAATTTTGCAGATGATCAGGCCAGAGCAATGGTTTTCGCGCTTTTTCATCTTCTTTTTTGAGAACTTTTAATAAAGATTTTACTTCAGCGAGAATAATTCGACCGGATGCTGCTTTTAATCCAATATATGAAAATCGTTTTTTCCAGGAGCGGACGTAATGCAAAATTTCAATTTCCAGTTCATCCAGCGGGAGGGGAATAACTTTATTGGCATCGCGCGCGGGGATTAATGATTTAACAGGCGTCGAAAAGGATTTAATCGGGTGTTGAGCCTCATAAAGATTTATTTTTACAGTCGTTAGTTCTGCAGGTGATTTTTTAAATGTCAAAATTACATCTTCTAAAATGCTATCGTTTTGAAAAAGATGAATCGCCACAGGTTTGATATGATTCAATAACCATTTTCTAAAATTTGTAAAATAGCGACTTGAAAGAAATTTTTCTGGTGTCAAAATGATAAGTTGGCCTTTTTCGGTCAATAATTGACTGGCAAAAACGAGATAAAAAGTGAAAATATTGGCCTGGCCGGAAACCGTGTTGTTAATTGATTTCAAGTCGGATGTCAATTTGCAAATTTTATAAACCGGTGGATTTGAAAGAATCAGATCAAAATTGCGCTGGTTTTCAATGCCCCTGAAAAGCGGTTCTTCATTCAAAAGATGGGTTTGGGTTTTTATAAAATTTTTTGTTTCAATTACAGAATCGATTGTATTGTTACTTTTTTTAAATCTATCCTTGATGAACTGTAAATTTTGCTCAAGCAGAGGAATATGTTTTTTATTCTCCACATAAAAGGTCATTTTGATTTTTATATTCGAACAGGATTCTGCAATTTTATCTGCGAATGCTGCCGCTAAAATTCCGGTTGTATCATCTGGCAAAAGGACAGAAACTTGTGAATCAATATTATCAATGGCCTGGAAAAATTCCTCAGCTTTTTTCAAAGAATCAGACGTCATTACAAAGTCTTTCAAATCCTTTTTTTTGAGGGAATGCAAATATTCCGCTGTCAATCGATATATTTGATAGCTTAATGATTCTTTTGGTGTTATGTTTTTCATATATTTGAGTATTCACAATTGTTAAGCGGAAGGATTTTGTTTAATAATATAACAATTTTTTATTTTTTTCAAAGAAAAATTTTAAGAACAGCTTTCAAAAAGAGGCGTTTGAAAACTGGTCCGGCGATGGTTTGATAAATATAATTGAACCGGGATGGTTAATTACTTAGCGGTGAGTAGGTGAAATCCAACTTTTCATCTTTTAAATCGATGAATACTTTGCCACCTTTCTGTAAATTGCCAAATAAAATTTCGTCAGCCAGCGTGGTTTTAATGTTTTCCTGTATCAGACGATCAAGAGGTCGGGCGCCAAAATTGGGATCATACCCTTTCTGAGCCAGCCATTGTAGGGCAATAATTGATAACTCAATTTTGACTTTTTTCTCACTTAATTGTGTTTCGAGTTCGTTGATAAATTTTTGCACAATTTTTTCGACAATATCAGCGGTAAGATGATTAAAATAAATGATAGCATCCAGCCGGTTTCGAAATTCCGGGCTGAACTGCTTTTCGACGGCTTGGCGATTTTTTGTGTTCTCAACTTCGCCGAAACCAATATTTCGTGCCGCCATTTCTCGTGCACCGGCATTTGATGTCATAATCAAAATAACATTCCGAAAATCAGCCTTTCGACCATTATTATCAGTCAGCGTTCCGTGATCCATCACCTGAAGTAAAATACTAAATAAATCCGCATGCGCTTTTTCGATTTCATCCAGCAGCAAAACGCAATAGGGATGTTTTCGAATGGCGTCGGTAAGTAATCCACCCTGATCAAAACCAACATACCCCGGTGGTGCACCAATTAATCGTGCCACGGCATGTTTTTCCATATATTCGCTCATATCAAAACGCTCAAAATGAACACCAAGCTGAATCGCCAGTTGCCGGGAAACCTCGGTTTTACCAACGCCGGTCGGACCCGCGAAAAGAAAATTGCCAATCGGCTTTTCCGGACGACTTAATCCGGCCCGTGAGCGTTTGATAGCCGTAACCAATTGTTCAATAGCCGGATCCTGGCCGAAAATTTTGGCTTTAATGCGCTCGGTCAAATTCATCAATTGCTCTTTATCGGAAAGCGAAGCGGTTTTGGCCGGAATCCGGGCGATTCGGGAGACGACCTGTTCCACATCGCGAATTGTGACCGTCTTGCGCTTCGGTCCAGCCAGATTTTGCAGGCGAAATGAGGCACCCGCTTCGTCAATCACATCGATGGCTTTATCGGGGAGAAAAAGATCATTAATATATTTTGCTGATAATTCAACTGCAGCCCGCAGCGCTGAGGGTTGATAATGGATACCATGAAAGGATTCATATCGTGACTTCAAACCTTCCAGAATTTCATAAGTTTCATCGAGGGTTGGCTCTACGATTTCCACTTTTTGAAATCGCCTAGAGAGAGCTCTGTCTTTTTCAAAATGATTTTTATACTCTTCAAAAGTGGTTGAGCCAATACAGCGCAGATCACCGGAAGCCAGCACCGGTTTCAAAATATTCGATGCATCCATTGAACCACCACTGGTCGCACCGGCACCAACGACAGTATGTATTTCATCGATAAAGAGGATGGCGTTCTTTTTATTTAATAATTCCTTGATAACACTTTTTAACCGCTGCTCAAAATCACCCCGATACCGAGTACCGGCCAGTAACGCGCCCAGATCAAGGGCGAAAATTTCCATATTTTTTAAAATATCCGGTACTTCGCCATTATAAATTTTTAGGGCCAGTCCTTCCGTAATAGCCGTCTTTCCGACACCTGGATCGCCAACAAAGATGGGATTATTTTTTGTTCGGCGACATAAAATGTGCATGGTTCGTTCCAGCTCCTGCATCCGGCCAATGAGCGGATCAATTTTGCCGGCAGCGGCTTTTTGTAAAAGACTGACCGTGTACGATTCGAGCGCTGAGCGCTTACTGCCAGTCTCCGGTTTTGTTTTATTCTTCTCCGGCGCTTCAGGAGCCGCTACCGTGGTGTCATTTTGCATATCAACTTTTGAAATACCGTGCGAGATATAATTCAGAATGTCAAGCCGCGAAATATATTCCAGCGAGAGAAAATAGGCCGCGTGCGAGTCCGGCTCATCAAAGATGGCGGCGAGGACATCACCGGCATCGGCTTTATCTTTCCCAGCCCCTTGAACATGTTGAACCGCACGATGGAGGACTTTCTGAAAACCTATCGACTGCTGTGGTTCCATTTGCACTTCTTTGGGCAATTTTTCAAGATTGGTATCAAAAAATTCCAGTAATCTAATTTTTAGATTTTCAATATCGCCGCCACAAGCTTCTATAATTTGCCGTCCATAATTATCATGCAGTAAAGAAAATAATACATGTTCAATCGTAACATATTCGTGCCGACGAATTTTAGCTTCTTTAATCGCGGCACGTAACGCCATTTCAAGTTCAATGGTTAACATACAATCCTAATTCCTTTATCATTCATTTTCTTCCATTGTACATAACAAGGGAAAATTATGGTTTTCTGCCAACACCTGAACCGTCACAACTTTCGTTTCAGCAACGTCCCGTGGATAAATTCCACAAACGCCAATCCCTTTTTGATGGACATTCAGCATGATTCGAGTTGCCTCGGATGGTGATTTATGAAATACTTTTTCCAGTATCATAACCACAAAATCCATGGTCGTGTAATTATCGTTGTGGAGTAAAACACGATAAAGTTTTGGCTCTTCAACAGTTGTTTTTTCTTGCGTCGATGTATTGGTGTCATTTTGTAGATCATCATCACTCATTCAGGGATACTCCAAATTAATATTTCTTTCCGGACCATTTATTTATATTAAAACTAATTATTTTCAATGAAAAAAACAAGCATTAATTGATAGTTATTCGAATGAAATTTAAAAAATATCTGACTACTCGATACTTTATCCAATTAATGCTATCAAATAAAGCGTTGCTCGTGTTCCAAAAGCCATTCTTTGCGCCAGACACCACCTGCATATCCGACCAGCTTCCTGTTCTTTCCGATTACACGATGGCAGGGGATGATGATTGGCAACTTGTTGAGGTGATTGGCTGATCCCACCGCACGGGAGGCCTTTTTCTGCCCAATTCTTTGCGCAATCTCCCCGTAACTCATGCAGACGCCATAAGGGATCTTGAGTAGTTCCTGCCATACCTTTTCCTGAAATGGCGTCCCCTGCATCAAAATCGGGATATCAAATTTTTTTCTTCGTCCGGCAAAATATTCATCTAATTGTGATCCCATCGAATTCAGCACTGTCGGAATTGAGCCTGATGCTGGCTCACGCTTATCGATAAAAAGCAAATGTGTTATAGCATTCTCTGTGCCGACAATTTTTATGATACCTATCGGCGATTCATAATATGTGTAAAATGGTGTCATATTCTGATTATTAGATGTT
Source organism: Caldithrix sp. (assembly GCA_020722815.1). Classification (GTDB taxonomy): domain Bacteria; phylum Zhuqueibacterota; class Zhuqueibacteria; order Thermofontimicrobiales; family Sulfurfontimicrobiaceae; genus DYKB01. The sequence continues at coordinate 31,856 of DYKB01000065.1, read as the reverse complement.
TATATTCAAATTAAAGTTACAAGTTTATTCATCATCGCCCTTACATGTTACGAGTTTTCGTTTCATTGAGTTCCGATGGGTTATTATCGTAATGATGAATTATTATTAAATTAACTTAATCCGATTATACTGTCATTCGGCGTGCCTCGTTTTTTGCGGTACGAAGAATTTGGTACGATATTAAAAGATTCTTCGTGTAGAAAGCCAGGCCCGATTACGACCGAAGGAAGGGCCTCCTTACTTGATTTTGACTTTTTGTGGAACAGCTTTGGCTTTTTTGCATAAAATACGTAATATAATTATCAATTTAACAAACAATTTCATAAAATATTCAGGAGATTTAAGTGAAAAACGATGATAAGAAAAACACTTTTCCGCTCTCACAGCCAGTAAAACTGACTGATTTAGTCGAGTATGCGCGCACATCAATTGTCAGTCGTACGATTACCGGAAATGATGCCGGCACCATGACCCTTTTTGCTTTTGATGCAGGTCAGGCGCTCAGTGAACATTCCGCCCCCTTCGATGCGTTCGTCCAGGTACTGGATGGCGAAGCCGAATTGATAATCGGTGGACAGAAAATGACGGCCCGGACAGGCGAAACGGTTCTCATGCCTGCCAATATCCCCCATGCGGTAAAAGCCGTTCAGAAATTTAAAATGCTACTCACCATGATTCGCGGTTAATGGAGATTTTGAAATGAATTTACTCCGTATTGTCCTGGTAATTCTATCCTTCATTTTGTTAGGAGCGCACTTTTCCCGGCATAATGCGCCGGCGTTGGTCTGGATTTGTCTCCTTTTGCCGGTACTTCTCCTTTTTCGTAAAAAATGGATTTCCAATATTATTCAATTGGCCCTTTTACTTGGGACATTCGAATGGATTCGTAGCCTGATGCAATTGGTTCAAATCCGGCAAGCCGCGGGTCAGCCCTGGATTCGCTTAATTGCTATTCTGGGAAGTGTGGCACTTTTTACGGTTATCTCGCTTTTATTATTTCGAAATCAAAAATTGCAGGAACGTATTAATCGGGTCCCCGAAACCGCGACACTCAGCACCGTCACCTTTATCCTGACGGCGATCGTTCTGGGAATTGTCCACCTGCAAGTGCAGCCCCCCATGTTATTGGTTGAACGATTCTTTCCCAATTATGGCTGGCTCCAGATTTTCGGATTAGCTTTGTACGCTGGCTGGATGGTTGATAAAATTTATATTACCGAAACCAGCCGCCAGTGGCGTTTGCGACTCTGGCTGGGATTTTCCATTGTTTTCTTTCTCCAATTATTATTGGGACTGATTGGCTTTGAGAAGTTCCTGATGACTGGCAAATTGCATCTGCCGATTCCGGCACTCATTTTGGGCGGACCAATTTATCGGGGTACCGGTTTTTTTATGCCCATTCTTTTTGGTGTAACGGTCTTATTAGCCGGCCCGGCCTGGTGCAGCTATCTGTGCTACATTGGTGCCTGGGATAATCTGGCTGCACAAAATAGCACGCGACCCCAAAAAATGCCGGGCTGGGCTGGAAAGCTGCGGTTGGGAATTCTTGTCGGCGTCATTGTCATCAGTCTGGTACTCCGATTTGCCGGCCTCTCCATAAGCCTTGCGCTGGGTCTCGCCATCGCTTTTGGACTATTTGGAATCGGTCTGATGGTTTTCTGGTCGCGAAAAAAAGGAATTATGACACATTGTATAACCTATTGCCCCATGGGACTGGTAGCAAACTGGCTTGGCAAATTATCGCTTTTTCGTATCAGGCTGGATAATGAGTGTACCGAATGCCGTGCCTGCCATTTCGTCTGCCGATACGATGCCTTATCATTCGATGATATTCAAAAAAAACGTCCCGGCCCAACCTGCACCCTTTGCGGCGATTGTATTACCAGTTGTAAGGGAAACTGGATTCACTATTCCTTACTGAAATTCAATCCGGAGAAATCACGCCGGATTTTTTTGAGTCTCATCATTATGCTTCATGCGGTCTTTTTGGGACTGGCGCGAATTTGACGGGTGGATTTCACCCTCTTCGACAGGCTCAGGGCAAGCTTCGACAGGCCGGGGGGGATGCTTAATAACAAAATAGTGCGGTGGTTGTTATGGCGAAGTGCATTTTGGGGGACCACGCAACTTCCTGATTCATCGCATAATATCGATTAATCCTCAAATTCATCCCCAAAACCATCATAAAAAAATATTGTTTTTCCTGAGTTGATTTTGTATATTTTAGCATTATCACAAAGTTTGTAACAATTTTTTAATATCAATTTGCACGGGTATAAAAAATTTAGTAACCGATCACAGGGAATAGGATCAAATTTGTTGTGTCGCCGGTTTTACTGATTCCTAAGGATAATAAGGTTTTTAATCAACTAGGCCGCGCGATCAAACCCAATAAACCTTATTGACCTTAGTAACAATTCGAGGGTCCCGACAATTTAACCTTATGACCTTATTTTTTCATTTGATTATCATCACCAATAAGGGAATAAGGTTGGTGGTGTTCCGGGTTTGGCGGATTACTAAGGTTAAGAAGGTGTTACCTCAACCAACCGGATGGGTCAAATCCAGCCAACGTTATCTTTCTTAATCTTTTTCAGCGACAATGTCGGATGACAACATTCAATAAAGTGTTCACCCTTTTCAGCAAAGCTGATCTTTTGATGAGGCGCAGTCGGCTTGAGGATATTCCAGCAGACTTTATCCACCGCTGCCCTGGACACAAAAAATGATAATTGTTCGTTTTCACCCTGTGATCGGTTACAAAATTTAGCTGCTTATCGAAAATAAATAAAACAACGCAGCGATGAAGCACTCACAGAAGTTAGCAGAAGAAGCGCTTATGCAAAATAAGCGGTTTATTCTTTGCGTTTTCCGCATCCGCTGCGTTACAAACATATTCTATTATATAACAACAGGATTCTTATGTCACTTAAAATTGCTTTCCAGAAACAACCAGCCATGCGGACAGTCGTTTATGCCCTCATACCGGTGCTCTTCGGTGCGGTTTTCTTTTTCGGCTGGTTCGCATTTGTTGTTACCCTCCTCTCAATTATCACCTGTGTCTTAACCGAATGGCTTTTTGTGCGCGGGAAAAACGGAAAAGTCACCGAAGCCATCCTCGTCACGGCCATCCTTTACGCGTTGAGTCTGCCCCCGACAATTCCGTTGTGGATGGTTCCTTTAGGGGCGATTTTCGGCGTAACTTTCGGTAAAATGGCCTTTGGTGGATTTGGAAATAATGTGTTTAATCCGGCACTGGTGGCCAGAGGTTTTGTTTACATTACTTTTCCGGTTCACATGACCAATCGCTGGTTGCCCGCTGCCAATTTCAGCGATTTTCCGGCTGGATTTGTGTCCTGGCACTTCACCAAAGCCGCCGATTTAGTGGATGCCATCACGACCGCCACGCCACTTAGTGCCTTCCGTGATGGTGCCGCCGCACTTCCGGATTACTGGCAACTATTTCTCGGTAATATTAATGGCCAATTTGAAAAGCTTGGGAATTTGGTTGGAATTGGCGGCGGCTCACTGGGGGAGACTTCGGCGCTATTGCTGTCAATTGGCGGGATTTATCTGCTTTATAAAAAAATTGCCAACTGGCGTGTAGTGGTTAGTTTCTTCGGCGGATTCCTGGTGCTGCAAACAATCCTGCATTTAACTGTCCCTGCGCAGGTTCCCCATCCCTTGTTTGGCTTGCTTGCGGGTGGCCTGGTTTATGCCGGCTATTTTATGATCACCGACCCCGTCTCCATGGCCCGCACGAATGCCGGCCGCTGGATTTATGGTGCCATGGCCGGCATGCTCACAGTGCTGATTCGCTCATTCTCCCTCTTTGCCGGCGGCGTTATGTTCGCCATTCTGCTCGCTAACATGTTTGCCCCGATTATTGACTTTGGGATTAAAAGTCTCACGGAAAAGGCTGAGAATTGAATAAATTTTTGCAAACTCTCCCTGAAAAAGCATAATCTTTAAACTAAACTGAATACTTACTTTCAATCAAAGGCCATTTTCAACAAAACAAAGCGTTCTAAATTCTGAACATTGGGCGTTGATAGCTATGCAAAATAATTTTGATGCAAAACAGTGCGCGATGATAGCGATGCAAAATGAATTTAATGCAAAACATTGCGCGATGATAGTAAAGCAGGGAGCTTTGCCAAACCTATAATCCGGAATGTCATTGAATATCTGAAGGTGGTTTAAAAGCAATACCTGACCATACCACAAAGGGCGCAAGGTTTGGTAAAGCTTTTTCCCAAGCTCTCAGGTCACCCCAAGCTTTACCAAACCAGATTTACAAACCACGTTTCGGTTTTTCAGGACGATTTTTGCGTTTCTCACCAGTTGGTGATTCGGCGAGGTTTGGCAAAGCGGTGAATAAGCTTTCCCAAACCTTCAACCCGGAGCGTAAATAACAATTAATGGTGATTTAAAAACCAATCCTGACCTGACCCCGAAAGGTGCAAGGTTTGGTAAAGCTTGTACTCGAGGTTTTTACGCAGCTCAAGCTTTACCAAACCAGATTCACAAACCACGTTTCGGCTTTTCAGGACGATTTTTGCGTTTCTCACCAGTTGGTGATTCGGCGAGGTTTGGCAAAGCGGCGCGTGGGCTTTGCCAAACCTTTAACCCGGAGCGTGAATAACAATTAATGGTGATTTAAAACCAAATTCTGGACTGACCTCAAAAGGCGCAAGGTTTGGTAAAGCGGGGGTAGCATAAATTTTAACTATTTCTTTCGTATAAATCGTTGCGGTGGTTTTGGTGGTTGATTATTCAATATGAACGAAGAATCTGGTAAAATTAGCTGATTGACGAAATTTTTAATCATTAGATTTTTCCCCGTCACCAACCTGAAAAACACTTTCTTATCAAATGCCCGATCATCAGTTTTAATAATTTTTCTCATCGGCAGGGCAGCAGTTGTCATGGGAGCTATTCTTTGAAAAAGAAACACCGGTTGGGCAAAGTGATACCGATCATTAATAATTGTGGTGGCTGAAGGCACTTGTGTCATCATGGCGGTTGGACAAGCCGATAATTTTGGCTGGGTGGTAAAATTTTGGGGAATCACAAGTGGTGAAATTAGCAATATGTGTAAAATAGTCATTAACCCTGGATATTTCATCATTTTTCTTCCTGAAATTTTATTAACAATTCCTTTTTAAAATGATTTTTGTGCAAAATTTGTACCGACAGCACCGGGAAAAAAGAGTTTTGGCCGCGCATCGTTGGGCAAATTGCCAATTTGCCTTGTAAAAATTGAATGCAATTGATGCTGAAACCATCTCATCGAGAATTTTGCTTGCTTTAATTTCAATATTTTTGTAATTTAAAATTTCGGAAATATATTCAAATCGAATATTGCCATGAAGACACATGCTTCATGGCGAATCACGATTCGTCAAACGCATTTTCAACCCCTAAAAAAAGGAGCGTGCAATGGATTTATTTGTTCCAGGACGTATTTGCTTGTTGGGAGAGCACTCAGATTGGGCTGGTGGTTATCGGCGAATTAATTCTGCACTGGAAAAAGGCTATACGATTATTTCCGGAACGAATCAGGGGATCTATGCCACCGTTGAATCGCATCCAAATAAATTGGTTCTCACCAGTGAATTATATGATGGACGGGTTTTAGGACCGTATGAGATTTCCATGGAGAAACAAGCCTTGCTGGATGAAGCTGAAAAAGGTGGCTTTTTTAGCTATGCGGCTGGCGTGGCGTATGTGATTCTGACAAATTATCATGTCAAAGGGTTGAGTATCCGGAGTTACAAGATGGATCTCCCCTTAAAAAAAGGGCTTTCCTCTTCTGCGGCATTTTGTGTGCTGGTGGCACGCGCTTTTAATCGGATTTATGATCTGAAAATGACCATTCGCGGTGAAATGGAGGCGGCCTATCAGGGCGAATTAACAACTCCTTCCCGCTGCGGACGAATGGATCAGGGGTGTGCTTTTGGTACGCGTCCCATTTTAATGGAGTATGACCGGGATATTTTGAACGTAAAGGAACTTAATGCCGGTGGGGATTTTTATTTTATTATCGTTGATTTGAATGCTGAAAAGGATACGAAAGAAATCCTGCAAAAATTAAATCAACATTACCCGTTTCCGGATTCGGAAATTGGCAAGGGTGTACAGCATTACCTGGGGCCGTTGAATAAACAGATTGTCATGGACGGCATGAAAGCCATCGAGGAGGGGAGCGCTGAAAAATTGGGGGCCATTTTAAGCAAGGCCCAGGAAATGTTCGACAAATATCTTAAGCCCGCCTGTCTATCGCAGTTAACTGCGCCCAAATTGCACCTGGTGTTAAACTATCCGGCGATTCAGCCTTATATTTATGGTGGGAAAGGGGTCGGTTCCCAGGGGGATGGTACCGCCCAGTTATTGGCCAAAGGTCCGGCTGAACAGGAAAAGGTCATCCAGATTCTGGAAACAGAATTGGATGTGAAATGTTTGCGATTTCATCTCTCGCCACCCAAAGTGGTGAAAAAAGCGGTTATTACGGCCGGTGGATTTGGATCGCCATTATATCCGGCTACCAAGACGCTGAAAAAGGAGCTTTTCCCGATTCTGGATCGGGATGGATTGATGAAACCAATTATTCTGGTGATCATTGAAGAAGCCCTGGCGGCTGGCATAGAAGAAATTTGTCTGGTGGTGGATAAAAATGATGTGGAATTTTTTAATGATTTCTTTAATCAACCCCTGTCGCCTTATCATTTGAATCATTTACCAAATAAATTCAAAGAATATACCCGTTATCTGGAAGAGATTGGGCGTAAAATCAGCATCATTCCCCAGGAATCGCAGGAAGGTTTTGGCCATGCGGTTTTTTGTGCCAGAGAGTGGATTAAAAATGAGCCATTTTTACTCATGCTGGGTGATCATTTGTATCGTTCCAATACTGCGGTTTCCTGTGCAAAGCAAGTATTAAATATTTATCATCGACATTCTAAAAATGTCATTGGCTTAAAAACAACCCCGGCCACCGAACTCAGTAAATATGGTGCAGTCACGGGCACTTGGATTGAGCCAGGCAAGGAATTGAATATCACGGAAATTTTCGAAAAGCCCTCGCTGGATTATGCTAAAAATAATCTCCGGGTTGAAAATCTGGCAGAAAATGAGTTTTTGACAATTTTTGGTCTTTATGTTTTACAGCCGGCCATTTTTGGATTTCTGGAAGAAATAATTAAAAATAATCTCCGCGATCATGGTGAATTTCAATTCACCCCGGCGCTGGATAAAGTCCGACAACTGGATGGCATTTATGGCGTGGTAGTCGATGGCCAGCGTTTCGATACCGGGATGCCTGAGGCTTATTTAAATGCCATGATTGAATTCAGGAAATAGTAATGAAAAATATCGAAGAAGTTGTTGTTCATAAAGAACAGATTTACAAGGGCAATTATTTATCGTTTGAGCGCTGGGAAGTTGCATTGCCGGACGACCGTCATGCCATGCGTGATATTGTGGTTCCACGTGACGCTGTTGCAATATTGGCACTGGATAACGAAAATAATGTTCATTTCGTCCGACATTCGCGACCGGCCGTGAATGAAACATTGATTGAAATCCCGGCCGGTATTATTGAACCTTCGGAATCACCGGAAAAAACCGCTCGAAGAGAATTGTTGGAAGAAATTGGAATTCGGGCCGGCAAACTGAAAAAGTTGGTTTCATATTATCATGCGGAAGGCTATTCCACCGGTGTTATTAAGATTTTTCTGGCAACAGAACTTGAAGTCCAACCAGATTTTCAGCCGGATCAGGAAGAATTTCTGGAGCACATCAAACTTCCGTTTCAAACAGCACTCGAATGGCTCAAACAGGAACGATTTCGGGATAGCAAAACGATTATGGGGCTTTTATTTACGGCCAGGGAATTGAATTTAAATTTTTAAGATAAAAAATTAAGAAATGTTTTTACGATTTAAACATGTCCAAAACAAAATTAAAATTGTTTTTTATTTTCAGTATAGTCACCATTATTCATCTCCAGGCTCAGGATCGGCTTGTGATCCTTTCTCCGCATTGGGAAGGGGTGAAATTAGAGTTTCAGCACGCGTTTGAGAAACATTATCTCCAGAAGTACCAGCGAACCATAGAATTTACCTGGTTGGATATTGGCGGCGCTTCAGATATTCTTCGTTTTATCCGGTCCGAGTTTAAGAATAAACCCGATGGCATTGGGATTGATCTGTTTTTTGGCGGCGGGATTGAACCTTATGATGAACTAAAACGCGTGGGGCTGTCTTTTCCCTATCGGTTACCCGATTCATTATTGCAGGACATTCCTCCGGATATTAATGGAATCCCCCTTTATGACCCGGATTCTCACTGGTATGCAGCAACATTGGCTGGATTTGGCATTATGTATAATAAACTGGCGCTGAAAAAATTAGGACTTCCGGAACCTATCACCTGGGATGATTTAATGCGTCCCGAGCTTTATTCATGGGTTGGTTCTGCCGATCCGCGAAAGAGTGGAAGTATTCACGCAACTTTTGAAATCATCCTTCAGGCTTATGGCTGGGAAAAAGGGTGGGAAGTTATCGTGGCAATGGGTGCAAATACCCGTAGTTTCACTGCTTATGGGGCACAGACGCCAAAAAATGTGTCGCAGGGTGAAGTCGCTTATGGCTTGACAATGGATTCTTTCGCCTGGGCGCAGGCTCAGGCGTTTGGAGAGGACATGATTGGCTTTGTCATGCCATCAGATCTAACAATTATCGCCGGTGATGGCATTTGCATATTAAAAGGAGCGCCCAATCTTCCTGTCGCGCGTGAATTTATGAATTTCTTGTTTTCAAAAACCGGCCAAAAAATCTGGATTCTTAAAAAAGGCGAACCAGACGGACCGCAGCAATTTGATCTGGCAAAATTTAGTGTACTTCCGGCACTGTATCCGGAAATCAAAGGACGGACTGCGGTTCAGATGAATCCATTCAAGTGGAAATCCAATTTTATTTATAATGCTGGCAAAGGGGCCATTCGTTGGGGCATTGTTAATGATCTCATCGGCACTTTTGTTATTGAACCACATCGGGACCTTCGAAATGTTTGGCGCGGGGCAATGAAAGCGGGGAAAATCGATTCAGTCTTAAAGTATCTCAGTCATATTCCGATTACGGAAGAAGAAGCTGATAGCATCAGTCGGGGAAATCATTGGCGCGATCCGGTTTTCCGCAATGAAAAATTGAATCAGTGGACTGGTCTGGTCAACCAGCGGTATCGGGCGTCGTCAAAAATTCGAAAACTGGCGCGAAATTCATTTGCTATTCTATTGATTATTTCAGGTATTGGCGCCGGTATTTATATGCATCGGCGGCGAAGATTATATTTGTAATGATTCACTAGAGATTATGGTGATCTATCAAAACAATAATCAATGGAATCGACCAATTTGGGTCGGAAAATCCTTACCAGAATATTTCTTTAAAGTAGTAGGGAAAATACAACAGCAAAGTAAATCGCAAAAATCGGCCGGCGAATCCAAAAATAAAAAATTGGATGAGATTCATTTTAATCATTCCCGCGGCAATTGTCACCAGATAGAACGGTGGGAAGCCGGTAAATGAGCTAATAAACAGAAAAATGCCGGTTTTTGACTGCCATTTTTGCATTTTGAGCAATACTTCATTCATTTTTTCTTCATATTTTTTAAATGAAATCTTTAAAATTCCTCGTCCAGCTAAATACATGACTACTTTTGCCAGCATCTGCCCTGTCGCCGAAATGAGGAGAACAGGAAGAAAAAGGGCTTTACTCAGCGTCGTTGAAATGAGCACGAGAAAAACTTCTGAATTGATAACCGGGATAAAACCGCTTAAGATATTGATTAAAAATGAACCGGAATAGACACCATATTCGGTCAGAAGTTGAGCCAAATTATTTGTTTCAAACATATCAGAATTTTCTCATAATTTTTATGCACCAGAAAAACAGTTATTATCACAAAAATATGATTTATCATTTAAATGAAAAAACAATATTACTGAATTTTTTTCAATCATTATCATTTCAGATTATTGAAGCATTTAAATTGAAAAAGAATATTGCAGATTTTCGGCCAGCATGAATATAAATTTAATTTGAATTTGTTGCAAGCATAAAAAAATAAAACTGCATTTGGATGGTGAAATTTGCGGCTGATAAACTATTTAAAGAAAATTTCAAACCTGCCGGTTGATTATCAATGGGCTTGTTGCGCCAATTTTTTATCCAGGATATCCGTAAGTCCCGCTAAAACTGCCTGATAAACATGACCCCGCCGTTCTTTTATCCGTTTATATGCCTTTAAAATATCCAATGTCAGAATAATACGTGTACAACTGCAATTTAATTCGCCATAAAGATGCTTTCCAATCACCTCAAAACCTAAAATCCGGGTGTGAAAATTAAATGGGGAATGGACTTCATTTTCAAACACATCGGTGATAAAATGTGTATAATCCCGTTCAACCACTTCCTGAACTGCAATTCGCATCAAGCGTAAAGCCACTAAAATTCGGCGACGATATTTGGGAAGAATCATAAATCGTCCGACTTCAACAAATTTTCCCTGTTTGGCAATTTCATCCAGATTTATATCCTCTCGTAACGTGACCTGAAAATTTTCAGGAAGCTGTAGTGGCGGGTCATAAACCAATCTCATCACACCAGCCGGCTCATCATTGACATACGCTAAAAACCAGGAAAATCTGGAACTGGTGCCAATATCGACTGGAATTTGTTCATCCGCATTAAAGAGCCAATTTTTTTCTTTTAGAAATACGGCTTCGATAATTTGCAGTGCCGGCTTTCGTGTTTCTTCATTCAGCACTTTGATTGTCGTGACTTTAGACATAAATTTCCTCCTTTGGCAATTTTATGGTGAAAACCGTTTGTTCCGGATTGACTTGACTATCAGGCGAGTTATATGGATATTTTTTGTTGGATAAATCCGCCAATCGCTGCATAATTTGGTATGTAATTTGATTAATCAGCGGCTGGTTATTTGTCTTCACCTTTTCGGGTGATAGGAGTTGATTATTCGTGTTTCTTTGATATCGTTGTACTTCATCCATAAACCGCATGGGAGTTCCAATACGAAAAATGATATGCCCAAATTTCGGGATTTCACCTTTTTTCATTTTTTGGGGGAAATCAATACCAATCGGAACTACAGGAATTCCGGTTTCCAGTGCAATTTGTGCCACACCTTTGCGTCCCCGTTTTAAATTCACCGGGTGCCGATTCCGGGTGCCTTCTGGAAAGATGGCAATACTGCGACCCGCATTTAGACGCGCGATACATTGTTCATAAACTGGCGCTTGTTGAAACACTTTGCGTTTTCGATTCATCCAGAACAGTTTTGATGGTTTATTATAAACATAAATCGGATTGCATTGCCGAAAAAGCCAGCTTAATCCGGGAATTACCCCATACATCCAATCGATGACGAAGCTGACCATTTTCCCCTGTCTGCGGTAGACCAGGTAAAGCGCCAACATGAAGGTCTCATAGGAGGTATTATGATTGCTGACAAATATGACCGGCTCTGGTGTGAAAAATAAGCGTTCTTCATGAACGACATGGATCAAATGCCCTAAACAGATCATTAGCAGTTTAATGAGCCGACGTAACGCCGTATTTAGCAGCGGGAAATCGGTGTTTAAAATCTGAATCGTTCGTTTTAAAAACAGAGAATTGACCATGGCCTTTTCATATTTAATTTAAAAAACCACTAAAGAATTTTAAAAAAAATATAAAATATTTATTAAGGATGTGTGAATGTCCGGTAACATTTTGATGAAAAATTTAACCTCAATTTGCTTGAAAATTTCTGGAAACAAACTCGAAAATTCGCTGTAAAAAGAAAACTGAAATATTAATCAGCAATTGAGGAACGGCGTTTCGCTTTATTTTGAATAGTATGAATTTGAAAAAAAAGACTACCCGGCAAAACTAAAAATGCCTGCAAAAGAGTTGAGATGGTTGTCCCGTTTTGGAATATAGGAGCCATAAATAAATGAATTGGATGCAAAATACAATAATTGTTGTGTTGAGTTTTTTAATTTCACGCGTGATGATTGATGCCAATATGCATTGCTATTTTATCGATAGATTGTTGATGCGGTCAAAACTCAATATTTCCACGATGGTGACCGGGCTACTCATTAGTTCATACACGCTGTCGCTTTTTTTTTCCAATACGGTGGTGATTCTCACCATGATCCCCATCATTAAATATATACTGGAAGGAATACCCGAGAAGGAATTGAAAGAACAATCGGCGACAATTCTTGTGCTGGCATTGATTTATGGATCGAATATTGGCGGGATGGGGTCTCTTATTGGGTCAGGATTAAATATTGTTTATCTGGGACTCATCGAATTTTATCGTTTCCCGGGCAGAGAAAATATCACTTTTTTCTCCTGGCTTATATTGGGAATTCCCGGAACGATAATTTTATTATTATTCAGTCGCTTTATCTTAAAATTGAATGAAAAGAAGATGGTTTTTCATCAAAATTTTGAATTATCATCAGGTCAAGAAGCACCAGCCGGTTTTAAAAAATATCTGTTCTTTTTTATTATAAATATTTTATTAATTATCATATTAACCGCGGTTCAATTTATCGCCAAACCGAACAATATCATTCAGAACTTTAATATAATTGACATCATTTTTTTAATTTATTTGGCCTGTTTTATCTTTTTTGCGTTCATTGTGCCACGCGGCAATAAGCGCTTAATTTTTTTCGGCCAGAATTTAATTTACCTGACTCTATTTCTGATCTCTGCGCCATTTATTGCTGTGATAGAACTCATGAAAGAATTAAAAAATCGCCTGAAATTTTCAATTTCTGGTAATTTTATAAAACGGCTGGAAAGTGGGATCACGCAAATTATTAATTGGATCTGGTTTCAATTTTTCAATAAGAAAAATATCGACCTGAAACAAAAAAACAAGCGGACATTTGTCTCAATTAATCAATTGATTTATGATTTGCCGTTTCTCGGTTTGATTTTTATGGGGCTGATTATCGGCTTTGTTTACTGGTTTTCGATGTGGGGGGATATTCCAGCGACCCCTGAGATGGATGGGTATGTAATCCAGTTTTTAGAGAAAATATCGATTATGCTGATTCCCAAAGGTGATGAAATGTTACTCTTTTTTCTGGCAATTAATGTTGTTGCCATTTTTTTCACCCAAATTATCAATAATACAACGATTTTGTTAATTATGGCGCCACTCCTTATCCGGATTGCCGAAAATTTAAATTTGAGTCCAGTCTATTTTCTTTTATCGGTGACAATGGCCGCCAGTGCTGCTTTTATGACACCGATGGCCAGTCCAATAAATGCCATCGCTTATGCAGGGGTGCCGGGCGTCTCGCTAAAACAAATGTTCAAATCAGGATTTTTTTTAACCGTGCTAAGCGTTTTCTGGATCACGACTATTTTTTATCTGATTGAAAAGCTTTATTTATAGCAATTCGATTTGGATGGAATTAGTCATTAAATATTTTCATATTTATAGGACTAACAAAATGGTTATCGGAATTAAATAAATCGAACCCACCCCTAAATCCCATTTCAATTAGGTCAAGATTTTAACTCATTAAAAAACAAATGAATAGCCACGCGATTTAGAGTCTTTCCGAAAAGTAACCTCGCGAAAATTGTTGAATGGGTAGAACTATATATATTGATTAATATTTCAATTTTAAGCGATATATTATGTTTTTTTAACCTTCGCAAGGTTAGTTCTCGGACAGCCTCTATAGCTCATGGCAATTTAAATATAACGTTACCAAAATATTATATTTATCAAATTATTCTGATGGGTGTGCCCCAATTCCCCTTCAGGGAGAAGACCTGGAATAGTAACCCGGGCAAGATTCAAATGAAAAAGTCCTATTCTCCCTTGGAAGGCCTGGGGCATCGCCGTCAGATTGAAGTTGCTCAAAACATTTGAAATACATATTCTTGAGTGACGACCAAAGCTGTAATTGTTTCAGGATGATTCAATCTGTCCTTAATTCAAAAATTGAAATTAATGATTTAAAGCGCCTAAAATTGATAAAATGGCCCAAAATCATTTGGTATAATGTTTGTTAGTTCTGAACTTTATGCCTGGTTAAATCTTGAGTCAATTTCATGATAAAATGATATAATTTTGGGATTAAGGGATTAACAATCCGGTTTTGAATACAATTTTTTCTTTAAATAATTCTGACCAGATTCAAAAATAGCAGGGAAGAATCAATGCATATCACACGGAAGCGATGTCATTTGGAGAATGTATTTGTTATTTTTCGGCAAATACTGTTACTTTTTTCTGGATTTTTTATTTTGCTTGGTTCACAAAAAGCACTTACCCAGAATAATGATTTATTAAAATTAAAAGTCAGCATTAATACGATCTCTCTCAATCGTGATTTTGAAGTCCATGGGCTGGTCGCGGATTTTCCATTTCCAATTTTATCAACGATCTCGGTACTGGATAGTTCGGGGGTACCCATAACTGGCCTGGCAGATACTGCTCGCTGGTTGGGAGCCGATGAAACCGCGGAGATAGGTTCACGCATTTCAGATATCTGGCAGCCTGTTCTCGAATATCATCATGAAAATCCCGATTTGCCAGCCAGTCCCAATGTATTTTTTCAACAACCTCAGCCTTTATTTACAGAAATTCGTGAGGCGATCGACATTCCGGTTCGCACCATGCTGTTGATGGATGCCAGTTGGAGTATGCGAAAAGAGATTACCAATGCAGTTGAAGGTGCGCGAAGCTTTGTTCGGATGATGCGTTCGAATGATGAAGTTGGTATCATTGTCTTTGATGATCAGATAATTGCGAATCAACCCATCACGGCCGATACGACACAATTGATGGCCGTTTTAAACACTGCTCAGGCCAGAGGTCGAACGGGACTTTATGATGCCCTGATTCTGGCAATTCAACAATTAAAAAATATCACTGGTAAACGGTCGATTATTGTATATGCCGATGGTGAAGATAACGCGTCAATCTATACTAAAGAAGATGTTGTCGACAGTGCTTTATACTATAATACTTCTATTTTTACAATTGCATACGGGACCGGGGCAAATCCAGATACTTTAAAGGCGATTGCTGATAGTACTGGCGGATTGTTTTTCCAGACAGATGCCAATCGGAATATTGAAGATATTTATCGACACCTTTCGCAGTTAATCCATAATTTTTATATCATGGCCCATACATCAACTGATCCGGTGTATAACAATACCTGGCGCGTTGTCGATGTTACAGTCAATACGGCTTCAGGCTCCGGCCAAGGAACCGGTCGATATTTTGTTCAGGGCACCGGCCCTTTTACCGATGTGTCAATCGGATTGAGTTCTGTATCTGATACGGCTGTCGTTGTGAATGGCGAAACCCTTCGGGCGGTAGAGCCTGGAAATAATTTTCAATATACCCTTACCGTTCGAAATCTGAATGCTGAAATCGCCAGGAATTTGAAAATGATTCATATTTTACCCGATCATGTCCAATTTATAAATGCTTCAGAACAGGCCCGCCAACTTAACTCCCGAATGCTGAGTTGGGAGCTTGATGAATTGGCACCAGGTAATGAAATTGAATTGCAAATTAACGTGTTTTTACCTGATAGCGATTTTACGAATATGACGCAATTGAAGAGTCAGGCTTATGTTTATGTTGACAACGACTCCTCACTTCAAAATAATACTGATATAGATTCAATTACCGTTTTGAATCCACCAGCACCGCCGGTTGAATATAAATTTGATCTGTCCTTATCACAAGAAGTTGAAACCGATTCCTTAATTTTAATTAATGGCGATTCGATTCAGGTCGTTTTACCGGGACAGCAGTATCGCTATCAATTACAAATTCAAAATCTGGGTCCGGTGACTGCCCATGAAATAAAATTGTGGGATATTTTATCGGATTCAGTTGATTTATTCAATTTTTCGGTATCACCAGATTCTCAGGTACAGGATACGCTGTTCTGGTTGATTGATTCACTGCTGGCAGGGCAATCGATGGCCGTGGAATTTCAAGCGCGACTTACAGATTCGCTCATTGCTGATTCATTTCAGGTCATTAATCGAAGTGGTGTGTTTGCCCGGCTTGATTCGCTGCTGGATAATAATTTTGCCGAAACCAATATAATGGCCATTCCATTTGCGCCAATCGATTCTCCCGATGTTGATATTTCTGTCACCCAGTTTACCAAAACCGATTCATTTGTCGTAATTTCCGGTGATACTGTTCATTACGCACAGTCAGGTGAAACTTATCAATATCACGTTTTAGTTCAAAACCCCTCGAAAGGCGTAGCCAGAAATGTCGTTATAATTGATTCTATTCCGGAATTTGTTTCTGTTGATAATTTTAATCAGGTACCTGTTCAAAATAGCAATCGAAAAATAACCTGGGAAATTGATCAATTACCGCCGGATTCGATTTTTATTGTCACCTTTAATGCAACCTTGCCAGTGGCAATGCCAACAGGTGAAAATTTGCTAATAAACCGGGTGCAAATACAGGCCGCTAATGAGCATTCAGAATTTTTGGGTAATAATAGTGTTGTTGACACGGTATTTAATATTGTAAACGAACCAGAACCACCTGTGGATGTTGCGGTGCGGCATTATGTCAAAACAGATTCCTTTGCTATTGTTGCCGGGGATACGATACGTTATGCAAAGTCGGGAGAAACTTACCATTATCAACTCCGAATTCAAAATCCATCGGATGGAGTGGCGCAAAATATCGTTATTACCGATTCAATCCCGAATTTTGTTACAGTCGTAAATTTTAACATTCCACCGGTTCAAAATGCGAAGCGAAAAATCATTTGGGAAGTTGGTCAGTTATTACCTGATTCGATAGTTCAAATTACATTTGATGCGACTTTGCCAATGATAATGCCGGTTGGTGAAAATTTATTGATTAATCAGGTTCAGGTGTCGGCGCAAAACGAAGATAGTACGTACTTAAAAAATAATAGCGTTGTCGACACCGTCATCAATATTCAAAGTCAACCTCAATTTCCGGTTGATGTATCGGTGCTTCAGTTCATTAAAACGGATTCAATGGCCATCATGGCGGGTGATACCGTTCATTTTGTTAAATCCGGTGAAACCTACCAATATCAAATTTTGATTCGAAATCAATTGGAAGGCATAGCGCAGAATATCGTTATTATAGATTCACTTCCGGCATTTATTTTAACGAGTCAATTTAATAGACCACCGGATCAGAATACAAATCGAAAGTTAATTTGGGAAATTCCCCAATTAATGCCAGATTCATCCATATTTATCAAATTCAATGCATCAGTTCCATTTTTAATGCCGCTGGGAGAGAATTTGTTAATCAATCAGGTTCAAATTCAGGTCCAAAATGAAAGTCCGGAGTATCTGGATAACAATAGCACGATTGACACAGTTTTTAATATTCAAAGTCAGCCTCAACTGCCAGTGGATGTTTCGGTGAGCCAACTTGTGAAAACCGATTCATTTATTGTAAATGACGGGGATACAACTCATTATGCCAAATCAGGAGAAACATACCACTATTTTATTCAGATAGAAAATTTGTTGGAAGGCGTTGCACAAAATATTATGGTAACGGATTCTATACCGGAATTTGTCAGCGTCAGTAATTTTAATATTCAACCGGTTCAGAAAGAAAATCGAAAAGTAACCTGGCAAATTAATCGACTGCGACCGGATTCAATGCTGTTCCTCAGTTTTGAGGCGACGGTGCCGGTTGGGATGCCACTTGGTGAAAATTTATTAATAAATCAGGTTGTGATAAATGCCCAAAATGAAGCTGAAGAATACCGGAGCAATAATGTCGTCATCGATACTGTCGTCAATATTCAGTCCGCGCCGCCGGTCGATATTTCGGTCATTCAATTTACTGATACGGATTCTTTCACGATTATTGCCGGTGATACGATTCATTTTGCAAAATCGGGTGAAACTTATCAATATCGCATTCGCATTCAGAATATATCCGAAGGTATTGCGAGAAATCTGATTGTAGCTGATTCAATTCCACAATTTGTTACCACGAATAATTTTAATCATCCACCGGTTCAAAATGCAAATCGTAAAATTGTCTGGGAATTCGGTCAATTAATGCCTGATTCAACTATTTCCATTCAGTTTGATGCGACGGTACCCGCCATCATGCCGATTGGTGAAAATTTGTTGATAAATCAGGTAAGAATTCAGGCGCAAAACGAAGGCGATCCCCATCGCGGTAACAATAGTGTGACAGATACGGTGTATAATATCCAATCACAAATACCAATTGGTGATTTAAGCGTTTCGATCGGAACTTTGCCCAGAAAAATTGAAGTTGGTGAGCCGATTACGATTGAGATCGAGGTCTCCAATCCGGTTCAAACCTGGGATATCTGGGTATATCTGGCAAATGGGGAGATAGAAAAGAATTTTGCAGATGAGCTTGTTTCGACAATCATGATTCAACCGGGTATAAAAATTACCCTTCCGATAAAATATACGAATACCCGGCTTTATTCATCGGCGGATCATGAAGAAATCCGGTTTGAATTGATTGTGACTGATATCGCCGGAAATACGGCGCGTTCTTCCACCTCGGTTGAAATATATAGCAGCAATGATTTCGTGTTGGAACGAAATGTTTATCAGCCTGAGAGCGAAGAAAGCCTGGGGATTAACTTTAAACTGAGTACGAATCGGCAGGCGAAGCTGGATGTTTATGACCTGGCGGGTTCGCATGTGACGCAATTAACGGATGCTTTTTATCCGGCAGGATGGAACACCTATTACTGGAATGGGTGGACGCAAAATGGAATGAAAGTTGGGAGTGGTCTGTATCTCATTACTTTAAAATCAGACCCATATAATGCATATAAAAAAGTGATGATAGTGCGATAGCAGCGAGAGTGAACATGAGAAAAATACAAATAAACCATATAAAGAATGTAACTACCGGATTTTGTCTCATCCTCCTGATCTTTGGATTAAGTTATGGGCAAATTCGCTCCGGAATTGGCTACTTGAAAATCGTTCCCGATGCACGCGGTGTCGGGATGGCCGGTAGCACAACCAGTGTACTCGATTATTCATATTCCTATTTTTCAAATCCGGCAGCCACCGGCTTGAGCCGTGAATGGTTCTGGTCCAGCAGTTATTCAACCTGGGTTTCGGATATTTATCATACGACTTTCCTCTTTGGTCGTCGACTGCGGAATCCCATCAGCCAGCAGACACGAATGATTTTGGGGGTGAATTATCTGGGAATTCCTACATTTAATAGTGCGCGCGCGACCACGGCTGGCGTTGGTGGGCATCATCTCGTGGCAACCATGAGTATTGGTCAACCCTTAAGTAAGCTGACACCCAATTTGCTCTGGGGATTTAATATCAAATATTTCAACAGCCAATTGGCAGATTTTAATGCCAATGCCGTTATTTTTGATACAGGGATTCTGTTTCGTTCGCCGAGAATTAATTTTGAGTCGGCATCATTTAATGCTTTTGAGTACGCGATTTTTACCGCCGGTATTGGTATCAATAATCTGGGCGACGAAATTCACTACAATAATCAAGGAACACCCCTTCCCGAAACTTTTCGGATGGGTACCGCCCTGCATCTGGGTTCACATCGGGGAGTTCAATTGAGCACGGGTATCGATTACCGTCAGGTGAAGGATGAAGAAGGCTTTTTATCGTTAGGGACTGAACTTTCCTGGCGGAATTTTATTGCAATTCAGATGGGATTTAGCCTGGAAGATAATTTGTTGGGAAATTTAACGGTTGGGGGCAGCCTTCAACTGAATGATCAGGTTTTTCAAAACTTATTTCCAGGCCGAAATAATGCCCTCCGGGTTGATCTGGCGCTTAATCAGGAAAATAGCTTTTTTGATGCGCCCTATCATGGGACGGTGACCCATCAACCGCTGCTTCCCGAGCGATTTCAAATGGAATCGCCTGAAATGGGGGCTCAAATTGATGAAGATGCCGTTCCTTTTCGCTGGGAAGCATCGCGCGATCCTGATCTTTATGATAATTTGAACTATTGGCTGCTTGCCAGCAAAGATAGCGTTAAGTTGGTGGACGTTATTAAAAAAAGTCAGGAAGATCCCGTCAGTCTCATTTATGAATTACCGAAAATGAACTTCCATATCAATGAACGACTGCTTCAAACCGAATTTTTGAGCACCCGGTTAAATTCCGGTAAATATTATTGGCTGGTTTTTGCTTATGATCGGGATCAGCATATTCGTTTCGCAAACCGGGGCCGCCATAAAATTGCCAACTTTACTTTGACAGCGCCTGATCCCGAGATTTTGGCTTTTGTTTTTGAACCGGATTCCTGGATTACTGAAGATGATTACCAGGGGAAATTGAAAATTGTCATTAAGAATTTAGGTGAAAAGGTCGCGAAAAATTTTCAGCTTCAGCTTTTTGATAATTTTCCGGCCAAAGCGAATCCCGAGAAATCGGTCAATTCGGATTCGATCCATTCTGTTCGTCCTGCAATGGCAAAAAAAGATATTCCTGATTTAAAATCAGGTGATTCAACTGCCGTTGTCATTGGATGGCACACTTCGACACCGGGGTTACATGCAATTTCTGCCAAAATAGTGAAGTCGGAAGATAGCTTAACCACAAAATTGCATACACAGCGAACAGAAAAGTTTTTTACAATTCCCAAAGGGCGATTCTTTACTGCGGATACACTATTGGCAGCAAAAGTCTATACGAAAATTTTTGAGTTGCCCTACATCGGGAAAATCTTTTTCGGGCAAAATAGTGCTGTTATCAAAAATCAATTTGGGAAAATTTCTTCCGTTCTGCCGCCGCTCACCTATTTTGCCAGAAGATTGAATGAGCAGCGGGATTTGAAAGTCAGGCTCCAGGGCACGGCTGATCCCAACGCTGATGAAATAAATGTGAATCTGGCGAACGCGCGCGCCCTGGCGGTCCGTGATTCACTGATAAAATTGGGAGTTCGTTCAGAACAAATTATGATAATGCCTGGTGAACTCCTTGCAAAACGCACATTACCAAAAAATCAAAACGATGCGCGACACATCCTGGAAGAACGAAGATACGTTACGATTTCTATTGAAGAATCGATTGAAAAAGTCTTATTTTATCCGGTTCAATCGGTAAACAAGCGAAAAGAATTTTTTCCCATCCAATTTAATGGTGAAATCAGCAGTGCCGTTGCGCTTGAAAGCGCATTTATGGCCCTTGAGTTAAATGAAACCTCCGATCTGGTTAGTATTTTATCAAAATTTGCTAAAAATCGACTCTTCAGGCCATTTGATTGGCAAATATCTGAATCACGTTTAAAGGAGCAGATTAATGGTGAAATTCAAAATCTGGGTTATTCATTAACATTAACTGATTCATTGGGCCGTAAATTTCGCACCCGACTAAAGAATGCTGTTTTAAATACTGAAAAAACAAATATTGAACGATCTTATTATCTCATCGCCAAATTTGCCGAGGCCAAACCGTATTATAATTTTTACTGGTCAAATCTGGAAGATATGATACCGCATTTAATACAGTCACCGGATAAGCGAATCAAATTTGTCGGCCATGGCTGTGCAGTTGGCCCGGAAGGAGTGAATAAAATTCTTTCCATTCGCCGCGCCAGAATTTTCCATGAGCAATTTGTGAAAGATTTAAAATCACGATATCCGGATATTTTTAATCAAATTCGCCACCGGATCGATGCGCCGGAAGGACATGGTGAAAATGAACCGCTGGAATTTCTTTCTCCAACTGACGAAAAGATTCTCCTTGGGGATAATGAAACAGCACTGGGAAGACAGTTGAATCGGCGAGTGATGGTGACGATTTATACGGAGCAAAAGTAATTAATTTAGCAAAAATATAAGCCGGCGGAAAAGAACACATCCGCCGGTTTTTAATTAAATTGGGGAATACATAAAACTATAGTAACGCCAAAACCCCTCTCAAATAACCAATCGATTCCGCCGCACCCGGAAGTGGATCGGCTTCATCCTTTTCGTATTCAAGTGACACTTTTCCGGTATATTTCAACTTAATAAGTGTTTTTAAAAATTTGGGAATATCAATTACCCCGCGTCCAATTTCGACGGTTTTACCTTCAGGCGTTGATGCACTCACGTCTTTAACATGGATATCGAGCAGTCGATCTTGATATTTTTTTACCGCCGCTGAGGGATCAATCGCGACGCGTTGGGTATGGCCAATATCAACGCAGAGGCCAATTCGCGAATCAAGCTTTTTAATCTTCTCGTAAATACTCTCCGGTGTTGGATATAATTTGTCGCCCGGTCCATGATTATGGATGGCAACCTGAATATCGAATTCTTTAACTTTCAGTTCCACAAGTTCAAGTAACTCATGGTTGGGAACGCCGATAATGACCTTCATCCCTGCCGCTTTTGCATAATCAAAGGCCTGCTGCACGGATGCTTCATCTTTCATATAAACAACGCCACAGCCATAGAGATCGAGACCCGCTTCTTTTACTTTTGCGGCGACTGCCCGAACCTCGTCCGCTGTACTTTCCAGTGGCAAGTGCATGCTTTTAAAAGCAATGTGTTTCAGACCCAGCCTTTTGGTCATTTCAATAGTCTTTTCCATACTAAATTTTCGAAAAGTATAGGAAGCCATTCCGAGATTGAGCAGGGGTTGGCCGGATTTCTTCTCTGGCATGGCACTTAAATCGTCTGGACTAATTGACGATAAAAATGACGCGGAGAGAACACCGGTTCCGGCTAGTTTAAAAAAATCTCGGCGTGTTGATTGTTTCATTTTTAATTCCTCCATTTTATGAGTAAGGGTCTATTAAATAAATCGCGTTTTTTATTGAGACCTGCCATTTCTGTGTTTTTCATAAAAATTAGAACCGCATCTCGATGAAAAACAATAAAAGTATAATGATCAATTTGATTAGATTCAAGTCTTTTTTACGATTTCTTTATGGAATCTGAGTAATATACGTATTCGTTCTGTACATTAAATCTCTCTTCGTTCATTTAAGCAGGAATCCGAATTAAAAAAAATGAATTAAGATGAAAAAAGACTTGACAATTACAAAATATATCACTATTTTAATTAAAGGAGCAAAATTGGAATAAATCAGACTATATATTATAATTTTATTAAATAGCATACATTTCAAAATATATTGCTGGATTTTTTGTATTAAATTGGGACAGTGTGTCCCTTCAAGTTTCCTTATACACCCTAATATTTTTTGCAGGATAACGTACTTTTCCTCCCTCCGTTTTCCTGGTTATTTTCAAAAAGCCCTGAGATGGATTTCAGGGCTTTTTTTATTTATGGGTATCTGAATAATTTTAGTTGGTTAATTAATACAAAATTTCTAACAATTATATCTATTGTCCATCGTTCGAATCGAAATTTCTTGTCTCTTTTTAGGGGAGATTGTTATTATTTTAAAAATATAACTTATTTATTATCATAATGTTAGATTACGCTAATCTGGTATAAAACTTGAAATAGTGCCAGGTGGAAAAGGAGATTGGGTTAAATTTTAATTGACAGGACTGCAGAATTGATTGCAATCGTGTTAAAAAATATATTTGACTTTTTAAAAAATAATTGCTATTTTATAATATTGAATTATTGAAATTTCAATTATTTAAAATTAGCAACAAACATTCAAATGTGATGTAAAATGAAAATCAGGATGAACAAATAGTCAAATGGAATCCAACTCCCGGTTAAAAAGAAGCAAGTTTTCATGTAGTACCTAAAATTCTAAAATGGAAATTTTTGATGTTCAGAATCAATGTATGACCCCCTCCTGCCTCCCCAAATTCTAAAAAGCGGAATTTTGGGGGAGATAAAGCGAGATTCTCTCCCCCATTTTCGCTTTTTGAAAATGGGGGAGAGACAGAGGGGGTCAAGACTTCAGAGAAAACGATTCATTTTAGAATTTCAGGTAGTATTTTAAAGTAAAGGCGGACTTACTCCAACTCTGGTCGGTTTAAAACATCGAAAGTCGCTGATTTGCTGGATTTTTTTGGAGCCTGTTAATGTTACAGAAACGACGTTGGACTATTTTCCTGTTTACCTGTCTCGTACTTTTTTCTTCGACGGCTGCGCGTCACATAAAGACAACCAGAAGACATCTGACTGTAAAAGAATTGGATGAATTACGAGCATATTTGGGTACTTTCCAGGAAGGAAAAAATTATAATGAGCGGATTCTCGGGCAGGGAACGGGCTTGAGACCGCCGACAGAAAGTGAGTGGGCTGAAATTTCCAGCGCACCGGTTAGATTGGAATATGTCCAATCGGTTTCGCTGGAGCTCCCCAATAAGGTGGATAATGCCCTGACCCACTGGTTTCCGCCAATTGGTAATCAATACAGTGAAGGTTCCTGCATTGGCTGGGCCTGTGGGTACTATGTTAAAACCTTCCAGGAAGCACGCGAACACCAATGGGACCTTTCGAAATGTGTCTGGAATCAGAACGATTATGGCCAGCCCGATCCATCATATCATGCCAAAATTTTTTCGCCAGATTTTATTTATCACCAGATTAACGATGGCAAAGATGAGGGTGCCACTTTTTATGACGCTATGAATCTGCTGGAACGTATCGGTTGTGCCACCTGGGAAAATATGCCCTATAATCCATTTAATTCCACCACCTGGCCTACCGAAACAGCCTGGCGCGAAGCACCCCTTTATCGTTCGGCAACGGCCTTTGCGACCACCGATTTAACTTCCGATGATGCCCTGCAAAATCTTAAAAGTTTACTTGCCAATCAGAATCTGGCACTGATTGCCATCGATGCGCGTTATTATGCAAAATTATCCAATGATGACCTGTGGACAACCGATAATTACCTAGCAACCGAGGTAAATCATGCCAATGTTATCGTGGGTTATGATGATAATTTTGGTCCCTACCCTGAAAATGGAAAAACCGACCTTCGGGGGGCATTCAAAATTGCAAATTCATGGGGCGTTGGCACTTATAATTGGGAAAAGGTTCATGATGGATTTTATTATATTTCATACCAGTGTTTAAAAGAGCGCATTAAATTTTACATGGTTTATCAAAATTACGAAAATTATCAACCTCAATTACTTTCTGTTTTCGAAATTCAACACCCCCAACGGGGGCAATGTGCGATTTCCATTGATGTTTGTGATGAAAGCATTACCTATAAAACGAAGTCTTTTAATGATTTTCAATTAAAAGGCGGTAATTCCTCGTTTCCAGCAAATTTTATGGTACTTGATGTTTCTGAATTATCCAAATATATCGAAGCAAATCAGGGTTATTGGCGTTTAAAAGTTCAAAATAATGCAACGACAGAAACCGCCCGGATTGGTTATTTTGCCATTGAGCAGTTTGAGAATTATGAAAATCGAAATCCTGAGAGCGTTTTTGTCTCGCAACAGACGCCGCTTTTGGTAGCAGCCAACACCACCGGTTCTTTATCAATAAAATTTATAACCGACGCCACGCCATCACTTTCCCTGACGTGTCCGGGAAGTGGAGACCTTTGGTCGCCTGGCTCAAATCAGACAATTTCCTGGATTGCAAAAAATTACGATCGTGCGATTAAAATTGAATTGACCCGTGACAATGGAATTAGCTGGGAAACTTTATTGGATTCGACTTTCAATGATGAGAATGAATTGTGGCTGGTTTCCGGACCAGAAAGTAAGCAATGCAAAATCAAAATCAGCAGCCTGGACGATATAATTTCAGATGAAAGTGATTCTGTTTTTCAAATTGGTAATTTCGGACCTGAAATTCAGACTTTTCCCGAAAAAATGGATTTTGGCGTGGTTAAATTGGGCTCTTTTTCAGAACAATACCTCAAAATTGTTAATCAGGGGAACCAGGCGCTTCAATTACTCAACATTGAGTTGGAAACCCGTCTGGATTCCTCCAATTATCGCCTGACGAATCTGGATGCTTTGCCCATTTTACTGGAGTCCGGACAATGTTGTTCGCTGCGGGTTAATTTTCTGGCCATCAGTCGCAACCAGGAGCAGAGCCTCATTAAAATTGTCTGCAATGATTCAGATGAGCGATTTCTTCAGGTGCCAATTTGGGGTAGAATTGGTGCACAATGGGAGTTACCGATCCGAATTGAAACGGGTGATTCTGTTTATTATCTGACGATTGGCGGAGATTCGTGTGCGAGCAGAGATTTTGACGCCGGACTCGATGAAGCGATGGATTCAGTAAGAATGACGTATTCCAATTTTTTCTTACATGATCAGGACACGTTAGCTCGGGATATTCAGCCCTGGTGCCTGCCTTACACCGATAGTATCGGCTGGAAAATAATTACGGGTGATTCATTGGCAAATCCCGTTTCAATATCATGGGAGCCTGCCGATCTTCCCCAGATTGAAAATTATTGCTTTCAGTTGAGCGGTGGTAATCTGAATCTCGACATGTCGATTTCAAGTTCAGCACAAATCAGTCACGCGCAATTAATTCAGATTGACTATACCCCCCGGCCGGTTCAGGTCAATTATGAATTTCCGATAGCTGGTTGGTATCTTATTTCAGTGCCAGTTTATCCGGCAAACCAGCGCGTGAATGCAATTTTATCGCACGATATGGCGGCGTACATATTCAATAATCGTCAAACGATTTATCAACAGGTCGATAGCTTGCTGCCTAATAGCGGCTATTGGCTTCACGTTGCTAGCCCTCAAACGCTTACGATTACAGGGATTCCGGTGTACGAACTGCAATCAACATTGAGCCCAGGCTGGCATTTAATCGGTTCACCTCTTGCGCCGGTGACGTTTAACGATCCCAACGATGAACCCGATGGTACTATCACCAGCGTTCATGGATGGGATACGAATACACAATCGGTGATTCCCATTTATCCCGCGGGGACAGCACTTTTGGAACCGATGAAAGGCTATTGGATTTATGCAACTCAACAGTGTACTTTAAATATCGTATCCGGTCCTGCTCAAATATCGCTAAATCCTGACCAGTTGATATCAGGCACAAGTCCTAATAATCTAACGCTGCTTCCGCCCGCGCCTCCTGACCTGAAAAATACCCGGGAGTCTATAATCCAAGAATATGCAGTTGGGACCTTCCCAAATCCCTTCAATGCAATAACCCAAATAAGGTATTTTCAGGAAAATTCAGGTCTGGTCCGTATCATTATTTATAACAGCCTTGGCCACCAGCTTTGTGTTCTTCGGGATGAGTGGAATTCTCCGGGTTCGTATAAAATTAGCTGGGATGGGAAGGATTCGATTGGTAAAATTGTTCCCAGCGGTGTTTATTATGCTTCAATCGCGACGCCTGCACTAAAGAAAGTCTATAAAATGCTACTCCTCCGCTAATTCACTTTTTTATCACCCCGAAATTTGTTTAATTAATTCGAGTTGGGGGAATTTTAATAATTTCACTTCATTTTTCATCGATTTTTTTCTTTGGAAACCTCAAAAAATGGCCATCAACGAAAGTGGAAAATTTGGTTTATCCAAAATTCTGTAAGTTCAATAATTTTAAATGCTTATTCGGTTTTTAATAAATTATGCCAACCTGCAAAATTTGCATCTTTTTTACTATTTTATGCCAAAAATACAGGCATAGCTTTTTTTTATTCTGAAATTTCTTAATGAACCACCGTTAAATCAGTCTTAATGCCTGTGCAAACAAACTTCCCGATTTTCGAAAAATGCAAAATTTGCAGGATGATCTGCAAATTTTGCATGGTGTCAAATTCACGATGATTGCTAACTTATTGAAAAATAATGATTGATAAATTGGCATATAATTTGAATTAAATTAAAACAAAGATTGCAAAGAAAAATTAATAGAAATAATCAGAATTTAAAATATCCATTCACTATATAAGGAGCACCTTTATAGAAAAAACACAGATGATAAGTTGCATAAAGCTACCTCGATTCATTCCGAAAAAATGACACAAACAAAACCTCAGATGACTCAGTATTATCTCTAACCCCAGGAAGGAGTGCCCTGAAAATGGCACTCCTTTTTTTTACCAAAGCCAAAGTTTCTCTTGATTTTTAAAAATGATAATGTGATCTTTAATAAACAGAGATATTTGAAAAATTCATCAAAAAGTGCAAATATGAAACCTTAAGTTTCGTATTCACGTATTGAAATGGTATAAAATAAGTCTGAAGATGACAAAGGTTAACCTGGATGATTTGCTTGCTTAAAATCATTTTTCAATCATGCCAGAATCTGGATGCCAGTAATTTCACGCAGCGACGAATCATGGAACATCAATTTTTGATGATGTGTATTAATAAATTTTTATCATTTAAGATGCAAATTGCGAGGGCAATTTATGAGGCTGCTTAATCGAATTTATCAAATTTTTCGCGCCAATCTCAATGCCGCACTGGAACCTGAACAGCATCCCGAAATCAAAATAAAGAAGCTCATCGCCGAAATTGAAGGACTTCACCTGCGTTTGCGACGGGAGACTGTTCGGGCGGTGACCTGTCAAAAGCAATATGAACAACAAATTAATGAAATTGATGCGAAAATAGAAATATTTGAACAGGAAGCTCAAAAAGCATTTGAAAAAGAGAATGAATTACAAGCCCGCGATGCCATTACGAAAAAATTACAAATACAAACTTCACGGACACAATTAGAAGGTGAATTCAAACAGGCAACACAAATTGCCACCCAATTCAAACAAGAACTGGCACTTTTGGAAAAAGAATTTGAAAAAGTTCAGCAGAAAAGCCAGGAATTGGAACGGCGAAAAATTCTCGTTGAGAACCAAATCGGAAACTGGAAATCGGAATTCGACTCAGATGCAAAATTTGCAGTTGATCAATCTGGTGATTTTACCCTGCTTAAATTGAATACCTTGATGAATAATCTGGAGGAAGAAATTCTAAAACTTGAATCGCAAGTTGAAGCCAATAGAGAAATTTACGAAACGATACTCAATCCATCTGCGCAATTCGACCGCTATCTGACGGAACAAGCTGTCGTCGATGAATTAGCGCAATTAAAAAAACGGCTACTTAAAGATAAGGAGTCCTGAGATGTTCACCCTTTATCTGGCCTGCCTGATTTTTGGGGGAGCCTTATTAATTTTCACACTATTTTTTGGTTCACATACGGATACTGATACCGATGTAGATGTGGGTTCAGATGTTCATTTTGATGTTGATCATGATATTGCAATTGAACATGATATTGCTACTGATGTTGAGACTTCCATTGATTCCGATGTGCATTTTAACAGCGAGACTGATATTTCACACGATAGCGCGGGATTATCCGCAGCATTAAAATATTTCAGTCTTCGAAATTTTGTACTTTTTATGGCTTTCTTCGGATTGACTGGTGTGGTTTTATCCTGGCAAAAAATACCCGGATGGGTAACATTTATCACCTCAACTTTGATGGGGCTTTTCACGGCTATTGTTGGATACAAAGCCCTGACCTATTTTAAACAGAATGAAGTCACCTCCTCAACGGATTTGCGTCAGCTGGAAGGAATGTCCGTAAAAGTAATTGTAAATTTATCACGCACACATGCTGGCAAGATTTTGATAACAACACCCGGTCAAAACATTCAATTGGTAGCACAAATTGCCCGAGAAGCTTCGAAAGATGAATTTAATTATGGGGAAGAGGCTTTAATTACGCAAGTGAAAAATGGAATTGCTTATATTGCCGAAAAAGATTTTTTAAAATTAAATTAAAGGAGAAAATCATGTACGGAGGTTTAATTATCACGGTTGCCGTTGTTGCTGCAATCGGTATTATTGTGATTGCTTCAATTATTAGTCGTTTTTTATTAATTTGCCATCCCAATGAAGTTATTATCCTTTCGGGAAGAAAAAGAAGGCTTCCGGATGGCTCCGTTGTTGGCTATCGACTCATTCGCGGTGGTCGAACAATTCGAATCCCGATAATTGAACGGGCCGCGCGCATGTCATTGCAGACGATTCCGCTTGAATTGGCCGTTAAAAATGCTTATTCTAAAGGGGGTATTCCACTGAATATGGAAGCCGTTGCGAACGTTAAAGTCGACTCAAGTGAACCGACTTTTGGGAATGCTGTCGAACGATTTTTGACAAAACCAGAAGCCGAGGTCCATAAAATTGCCAAAGACACGTTGGAAGGTAATTTGCGAGGCGTTTTGGCTTTGTTAACACCTGAAGAGGTGAATGAAGATCGACTTAAATTTGCAGCGAGTCTGATTGATGAAGCGGATAATGATCTGAAGCAATTAGGATTACACCTAGATACGCTAAAAATACAAAATATTTCCGATGAGGCGGGTTACTTAAATTCAGTTGGCCGCCGGAAAACAGCCGAAGTTTTAGCCGCCGCCCGAAAAGCAGAAGCTGAAAAAAAGGCAGAAGCCGAAGAAGCTGAAGCGAATGCCGCCCAGCGTGCTGAAATTGCCAAAGCCAAAGCACAGCTCGAAATTCAGGCGGCCCAGATTGATACGGACCGTGAGGTAAAGGTCAAACATGCAATTTCCGAGCGACAAATTGAAGAAGAAAAAAACAACTTGCGCGTGAAAATAGCCGAGCTGGAAAAGATTGCCATCATCAAAGAAGAAGAAGCGAAAGTTTCCGGGCTCAAGGCGCGCGCCAAATTTGAACAGGAAGTGGAGCAGGAACGAATTATTTTACAGCAGAAAAAATTAATGGCGGATGTGATTGAACCTGCCCGTGCCAAAAAGGAAGCGGCTGAATTGGAGGCAAAGGGAATGGCTGCACCAATTATTGAAAATGGCCAGGCAAAACTTCAAATTTTATTGGAAACTATTAAAACTTATCAGACCGCCAAAGGTGAGGGTGAGAAAATTTTCATGCTGAATATGCTGCCGGAAATTATAAAACAGATTACTGATACGATTGGCGAAATCATCATCGATAAGATCAGTGTCATCGATACGGGTGGTTCGAATGGGCAAACAGGCGTTGCGCGCCTGGTGAATCAGATGCCAGCAGCGGTTCTTTCGTTAGTTGAACAGATTGAGAATGCGACAGGTGTCAATATTCTCAGTCATCTACAAAAACAGAATAAAACAGCAGCCACTGAAAAGGTGAATCAAAAATAAATTTTGATGCTGGCAGAAAAGGAGACCTGTTTTTTGAGTCATTTAAATATGGAAATTAAGGCAGATACAGATGATTTGGCTTTTTTACGAGCGATACTTCTCAGCCAAAACGCGGTTGCAAAAGGACAAATTCACCAGGTTGATACTTATTTTAACTGTGCAAATGGTCGATTAAAACTTCGGGAAAGTTCGGATGAAGCGGTTTTGATTCATTATAACCGCGAATCACAAACTGGAATTCAGCAATCATTGGTATCAATGGTGCCGATTGCAAATCCTGCCCGGATGAAAGATGTTTTAGAAAAGGCACTTGGAATTAAAATAATCGTTTCCAAAAAACGTGAAATTTATTGGATTGAAAATGTCAAATTTCACTTGGACGAAGTTGAAAAACTTGGAAAGTTTGTGGAAATTGAGGCGATTGATTATGAGGGAACCATTGGAAAAGAAAAACTCTCTGCCCAATGTGAAAATTACCTGAAATTATTAAAAATTCCAGCGCAAAATTTGATTCCGGATTCGTATAGTGATTTGCTGATAAGGTTGAATGCGTGATGCGTAAAACGTGATAAATATAGCAAAATTAATAAGTTATTTATACTAATTCGTAACCGATCACAGGGAATAGTATCAAATTTGTTGTGTCGCCGGTTTTACTAATTCCTCAGGTTCATAAGGTTTTTAATCAACCAGGCCGCGCGATCAAACCCAATCGACCTTATTGACC
>DYKB01000234.1 GCA_020722815.1 Caldithrix sp. | reverse complement strand
AAATAGAATTGGTAAACATGTTAAATGATCTCTTTTCCACCCAATGGCGTCTGTATTTCAATTTTTTTATGCCATCGGTAAAACTTGTAGAAAAATTTCGCGACGGCTCAAAAACAATCAAAAAATATGATCAGCCCAAGACACCTTTTCAACGTGTGATAGATTCACCTATGGTTAATGATACACAAAAAAGAAAGCTCACAAAACTGTTTAATCAACTAAATCCGTTCGATCTGCAAGAATCTATGTACCAAAAAATAAAATCGATTTTGAAATTGGTAAATCAATAAATATTTCTCTAAATTGTGCTTGATCGTGAAAAAAAATCGCGCGTCCTTTCAATCGTCTTTAAAGTTCAGTTCCTTTGGTCAGCTTCTCTCCCTACTCTATTCCTAGGACCAGGGGCAGAGGCGTTTACGATAGATATCACATAATTATATCATCTGATCCCTTATAAAAGTTACATGGTATTACTTATATCTATGGTTACATTTTATTTTGAGGCAACAAGCTGGTTTCAAATTATCCCTTCCGTCAACCAGAAAGAGTTTTTTTTAATCCATATAATCCCAATGAAATTTGGGTGGTTAGCTTTGGCAATGGTATGTATGTGGGAGCGGTTAATACAACCAATATTGAAGAATCGGGCGGGACTCTGGAACACTATTTTTTGGAGCAGAATTTTCCAAACCCTTTTAATCCAAGCACTGTCATCCGTTTTCAGTTGCCGGCGAACAGTCATGTGACGCTGAAAGTGTTTGATGCGTTGGGTCGCCAAGTGGCTACTCTGGTGGATGGGAAAATGGCCGCTGGGTATCATGCCATCCCGTTTAAGCCTGATGCGTTGGCTAGTGGAATTTATTTCTATCAACTCACTACTGGCCAATTTTCGCAAGTACGCAAGGCCATATTGTTGAAATGAAGAGAAAATGCCAAGAGATGTATAGAGTAATTTCGCTGTGCAAATTTATCATTTGCTGACGCTCCGCTTTACCCGCACGCAAAGTGTGTCGGATGCAAGCAGTCGTTATGCCGCCTTTTGCCCTTTAGGACTTGCACAATGTACTTCATTGCGTTTGTCTCGCTTAGTGCAAGACTGACTCAAGACTTGCCCGGAATTGGTTTTCGTCTTCGTTGTTGTAGAACGGCACGCCAATCAAACGGTATTT
>DYKB01000011.1 GCA_020722815.1 Caldithrix sp. | reverse complement strand
AAGAGCTTGGGAATTAGTTTAAATGAGTTCGATAACTTTCGGACGCTGAAATTCTGAATGAAAGTGAAGTCGATAACTTTCGGGTAATGAAATTCTGAATGAAAGTGAAGTCGATAACTTTCGGACGCTGAAATTCTAAATGAAAGTGAGTTCGCTAACTTTCGGGAGATGAAATTCTCAATAAAAGTGAGGTCGATAACTTTTGGGAGATGAATTTAAAACTGAAAACCCTTCCCGAAACTGTCCTGTGTCAAAATTTAAAATGAAAACTGCCTGCGAAAACTGTCGGGCTAAAAAAAAATAGTTGCAAACGTCCGTGTAACTTTCGGAAGATGAACTCAAAACTGAAAACTTCTCCTGAAACTGTCCGGCGTCAAAATTTAAATTGAAAACTGCCAGCAAATACTTTCGGGCTAAAAAAATTCAATTAAAAACGCCCGCGAAACTTTCCTGAGTCAAAATCAAAATAAAAAATGCGTCTCCGGATTTTCCTGAATGAACGTTTTAATTAAAAAACCCCGAAGGTCTGAATTGGGGCGGCTTTATTTTTCTTTCCGGGCGGATGATGGTTTTGATGAGGACACGACGCGGAGCTTCGCCGCTGCATTACACCGCCGAGCGGTGTAACGAGGGGGGAGTAGGACAAATTGCCAATTTGTCCGACAATTTTCGACAAACATAAAAAAAGGCCATTTTGCAAAAAAAAATTTTCGCTGGGGCGCAGCTCTAGCGAAAATTAAAAAACTAAAAAGCTAAAAGTGCTCAAGCGTAAGCTCTCGAACAACGAAAACCGACATCGTAGTCCCTGTCCGCGGGATCATCCCTGTTGCGGTAGGCGGCGCGCAAACCGATTGGATTACCGCCCCAGGACCCGCCCCGCAAAACACGAGCCAGTTCTTTGGGTGCATTAACTGGATCCTGAACGACACCTTTTTTCTGACACTTTTTCTGACACTTTTCATAATACTTTTCATCAAAGCCATCATAACACCATTCCCAGACATTGCCGGCCAGATCGAAAATCTCCTCCGGGGTTTTGCCCGTGGGATAGCTCCCGACGGTTGTTGTTTGTTCTATTTTACTATCATCATAATTCGCCCGTTCCAAAGCCAGTGGTTCATTTCCCCAGGGGTATTGACGTTCATCAAATCCCCGTGCCGCAAATTCCCATTCCGCTTCAGTGGGCAGCCGCATTTGAACCGGTTTGGGATGACCATGCAATTCAGCCCATTTTTCACCAAAGGTCAAAGTCCACCAGCGGCACCAGGCCATGGCTTCGTACCAGGTCACGCCAACCACCGGTGCCAGCGGCCGGATTCTACCAAACTTTTCATCCAGCCAGTAACCAGGAGTATTTCGATTATCCTTTTTCAATTTATTAAAATAGTCGCGGGCATCAAATGGGAAGCGCGATTTATCGTCAAACCAGTATTTTTCGGTTTCATAGCCGCGGGCTTTGATAAATTCGGCAAACTCCTGATTGGTGACCGGGTATTGGCCAATCCAGAAAGGCGATAGTTGCACGGGATGGGCCGGGCGTTCTTTGTCGTACTCGCTTTTATTTAAGCCCATCATAAACGGTTTGTCCGGTTTCAGGTAAATCATGGGGGGATCATTCACCAGAATTTTGGGTTCATGCATCAATGCCAGGGCATCGCCGCAGGTCAGAAAGAGTTGGGGATTTTGATGGCTCTGGTCGCGCCGGGTTTCCAGCAAAATTTTGACATCCTCATGCAGCCGGTAGCGCTGCTGGCTTTCTTCAAATTCGGCCAGGCAGCGGGTGGTTAACTGGATTAGCTCCGGATTTTGCTGGTTTAGTGCGATATTGGCCAGTTCTTTAATCAGCGCATCGCCCCATTTTACACGGGTATTACCAAGGCGGTTAAAGAACAGCAAAATCACTTCACGCCAGTGTGCTGGCTGCTGAAGCATTTGTGCCAACAGTTTTTGAATCTCTTCCGGGGGTTCAAGCGAAAGCCAATGGGCTGCCAGATATTCCTGAAAAGTGCGGTGAATGAACACATAATGCCCGCCGCGAAAAGCCAGAATGCCAATATGCCGGTCACAATTATCCAAAAATTCCTGGGCGGCGCTTTCCAGGGCAGCATTGGCCACCTCCGGCGCAATTTGTTCACTATGCCGAAAACGTTCCAGCACAAAATCCGGGGTTAAAAATACTTCATCCTCAGTCGCTTCAAACGCATGGAAGGCCAGGTCCCGCAGCATTTCTTTTATTTCAGTATGTTTCCAGTCAATTGATGGCCGGGCAGACTCGCGTGGATATTTAAATTCAATTTTGCCGGTTTCGAGCTTGCCGGGTGTGGCAGCTTTTTGCGCCATCAACTGTTCAATGCATTTATCGTAAAGATCAGCCCGGCTTTCGGGGAGCTTATTCTCTTTGTAATGCAGCACAGATATTACAGTCAGCAGCAGGGGATTGGTCGCCAGTTTTTGCGCGGCCGGGACATCCTGCAGGGCATTGAGAAATTTTTCGGCTTTATTTTTTACCTCAGAATCGGTTTCTTTATGGAGATTGGCGGCAAAATAGCGGTGGGCAAAATCATCCACCTGATCAGGTTCAAGTTCCAATAGATGGAAATAGGGCAAATTGAGCTCATTGAGCAGTTCATCGGTAATCGCGGCCGGCCGGCTGGTCAACGTGATTCGCAAATTCGGATATTGACCCGATTCAACCAGTCCCCGCACGGTTTGAACAAGTTTTAAGCGATGGGCGGGATTGGAAAGTTCATCCAGACCATCGAGAAAGAGCCAGACGGGCTGCTGTTCCATGGTGACAGCTAATTGATTGGCCATAAACAAGGGTGTTTGATCTGATTGTCGCCAGAAATTGGCCGCGCATTCGCATAAACAGCATTTTCCATCCGGATATTTATCGATGAGTTTACCAAAATCTTCCAGCCGTAAATAAACGGGCAGCGGCAATTCATTTCCGATACCAAATTCACTTGCCAGTTTCCTGGCATCTGGCGCCTGCAATGCCTGAAAACAGCGGAGCGCAATATACCGGGAGGCAGTGGATTTGCCCGAGCCGGCATCGCCAATAATCAGATGACAGCGGGTGTTTTGCGGCACGCTGGCGAGTGGGAGGGAGTTGAAACCCCATTGGCACAGGTTCCAGACAACGTGCAGCGTCTTTTCCCGATCAAGTGGAGAGCTTTGAAATATTTCTTTTCACATCACCTGTGCACTGCGCAAATTTTTGACGTCGGTGCCTTTTAAAATAATCCGGGCGATATTTTGCAAGTCTTTCGGTTCCAATTCTTCGTCGATGGAAAAATTACGCTGAACCCGGGCTTCCTCAATCCGACACAACTCCTCAAGTCGCTGGAGCAGGAAGGGCAGGTTTTGTTGCTGTTGAGCGGTTAAATTTTGGACTTTTGCCACCTTCAACAGGCGTTCAAACGAGCGGTGTTTCACATTCAGGGCAATATAGACCTTTTCGAGTTCGAGCTTGAATTCCAGTTGCTCGCGCTGGGTTCCCAGGTGGCCGTAGTCGAGCTGGTCGAGGCGGTAGACTTTTGTAAATAGGTTATAAAGGTCGCTCCAGGCTATTGGTTTTGGCGGCGGTTGTGGTCGTTTTATTCCTCGCCACTCGCGTAATAATTTGACCAGTTCTTTAATATCATACGCCATTTCGGAGGTGTTAATTGTCATCAAATCAATATTCTTAAATTTTTCTTTTTCTGTCAGGATGGCTTCCAATTCACGAATTGGACTTAAATTTTCCCGAAATTTATTAACGAAAGCCAAAATTACATTTGAAGGAACATCTATTGGCGGATCAAATTTAATTTCTTCAATAGCTTTAAGATTGGGTTCAGCTTTTACAAATAATAATTTTGCCAGTTCAGCCTCGGTTTTTTGATAATCATAAAAGCGATTGGCCTTTTTACCGAAATCGTCATGATATTTCTGTTGATACCATTTTTTAGTTTCTTCGAATGCATCCTTATACATTTTTTGGAATGGTGTAAGGTTTCCTTTGAAAAACTGCTGTAACTTTTTTAGTGCTTCCTGTGCGAAATATTTGATAATGAATTCA
This sequence comes from Caldithrix sp., assembly GCA_020722815.1. GTDB lineage: Bacteria > Zhuqueibacterota > Zhuqueibacteria > Thermofontimicrobiales > Sulfurfontimicrobiaceae > DYKB01. The sequence goes on along the minus strand of DYKB01000011.1, from coordinate 109,437 downwards.
GTAAAATCAATCATTTTTTAATCCTTTCCTTATTTTTGAAAAGGAGAAAAGTTAACATTTAATGGAGTTGCAAAGATTTGAAAATTATGATGAAAATATTACTAAATTTAAAGGGGAAATGCAAATTAAATTTATTTAATAAATAGGAAATGGGAGTAGATTAATTTAAAATTTGGCTTTTTGGAAGGCGAATTGAAGTGGAGGTGAATGGAATGAGTGTTGATAATATAAAATTGTTATATTCATTTTTTTTGTTTTGACTCGACTTGGAGCATCACCGCTGCATTACACCGCAGCGTGGTGGAACGAGGGTAGAGCCATTTCCCAATGTCTTGCACGCGCGGTGAGACCCGATCAGCCCAGCGGGAGCGGGAATAGCCAAGCCCTCGCACCTTTGGGAGAGGATTGGGGTGAGGGTTTTGAGCGTGATCTAAAAATGAATCATTAAAGTTGTGAAAAAAATGTACAGTAGTAAATTTTTCAGAAAATGAAAACAGATATCGCTGGTAAAACCATTTGCCCATTTTATAAAGTTATCGCGGATTCGTATCCCTTCAATAAAGGATGGTGAAATCTACCCTTTCAAAGGTTTAAAACCTTTGAAAGGGTGTACGACCATGTTTTATTGAGTGGATACGCGGATTCATCTATTATTTCAATAAAATCATCTTCTTTCGGCTGGTTTCTTTAGGTAAATTCGAATCGGAAGGGATGATTTCAATCTGATAAAAATAAACTCCCGAATTCACCCGGTAGCCGTTTTGAGTTCGTCCATCCCAGCTCACGTGATAATTGCCTGGAATTTGATGCCCCTGATTTAAAGCTTTTATCAGTCTACCCTGTATATCATAAATGGAAAACTTTACAGTTGCCGGTACCGAGATTTGATATTCAATTTTGGTTTCCGGATTAAAAGGATTTGGAAAATTTTGTTTTAATTCGAATTTATCAGAAATCGTTGTAGTTTTCGGATTTTCAATTGTAGTGCCGGGATCATTAAATTGAAGGATATAAACGCCATCCCACTCATCAGCCAGATAAATGTAATTTTCATCAATGGTAATGCCTGAACCAAATCCATAAGTATCATAATAACCGGCACCCACGGGATTAGTTGGGTCAGTTATATCAATCACACTCAATCCCCGGCTACCATCCGCCATATATGCGAAATGTCCCTTAATGACCACATCCATCGCATAACCCCAATTTATATTAAATGCGCCAACTTCTACGGGATTTGTTGGATCAGCCCAATCGATGATGCGCAATCCATTATCATAATTTGCTATATAGGCATAATGACTATCTATTGCAACATTATAAGTCCAGTCTGTTGTTTCGAAAAAACCGACTTCAGATGGATTTGAGAGATCAGCGATATTGATGATTCGCAATCCCTTTTGAGTTGCGACAAAGGCATAATTACTTTCAATCGCGACACCATTGGCATTACCAGGGAAAAGGACAGAACTTATTTCAGATGGATTCGCGGGATCGGATACATCAATAATACGTAACCCACTGTCGGCATCAGCCACAAAAGCAGTGGATCCTGTGACCACAATTGCTTCTGCCCGACGATGGGCCCTCATCGTGGCAGTTTCAACTGGATTCACCGGATCACTCACATTATAAATTCGGATACCCCTCCAGCCATCTGCTGCATAAGCATAGCTGCCGGAAAGGACAACCTCGTTTAGTATACCGGGTGTACTAATCTGTTTGACTTCAACCAGATTCGCCGGATCAGATTTATCAATAATTCGAAGTCCCTGTAGCTGATTTGCCAGGTAAATATAATTGCCATAAACCGTAACATCAAGGGCAACGCCTGCGCCGTAGTGGCCAATAACTGTTGGAATCGCTGGATCCGCGATATCAAATGCGTATATACCACCACCATCGAGACCCACCAATGCCGTCGTTTCACTAACCACGACTTGTATTGCATTTCTATCCGTATAAAAAGCACCTTTTTTAACCGGATTTTGAGGGTCGGTAATATCAACGATTTTTAAGCCATTTGAGCTGAAAACGATATAGGCATAATTGCCATTTAGAGCAATGTCGTAACCAACACTTCCCCCCTTATAAGAACCCTTTTCAACAGGATTAGCCGGATCGGCGATGTTAAATATGCGTAAATAGCCACTCGTTGGGACATAAATGTAATTCCCCATGACAGCGATTGACTGGGTTTTGGTCCCGAGGTCTTTTTTACAAATTTCGACTGGTGAGGCTGGATTTGCAATATTAATGATTCGGAATCCACTATCATATTCGGGAATAAAAACATGGCTGTTATTTACTGCAAATTTTCCTGAACCAAAGTCAATTGGAAATAGACTTTTTTCAACAGGATTGGCTGGATCAGTTATATCATAAATATACAATCCCTTCCTTCCGATCAAAATATATAAAAAATCACCATTGACTTTCACATCAATGCTATAGCCATCAAATTGGATGGTTTTTATTTCTTGTGGATTAGCCGGATCTGATATTTCAAAAATGGTCACGCTCTCTCGGCTATCCATGGCAAATAGATAATTCCCTTTTATGGTTATGGCATAGAGCTGGGCAGGGGTGGCGATCCGCCCCAATTCAACAGGATTTTTATTATCCGAAAAATCCATAATCCGGAGATTACTACCGTCGGCAAAATAAAAAATTTTTCCCATAGCCGTCATGGCAAAGCTGGGACCATGCGACCAGTGGCCGATGAGGGTACAATTTTGACTGTTTTGTGCCTGAAGAGATACTGCAAATAGAAAACTGAGAATGAGAAATGCCCCCCAAATTTTATAACGGATTTTTATCAAATAGTTCATGCTTCTCTTTCCTTTCATCGCAAAATTTTTTGATTATTCACTGGCCTCTTTAAAAGGCCTGTTTTATCATTCTGAGCCCTTCGACTATGTTCAGGGTAAACCTAATGAAGTGGCGTGAAAAATCTCTATTTTTGATTAAATAAGGAGATTCTTCACCTCGCTTAGAATAATATAATTTCAGCTTTCTGTGTGGGTCCATTCCTGTAAAAAAAATCGAGATATAAAGCTGTCTCAGTATACCCGATATTAACATATCAGTAACTGATTGGACCAGACCTCATATCCCGATTTTTACTTCATTTTTAACTATTTTTTCCTTTTATAAGTCATGCCGTTAGGTGACTTTTATTTTAAAATGGCCAGCTTAATGGAATGCCGATATGGGCCAGCCTGAATCTGACATATATAAATACCGCTGGTCAGAGAAGTGCCGGTGTCATCTTTACCATCCCAGTGAACTGAATGCGAACCGGCTTCACGATAGCTGTTTTCCAGAATTCGAATCCGTTGGCCGAGCATATTGTAGATGCCAATATTGACTTCAGCCGCTCCCGACAGGGCATAGCGAATTGTTGTGCCGGGATTAAATGGATTGGGGTAGGCCGGCGAAACCTGGAAAAAGGTGGCTTCGGCAACTTTTGTAAAATCGAAGGAAACAGCGGTGGATTTTGAGGCATAAATATATGCCGCACCTGCATTTGTTCCTTTGTCATCATCATTCCGGGCAGCAACCAGAATATAATCACCTTAAATAGCGGCCGGTAATCCGTAATAATCACCCGGATCACCATCATACGCGATAATTTTGTCCACTTCATTCCATTTGGTACCATTATACTCCAAAACATAAATTGAACCGGAATTGGCACCATTATCATCATCCCGGTAAGCCCCGACCACCATTCGGGTACTATTCATGGAGATATCACAGCCAAAGTTTTCGCCTTTTTCACCGTCACTGGCCGTGAGTTTTTCCTGCTCGATCCAGGAGGTTCCATTGTTTGAAAATACATAGATTGAAGCGGAATTGTCTCCCTTATCATCATCCTGATAAGCCCCAACCACCAGTTGATTTCCAAAAAGGTCGACTTCATGGAATAAATCATCGGCAGCGCCATCGCTGGCCATTAATTTCTGTTTTTGCGTCCAGATGCTGCCATCGCGTTTAAAGATGTAAACGGCTCCCGCATCGGTTCCTTTTTCATTATCATTATATCGCGAACCAACCGCGGCATAATCGTCATCAATTGCCAGACTGACCCCAAACCAGTCCCCTTCAGCGCCATCATTTGCTTGGAGGATTGCCTGTTCCGACCATATTGTTCCGTTTCTTTTAAAAATGTAGGCCGAACCGGAACGCGTGCCAAAATCATTATCAAAAAAGGCGCCGATAAGCACATAATCCCCACTAATGTCAACCGCAATCCCAAAACGATTATCCGCGCCCCCATCGCTGGGGATTAGCTTCGCCTGCTGAGACCAGGTCGTTCCATCGCGCTTTAAAATATAGGCCGAACCGGATTGTTCGCCTTTATCATCATCCCAGGGAGCACCCACGACGACATAATCACCATCAGCGGCCAACGCGTAGCCAAAATAATCACCTTCCGCGCCATCTTGGTTCAATATTTTTATCGGTTCAATCCAGTTTTCACCTGATTTGGTAAAAATATAAACGGCGCCCGCATCTTTCCCCCTCCCATTATCGTCATCCGAAGCCCCAACAACCGCATAACCATCACCAAGCGCTACTGATCTGCCGAAATAATCTCCACTATCGCCATCACTGGCAGTGAGTTTGAGCCCGCGAAACTCGAATGTAATCGCCTGTCCTAAAAAGCCAGCCGACAATGTGTAGTTCGTGCTAAATAGTTCACCTGCCGGGGTTGGCTGTCCCCCGACATCTACCAGGTAATATCGCGCCGATGTATTTCCCGCGCCGCACATATCCAGTACATATTTTTTCATCGCATAATTGGTGCTGGACTGGGCGAATGCGATTTCTCCTGATATGAAATAAAATATCAGAAATAATAGAAAAACACCTTGTATACCACCTCGATATTTTATTTTCATGCTGAGAATTCTCCTCATTATAGATGAAGAAACACAATTAGAATTATTTGCTCAACTGATCAACTTTTTTCTGTAAATTGTCAATTTGTTGTTGCTGTTGTTTCAGTGCTTCCAGTAACATGGGAATCAATTGATAATACGCGATGGCTTTTTCACCGTGTTCATCGGTCATCACCAATTCAGGGAATACCTTTTCAACTTCCTGAGCAATTAATCCATATTGCAGACTTTCAGAAAATTCCCGATCTGTATATTCTTCTGTTTTCCAATTATAGGATACACCGCGAAGCTGGAATAATTTGGAAAGCGGATTATTTATGGAAGCGATATTCTTTTTCAAAATCACATCCGACGAATTCCAGGTTCCGGTACAATAGGCGTTCCCATTGACGCGTAAGGCATACGTGTCACTCCAACCGCCAAAGTTAATACCGGCATGACCGCTTGAATACAGTTTATCACCGGTGGAAATATCATCTGTTGAATGAGTAGAGCCACTGACCTCGAGCGCATGAGTTGTACTATAGCCCCCGAAATTCACGCCAAGATGGTTATTAACAGTCAGGTTATTACCGCAAATCATACCACCACCTGAAATGATTTGATCATCAGCAACGACATCGTCGGTTGCGGCAACATCACCATCTCCATAAGTAATACTGGGACTACCGACTCTAATAGAACCACCATTTGCCTGGATACCCGTCACGGCAATGATATTGGCATTCGATTGTATGGTCCCAACGGCTGTAATACTGCCGTGTGAATGAATCTTTTGAGGTACAGCGACATTCCCAGTATTGTCGATTTGAATTCCCTCGTTTCCGCCATCATTTGACAGCCAATGGCCATTGAGACGAAAATTTTGCGTGGCAATGTGGTTACCCAGATTATCGCCTGTTCCGCCACCTCCGCCAGTTGCCGCGATCGTGATTTCATGCGCGCTGGCATTGGGTGTTATCGTTACATTACTGCTGGCAACCAGCTTGAGTTCACCATTGGCCGGTCTCACATCATTTATTTCCCGGATAAAAGCACTCGCTGTGTAGCCCTCCAGGTGATCAGAATCATCGGCTTGAAAGGCGAATGCCACACTTACCAACTGCTTACGAGGTTTCATTGGGGGATCCGTGTCTATTGTCACTTCAAGATATGCTTTCAAAGGATCAATATCGATGTTATCAAACGACTAGATTGATCCCAAAATGACATTAAACAATCCATCTTTTATGGTAACTTTATGGATCTCTGTCCAAAGCGCTGCGCCACCGGTTTCTGCTCCAAATAGACCGAAAGTTATGGTTCGGGTTCCATCGATAGGCTTACCGTTGGCATCAGTAAGCATTCCTTGATAGTTCATTAATTTGGGTATCTCTGCATTGCTGGTCAAAACGAGTAACAAGATAGTAACAACCATCATAATAGATTTTTTCAACATGACAACCTCCTAAAGATTTGATTTAGATTAAATAGTGGATTAAAAAATTAAAACTGAACTCAATGGATACATTGATTATTAATATCTCAAAAGCTCAGGATGAATTAAAAAATAAATTCAGAGCTCCTGGAAATGAGACAGCTTGAATAAAATACAAGTATAGATACCCTGGATTTATGAAAGCCAACTTTATTATCAGCCGAAACAATCCGATCATTCAGGGATAAATTCTGGATTTACCAACAATTTTTTATCCACATTAACAATCAGTGTTATCGCAAGCGACTCGGTTCAGGAGGAGATGTAGGTTGTTTGTTGGTGATATTTTTTTATTAATAAAATCTATTGAGAAGAACAAGCGTAACCAATATTAATACAATTCTACATAAAAAAAATATAATAGTCAAGCCCTTTTTTGTTGCTATTAATATTTTTTGAAAGTATTTATTAATTTTTGAGAGTGTTCTATTGGCTTTATTTGATATATGTACTTCAGATTAATTCAACTATTAGTTGCAACTATATGAAAAAACAATTTTTATCCCTAATTTTTTAATTTTAGCGTAAAATGTGATAAAATTCTTAAGGGGGAGAGGAGTTGTCTATGGTAAATTCTTTATAGAAAATTTCTGATTATATTTCCAATTGATTCACCATCAAAACCTGTTTGCGCTGGTTGGCAGTAACAAACTACACCAATGTCTATTTAAAATAATTTAATCGTGTTTGGAGTACATTGAACTATCGGAATTATTATAGCCTGACGTTATTGATAAATTATACAGAAATTTTTCAAGAATTAAGCGCTGGTATGCCGGAAATATATTTTTTTGATTGGTGACTTGTTTTTTCTAGTAATTGAAAATACGTCTCAAAAGCATGCGTCTGTTATTTTTAGCGAAGCGAGTAATTTCGAAATTTAATATAAAAATACTTTAATGAACCTGTCCCGAGCTAGCCGAAGGAGTCGGAATGACCGAATTATTTCTTAAAGAGGGAACTCATGATTATCATCGCTAAGAATTTCCTGCTATAAAATAATAATTTAAGGCTTGACTTTTATTTTTCTTTATGATATTATTATATAATGGCTATCTTCCCAACCAGAGGAGGATGAGTAAACACAATATCTGTTTCGCACATCCGTCCAAAAAACAGCCAGGGACTGATGACGGCTGACGATAATCCAGGTAAATCCCATTTCTCCCTACCTTGAATTATTGCAAAAAAAATTCACAGGAATGCTCTTTAAGTTTATCAACTATTTTGCTACCGTACACTCTTAAAATCGTCAAATCTGACCCCTCACCCTAACCTTCTCCCTTTGGGCTGAGTGTGTCCCATATCTTCTACTGGACCCGGAGAGAGGACGAATTCCCCTTCCCGATTTTGTTAGGGAAGGGGCCAGGGGATGGGTAAAAAAGGATGCGGACATAACAAAAAAATATTTTTTTTAATTAAGTTTCATCGTGACCAGGAGAAAAGTTTAAATTTGTTCTTATCAACACCATTTTCTAACCCATCCCCCAACCCCTTCCCTCAAATCAGGGAAGGGGAGTGGCCACTTCCCCGTGTCCAGTAACGAGATGTGGGTCAAGATCAGCCCTTTGGAGAGGGTGGGGTTAGGATCAGAAGCGTGGTTTAACGATAATTTATAAAAAAGTGTACTGTAGTGAAAAGTTGCACGACAGAACCCGCAAAGCAAAGCATTATTCATCATAAATGGTGAATGATGATTTAAAAAAACGATTTGTGCTTTTACTTTGCGACATTTGGTTTAAATCATTGTGAGGAATCACTTCCTTTTTCAAAATGATAACTTTTCAGAAGGAGGCTTCAAAATGAAGATGACAAATTTCGTTAAGTTATTTTTAAGCATTTGTTTTTTATTTTATTTGACCACAAATGCACAAGTAATGAAAAATAATATTGATCCCACCACTGGCTTGCCAGTCACTATTACCGAACCTCCACAAGGAAATACGCTCCTGTCCGCAAGTGGTGGTAATGTCCTCTGGGATTTAACGCATGGGATTTATTGGGGTTATGAACCCGCAAACAGATATAGTAATTTGGTGACAGCTCTCCAGGCGGCTGGTTATACAATCAGTACGACCACTGATTTTGCCGGTGCCAATCTTTCCAATATTAAAGTTCTGGTCATCTGCCTGGGTTCTGCCTGGAACAGTGCTTATACGTCCGCTGAAATTAGTAAAATACAAACTTTTGTTCAAAACGGCGGTGGTTTATTGATTCTGGGTGACAATGCCGTTACAACACCCAATGTGAATATTAAGCCAATTGCGCAGGCATTTGGAGTGACACTTGGTGTATCAAGCATCTTTCCAGCAAGCGTATTAGTGACAAATTTTACCGCACATTCTATTTTTAATGGGGTCTCTGAACTTTATATTCAAGTCGGTGGGGAAATTACGGCGACATCACCTGCCACTATTATGGCGCGGGAACCTGGCAATAAAGGTATCATCGCTGTGGCCCAAAGTGGATCCGGGCGAGTGGTTGCCGTCGGTGATATAAATTATTGTGAAAATGCCTATATTGATAGCACAAATAATCGTATTTTCGCTGTCAATGTTTTTGATTGGCTTTCCAATAGTTTCGGCAAGTTTGATTTCAATGATGGAACGACTCAAGGATGGATTAAAGAAGGTGCTTTCGATGAAAATGGTGCTGGCCCTTTCTTCAACAATTTTTCTTTCGCATGGTATGACTATGTTAACTATCCCAATGCTGCCGGCAAAGATCCCACCGGTGATCAAAAAGGTGCTCTGACCCTGTATACCTGGAGTGGTCATGGTGTGGCGAATCCGAATACGTCTGCGAAATATTGGATTATGCGCTATAAATCACCCGATCTCTCCGGTTCCAGTACCTGGCAGACCGCCAAAGGATATACAGCGGAAATTGCTGAGTGTTTTGCATCAACCGGGGAATTTTTTGCGAATCTATTCGTGATTGTTTATGATAAGGATCAGGCAAAAGATCGCTATTTTTATAATGGAACGGCTGTCAAATTGACCCACGATGTCTATAATGATAATAATGCCACCTGGAATCATCTGACATTCGACTGGTCCGGTATTTCAACTTTTCCCACCAATTTTACAATAAAAAATATCTTTGTAAATTTATGGGGTAGAATGTCGGCTGTTTTGGGACAGGGAGGCACCTATCTGGATGAAGTAGTACCCATTCTGCCCGCGCCTGTTCCCGACATTGCCTCGATTCCCATCGCCGGCAGCTATAACAGCGTTAATATTGGCAGTTTTTCAGACATTCCCTTTGTCATCCGCAATGAAGGGACCGGGATTTTGAATGTGGCATCCACGACTTTGACCGGCAGCTTTGCCAGTGAATTTAGTATCCAGAGTGGCGGGGGCGCTTTCACCCTGGCCCCGGCCGCAACACGGGAAGTCATCGTCCGTTTCAGCCCGGCCAGTGCCGGTTTTAAGGCTGCCTCTCTGAGTATTAGTTGCAATGATCCGGATGAAAACCCCTTCCTGGTACTGTTAAGTGGTACAGGCGTCGTGCCCAGTGTTCCGGATATTGCATCGAATCCAAAATCATGGAGCTTTGGTGGAATTGATATTGGCAGTTATGCAGATAAAACTTTTGTAATTAGTAATGAAGGAAATGCAACTTTGAATGTCACGGCGACTGTACTGGCTGGCCCATACCCTGCTGAATACAGTCTTCAGAGTGGTGGCGGTGCTTTTACCCTGGCACCTGCTGCGACCCGGAATATAATTGTTCGATTTAGTCCCACCAATACGGGAGATCGAAATGCCATCCTGAATATTAGCAGCAATGATCCCGACGAAAATCCGTTTCAAATTCAGCTAGGCGGTTCCGGAACTGCCCCCAGTGTTCCCGATATTACGCCGCTCCCGATTTCTTTGGATTTCGGCACTGTTATGGTGGGCGGTTGGCAGGAAAAACTTTTAACCGTCAAAAATGATGGTGCGGGAACGCTGAATGTCACGGCGACCACATTAACTGGTGCCAATGCCAGTCAATTTGCCATTCAGAGTGGTGGAGGGGCTTTTTCCTTGACAACTGGTGCCTCACGAAATATGGTGCTGCGCTTTACGCCCACGACATCAGGTAATAAAACCGCGTCGCTGAGTATTTCCAGTAATGATCCGGATGAAAATCCATTGCTGGTGAATTTAGTTGGCAGCGGCGCTGGTGCCGGAGTTCCTATTTTACCGACCATTACCAATCCCCTGCAGATGGCCGGGACAGAATTTATTATCAATATTGAAGTGGGGACAGTGAGTAAGCCGGTCACCGACCTGTTTGGCGTCAGTTTTAAATTAAATTACACCAATACGATCTATATTAATTATGTCAGTGCTGAACCTGGACCGTTTATTGGAAGTGATGTTATCTTTTTCCCAACCGCGGATGATCCCAATGGTAAGCTCTCGATTGGTCTCAGTCGGAAATCTGGTCAGGGGGGCGTCAATGGTTTTGGCAGCATCACGGAAATTAAATTCACCACCGTATTAACGACACCGCATAATACCGCGGTTGATTTTTCAATCACCGATGTCGCCGCCAATAATTCCGCCGGGGATCCCATTAATTTGACACCCGGCTTATTGAAAATCAATATTCAGTCAGGTGTTCTGGTTTGGCCAGGTGATACCAACAATAATGGCAAAGTCGATCAGGCAGATATTTTACCCTTAGGCCTGCATTGGGAACGTACTGGCCCACCACGCCAGGGTGCTTCCACAATGTGGACTGGTCAGTTAGCTACCCCCTGGACACCCCAGGCCGCCACTTTTGCCGATGCCAATGGTGATGGCGTGGTCAATCAGACGGATGTACTACCAATTGGTCTCAATTGGAATAAAACCCATACCCTGCATTTACTGACGACTAAAATCCCGTTGCCACCCAATTTCGAAAAAGCGAGTGCCTCACAACTGGCCATCAAAATTACAGGAAATACGGATCCCAATCAGGATTTCTTTATCGATATCATCGGAAATAATCTGGCGAATGTGCTGGGTCTGTCATTTGAATTGGTTAATACCCCGGTGTCACTGGCCGATTTGCAATCGGTCGAAATTGGGCTTGAAAATATTCTGGGAACCGACCCCATCTTTTTCCCGATGATTAATAAAACCTTTGGGGTGGATTCAGGCAAAGTAAGTGTCGGAATTTCACGTAAATTTAATGAAGGTGGAATCACAGGATCGGGACTTATCACCCGCATCGTGGCGCACATGTCCGCCGGGGCAATTCCGAATGTCAGCCAAACCATGATAACCTTTCAAAATGTACTGGCCAATGATCCAACTGGCAATCCCATTGTGCTGGAGGTGGTTCCCTATACGTTAATAACGCACGTCAACAACAGTGTTCCTGAACTTCCGTCGGATTTTGTTTTATATGATAATTATCCAAATCCCTTTAATCCCGGCACGACGATTTCTTTTAGTTGTCCCCAGCTATCGGATGTAACATTAACCATCTATGATTTACAGGGCCAAAAAGTCCGGCAATTAGTTCGTGGAGAAATGGCTGCGGGACTTCATAAAGCTTATTGGAATAGTCAGAATGAACAGGGGAAAGTAGTAGCGGCTGGCATTTATTTCTATCAAATTGAAGCAAAATTGTTGAGTTCTGGTCAACGGCATGTTATGGTTAAGAAGATGACGCTGATGAAATAGGTGGTTTTGTATCCAATCGCTCTCTTGCGTGATGAAATGCATCGTATTTTCTGATCGAACTGGAAAAAAGTTTGAGATGATGATGAAAAATAAAAATTAATTGCATCGCTTCAATAACCAGGAGCAAGACCTTCGAGGTTTTTCTCGCGAGATTTCTATTATTCATTTTACTCACAGGATTTCAATCAGAAAACCTCGAAGGCTTGAATTATCCCCAAAATTATTTTGTGGATACGATTGCTTTCACACTTACAACGTAGTCGTTCACAAATTCCTAAATTACTTGATCCGGCTACAGAAAAACATAAAAGGGGCATCATATAATGCCCCTTTTTAGCTCGTTTAACGGGAGAATTTAACATTCGAAACCGTTAACTAACAGGAGATACTCTTTATTTTACCAGCATCATCTGCTTCACACTAGAAAATTCTTCAGTAACTAATTTATACAGATAGGTACCTGACGGTAAATCAGCCGGAATATTCCAGATATACGCATAATGGCCTGCATTCAAATTTTCATTGACAATCGTCACTACTTTTTGACCGGCGATATTGTAAATCGTCAGGTGAACCATTGACGATTTGGGGATATCGAAGGAAATCGTGGTCGACGGATTGAACGGATTCGGATGATTTTGATTCAAGGCATATTCAGTTGGAACCGAAACAGTGGATTCCATGAACAGATTTTTAAAGTTACTCTCCTCCGGTGCTTCTTCCTTCGGTAAAGCAGCCATGTATCCGCTCAATACTTAAGGAAAGTGACCACAGCCTATCATGGCGAGGCGCGTTTTGTGCGACGAAGCCATCTCCGCTGTTTAGCGATGGGATTGCGAGCCTAAAAAACAGGCTGCGGCAAAAAACGCCTCGCCATGACAGGTCTTGGTGTTTTCGGACAGAATCTAATTATACCCTTTTCTTTTTAAGGTTAATGACTGAAACACTCATTTTGTTGATAAAACGGAAATTTTGAAACATTGATGTGTGAGCAAAAGTTGTAGGATGTAGTTCAGTCAACAGGAGAAGAGCAAAGGCGTTTTTCATATCAGGTCGATCATTAACTGCGGCGATTCGCCCTCCTGTTTCCTCGAATTCGCAGTCGCCACCGCAGCCAAAATGGATTTTAAAAGTATGTGTTAATAAAGTGTAATGAAATAGACGAATTTTAGAGACAAAACAAGTGCCAGATCAAATTATTTGTTTTCTCTATGTAACCGATCACCGGGTGAAAGCAAACAATTTTCATTTTTTGTGTCCAGGGCAGCGGTGGCTAAAGTCTGCTGGAATATTCTCAAGCCGACGGCGCCTCATCAAAAGATCAGCTTTGCTGAAAAGGGTGAACACTTTATTCAATGTTGTCATCCGACATTGTCGCTGAAAAAGATTGAGAAAGATAACGTTGGCTGGATTTGACCCATCCGGTTGGTTGAGGTAACCCCTTCTTCACCTTAGTAATCCGCCAAACCCGGGACACCACCAACCTTATTCCCTTATTGGTGATGATAAGCAAATGAAAAAATAAGGTCATAAGGTTAAATTGCAGGGACCCTCGAATTGTTACTAAGGTCAATAAGGTTGATTGGGTTTGATCGCGCGGCCTGGTTGATTAAAAACCTTATTAACCTGAGGAATCAGTAAAACCGGCGACACAACAAATTTGATACTATTCCCTGTGATCGGTTACTTCTCTATAGCTATAATTAATTGATTTACATATAGTTAGTAACATTTGAACAGGATATCATTTTTAAATTTTGAATAAATTTGCAATCAGAAAATGGTGAAACGACCAAACAATTCAGTTAAATAACGAAATTTAGAATAACGTTTCACCAGAAGCTCCAGACAGGGAAGGTAAATGGCCTGATCTTTTTAGATGGATTGCATGCTGTTTGAAAAACATTAACGCCTTTTCTTATTTTATGCTAATATTTTCATAACGACTAAAAAAACTCTTGACTTTATGAAAAAAATATGATATATTAGGTCACATTAAAATCGCGGGGTGGAGCAGTAGGTAGCTCGTTGGGCTCATAACCCAAAGGTCAGAGGTTCGAATCCTCTCCCCGCTATCGAAAAAAATCTTAAAAGCCTGAAAAAATTTCAGGCTTTTTTTGTTTTAGAATCAAATTTATTGAGAAAGGATTCTCTTTACAAATCCCTTCCTATATTTTTTTGTCGATAGTTCCATAATTTATCACTTACAATAGAATTATATTAGTATTTAACTATATGTTTTATAAATAGATAACGGCATTTCTGTATAACTGTTTACAGGGTAGATCAAATCGGTCATTCACGCATGTTTTTGGCGGGAATCCACACTTTTTAAGACCAATGGCTGCCCGATTAAAGCATTCGGGTATGACAGAGGCAATTATTTTACGCTACCTGTGAACGGATACAAAAAACATCTCGCAATGACTTTTCCGGACGGACTCGTACTAATCATTAAACTCCCGAATCCCCTCACACATTGCAATATAATTTTCATCCGGAATATAATCCTGCGGACTGGTATTACAGGCAGCGATATATCAACCCTTTTGTGAGCCGATTTTCAGCATATTTTGTGTTTCGGCCCGAACCTGATCGACATGAGCCTGTGTGAGAAAAACCACATCCATATTTCCCAACAGACAGATATCATCCCCGAATCGTTCCACCAGATCGGCGAGGTCGTTGGCCTGTTTTTCACAGCCATGAATTGCGGAAAAACCCAGTTCAAACAGCATCGGAATGAGCTTATCCAGTTTGCCATCGCTATGAAGCGCGTAGGGGATATTTAATGCCTGTAATCTGGCCACAGTGGCTTGGGTTTCTGCAAAGACCAACTCCCGCAAAATAGTGGGGCGCACCATCAATCCCGTTTTAAAAGCACAATCGCCATCAAAAAGCACCAGATCGGGCTGAACCAGTTGCACCACCTGCTCGATTGCCTTTCGGTTGCGCTCTTCTACCCAGTGCATACAGGTCTTCAGAAAATCGAAATCATCATATAGCGTCATGGCAAAATGCTCCAGACCCATACTGGTGGCAATGGCATGGAAGCACCAGGGAAGATAGAGGACGCCGGCAATTCCGGCCGCTGCAACGAGTTGTTGCCTGCGCTGCAATTCCGGGATGACAGATGACCAGTCAGGTAGCGGTTTTTCATCCAGTTGCTTTCGACTTCGGAGCGAGCCGCCGGCGTACCGACTTTCGCCGGCCATCGTATTTTGATGTTCACCAAAGAGGCAATTTAGATCGAGATAGCCAATCGAAACCGCGGCCATCCCCAGGTCCTGCGCCATTTTAATTTTTGATTCAATACGAGTGGGATCGCCGTAACGTTTTTCGAGCATTTTGAACTTCTGAAACCAGACTTCCCAGAAAAGGATTTCAGAAGTTCGATTTCCCTTCATAATGGATTTGAATTTTTCACGAGGGGTTACTTTTTGAGTGGAATGATGAGATGACATTATTTGCCTTTCAGTTTTTCATCACCAGTTTTTGTTAAAAAATAGCAGGTCACCTTTTGTATGGCTATAGAACGCTTTTTCGTTTGAAAAGTTTAGGCATAATTTCGAAATCCGAAATGGGAAAGAAACGGAGGGGTTGGTTCAAAAAGAAATTTAATTTGGGATTAGCATTTTTTCGATTTTCTCCGGTTTTTCTGTTACTCCTGTCAGATCATTCAATTATAAAATAAAATCAATAATTAACGATTTTATAAAAAAATTCGGAATAGAGATTGCTCAAGTGCTTTGTCAATTTGTTCAAAGAATTATTTTATAAAGGGGGTGATTTAAATAATAGCCGAAGGGGTTAGTTGAATAATCTTCGGTTATCAAAAAATAAACTGTCTCATGCTGATTAACAGCTATTTGTTTTGATGATTTCCATAAATGTTAAATAATCAAAATTTTTACAAAATGGAGAAAACACATGGGTAAAAAATATGGATTTGGATTGATACTTTCGATTTTACTGCCGATTTATTTAAATGGATTATTCGCTGGAACCGCCAATGTGGGACAACAACCGGCTTTTCAATTAAATTCGATCCTGACTGATACAATGGATTATTTTTTATGGGACAATACTGACATTGATAATTCGGCGCGTGGGGTGCTTTCGGTTGAATTGGGGGGATTACCGGTCGGAAAACAGCTTTTCAGTGCCGCCGATGATTTCATGATTCCAGACGGGATGCAATGGCGTTTGAAAGAATTTTTTGTCCGGGGATTTTATGGCCAAACAGCGTTATTTGAACCAGACTCTTTTGCAGTGATCATTTATGCAGATGAAAATGGTATTCCCGGAAAACAGATTTTTCGGGACAATGTGATTCCTGAAGCTACCGGTTGGCAATTTAACTTTTATTTAACACTGGATGAACCGGCATTATTGGATGCCGGTCACTATTGGCTCTCGATTGTGGCGATGTATGTGTCGGCGAAGGATATTAGTGTCACTTCATGGTACTGGTCTACCGGTCCGGTGGTTATTGGCAGTATCGGATATGGTCAGGATCAGACGGGATTGAACGGCGGCTATCCCTGGATACGAGCAGACGCGACAGGGATGACGGATATTTATTCCGGCGTTTTCGCGATTTTTGGCGAAGTTTATCCGGCTGCGGGTACGCTTATTCCTTATTTTGAGACTGATTTTGAATCGGGACACGCCCCGTTTACGATTAATTTTTCTGATTTATCGCTTACTAATCCTGTTACTCCGGTTTTAAAATGGAACTGGGATCTGAATGGTGATGGTGTTTTTGACAGCGAAGGACAAAATCCGGCATTTGAATATAAAAATCCAGGAGCATATACGGTGATGCTACAGGTAGCAAATGATTCAACCACCGATACGCTGGTGGTTGAGGATTGTATTCGGATTTTTAATGGTGAAAGCAGTCTTGAATTTAATGGTTCAACCGGCCTTAATGTAGCGGGTTCGTATTGCCTGGCCTCCGAATCGCTGAATCTAACGAACGCCCTCACAGTTGAAGCCTGGATTAAACCATCCGGTTTTGGACCGGTAAAAGAGAATTCACTTTCTTATGGATATGGCCGCATTATTCATAAGGGTGCCTATTCCATTCTGCTTCATCAAAGCGGTGACTATGGCTATGTGCCGGAATGTATCGTCATCCAGCTTAATTTTCCGGATGATAGTTTCGCCACGCTCACTTCACCTGAAAATGTCGTGAAATTGAATGAGTGGCAGCATATCGCATTTACCTACGATGGAACAGCAAAACAATGTCAACTGTTTATCGATGGCGAGCTCAAACCGCTTAAATTACATGAAGGGGAATTAAAAGGGCTGCTGAAAGATAATCTTACCGAAGGGTTGATTGTTGGTAACCGAAATGATTATTTCCGCACCTTCGATGGGTGTATCGATGAAATCCGCATCTGGGACAATGTGCGTGAGGCTCAGGCGATCCAGACGGATATGAATCATACACTCAAAGGAACCGAGGCCGGTCTGATGGGCTATTGGCCATTTAATGAAGGTTCGGCTGATTCGGCGCTGGACTTAACGGGCAAAAATCCGGCGATGATGGTCTATAATACACGCTGGGCGAAGGGTAAATTTGCTGGACCCTTGCAAAGTGTTGAAAATCAGAACCAACTTATTTCACCGCAATTTGCTTTAAAATCAAACTATCCTAATCCTTTCAATCCGACAACGAATATTGCCTATAATCTGTCACACGAAGGAAGGGTTAAATTAGCGATTTTTGATTTACTCGGTCGTGAAATAATTGAACTGGTTAATGATCATAAATCGGCAGGGGCCTATTCGGTTCAATGGAATGGTCAGGATAGCGCCCGAAAGCTGGTTCCCGCTGGTATTTATATTTATCAGATTGAAATTCGAACTGCAAAAGGGATTGTTTATCACGCCAGTCAGAAAATGCTGCTGGTTAAATAATGATGCATGGTTTTTTCAATAAGCTTGAAAAATTGTAAAATCCAAAGTTTGATTAAATTGATGTCAAGCGTAATGCGTGATGCGTTATAAATTGCGCGGTTTTCGCTTTTAATTTTCGTCTCATGCATTACGCGATTTTATTCGTTCTGTTTTTACTTTTATCTATAGAGATTTTTGTCATCTCTTTATCGTGAATACTATTATTCCCACCTCATCGCTGTCGAATCAAGTAGCCGAACACTTTCTGTTTTCAGTTTGATCACTTCGAAGCGCCTGTTGTATCTTCCTGTTTTCCTGATTAAAACAGTCGGGTGAAAGTTTAGCAAATTGCCCGTTTAAACAGGCGTCCTGGATTGCCGGCAACAGGATATATCCAGGAAAATAGTAAAGCCGTATTGAAATGAAACAAAATAGAATCGAGACAGTAAAATTCTCATTACAATTTAAAGAACTCTTTTGTTCATTTTTAGCTAACAATATATTTTTAAAATAGATAATGGAGTTAGTGATGGCTGATAAGACACCAAATTTCGCTGAACTTCAACGGGATATTACTGAGTTTATTAAGTCGAAATACGGGGATAAAGTTGTTTTTCCGGAACCGGATGTACAAAAACCACCGGAAGATGGAATGAAAACGACGATATCGGAAAATAGAATCAACTTTAATTTAAAGCCGGAGGAATTAGAAGCGCATTTAAGGAAGTATGTGATTCAACAGGAGGATGCGATTGAAATTCTGGCAACGAAAATTTGTACCCATTTTAATCGGATGAATCTGGAAATAAATTCGCCGGATGATGAAATTGTGGGAAATATTAAAAGTAATGTTTTGATGATTGGGCCTACGGGTGTTGGAAAAACCTATTTAATCCGATTGATTGCCCAGAAGATTGGGGTTCCATTTGTAAAAGGGGATGCGACAAAGTATAGTGAAACCGGTTATGTTGGGGGTGATGTTGAGGATTTAGTTCGTGAACTTGTCCGGGAGGCCAATGGTAACATTCAACTGGCAGAATATGGAATTGTTTATCTGGACGAGATTGATAAAATTGCTGCTTCGGGTAATACTGTCGGGCCGGATGTTTCGCGGACAGGGGTGCAACGAAATTTGCTTAAATTGATGGAAGAATCCGAAGTGGAATTGCGGCCACCACATGATCTGGCCTCGCAAATGGAAGCGATGTTCGAAGCGCAAAAACAGGGGAAAGTCGTTCGAAAAAAGGTGAATACCAAAAACATTCTCTTTGTGATGAGCGGCGCTTTTAGTAATCTGGATAAAATCATCCGAAAACGGCTGAAGCAACAGGCCATCGGCTTTCAAGCGGCTGAGACCACGCAGAACAAAGAGGCGGATGTTGATTACCTGAAATATGTCAAATCGGAAGATTTAATTGAATATGGTTTTGAATCAGAATTTGTTGGCCGACTGCCGGTGGTTGTCCGCCTCGCGATGCTGGATGAGATGGCCCTGTACAAAATTATTAAAAATCCATATAGTTCGGTGGTGCGCAGTAAAAAACGCGATTTCCAGGCGTATGGAATTACCCTGGAATTTGAAGATGCGGCATTACGGGAATTAGCGCGCGAGGCTTTTTTAGAAAAGACCGGGGCGCGTGGCCTGGTCAGTGTGTTTGAAAAAGCCCTGATGAAATTCGAGAAGAAATTACCGTCTACGCATATTAAAAAGTTTGTGGTAACCGAAAAGATAGTCCGGAATCCGGAAACGGAACTGGAAATTTTGTTAGATAATTATTTATTAAAAGAATTTCAGAAAGAATTTTTAGCGCGAACGGGGATTGTGATAACCTTTACCCCTGGTGCAAAAAATGAAATCACGGCACAAGCGCGGCAGGAGAATAAAGATTTTGTAACAAAATGCTGGGAATTATTCTCGAACTATGAATACGGCCTGAAATTGCTGAATTTAGCTGAGTTTTCAGTGGATGAAACGATTTTGCAGGATCCAAAAGGCCGATTGGAGAAATTAATAAAGGAAACGTATCATGGTTCGATCAATAAAAACACTTGACAAAAATCAAATATTTCGTTATATTTATAGACTTTTTATTTGAACTATTTGTAAAAAAAGATTTCGACTCAGCTTGATAGTCGGTAAATGTTTTTTGGGGGTGGATTAGCACCTTCTTTTGATTCTGTTCTCAAAAATTTTTTTGATTAAAATCTGAAGGCATTTTTATTGCTCATAAGGTAATGTGAATAAACTATTACCGAAAGAACCTGAGTATTTATAAAAATTTATTTAACTTAAACCTGTAAAACTAGTAAGGGAAGAAAAAATGTTACGGCCCAGAAAGAAAATCGCTCGCAAAAAAGTAAAAGAAGATAAGCTGGTCACTACCTATTTAAAATTATTAGATTATTATGAAATGTACCAAAAATATATTTTAGGTGGTGTGGCTGCCATGGTTGTCATTATTTTATTAGTTGTGATGGTTTCCAGAAATCGTCAGGCAGCCGAACTGCAGGCTTCGGGGAAATTGGCAGCCGCTCGTCTGCAATTGTCGAATATGAATTTAACCGCAGCCGCCGATTCGCTGGAAAAATTGGTTACCCAATATGCTGGAACCAACAGTGCGGGAGTCGGTAGTTTTTATCTGGCCAATACGTACTTTCTGCAAAAAAAAACTGAACTGGCACAAAAATATTTTGAAGAATATTTAAGTGATTATGGTTCAGATCCAATGCTTTCCAGTTCGGCAATGGCTGGACTGGCAGCCTGTTATGAGGAGAAAAAGGATTATAAAAAAGCGGCTGCGTTGTATGAGGATGCCGTTGAAAAATATCCATCAGTTTTCAACGCGGCTGAAAAACTGATGAATGCCGCTCGTTGTCAGGGTTTAGCCGGAAATAGGGAAGAGGCCAGGCGAATTTATCAAATAGTGATTGAAAAATATCCCAATTCTGGACTAAAAAATGATGCTGAAATTTATTTAGCCGAATTAAATGCCTGATTCGTTTGCTAAAAGCATATTTTTGATAAAATTTACTTGCAATATATAATTTATTTTCTTATATTTTTTAGTTAAGTGGGTTAAAAATGCCCACTTTTTTATTGCAATAAACTGAATACATATGATGCAATTATTAGATCAGATACGCGAATTGATTTCACCCGCGTTGAATGAATCCGCTATCGAACTTGTTGAACTGGCGTTCCGTGGCGCGCGGGGAAATCAGATTTTGCAGGTTTTTATAGATACGGAAAGCGGCGTTACGATTGATGATTGTCAGAACGCCAGTGATCTGATTTCGGAAATTCTGGACACCGCCGATATCATTGAAGGTCGTTATCGGTTGGAAGTCTCGTCGCCAGGTGTTGACCGTCCGCTAAAGACGGTGCGCGATTTCCGTCGCAATATGGGGCGCCCAATTCGGTTTAATCTTCAGAACGAAGAAACCAAACGGACTTATGAAGGCACTATCCAGCAGGTGGTGGATGGAAAGGTAACCCTGATGGTGAATCAAGAAGCCGAAACTTTTTCGATAGATCAGATGGAAAATGTAAAATTGATATTGAAGTGGTAATTATAATGTTTTATGTGTTTGATTTTTTGAGAGATAAAGGAGGAAGGCGGCAACATGAAAAGTGAAATTGCCGAAGCTTTTAGCCAGATAATCAAAGAAAAAAGTCTTGACAAGGAAGTCCTCACAAAGATTGTACAAGAAATCATCATTAGTATGATTAAGAAAAAATATGGGACGACCGATAATTTTGATATTTTCGTACATCTCGATAAAGGGGAGATCGAAATTTATCAAAATAAGATTATTGTAGAGGATGTGGTTGATGAAAATCTTGAAGTCGATGTGAAGACGGCAAAAGCTGTGGAACCAGACCTGGAGGTTGGAGATGAGTTTATCGAAATCATCAATCCCAGTTCCTTTGGGCGCCGCCTGATAGTCTCAGCCAAACAAAATCTGAACCAGAAGTTGCGTGATTTAGAGCGCGAAACGATTTTTGAGGACTATAAGAATCGAACCGGTGAAATTGTCAATGGTGAAATCCGGCAGGTGAATGCTGATGAGATTTTTATCAGTGTCGATCGGGCTGAGGTTGTGCTTCCCAAAAACGAACAAATACGAAATGAACGTTATCGACGTGGCGAAAGTATTCGTGCGGTAATCAAAAATGTGCAGAAAACCAGTCGTGGTTCCGAAATAATCGTTTCCCGAGCGGATGAAATGTTTTTATCCCGGCTTTTTGAACTGGAAGTTCCGGAAATTTATGAAGGGATCATCGAAGTGAAAGGAATTGCCCGTGAGGCCGGCGAGCGGGCAAAAATTGCGGTCTATTCAAATGATAAGCGGATCGATGCGGTTGGTGCCTGTGTGGGGATGAAGGGAATTCGCATTCAATCCATTGTTAAAGAATTAAATAATGAAAAAATTGATATCATCAATTGGAACTCGGAAGCGGAAATTTATATTGCGCGGGCCCTTAGTCCAGCCAAACCCAATCGGGTATTAGTTGATGAGGAGGAAAAAACCGCTACCGCGATTCTGTCAAATGATCAGATTTCGCTGGCGATTGGCAGAGGGGGCGTTAATCGACGCCTGGCTTCAAAATTGACAGGATATGAGATCGAAACCTTACGGGAATCTGATTTCAAAAAGATGGCTGGTGAAAAAGAAGAACTAATTAGTGTATCACAAATAGATGGCTTAAATGAGGGTCTTCGTAAAAAATTAATAGGCGCGGGTTTAGAAAGTGCTCAGGAGATTATAAATGGAGGTCTGGAAGGTTTATTAAAAGTTCCAGGTATTGGTCAGAAAACTGCTGAGAGAATTATGAATTTAATCGAAAATATTTTAGAGAAATAAAAGAGGTGTTTTAACGCTTGAGTACAAAACGCAGAATATATCAAGTCGCAAAAGAATTTGATATTTCAAATGATACCTTAATTCAATTCCTGAAAATGAAGAGTAATGAAGTCCGAAATCACATGAGTCCGATTTCGGATGAATTATATCAGGAAATTAAAGAGAAATACGGTAAAAAAGAGGAAACGGTGAATAATGAGTTTGAATTTCGCCGTCGAATTAAGGAAAAAAATGCTGAAAAAGCAACCAAGCAGGAAGCCGCGCGACGAGATCTCGATATACAGCTTAAAACTGCAACGCAATTTATGGTTGATAAGCTCGGTATAGATCAGCGGAAAGCCAAAGAACCATCTGATTCCCATGATTCGGTCGAGGCTTTTGTGGAAGAAACGCTTAAAGCTGAGAAAAAAACATCTCGCGAAGAATTTATTGAAATGAAGGAGCGTGAAACCGTTACGCCGATGGAACCTCCCGTTGAATTGCCATCTACACCAGTTTCGACCGCGAAACATGAGCTAAAATCGGAAGCAACGCCACAGGATAAAATACATGAAAAATTAAGCGAAACTCCATCTGTGGTGGAGGAGAAATATGAAATTCCGGTATTGAGTGATACGAAAATTGCCAGTGAAAAACGACAAGCAACAGAATCCACTTCCCATCATCTTGAAGAACATGACCGGGCTGTACCAGAAGGGCATCCGGAAGCAACGCGGGAAATCAAAGCGAGTGGGTTTGATGGACAGCGAGGGAAAGCTTCATCAGAAGAGATTAAGGTCAAACCTCCAGCCCACTCGGTTTCGCCACAGGTTTCTTCAAAAACAGCCGGTACCCCTGAACAACGGGCGACCGGGGAAGGGGCACCTCCGCAGAAAGAGACCGGAGATTTAGCGGAAAAGGATCGATTTAAGAAGCGAAAGCGGAAGAAACGCGGTAAAAAGGTTGGGGGTTCAATGGAATCGATCCCTCCTGATCTTGAAGTGGAATCAAAAGAAATTGACGAAGAAGAACTTTTACGCGATTCAATTATTCGTTCCAAAAAAGAGAAATCAGCTAAAAAATGGCGCGAATCAGAAGCAGAATCGTCAGATAAAAAGCTAAAAGATAAAGATCGGCTTAAAAAACGAAAGAAACGGAAGAAAAAAGTACAAATCAGCGAAGCCGAGGTTGATGCCAGTATCAAACAAACCCTGGCAAAAATCGAGGAAGCCGGTCGTGGTCGTAAAAAGTATAAAAGGACGCAACAAAAAGATATCGATGAAATTGAAGTAGAAGATGAAAATCTCATCAAGGTTAACGAATTTCTTTCAGTTTCAGAACTTGCATCGGCGATGGATGTTGAGCCTCCTGAGGTCATTAAAAAGTGTATGGCCTTAGGCATGCTCGTTTCCATCAACCAACGGCTGGAAAAAGACGTTATTGAGATGGTCGCTGATGAGTTTGGATTTAAAGTCGAATTTTTACCGGAATATGGTCAGGAAATTTTAGAGGAATATGAAGAGGAAGAGGAAAAAGATGAAAATTTGACTCCCCGTCCGCCGGTTGTAACAATTATGGGCCATGTTGATCATGGCAAGACCTCGCTTCTGGATTATATTCGGGAAAGTAATATTATTGCTGGCGAAGCCGGTGGAATTACCCAGCACATCGGCGCGTATGAAGTTCAGGTAAAAGGTCAGGCGATTACGTTTCTTGATACGCCCGGCCATGAAGCTTTTACGGCAATGCGTGCGCGTGGTGCCCAGGCAACGGATATTGTCATTCTGGTTGTCGCGGCGGATGATGCCGTGATGCCGCAAACAATTGAGGCCATTAATCATGCTCAGGCTGCTGGTGTTCCTATTATTGTGGCGATTAATAAAATAGATAAACCGACGGCCAATCCCGAGTTGATCAAAAAACAACTCGCCGAGAATAATGTGCTGATTGAAGAGTGGGGCGGTAAATATCAGTGCGTTGAAATATCAGCGAAAATGGGGCAGGGCATTCCGAAGCTGCTAGATATGATCCTGATTGAAGCTGAAGTTTTGGAATTGAAAGAAAACCATAATCGAACTGCCCGCGGCATCATTATCGAAAGCCGGCTGGATAAAGGGAAGGGTGTCGTCGCTACTATTCTTGTTCAAAGCGGAACCCTCAAGGTTGGTGAGCCCTTTATTGTGGGGCAATATTTTGGTAAAGTACGTTCATTATATAATGAAAGAAATCAGCGTGTTGAAAAAGCAGGCCCTTCGGTGCCGGTGCAGGTAGTCGGTTTTTCCGGCTTACCGGCAGCGGGCGATTCATTTATCGTACTGAAGAGTGAGAAAGATACCCGTGAAATCAGTCTGAAGCGGCGGCAAATTAAACGCGAGCAGGATTTACGTCGGAATAAGCGGCTGACCCTGGATGAAATTTCACGACGCATTAAACAGGGTGCGGTGAAGGAACTCAACATCATCGTTAAAGGTGATGTGGATGGTTCGGTGGAAGCGATTAGCGATTCGCTCTTAAAACTTTCGAACCAGGAAGTCGCCGTAAAAGTAATCCATAAGGGTGTCGGAGCCATTTCCGAATCGGATGTTTTGTTGGCCTCGGCTTCCAACGCGATTATCATCGGCTTCCAGGTACGACCAACGCTTAAAGCGCGGGAAGTTGCCAAACGCGAGGTGGTGGATATTCGACAATACAGTATCATTTATGATGCCATCTCTGAAGTTAAAAATGCCCTGGAAGGCTTATTGGAACCTGAATTAGTTGAAGATATTAAAGGAACAATTGAAGTGCGTCAGGTATTCCGAATTCCGAAGGTCGGCGTAGTCGCTGGAAGTTACGTCCTCACGGGTCGGGTGGCACGAAATGACAAGGTAAAACTCTATCGTGATGATAAACTGATTTATGATGGCAAAGTGATTTCGCTACGCCGTTTTAAAGAAGATGCCAAAGAAGTTACCGCTGGTTTTGAATGTGGAATTAGTTTTGGTAATTTTGATGATGTCAAAGTAAATGATATTGTGGAACCCTATCGTTTGATACAGGTAAAGAGAACCTTAGCCCCGGCACAATAGAATATTTATGCTAGTTGGAGTCAGTGAAATAGAATTGTTTATACCGGCGAGTAATTCGCTGAAAGAGAAACGATTTGTTTTGGAAAGTCTGAAAAAACGCATCCGTCAGCGATTTAATGTTTCGATTTCAGAAGTTGGTGATAATGAAAAATGGCAGCGAGCGGTTTTGGGCGTTTCGATTGTCGCGAATGAAAGCAAATTTATTGATAAAGTTATTGCTCAGGTGATTAACTTCATCGAATTAGATGGTCGGGTAGAATTAATCCGATATGCTACAACGATTTATTAGGTAACTTCAATGCAAACAAAACGTTCTTTAAAAATCGCGAAACAACTTCAACAAGAAATATCGGCGATTCTCCAGTCTGAAGTGAAAGACCCGTCATTGAAGATGATAACCATTACACATGTCGAAACTTCAGTGGATTTAAAATTTGCCAAAATTTATTTTAGTGCGTTGGCTGAACATGCGAATATCGATGAAAAAATCGAGGCACTCGATCGCGCCCGGGCATTTATTCGTTATGAAATTGGGCAACGTTTGACGTTAAGATATGTACCGGAAATAAAGTTTATATATGATGATACGCAAGACTACGTGGATAACATTGAAAGGATTTTTGCCCAGATCAGAACGGAAAATCGATAGCTTATTGATTTTTATAATAACGTCGTGGTCTGAATAAAACAATGGACGTTAATTCATATACGATTTATGGAATTTTGAATCTTTTTAAAGCGCCGGGATGGACTTCTTATGATGTTGTTCGCAAAATAACGTATATTACGCGAACTAAAAAAGTTGGCCATGCCGGTACGTTGGACCCGTTTGCGTCCGGTGTATTATTAATTACACTCGGTCGCGCAACCAAGCAGATTACGCGTTTGCAGGAATTAGATAAAGAATATATTGGTGAAATTCAATTGGGGACGGTTACCGATACGCTGGATGTGACAGGAAAAGTAATCGAGACATTTCCAACCTATCAATTGGGGGAGGAGCAAGTCGGAAATACAATTCAGCAATTTGTTGGTGAAATCGAACAGGTGCCACCTCAATTTTCGGCAATAAAAATTAAGGGGAAACGCGCATACCAGTTCGCACGCGAAGGCAAGATGATAGCGCTGGCACCCCGAAAAATCCAAATTTATGGGATTGAGATACTGGAGATGCAGCTTCCCATTATTAAATTAAAAATATGCTGTGCAAAAGGAACCTATATTCGGTCATTGGCACGCGATATTGGCGAAAAATTAGGCTGTGGCGGATTTGTCAAATCACTGGTACGCACTCGGATTGGCCCCTATCGGATTGAAGATTCACTGTCGATTGAACGTTTGGTGCAGTTGCTTGCGATTGGAAAATGAGTCTTTGTGAGTAATGGAAATATATCGGGATTTAAGCGTGATTGAACATAATCTCAACGCCGTGGTTACTGTTGGGATGTTTGACGGTGTTCATCTTGGACATCAGGCACTAATTGACAAAGTCCAGAAAAAAGCTTCACAAATTAAAGGATTGAGCACTATTATCACATTTTCCCCTCATCCACGACTCATACTTTATCCTGAGCAGACGCAAAATATCAGGCTAATCACCACTGACGAAGAAAAAATCACGGTAATGGAAAATCTGGGAATTGATCGGCTGATTATCCTGAACTTTACCAATGCGTTCGCTCAATTATCCGCTAGAGAGTTTATCGAAAAAATTCTGGTTGAAAAAATTGGTTTTAAAGTCATCATCATCGGACATGATCATCATTTCGGGAAGAGTCGCACTGGTGATGTGAAATTGCTAAAAGAACTTGCGATTCAGCATAATTTTGAAATTGAATTAGCCGATGTTGTGAGAATTGATAATGAGGTTGTGAGTAGCACTTCCCTGCGGCAACTGATTCGCAGCGGTAATTTTAGCCGGGTAAGACAGTTTTTGGGGAGAAATTATGCACTAAAGGGTGAGGTTGTTTCAGGTGAAAAACGCGGTCGGATGATGAATTTTCCGACCGCGAATTTGGTGCCGATCAACCCGCAAAAATTAATACCAAAAGATGGAATTTATGCTGTCATTGTAAAAGTCGGATCGCAAAAATATCTGGGAGCATTAAATACCGGTGTGCGACCGACTTTTTCAGAGGCGAGTCGTTCGATTGAAGTTTATTTGCTGGATTTTACAGGTGATTTATATGGCCAAACGCTGGAAGTTGAATTCCTGGCGTTTATCCGCGAGGAGCTTAAATTTCAGGATATGACACAATTGACAGCACAGATACAAAAAGATGTGAATTATGTGCGTCAAAATTTTGCGCAAGTAATAACTAACTAAAAAATATATAAAATTGTTGTAACCGGGGAGATTGTTTGGGTAGTAGCTTTTTAGGTTTTTAGCAAATAATTTTACCTCAAGACGAGATGATATATTTGTTTTGACCTGAAGAAAAATGAAAATGTTTCCTATAACCTAAATACCTACAGCCTATCAGGCTAAACAGTTACAAATTGATTACCTCAAATTAAGAATAGCCAATAAGGAGGATTAATGGCTTTAACGAAATCTGTCAAATACGAAATTGTCAAAACTTATGGTACCACTGATCAGGATACCGGCAAGGCGGAGACTCAAATTGCGATTTTATCAGAAAAAATCCGTCAGTTGACGGAACATTTGATTGTTCATAAAAAAGACCATCACTCCCGGCGTGGTTTATTGATTATGGTTGGTCGTCGTCGTCGTTTACTTAACTATTTATTGAAAAAAGATATTACGCGCTACCGTGAAATTATTAAGAAATTAGGTATTCGCCGGTAAGCATAAAACTTTTTTGTAAATAAAATTCCAATTCAGGTTTTTCTACCACGTTATATATGATAACCTTTTTGGGCCAATGTGTTGCCGGGCTATTTATTTGATTTCATCAAATTTCAACCTGGTAATGTTTCAATTACTCCACTAATTGAGTGGTTTTCAGTGATAGCGTATCGCGCATCAATTGTGAGTGTAGAAATCGATAAGCAGACGGTTCAGGTTGTTTGAGTAACTTTGGGGATTAGCTACAGTGTGTTAAATAGCTATTTTTTGATAATTTGAATAGTCACTATTTAATTGCAGCCGCTTTTATTTTGAAAAAATCATTAAAACTGATACTTGGAAAAGTCCCGATAAAATTTTGACGAAAAATAATTAATAATCAGAATGACCTGATTAACTGATAAAGCCGCAAAGGATTTCCCGCTTTCAGATCGTATATTGACTTGAATGCTGGCCGATTATTAAAAATATTCAATTCTGTTGGAGGAATGATGATTTATCGTAAAGAAGTAGTCTTGGGTGGTCGAACATTGATTTTTGAAACCGGTAAATTGGCAAAACAGGCCGATGGTGCGTGTTGGGTCCAATTTGAGGATACCGTAGTTCATACAACCGCCGTGTCGAGTAAAACGCCGCTCGAAGAAATTGATTTTTTCCCACTTTCGGTGGAATATCGACAAATGGCTTATGCTGCCGGCAAAATCCCCGGAGGTTTCTTTAAACGGGAAGGAAAACCAAGTGAACGCGAGATTCTAAGCGCCCGAATCATCGATCGCCCCCTTCGTCCCCTATTTCCCGAAAATTATCGAAATGAAGTCCAGGTCATCGCCAATGTTCTTTCGGCTGACAAGAAAAATAATCCTGATGTACTGGCAGTTTTGGGGGCTTCTGCAGCCCTTTGCATTTCGACCATCCCATTTGCTGGGCCAATAGCTGCTGTTCGGGTTGGCAGAATCAATGGTGAATTTGTGGTCAATCCCACTTTTGAACAATTGACTGGAAGCGATATCGAACTGGTCATTGCTGCTTCAGAACAATCGATTCTAATGGTGGAAGGTGAGTCGAATGAGATTTCAGAGGATGAAATGGTGGCTGCCCTGCAATTTGGTTTTGAAGTGATGCAACCGCTCATTCAGGCGCAAAAAGAGCTAATAGCTGAATGTGGCAAAACCAAACAGGTCGTGGAGGAAAAAGTAACCCAACCTGAACTCGAAACGCAAGTGACGGCACTGGCCGAAGAAAAAATTCCGGAAATATTGAATATTACCGATAAGACGACCCGCAATGATACGCTAAGCACTTTTCTAAAAGAAAGTGTTGAAAAATTTAGTGAAGCGTTTCCTGAGAGCGAAAAAATAATCAATGAAATCATTCAAAAAGTCTATAAAACGCATTTTCGTAAAATGATTATCGAAAACGGACGTCGTGTTGATGGACGTACTACCACCGAAATACGCCCGATTACCTGTGAAACTGGTCTGTTACCAAGAACACATGGATCAGCCCTGTTTACTCGTGGCCAAACTCAGGCGCTGGCAGTCACCACACTCGGTTCGAAAATGGACGAACAGAAAATCGACGAGTTGGAAGGTGAATTCTGGAAAAGTTACATGCTCCATTATAATTTTCCCCCGTACAGTGTTGGCGAGGTGAAACCTTTACGCGGTCCCGGACGTCGTGAAGTTGGACATGGAAATCTAGCCGAGCGTTCATTAAAACCAATGATGCCATCCGATACCATCTTCCCCTACACTGTTCGTGTCGTTTCAGATATCATGGAATCGAATGGATCTTCATCTATGGCGACAGTTTGTGCCGGTTCTCTATCACTGATGGATGCGGGGGTACCAATTAAAGAAGCCGTCGCAGGCATCGCCATGGGCTTAATTAAAGAAGGCGATACGGTAAAAGTCTTATCTGATATTCTTGGCGATGAAGATCATCTGGGCGATATGGATTTTAAAGTCGCCGGAAATCGAAAAGGCATTACTGCTTTCCAGATGGATATTAAAATTCAGGGTATTTCAATGGAAATTATCCGACAGGCGCTGGAGCAAGCCCGCGAAGGACGATTTTATATTCTGGACATCATGAGTAAAACACTTCCTGAGCCGAGAACCAAGCTTTCCGAATACGCGCCCCGAATCATCACGATTAAAGTCAAGTCTGATCAAATCGGGGGCATTATTGGACCTGGTGGTAAAACCATTCGTGATATTATTGAACGATCAGGTGCTGCCATTGACATAAGTGATGAAGGTGTTGTCACCATCGCAGCTTTTGATGCCGAAGCGGCAGAAAAAGCCTTTGAAATTATTAGTGGCATGGTCGAAGAACCAGAAGTCGGTAAAGTCTATCTTGGTAAAGTTAAACGAATTATGCCATTTGGTGCTTTTGTCGAAATTATTCCTGGAAAAGAAGGTTTGTTGCATATTTCCGAGATTGATCACCACCGCGTTGCCCGCGTGGAGGATGTATTAAAAGTTGGGGATGAAGTAAAAGTCAAATTACTGAAGATTGATCCGCAGGGTAAATTTGATTTGAGCCGGAAAGTTTTATTATAATCCTAAAAATTCAAGTTTATATATCATTCTGAGCGAAGTGAAGAATCTCGTAACTTATTGAAAAATATAGATTCTTCACGCTGCTTCGCGCCGTTCTGAATGACAGGAACACGCCTTTTCGCGAGAATTTATATATAGTTCATCATTCAATATCAGGTATACTGTTTGCTCACCAATTCTGGATTTTTATCCTATCATCTATTATCTAAATAACTTATTGGAATAAATATGGATGCGTTCAAAGGTTCAAGTTTTAGGGTTCAGCATTGAAAAGCTTATGCTGCTTGCATAAGTGCGCTTGAATTAAGCTTTATTATCAGCAGAACGATGAAAACATGAAATTCGACAATAACTGGGAATGGTGAACCTGGAACCTGTGAACGGTTACTTAAATACTTTTCCGGGTTTTATTAAATAAATATCATGAATGCTTTAGTTCCCATTTTGGTTTATCATAAAATCGATCCCCGATTGGAGTGGGGAATAACACGGGTTTCCCCGATTCAATTTGAGCGACAAATTGATTTTCTGGCCAGAACTGGTTATCAAACAATTTCATTTCGTGACCTATTTCAAAATGATTTTTCAAATCCAAATCAGAAAAAAATAATTTTGACTTTTGATGATGCTTATCAATCAATTTATCAATTTGCATTTCCAATTTTAAAGAAATATAAATTTATCGCTACACTATTTATTATTTCGGATTTTGTAGGCAGTGATAACCGTTGGGATATCAATCTTGGTTGGCGCAAATTCAAACATCTTGACTGGAACGAGATTAATCTGCTGGTTCAGGACGGCTGGGAACTCGGCTCCCACTCATCGACACATCCAGATTTACGAAAATGTTCGGAAGAGCGACTTCGCCAGGAACTGGCGTTTTCAAAACATGAAATAAAAGCGGAGACGGGACAGGAATCGGTGATTTTTTCCTATCCTTTTGGCCGATATAATACGCGAATCATTCAATCGGTCAAAGAAGCGGGCTACCAGGGGGCGTGTACGATGCATTATCATCAATTTGGTTCGGATCTGGACCCGTATCAGCTTCCACGTCAGGGGGTCTATTTATGGGATTCTTTATCTGATTTTAAAGCGAAATTGACCGATGGCTTTTTTTCAACCATCCAGGGCTGGAAACAACGCTTGATTGCTGTTGGTTCTGCAGGAACAATTATGATAAAAATGAAAAGTTTTTAAAAAAGTACTTGCAATTTTCTATAAATATTTGTATTTTTGGGCAATTAAACGAAAAGTTTTCCAATGGAAGAACGCCCAATAAGAAAACTCTATTATTCGATTAGCGAAGTGAGTAAATTAACTTCACTAAAACCTTATGTTTTGAGATATTGGGAAACCGAATTTGCTGAATTAAGTCCTCCAAAGAATAAGGGAGGAAATCGCCTTTATCGTTTAAATGATATTAAGCTTGTTTTTTTAATTAAAAAGCTGCTTTATGATGATAAGTATACAATAGAAGGCGCGAGACAGCAATTAAAAAATCGTGAAGTAAAATCCGGACAGATGAAGCTATCATTGGATGAATTGCAAAAAAATGATCTGCTGCGTGAGTTAAAACAGGAACTTCTTGCTATTAAAAGCGTTTTGGATTTAGCAACTGATGCTGATAATCATCAGGATATAGAAAATTTAGCATAAAAATCGGGGCGTAGCGCAGTCCGGTTAGCGCACTTGACTGGGGGTCAAGGGGTCGGTGGTTCAAATCCCCTCGCCCCGACACATTAGAAAAGGGTTGCTTATATATTACAAGCAGCCCTTTTTTATTTGATAAATTTGCTGTTTTTCCTGAAAAGGGAGGTTGACGAGGGCAGAGTCGAGAGCTTTTTAAAGAAAAACACAATTCAGTTAATAAAGGAGTCTATCGGTGTGAAAGGAACTGGTTGCCAATTGAATGCTCTAGGCGGGGGTCAATTTTTTGCCAAAAACGATCTCACAGAAGAAAAAGCATTTCAATTTAGAATTTTAGGTATTATTTAACCAGATTAATTCGAATCGTACTGACTTCCGAATCAACCACCAATTGACAGAGATACATTCCGGACGGCAGTGGATTCCCGTTAAAATCCATGCCATTAAATTTTAAGGCATGTGTTCCAGTGTTTAAGTGACTGATGTCGATCACGCTCACCAATTGACCCAGCAAATTATAGATTCGGATGAATTTATATTTGACTAATTCAGCCGTCGGCGCCAGATAAAATTGAATTGTAGTCGTGGGATTAAACGGATTGGGATAATTGCCGATTAAATATGATTCCGGTGCCATCGCGATTTCCGATTCGTTGGGAATAATGGCTGTCGGTGGTGGAATTGGATCTTCGTAGGTGGCGATGTAAGCTGTATATTTGCAGCGAATATTGTAAGTTAAACTCAATCGAATCAATTCCTGTTTTTTGGCGGGATTTTCACCATAAACCAGCACTTCCCTTTCAAGCGCATCGATTTTTTCTTTGGCCCAAAAGGTTTCAGCAAATTTATATTGGGTCGTTTCCGTGCTGAAATTTAAGCGATAATCCAGCGCCTGGGCACCATTCATCGAATAGCCGGCAATGGAAAACGCCGACTGTTGGTTCAATAGGTAGCGGCCGGTTAAATAGAGCCGTGAACCCTGATAAATCGTCGGCGCTTTGGTTGGAAATACTTCATGAATACCGGCCTGACCGAATTCAAAACGGGTGTCCTTCAAGATTGGCTGGCTGATTTTCTGAAAGACACGCGTGATTCCTGTCAAGAGATTATCATCCTCATCAAAATAAGTGACAAAGCCATAATTTAGTAACGAAGTCATTTCCAGACGCGCCCGTTCCAAATCTTCACCAATCCCGATCATGAAAATTCCCGTTTTTTGTACATTTTTATTTTCAATCTCCTGCGGATCCAGCACGGTAAATCCACTGGAAAATGCAAGTATCGAATTGCATAAATTCTGATCCGGAAATTGCGCCAGACATTTGAGTAATGCGTTTTGCATCATGGAGCCGGATGAACTATAAATATAACTGATATATTGTTTAGCCTCAGCTATATTCTGTGCGGTAGCCGGCACCAGGTTTGTCTTCCAGAAATTTGAATTATAGGTAAAAGTACCGATGTTGAAATAGTCAGTTGGTTTTAACAAATCCAGGCACTGTTTAATGGCCTCTTTGCTCTGTGCCAGCCGCTCGCCAAACATTTTATTGGAACTTTCGAGCAGGAAAATAATCCGTTTGCTAAAAATATCAGTTGAATCGATAGATTCATCCGGCTGGACCGATAAAACGAAATGACCCGCCATTGAATCATTTGCTACCGAATAAAAATCGACCGAAGTCGCTTTGTTGGAAATGGAATAATCAAATTTTAAATTTTTTGTTAAAAATGCCTTTGATTGGATCAAAGCGACCTTCACTTCATTGGGTCGTTGAAAAACGTACTTCCAGTCCGGATGGCTCGACATGGCAAAATTGGTGATCGTCGAATCGCTGCGAATGTGGATAAAAACCTGCAACAAATCCAGCGGATATTGAACAAATTCCTGCGTATCCAGCGGAAATTCATAGCTCATTTTCCCTTGATCATAATCACACCGGCTGATGTAGTGCAATTGTGTCTTTTGAATCGTGCGCGGCGCCACATCCTTGAGCATTATTTTGATACCATTTCGACCAATATATTTATTGATGAGCGCAGCCACGCCGCCTTCACCCGTTCCGGGATTCGGTGCCTGTTCCTGGACGCGCAAAACCGCTTTGTAACACTGGTCATTTTGCCAGTAGTAAAAATTATTCGCACGGGCATCCGGCGGCAATGGAAATGAATAAACGGCATCGGTTTTTTTATGCCAGTCATTGACAAATTCTTGATAAACAATGGTTTCAGCAAATTGGCCATAAATCATCACATCAATCCGCGTCATTCGGTTACGCAGCAACGATTGGGGATATTTTTCTTCCACCGGTCGTAAAAGTCCATCTGCATGAATCGCGCGGATATTTATGATGAGTAATAAGAACAGAAATATTTTATTTAAACGAAACATAATGACCTCCTTTATAAATCCCGAAAATTTATATCAATTTTCTATTATATATTTTTTATTTTAAATGAAGCACCCGGCGCATTTCCCGACGCAGGATTTGCCCCTGATTCGAAAAAACAGTTAATTGGATAAAATAATTGCCCGCCGACACTTCTTTTGCCTGTTCATCCTGCGCATTCCAGTGGACGAGGCATTGTGTACTGGCATCATTGAGCTGAAAACTTTTCACACGCTGTCCCAGAATATTGAAAATGTCGATGGCCGCGGCTGCATTTTCTGGCTTGGAAATCTGAATCTGCACGCTGGGATTAAACGGATTGGGAAAGCAATCCAGCATCTTACTGACTAACATTGCATTATTTCCGGGACGATTATATTCCTGAATCGCCATGCCACCCCGTCCGGCATAATGAATTTCCAGTTTTATTTGATTGATTAAGGAATTCAGATTCGGTGAATTATAAGTTAAGCAATAGCCCAGCAACTGTTTCTGATGCGTAATGTCCAATAAAATATCCCGGAAATTACCATAAATATCGTAAAAATTTCCCCCTGTGGGTTGAATTATTGGATTACTCCAGTTGGTTTGTAATGATGTTAATGAAATTGAATGAATGGTAATATCCATGGAAAGCAGTCGATTGACCACATCCTGAACTGTAAGATTAATTTCCGGGGCTACCGGATAGTCTTCATCCGTAATCCAGATGAAAGTTCGCTTGCTGCCTTCGCGGAAGGAAAGCTCGGTGCCCCGATAAATGGCAGCCAGTGAATTTTCACGCCCGCCCCAGAGATTAACCGACAAGCTACTTTTAAACGCATTGACATCACTCGTGAAGTCGCAGACTTTATCAACGGTGGTACTGAAAAAAACCAATCCCAGTCTATAATCATAACCCTGCACTTTCAGACTATCGCAAAACTCTCCAACATTTTTACGAACCTTTTCAATATCATCTCCCATACTGCCACTGCAATCGATAACAAAGACCACATCGATTTTATCACTGCCACCGGCATAATTTCTTTCGAGCTTGAATGGGTCAATCGGTTTATCATTTTCATAAATGAAAATATTCTTTTCGACCAGTGTGCGAACTGGTTTCAGAGTGGTTTGTGACAGGACATCAAAGAAAATTTTAACTTCTGGAAAACGCGCTGTTCGCAACGAATCAATCCGACAAACTAATCCGGTATCCGATATATTTATCGCCGGAATGAATAAGCGTTTGAAAAGTTGATCATATACGACCCCATTCTTGTGCAGTTTCAGCGCTAAATCAACAACTTTATCTTTATAAACTTCCTCGGTTGTGCAAGTCAAATTTTGATAAGTATAATCCGGTGGATAAATATTAAATTGTGGCCATGAATCACCAAAATTGGCTTCTTTCGGAGTTGTGAGGGAAAATTGATAACCTGCAAAGCCGGCGCCGGAAACGCTGGCAATCTCAACTTGCGAAACCATGGGTTGGGGAAAGGCTAAACCATTTTCAATCGATTGAAATCCAGCAATATCCCAGCGCATGAAAAGTTGATTGCCAAAATCGGGTGGTAATAATTGAAAAGATAATTTTTTAGCCGTCTTTTCACCAGGGGCTAACTGAATTTCCGCCCAGGAAAATTGCAAAGCGAGATCGTAAAGTTTTGTACCCGGTACTGGTTTAAAATGGACACTTTGATTTTCGTAGAGTTCCTTCCAGTTGGCAAAAATTAAATTTTGAATTGGTGTTTGGCTCCATTCTGCCTGTAATTTCAATCCTTCAATCGGTGCATAACGCTCTTTCAAAAGAATTTGTCCCGGCAAATTTGTTCCTTCAATGACTGAATCCGTCAAAACGGTTTCTTTTCCCACTTCGCACCAGCCATCGCCTTTGCGGCCCAGTCCCGCATCAAAAACCAGGGCCGGCTGGATTTGGAGTGTCTGGTCACTCAAATTTCTAAATTTGAAGATGATACTGGCAATTTCACCCTGTTTTTCGAGGGCGATCAAAAATTTAAATTCAAGAACATTGGAATTTTGATAGCTGAGGCTGAGCGTATCCCCATTCTGTTCAACTGAACCGGTGTAGACGCCAAAAAATGTTTCAGGGGTGCCACTGGTACCATTTAATTTGAGCAGCGGGAACGACGTCATGGCAAAAGGATGGCCGAAAGTAAGACCACACAAATTGTCCAGTTCACTGCTGGATAATCCCTGAACAGTTCCCAGAGTAAAATAGCCGCCAGAAATAAGTGTGGCGCTGGTATTGGCCTGCCTCAACTCGCGATAAGAAGATATACTCGTCGCTTGTTGCTTTAATAAGCCTTTGGGAAAATCCAGATCAAACTGGTCTTTACTCCAACCCTTTTCGCCTGAAAATGCCGAAAAGTTATAGAGCATTGTCATTAAACACAAAAGAATTAAAAATAAACGCATGAGTTGATCCTCCTTATTACTAAATTGATTAATTCAATAAATTCGGCAGCCAGGTATTATTCAAATGGCGTACCATTTTTTTATACTAATAAAATCAATAAGTTATATTATTTTACTGTTTTCGTCAGGATGCAAACCTTGCTTCTGATGTGCAAAATGTGCAGCTTTATGAATATGCAGATGCAGGATTTTGAGGTCTGGAATCATTGCAGCAAGAGATATGAACATAACTACTTATTGATAAACCGGATGAAATTGGCTCTATTTTTCATAATGTGCTTTACATTTGTCTAAAATTTTTTCCTCTCTGCCAGAAAAAATACCCTACCTGGCGGGAGAGGGGGGAGCACCCGTTTATACCATCGCCATAAATTAAAATGATAACATTCTGAATTTCAATAAGTTAGTATTGAATTTCCACGAGTTTTAGCGCGTGGTTCCATGAACACCCCTCTCAGCACCAGGCTTTTAAGCCCGATTTCTGATACATCCGTGGGTTAAAGCCCCATTTTAATATTTTGGGATGATTTGATCCACGAGCTGAAGAGTGTGTCCGCGAACTAACCTTTCGAAGGTTTTTGAGCAGGAATAATTATATATATTGATTAAAATTTCAATTCTAATCGATATATGTGTTGTTTATAACCTTCGAAAGGTTAATTTTGGCCAATTTCCTGGTTTTCGGACAGCCGCTGAAGCTCGTGGCTATTCAATTGTTTTTTCGAGATTTAGCATCTTTACCCGATGACGATGAAAAGGGGAGCGGGTCACAAATGAGGCTTAAAGAAGATGAGTAAAAAGCGAACAGTAGTGAAATGTTATCCAACAAAATGGGACAGAATGATCTATATAAAGCCGCATGCGATTTTTTTTAATTTTTTGTTGATTTTTACGCTCAATTCGATTATATTTAAATAATTAAACGCAGTTCATTTTAATGATTTTAAACGAAAATTAGAAATTGCTATGTTTATTATCAGAAATTTTATTCTCGCATTAGCGCATTTGCTGGATTCATTAATTTCGATTTACATTTTTGTCCTGATTGTTCGGGTATTTATGTCCTGGTTTAATCCAAATCCCTATCACCCGATTGCACAATTTTTGTATCGTATAACCGAGCCTGTTCTTGGATTGGTGCGCCGTTATTTACCAGCAACGGGTGGCCTTGATTTCTCCCCATTGGTGGTAATTCTGGCGCTCTATTTTCTACAAAATTTTCTTGTTAAATCATTGTTCGAATTGGCATTAATTTTGCATTAGATGCTGAGTCAAACAATTTGATGCTTAATTTTTTTTATACAAAGGGAGGAGGTTATCCTTGAAATTAACTCCATTAGACATAAAAAAACAGGAATTTAAACGTAATTTCCGTGGTTATGATAATATCGAAGTGGATGCATTCCTTGAAACAGTTGCTGATGAATTTGAAGCGTTGATTCGGGAAAGAAATCGGATGTCTGATGAGGTATTGAAGCTCAAAACGCAACTAAAGGATTATCAGGAAGTTGAGCGTACTTTTAAGGAATCCCTGATGAAAGCGCAGCAGACACTGGATGATTCTCGTGATAATGCGCGTCATGAAGCTGAGTTGATAATTCGGGAAGCAGAATTAAAGGCTGAAAAAATTCTGGAAAGTACTAAAATTCAATTGGCAGAGATGAAAAATGAGTTAATGCTCATTAAATCACAAAAAGATTCATTTGCTAAAAGATTAAAGCACCTCCTGGAATCTCAACTGGAACTTATCGGCGTACTGGAAATTGATGATATTGGTTTGGGACGATTTGATGAGCGGGAAACCGTTGAACCAACTTCGGGCAATTTTCACGAAAAGCAAAAGGAATCTCACGTCGAATTCACCCCGGTCGAAGATGAAGATGTGGATTCCCGCGATATGATACGGATGAGTTCGGCGGATGATTTTAATTTTCAATTGTCGAATCAGCAAGGAAAACAAGCTTCTACTGCGGCGCCAGAAGCAAAACTGACGACCCCGACGCCAACTGAAGAAGATAGTGGCCGGGATAATCGACGACGGGTGAGATTATCGGATAAATTTATTATAAATTAATACGCCCGTTTTAAAAAGAAATTGTTTTGTCATTTTGAGCAAGGCGAAGAATCTGTCAGCCGGTATTGGTTATCTGCAGATTCTTCGTTTCGCAAAACTTACCCTGAGCACTTGTCGAAGAGAACGCTGAACCCGAAATGACAGAATCTCCCTTGATTATTGAGCCGATATCTTTCACGGTATCCACGCAATAACAGGGGGTGAAAATTTGAACCTTTCAAGGTTTTGTTCTGAAATCATAAGGTTAGACTGAATATCCTGCATTTTATTAAAAACCTGTATTCGTTCACAGGGTGATAAAATAGTAGCTTCTGTCATGCCCGAATGTTTTAATCGGGCATCCATTGGTCTGAAAAAAGTGTGGATTCACGCCAAAAACATGCGGGAATGACAGATTTGATCCACCCTGTGAACGGCTATATAAATTTTTTTTATCATTAGAATAATCAAGTGGTTGTCATATCAACTTTAATGACGATATTTTTAAAATACTCAATAGACCGATTGGCAAGGATTGATCTTGAAGATGGGAGACAAAGGATGTTTCGATATTTTTCTGGTATAATCATAATCATGATGTTTTTTCTATCCGGGTGTGTAAAAAAAATACCTGTAAATTATAATAGTCTGGAATCGGGAACGTACGTTTATATCACCTTATCATCGGGTGAGGTAATAAAAGGGGAAATTGATAAAATGGATGAAAAAACCATGGTGGTCCGCCCATGGGAGGATTTATCCGAGACCCGGAAAATCGTTCGTTCTGAAATTATGGAAATTCAAAAAAGACCTGTTGTTTATGATGAAGGTAAAAAGGTTATTCCAGAAAGTTTAATCAAAAGATACCAGAAAAATTTAAACAAATGGTTATTCACCATCGGTGGCGGTGCATTAAGTTTTGGCATTACATTTTTTATCACGGCCAATGTTCTTCACGAAACTGATGATGGTGCGCAGGGGGCCATTTTATGGGTTCCCACCAGTCTTGGAACCGTAATCGGTGGTACGATTTTTCACTTTCAGGGTAGCCGTCTTGATCGCCATAATGCGATTGAGCAGATAAAAGAAGAACGAAAAGTGGCAGCGATTAAAGAGATGAATAGCACCAAGAAAAAACGCGCCGAGCTGGAGAAAGCACTTAAAGATGTGAAGGGTGATCGGGAAAAACAGAATCAGGAAATAAATGATCTCCTTAAGCAAATAAATAAGAAAAACAAGAAGGACGAATAAAACTTTCGACTCACAGTTTTATTCTCATTTACAACAGGCGAATTGAGGCATTTTAGTTGGAAAACATTTCCAGTTTTCAGGAGGATTGAATTCCAATAAATTATTTTACGATCGTACATTTTTTAGTTATCTTTCTTGATTCATTATTGCGTCACGCCAAAATTCCTCGATATAAATTTTTTTCGTGAGGGAAAATGTGGTATTAATTTTTCCTTGTCTGAGGGTAGGGGATCGAATTTGCTTATAAAAAGTGCACTGTCGCAAATAAAATGTTCTGAATTTGGCCTAAATCCTTTTAAGTTAAAATATGCATAAAAATTCTTTTAAAATAAATTTAAACTGGTTTTTAGTTCTTATCATTGTCTTCATCATTCTGCTTGACCAGGTGACCAAAAAATGGGCATTCATGACCCTTCGTGGAAAAAATATGTTTGGTCACGTACGCGATTTAATTATTTTCAAAGATGTTCTGCGTTTCACGTATCTGGAAAATCCAGGAATGGTATTTGGTATTCGGGTGGGGTACGAAATTTTTTTTACACTATTGGCGACCATCGCGAGTCTACTTTTGTTATGGATTGTTTTCCGAACAAAAGGGTATCATTCTAATTATAAATATGCCCTGGGATTTATTATTGGCGGTGCTTTTGGTAATTTAATCGATCGGCTGTTGCATGGCAAAGTGATCGATTTTATTTATATTGAGCTGATTAACTCGCCCGTTTTTAATGTGGCGGACATTGCCGTTACGATAGGGATGTGTATGGGAGTCTTTCTGGTGATATTTACCCGAAAAGAACCAGACCCTTTACTGATGGAAGAAGAACAGGTCGTTTGGCTAAATGATGAAAAAGTCCCGTCGGATAAAGTTATTCAATAAGGGAATAAATCCGATTTGTTGCCCATGAATAAATCCTTCCATATTAATATGCAAAATACAATTCAACAAATTACTGTCCCTGAAAATAAAAGCAAAGAGCGACTTGATATTTTTCTGACGCGTGAAATTTCCGAAATTTCCCGCTCGCAAATCCAGAAAATGATTAAAGACGGTTTGGTTGCCATAAATGGCAAAATTGTCAAGCCGAATTATCAAATTCATCCCGGGGATCAAATTGAACTGCAACTCCCCAAACCACAAAAATCAATCCATGAACCCGAAAATATCCCACTGGATATTCTTTACGAAGATGAAAATTTAATTATTATCAATAAGCCTGCTGGCATGGTGGTTCATCCCGCCTGTGGTAATTACCAGGGGACGCTGGTCAATGCGCTGCTGTATCATTCGAAAAATCTATCCACATTAAACACGGCTGAGCGGCCGGGCATTGTTCATCGGCTGGATAAAAATACCTCCGGTTTGCTCGTGGTGGCAAAAGATGATTTTACGCATCGCCATCTGTCTGATCAGTTCGCCAATCGAACCATGGAACGGGAATATCGGGCGCTTGTCTGGGGCCATCCAAAAGCCGATAAAGGAGAAATTCGTACTTTTTTAGCCCGAAATCCGAATGACAGAACGCGAATGTACGTTCCAAAGGATGAAACCGGCAAACTGGCCATT
The DNA here is from genome assembly GCA_020722815.1 of Caldithrix sp. Taxonomy (GTDB): domain Bacteria; phylum Zhuqueibacterota; class Zhuqueibacteria; order Thermofontimicrobiales; family Sulfurfontimicrobiaceae; genus DYKB01. The sequence continues at coordinate 66,856 of DYKB01000011.1, read as the reverse complement.
ACACATTATGAAATTATGGAAAAATTTCGACTTTTCTCCCTCCTTCGATTAAATTTGAAAACCGGCCGAACCCATCAAATTCGAGTACATTTATACCACATCGGCCATCCTGTTTTGGGTGATAATGTCTATGAGGGTCGATTAAAACAAACAATCCATCTGAATCAGGCGGACCGTCAGTTTGCGATTTCATTACTTAAAATAATGCCGCATCAGGCGTTGCATGCCCTGACTCTGGGTTTTCTCCATCCGGTCAAAAATGAATTCATGCGTTTTCAAAGTGAGTTACCGCCACAATTTTCTGCTGTTTTAAATGAACTTCGTTCTGCTGGTGTGTAAATTTACCACAATCCGTTCCAATTGACCTGTGTATTTTTGCAACAAATACCACACAAACGCCGTAGATTTGAAGCATCAAAAATAAATTTTAACAAAATTTAATCTACTTAATTCCTTTATTAACAATAGGTTAAAATTTTAAGTTTTATTAACAAATAATATTGGCACTTCGCTTGCAATGGCATTTGATGTCATAATAATCCTGAATAATCGTATGTACCTTTTGGAGGGCCAGCAAACCATGCAACAAAATGCGCGACAAATGTTGTTTTTTATTCTGATAGCACTGTTTTTCTTCTTGCTGTTCAGTGGATTAATTATATCCAATGTCAACGGTAGTCCTGGCAATAAATCGATGCAAGGTCGCTTTAATCGTCAAAATTTTAAAGAAACTCAGCGTATCAATCGTTTTAATTCCGATGTCACAATTCATGAGCGAGAGAAAATTTTAGGGGATGTCCTGGTTGAAAATGGGGATCTGGTTATCAGTGGTGAGATTGAAGGGGATGTTTTTGTTTTTAATGGTAACGTTGTTTTAAAGCGGGATGCCGTTGTTTATGGGCATGTTTTAGTGTATGAAGGGAGTATTGTAAAAAATTCGGATTGCGAAATTGCCGGCGATTTACTGGAAGTTTATCGGGGCCGAACGCGATCTACAAAAAGACAGGATATTTCTGGTGCCCGTAAAAAATTATATCATTATACCAGGAAGCGGCAGGTTGATCCCCGAGAAACAATTGATGGCAATTTGGTAGTTCAGCAAGGTGATCTTTCAATCTATGGCGTTGTTAATGGAGACGTCGTTACAATTGATGGAGATGTAAAACTGGGAAATAATGCCCTGGTAACGGGACATATTATTTCTGGCAATGGCAATATTTATATTACCAATGGCGGTCGCTACTTTGGGGAGATGATTGAGCTGGATTTCAAATATAAGCGCGAAGATTTGAGTTGGAAAGATTTGTCGAGTAAACTGGAAGGGCTGGATGAGAGAATTCGTTCCAAGATTGAAAAGAAATATTTAAATCAGGAAAAGAAAAAATTCGAAGGTATTTTTCAGTTCTTTGGTGATGTCGCCGTAAAAGAGAATGAAATTATCGATGGAGATGTTGTTGCACTGAAGGGCACCATTGCGGTGAATGGCGAAGTTCGGGGGGATGTGGTGGCGATTATGGGGGATGTTGAGATGGGTGACAGGAGTATGGTTGATGGTGATGTCGTTAGCGTGGGAGGCAAAATCTTTCGAAATTCAGGTTCACGGATAACAGGGGATGTTATTGCAACCTCTCTCACTGGCGTCCGTATTACAAACGATAGTGAGGCGGATCGGGACCGTGAGCGTCATCTTCGGAAAGATTTGGAACGTGAAAGAGAACTTGAACGGAAAGAACATGAGCGGATTCGGATTGATCGACATGAAGATATTGATCGGGAACCGAGTTGGGAGCGGATTAGAACCAAAAAGCATTCAAATGAGTTTAATGCTGAACAGGCGTTTATGTTTCGTTACAATCGTGTGGAAGGCATGTTCCTGGGATTGCGCGTTCCGAAAGACTATACCTGGAAGCCCAGCGAATATCATTTTTCAGTATTTGGGCATGTTGGTTATGGTTTTGCGAATAAAAGTGTACGTTATCAGGTGGGACTGGAACGCTGGTTTTTTGATGATTTAAGATTCACATTGGGTGCACAGGCTTATAATTTGACGGAAAGCCAGGATGAATGGCAAATTCCAGCGTTTGAGAATACGCTTTCGGCACTCTTTTTAAAGGAAGATTATCTGGATTTTTATCGTCGGGAAGGTTATTCGGCTTATGCCAGACAGAATTTAACCCGCTCCTTTTCTATTGGTGCTGAGTATCGAATTGATAGCTATTATAATATGACCCGGCAGACACAGTGGGCACTTTTTGGTGGACATAAAAAATTTACCCAAAATCCCGGGATTGATGAGCTGATCGAATTAAAGAGCCTGATTGCCCGGTTGACGCTGGATACGCGAAATCATCCCCAGCATCCAAACCGTGGCTGGCTGATCTCTTTTGAAGGCCAATTGGTTGGGCCTGACCTGAAAAATGAGATTTTTATGCCAGGTACGAATGATCTTGTTAATTTTGATCGCTATATCCTGGATATCCGGCGCTATCAGCCGATTGGCTATGGAGAAAACCTGGATTTTCGAATTCGCGGTGGTTCAGCCAGAGGTTTGTTGCCGAAACAATTTTTATTTGATATGGGGGGGGTATCGAGTTTACAGGGGTATGATTATCAATATTTTCAAAATGGTGACCGAATGGTCCTGGCAAATGTTGAATATCGAATCCGCGGCCGACGTTCAGGATTGAACGATATTCTCTGGTTACGGCATTTAAATCTAATCCTTTTTGTGGATACGGGACTCCTCTGGAATTCGGAGGTTAAAAATTCGTATCAGGAAGGTTTCGATGGATTAACCTGGACTGATTTAAAAACCGATATTGGAATTGCATTGACGAATTATGAGGGTGATGTCCGTTTGAATATCGCCAAAAGGACAGATGTTGGGGGGCAGCCGGTTGTTGTTACCTTCCGGCTCAATCGAACTTTTTAAGAAAATTTTTTGCCATGAATACCCTCCTTCGTGAAGAGTAAAGGTGAGCAGCTCACAATTGGATTTGATATCAATTGTGAGCTGTTCTTTTCATTATGACAGGAGACAGAAAATATGAATTTTCAAAAGAATCGCAGTCGCTTTTCAGGGATTCTTCAACCATTTTATCTGTTTTTTTATTTATCAGGAATTCTGACGCTTGCCGCCGGAGAAAATTCCGCGGTGATAGAAATTACCGACATGAGTCAGGATATTATCAAGTCAGCATGCTTTCGGATCGAAAAAAAAGCAACGGTAAAAATTGAAGCGCTTGGATTTCAGAAGGATGCTGATGAAGATTTTGATGCCTGTGGCTGGATTCTTGACGGTGATCGTCGGCAAATTGTCTGGAGTTTTGAGCGAGAGAATGTTGATACCCGCCGGAAAAAGGATATGATTCGGGTAGAGGATGAAATTATTTTACCAGCAGGATTTTACGAACTTTACTATGCGGTAAATCCTTTGATTGCCCAATATTCTCAACATTCCAAAAGTTTTATTAATGAATTTTGGACTTACCTGGCACCGCCGACAAAAAATTTTGATAAACTCGGAATTAAGCTGTCCGTTCTGAGTGAAGAAGGAAATGGAATCATTCGTTCGGCCTCTCCGCCAACGCCTCAGGCCGTTGTTCAAATCCTTGAAGTCAAAGATAATAAATATCTGAAAGAAGGATTTTCCATTTCGCAGCAGATGGATTTACAGATATATGCTTTGGGCGAAGGGCTGCCGAGCACGCGTGAAATGGCTGATTATGCCTGGATTGTAGATGCCCGTTCCCGAAAACGGGTATGGGAGATGACGCTGGAAAATACTGAACATGCTGGCGGTGATCCGAAGAACCGTGTTTTTAATAAGATTATTACCCTGCCGGCCGGGGATTATCTGGTTTATTATGTTTCCGATGATTCCCATTCTTTCCAGGCGTGGAATTCATTTCCCCCATTTGATCCGCGTCATTGGGGAATTACGATTTCCGGCATAGCGATTCGTGAGGGTGCAACAGCGATTAAACCATTTCAGGCACGGATTGAAAATCTGCCGATTATTGCCATCACCAAAATGCGAGATGATGAATTTGAAAACCAGAGATTTCGACTGAAAAATGCCAGTCAACTCCGAATTTACGCATTGGGAGAAAGCTCATCAAAATATAAAATGGCCGATTATGCCTGGATCGTCAATGCGCAAACCCGGGAAAAAGTCTGGCAAATGGAATATCAGGATACTGAACATGCCGGCGGCGGACATAAAAACCGGGTATTGGATGGTTACATCACCTTACCTGCTGGTGACTATATCGTTTATTACCTCACGGATGACAGCCATGCTTATAAATCCTGGAACACCGGACCACCATTCGATCCAGATGCCTGGGGGATTACGATCTGGCTGGCTGATGAAAATGCGAATCCGAATCTTATCACCCAATTCGCCGAAGATGAAAATCCATCGTTGCTGGCTCAGTTAATTCAGGTCGAGGATGATGAAAAAATTAAAGAAAAATTTGTACTCAGTCGACAATCCCGAATTAAAATTTATGCCCTGGGTGAAGGTGAACGGCACAAAATGTTTGATTATGGCTGGATTGAAGATCAACGCGGCCGAATAGTTTGGGAAATGGAATACGAAGAAACAACGCATGCCGGCGGTGCCCGTAAAAACCGAAAAGTGGAAACCACCATCTCCTTAAATGAGGGTACATATTATGTCATCTATAAAACCGATGACAGCCATTCGTATAGTGGCTGGAACGCTGACCCACCTGATGATCCCGCCTTTTGGGGAATTACGATAACGTTGATGAATAATCATTAAATTCTTATTTCTTTCCTGAAATTTTTTTTGATGTCTATCAAACAGGATTTTTTGTTCAAATTAATTCATCTGAATTCCTTAAGATAAATTTTGGTTTCCGTTCAATAATTTATAGATTTTCAAAATTGAAAATCTTTAACTTCAAATCCCAAAAAACAAATAAAACTCAATGATCCAAATTTACAAATTACAAACAAAACTACGATCTGATTTACGAAAGTTATCGTTTGGTATTTCTATATTTGGATTTTGAAATTATTAAAAATTTGAGATTTTTTTTTGAAATTTCAACCTCTATTATCCTAAAAAATTGCGTGGAGACAAATAATTATATTTAAAATCAATAATTTTCTGCATACTTTTAAAATACGGTTTAACATTAATTAAATTAATTAAGTTTTATAAAATATAAGTATCGATCACAGTCATTCCCGCATGTTTTTAGCGGGAATCCATCTTACAAAAAACAATGGATGCCCGATAAAAGCATTCGGGCATGACATGTCGTGCAATTTAGCAAAAATGTAAGCAAATTTCTTGGGCGTGCCGAATACTATTGATTTAAAATTATTAAAACAACCATATTCCAATCGTTTTGTCTAAATCCGTTAAAAGTCGTTCAATCAGTTTAATCCACGTTCCTTTAGAGCGGAAAACAGGTATCCATAGGATGTCTGAATTTATGAAGGATATCTCCCGGAAAGAAATTGCTCCACCCCTTCCGCCACTTTTCGCCCCTGATCCAGCGCACGAACTACCAGTGAAGCCCCCAAAACACAATCGCCTGCCGCAAAGATGCCAGGAACGGACGTCATTTGATTTTTATCGACCTCGATATTGCCCCGGCCATCGAGTTTGAGGTTGGCGTCTTTCACCAGCGGGCCGTGTTCGGGATGAACGAAACCCATAGCGAGTAAGACGAGATCAGCTTCGATTTCGTACTCGGAGTTGGAAATTTCGGTAAATTTTCGTCGGCCGTTTTCATCCGGTGGTGACCAATCGAGCCGCATTACTTTTACTTTTTCAACCTGTTTATTTCCAACAAATTCTTTCGTTTGAATACTCCAGAAGCGCTCACAGCCTTCTTCGTGGGAACTGGAACTGCGCATGATATTCGGCCAGGTGGGCCAGGGATTATATGGATCGCGGTTGACTGGCGGCTGTGGAAGTAGTTCAATTTGAACAATCTGACTGGCGCCCTGCCGGCGACTGGTGCCGACGCAATCGGAACCGGTATCGCCGCCACCAATGACGAGGACTTTTTTATCTTTCGCCGAAATGGCAGCCTGTTCCGCAATTGAATCGCCTTCCAGACGTCGGTTTTGCTGGGTGAGAAAATCCATTGCGAAATGGATATTTTTTAAATCGCGGCCGGGAACTTTCAAATCCCGCGGCACACTTGAACCAGTGGCGAGCACGATGGCATCAAAAGTCCGTTGCATATAGCGAATCGATAGATCCACGCCGGCGTCCACGCCGGTTTCAAAGACGATGCCTTCCTGGCGCAATTGTTCCAGTCTTCGGTCGATGACCCATTTTTCGAGTTTAAAATCAGGAATGCCATAGCGGAGGATGCCGCCAATCCGATCGGCTTTTTCAAAAACAACGACTGAATGGCCATTTCGGGCAAGCTGCTGTGCCGCTGCCAGCCCGGCAGGGCCTGATCCAATAACAGCCACCCGTTTTCCCGTTTGATAAAGTGCCGGTTCCGGTTTGATCCACCCTTCCTGCCAGCCGCGTTCCACGATCTGTAATTCGATTTGTTTAATGGAAACGGCTTCTTTCTGAATGGCCAAGGTGCAGGCCGCCTCACAAAGCGCGGGACAAACCCGGCCGGTAAATTCCGGAAAATTATCGGTTGCCTGTAACAGCGTTAAAGCCTGTTCCCATCGTTCCTGATAGACCATATCGTTCCAATCGGGAATCCGATTGGCAACGGGACACCCGAAAGCATGGCAGAAAGGCGTTCCACAGTCCATGCACCGGGCTGCCTGTTGATTTATCCGGTCGGGTGGTAAAAGTTCCTCCAACTCGCGAAAATCCTGAATTCTTTCAGCCACCGGCCGCTTTTTGGGTTCTTCGCGTTTATATTCTAAAAATCCAGTTTGTTTAGCCAACGTATACCTCCTCGGTTGCGGCCACCGTTTCTTTATCGGTATCTTCTTCCAGCCGCATTCGTTCTAATGACTTGCGATAATCAATGGGCATGACTTTTACAAATAGTGGCAGATGGGCGTCCCAATTCTTCAATAAATACTTGGCGCGTTCGCTATTGGTGTAGCGGTAATGATTTTCAATCATGGTTCGGAGCTGCAATTTGTCTTCCGGACTCCAGACGCTTTCCAGATCGACCATGTCCAGATTACAGTAGGTGTCGAACAATTCATTTTCATCGTACACATACGCGATGCCGCCGCTCATACCGGCTGCGAAATTATGGCCGGTGGGACCAATGATCACTACCCTGCCGCCGGTCATATATTCACAGCCATGATCGCCCACGCCTTCAACAATGGCGCGGGCGCCGCTGTTTCGCACGGCAAAACGCTCGCCCGCAATTCCATTGATATAAACCTCACCCCCTGTCGCGCCGTAAAGGACGACGTTACCGACAATAACATTTTTATGCGGATTGAATCCCGCGTTAATCGGGGGACAAAGGATGATCCGACCGCCGGACATGCCTTTGCCCAGATAATCATTTGCATCCCCTTCGACACGGATTGTAATGCCCGGTGCCAGAAATGCGCCGAGACTCTGTCCCGCTGAGCCGGTAAAATTTAACTGAATGGCATTATCCGGCAAACCTTCAGCGCCCACTTGCTGGGTAATGACACCACTCAGCGTCGCACCAACTGTGCGATCCGTATTGCGGATTGTCTTATTGATGATTACCGGTTTTTTAAATTCAATGGCCGGCTGCGCCAGTCGGATGAGTTCCCAATCCAGGCGATCGGCAATTTGATGCTCCTGCCGCCGGGTTGCGCAGCGATAAATACCATTTGAATTTTGCGGCGGTTTTAAAAGGCTGGAAAAGTCGAGTTTTTTCGCTTTCCAGTGCTCAATTGCCGATTGAATATCCAGCAAGTCGGTTCGTCCAACCATCTCATCAACAGATCGGAAGCCCAATTTTGCCATATATTCCCGTAATTCTTCGGCGACGAAACGTAAAAATCGTTCAACATATTCCGGCTTCCCCTGAAATCGGGAGCGTAGTCCGGCTTCCTGAGTTGCCACGCCCACCGGACAGGTATTTAGATGGCATTTTCGCATCATGATGCAGCCGAGGGTGATTAAAATTGAGGTTCCAAAACCATATTCTTCAGCTCCTAACAAGGCGGCGATTGCCAGATCACGGCCTGTTTTCAATTGTCCATCGACCTGTACCCGAATCCGATCCCGCAAACGATTGAAGATCAATGTCTGCTGTGTTTCCGCCAGCCCCAGTTCCCAGGCCATCCCCGTATGTTTGATAGAGGTCAGGGGGGAAGCGCCCGTGCCGCCATCATGACCTGAAATAAGAACCAGATCGGCTTTGGCTTTGGCGACTCCGGCGGCTATTGTTCCCACGCCAACTTCTGAAACCAATTTAACCGAGACCATTGCGGCGGGATTGACAGATTTCAAATCATAAATCAATTGCGCCAGGTCTTCAATGGAGTAGATGTCATGATGTGGCGGGGGTGAAATCAAAGTAACACCTTCGGTGGTATGGCGTACCCGCGCGATTTCCGCACTGACTTTATGACCGGGCAACTGTCCCCCCTCGCCAGGTTTTGCGCCCTGTGCCATTTTAATTTGCAATTCATCCGCGTTCATTAAATATTGTGTTGTAACGCCAAAACGACCCGAAGCCACCTGCTTGATTCGCGAGCGTTTGCTATCGCCATTGGGTAAGGGGATATAGCGGGCCGGGTCTTCACCACCTTCACCGGAATTACTCCGTCCCCCTAGCCGATTCATCGCAATGGCAATGGCTTCATGGGCTTCCTTGCTGATAGAACCAAATGACATGGCCGCGGTAACGAATCGTTTGACAATATTTTCAACCGGCTCCACTTCTTCAATCGGAATGGATTTGGTCGTTTTGAAACGAAATAAGCTGCGAAGCGTGGCTTTGAATTCGGACTGTTCATCAACCGCGCTGGAATATTCTTTATAGATGCGATAGTCATTGGTGCGGGTTGCCAATTGGAGTTTATAAATTGCTTCCGGCGTCCAGAGATGTTTTTCGCCATCTTTGCGAATCTGATAGGCACCTCCCACGTCGAGTAATTTACTATTTTTTCCTTTTGCCGGAAATGCCCATTGATGACGTTTAATTGCCTCGGCTGCAATCTCCGACAGACCAATACCACCGACCCTGGAAATGGTGCCGGGGAAATAATCACGAATCACCTCGGCTCCAATCCCGACGGCTTCAAAAATTTGCGAGCCATAAAAGCTATGGAGCGTTGAAATCCCCATGCGGCTCAATGTTTTTAACAGGCCTTTTTTAATCGCAACCACATAATTATCCATGGCCTCTTCCGGCGTGATATCTGCACCCAGGTATCCCGATACGGCCATATCATGCACGGTGGAAAATGCCAGATAAGGACAAATCGCATCGGCCCCAAACGAAACCAGCAGGGCAAAATGCATGACTTCGCGGGCTTCACCTGTTTCTACGATAATTCCAACCGCGGTTCGCATTCCTTTATTATTTAAATAATGATGCAAGCCGGAAAGTGCCAACAAAGACGGAATGGGAACGTGATCCCGATCGATATTGCGGTCAGTCAAGACCAGCATGGTCGCACCATTGGCGATACTTTCATCGGCCTGTCTAAAAATGGTATCCAACGCATTCTTGAGCGCATTATGGCCGTCATTGGCCGGGAAAAGCAGATCAATATTGCGCGTGATGATATTTTGATGACTGGCATTTCGAATATTGGTCATATCACCCGGTGTTAATATGGGGTGATATAATTTTAAACCGCGATAAAATTCAGGCGCTTCTTCCAGGAGGTTCGTTTCAACGCCTACAAAACTTTCCAGTGACATGACCAGTTCCTCACGCAGTGGGTCAATTGGCGGATTGGTCACCTGGGCGAACAGTTGTTTGAAATAGGCGAAAAGAATTTGCGGCTTATGGGAAAGCACGGCCAGCGCCGCATCATTTCCCATGGAACCGATTGCTTCCTGACCGCGGGTGGCCATGGGTTTCAGGACGATTTTCAAATCCTCTTCCGTATATCCAAATGCCTGCTGTTTTTGGCGAAGGATGTCCGGATCCTCCCGTAAAATTTTGGATGGTGAAAATAGACCGCGCAATTCCATCCGATAATCTTTTACCCAGCGACGATAAGGCCGCTGCCGGGAAATTTTCGCTTTGATTTCATTATCCGGTACGATGCGATTTTGTTTCAGATTAACCAAAAACATTTTGCCGGGCTGTAGTCGTCCGCGACTTAAAATCGTTTCTGGCGGAATATCCAGCACACCGGTTTCGGACGCCAGCACAATCAGGCCATCGCGGGTGATGGTATAGCGTGCCGGGCGAAGTCCATTCCGATCAAGGGTTCCCCCAATCCATTCGCCGTCAGTAAACGTAATGGCGGCGGGTCCATCCCAGGGCTCCATGAGAGCGGAATGATATTCATAAAAGGCGCGTTTATCTTCACTCATCTTAATCCGGGGACCGTAAGCTTCAGGAATCATCATCATCATGGCATGGGGCAGCGAACGCCCGCCCATTACCAATAATTCAAATGCGTTGTCGAAAATAGCCGAGTCACTGCCTTTTTCATTGAGAATCGGAATGATTTTTTCAATATCGCTGTTAAAAAACGGCGATTTGAGAATTCCTTCACGGCCTTTCATTCGGCTGATATTGCCTTTCAGTGTATTGATTTCACCATTATGGGCTAAAAACCGAAAAGGTTGTGCCAGATTCCAGGTTGGCAGTGTGTTGGTGCTATAACGCTGATGAAGGAGCGAAAACGGGCTTTGAAAATCCGGATCCTGCAAATCCGGATAAAAAGCTTTAATCTGGCTACCCGAAAGCAGTCCTTTATAAACCAGCGTTCGGCTGGATAAACTGCAGATATAAAACTGACTGGTATCGTGATTTTCTATTTTCAGAACTTCTTTTTCCACCAGCCGACGGATGACATAGAGTTTTCGTTCGAAATCTTTAAGCGCAATTTTTCCTGGCGCAATAAAAATTTGCCTGATAACTGGCTCAGTGCTCCGTGCCAGTTCACCCAGATGGTCATCGGAGGTGGACACTTTACGCCAGCCCAGTACTTCTCCACCTTCCTCAGCCACGATTTTTTCAAAAGCGGTTTGACATTTTTCTGATAGCTGTGGATCCGTAGGCAAAAAAGTCATTCCAACGGCGTAGTGTCCGGGGTGGGGTAAATAAAATTGCATTTCTGTCTGCTGCTTTCGGAAGAAAAAATCCGGAATTTTTATCAGAAGACCTGCACCGTCGCCGGTGGCTTTATCGCCGCCCACTGCACCGCGATGTTCTAAATTAATGAGAATTTGAATAGCATCCCGGATAATAGAATGCTGCGGTTTTCCATCCAGTCGTGCGAGGAAGCCCACGCCGCAGCTATCATGTTCGTTGGATGGATTATATAAACCGAATGGTTGAGAAAATCCTGCGGCATTTATATTTTTTGGAGTAGGTGATATTTTTTGATTTATTGTGTCGTTTTCTGATCTTGATCGATTCAACGCGATTTTCCTTTGTTAAACAAATTTTGGGTTGATGAATTCGTAACTGACGCAGTAAAATTTCATTACTGTATATTATTAAATCAAGCAACGCCCGCCCTCACCCTTTGGGCTAATCTTGACGCCTGAGGGTAAACCCTCAGGCTCAAAGATTCAAGGACGCTCAAGCGCCCTGGGGATTCTGAGCACCCTTTAGGATGCTTGTATATTTTTAGCCTGAGGATTTATCCTCAGGCGATTGATTGCCTTTTTCCCCGTGCCCAGTAAAAAATGAGGGACACGCTCAGGTCTGGAGGGAGAGGGAATAGCTACCCCCTCGCCCTGTGAGAAAGGGTTGGGGTGAGGGCAATTCGGATGTAAAAAAAATTAAACGTTCACCATAAAATAAAATGAATACGGTAATGGATTGGAGCATAAATTTTTCTGATTAAATTTATGACCGGAAATTCTAAAAGGAATCGTTTTCAGTAATTATGGACTCCCTCCGTAGCTCCCCGTTTTCAAAAAGCGAAAATGGGGGAGGAAACCAGAGTTTCTCTCCCCCAAATCTGCTTTTTGGAATTTGGAGGAGAGAGGAGAGGGGGCTTACATTGATTCTGAATATCAAAAATTTCCATTTTAGATTTTTTAGGTATGAATGCATTACCCACATTCCTTAAATTTGCAATGCGAAAAGGCATTGCACTTTTGAATTATTGTGCTATAGTAAAATTAACCAGCCATAAACTCAATTCTGGCCAGTAAGTAATAATTAACAAGGCGATTAATAATATCGCTAAAAATGGTACTGCGGCTTGATACAATTTTAAAATCGGTTTATTAAATCGGAAACTGGAGATGAACAGATTTAATCCAACCGGTGGGGTTGAATAGCCAATTTCCAGATTGGTGAGGAAAATCACCCCCAGATGAATCGGATTCACACCAAACTGAACTGCCACCGGGATTATCAATGGAACAACAACGACCAGCGCCGAAAAAATGTCCATCATACAGCCGACAATCAACAGGAAAATATTCAGGGTAATTAGAAAAAGAATCTTACTGGTGATGAAATTTTTCATAAAATCCAGAATCTTTTGCGGTACCTCCTGATCGATGAGATAATTGGTCAATCCAAAAGCCATTCCCAGGATAACCAGAATGCTGCCCACGAGTAACATGCTTTCACGCATGATGCGGGGCACATCTTTGGTCAAACTTAAATCGCGATAGATAAAAACTTCGGTGATCAGCACATAAAATGCCGTGACTGCCGCGGCTTTGGTTGGGGTAAAATAGCCGCCATAAATTCCACCGATGATAATAATTGGCAATGGCAACTCCCAAATTGCCTCACGCACCGCTTTCCGGAAATTTTTAATACTAAATGGTATTGTCGGAATTCGGGCTTTATGTCCTTTATAGATACTGTAACCTGAAAGCATCACCACCAGTAAAATTCCCGGTAGAAAACAAGCTTTGAATAGATTATCGATAGTCGGAATTTCCGAAGGACTGGCAGCTTGCATCCCTGTCAATGAAAGACTATTGAGTGCCACGACGCCATAAATAATAATTGGTAAACTGGGCGGAAAAAGGAGCCCCAGACTTCCTGATGATGTCAAAAGTCCCAGACTGAATTTTTCCGGATATTTTTCGCGAATCAGGATGGGGTAGAGGAGGCCCCCGATGGCGATAATGGTTACGCCGGACGCACCAGTAAAGGCGGTAAAAATCGCGCAGCAGACGAGGGCGACGACCGCTAACCCCCCGCGAAGCCAACCAAACATCGCGTTGGATAAATTAACCAGCCGCTGTGGTGTTTTACTTTCGGCCAGCATATAACCAGCGAAGGTAAAAAGTGGAATCGCCAATAGCGTGGGTACCCCCGTGATTCGTTCGAACATTTCACCAATGATCACAGAAATCGGTTGATCACTGAGTAAAGAGGCGAATAATGGGACCGAGCCGATGATTAAAAACAACGCCGTTCCCAGAAAAGCGAAAAGAATTAAACCAATGGTGACGATGAGCCCACTCATGCTTTCACCTCCTGACGGCTTTGAAACAGATTTTGAATCAGATTCAACGATTTCAACAGAAACCGAAAGCTCATTAATCCAAATCCGAAAACGAAAATCAGTTGCAGGATCCAGGTGGGAATTTCCATAAAAATGACAATCGTTTCACCGAATTCTTTTGAATCCTTGATAACCTGAAGTGATGCATAAGTAAAAACGATCGTGATGAGCATGGAAAAGAGATTCGTAAAAATTTGACAAACTTTTTTTTTGCGGCCTTTCACAAATCTCGAGAGTACATCGATATTGATATGACGTTCATCGCGCGTTGCCAGTGTTGCCCCCAGAAATCCGATCCAAAGTACCAGATGGCGCAATAAAGTTTCCGAGCGATTCATTGGGATGAATTTCGAGAGTGGGATTTCGAAAAATGCCAGTAAAATCATCACACTGACAAAAAAGACGAGCAGTGCATTTTCAAATTTTTCAATCCAATTGTCGATTAAATTTAAAATTCTCATGATAAACCTTTTTAAGTAAATTCAATCCAAATTTATCAATTTGACTCCTTGCCATCCTGGTTGTTTTGATTTCAGTAATTTTGTTTTGTATAAATTTATCCTGATTTCCATACAGAATTTTTTACATCTGCCTTCGCGATCTATGTTTTCAGAAGGAGAATAAGCAAGTCAACCTGATAAGATATTGTCTAAGATCGGGTGACGACCCAGGTTCAGGGTTCAATTATTTCTGGTTCAGGATTAAAAACGACTCAAAATGAAGGGTTTCTAGCCGTGAACCTTGAACACTGAACCCGCCAACATAATTCGTTATGGATCAGGAATATAAATTTGAAGCTGATTTAACCGTACTTCATCTGGGCAATGGAAGGGAACCTGGAATTACCCACCTCAATTATTTTTTTGTCTGATTTTTTCGGAATTCTTGAAGCGCTGTTTCGACTTCGTTCAATAACGCACTTGAAAATAGTTTATCGGCCATCAATCGTCGTGCTTGTTGACCAGCGCTCATCAATTCAGCCAATTCCTTACTATCAGGAGGTGAAATGATTTGAATTCCATTTTTCTTTAATGTCTCAATGGATTTTTCATTGTCCTGCCGACTGAGTTCCTTCAGTTTATCGAGATATTTTCGACCATTTTTCAATAAAATTTGTTGATTTTCCAGACTCAGTTTATCAAATTTATCTTTGGAAATAAGCACAGCACCCGCTGCATCGGCCAGCGGGAATTTCATCATATATTTGACTTTGGTAAACCATTGCAGGCCAATAATCGCCAGCGGGGATGTGTAAACCGCGTCCACCATGCCCGTTTGTAAGGCGGTCATCACTTCAATGACAGAAAGTGATCGCGCCTTAATATCGAGTGCTTCAAAAGTTGCGCGCACCACCGGATCGCCTTCCCACATCCAGATTTTGATTTTATTCATATCCGCTTTTTTCGTAATCGGGATGTTGGAGAAAACATAGACAAATCCAACTTCAGCCCATCCCAGCAGGATATAACCTTTCGCTTCAAAAGCCTTTGCAAAACGGTCATAAAATTTGTTAGTGATAAAATCCACTTCGTCATAGTTCTGGAAAAGAAATGGAGAATCAAAAATTCGGACTTCCGGCAAAATTTCACCCAGGCCGACGCCGGTAAAACCGGCACTATGTAATTGCCCTAACCGAATTTTTCGCAAAACATTTTTTTCATCCCCCAGGATACCACCGGCATAGATTTTAAAACCAAGTTTTCCCCCTGTTTCCTGACGTAATGCGGCGTTGTATTCTTTCATGACATTGAGCCAGGTTGAACCTTCCGGTGCCAGCGAGGCAAATTTAATCGGGTCCTTTTGGGCTGATGAATTATAAAATGAAGAGAATAATATTAAAAAGATAAAATAATAAATTCGCATTTCTACTCCTTAATTTAAAACAATTCTTCCCGTTTTTCCAATAACAGCCGGGCTTTTTTCTGGGCAATAGCATTCGGAAGCCGCTGCCCGGGGAGAATGTCCAGCGAGGTTTCCAGAATTTGTTGAATTAAACTATCAAAAAGTGCTTCATCCAACATTTTCGCCGCATAGTAGCGGGCGAAAAAGAGGTATGGTAATAAAAATTTTTTCTGACTATGTTCAAAGCATTTTTCGAACTGCACTTTTGCTTCGTCGGGATTCCCCCCCATAATTGGCGGCTTGACCATTAAAATTGTACCGCGAAACAGATATGCCCCGCCGTAGAAGTAACCTGGTTCGAGTTCAATAACCCGCAGCATCATTTCCTGGACTTTTGGCAAATCCGCAAGGGCATCGGGATCAGTCATGCTGATATTAATCCAGTTTCCCCAGGCGTTGGCGGTCCAGAACAGCGCTGGAACATCGGATTTTTTTAACTTTTTGAGTGCCAGACTGAATTGATCCAGATTTCCATTGAGCGACTGTTGAAAATTTTGCTGCTGATTTAAAATTTTCAGCCCATAATCACGGCCGCGCAAATAAAGCATTCGGGCACGAGCCGGATCTTCATCTTCGACAAAGCCGAGGGCATAGCTGGTATAGCCCTGAGTTGCATAAAAAAGCAATTTTTTATTTTCCGGATCAGATTTGAGCAATCCTTCCAATAATTTTAAATCAGCTTCAATCGCCGTTTGTGCGATTTGTAAATCTGATTCTTCAAATAACGCTGTCAAACTATTATCAATGACAGGTGAAATGACGCGGAGCGTCAACTGCTGCATGCTGCAATTCATGAGCAGGCCAGCGAGTATCGATACTGTTATAATTTTTAATTTCATATTAAACGGTTTTAATTTAAATTCGTTCATTTTTATAATTATAAATTTTTAAAAAAATTAATAAATTTGCATCTCACACAATAGCGGGTAAATGAATTTGCTGAAGCAAGTCGTGCGTGAAACGTAATGCGTGAAACGAAATCCGTAAAACATAACGCGTAAAACGTGAGGGATATATCATGAAAAGGTGAAGTCTTCCAGATTGATCACGCATTACGCATCACGCATTACGTTTCAAACATTCAATTTTTTTATCCGGAACACCATATTTCAATAAATGTGAAGATCATCAACCGCAGATTTTGCCAGGTATGCTTTTATTTTTTCGACTTTACCACGGATATCAAATTCGCCAAGATAGTCATAGTTAATTTTATCCTTTGTCAGGCGATAGGTTGTTTCACCAACCACAATCTGGCCAGCGGCCGCAATTTGTGATTCGATTCGCGAAGCTGTGTTCACGGTATCACCCAGCACGGTATATTCCATTCGCAGGTAAGAACCAAAATCGCCCGCAATGACTTTTCCGGAATTGATCCCAATTCGCAAACGAATCTGCCGATCCGGACGCCGTCCTTGATTCACGTGGGTGAGGGCTTCCTGCAGTTCCAGCGCGCTTTTAACAGCCCGTTCGGCGTCATTTTCCAGCACAAACGGAGCGCCATATATGGCCATCACACTGTCGCCGATAAATTTATCCAGTGTTCCATTAAAGCGGAAGATGATGTTCGTGGCATGCTGATAAAATTCATTGAGCAATTCAGAAATTTCCAGCGGCTGCATTTTTTCGAGCATGGACGTAAAGCCGACAATGTCGGCAAAAAGTACCGAAACGTCCGTTACGATAGGCTCGATTTTTTCACTCTTATCTTTTAAAATTAGTTGTTCAATCCGATCGACAATTTCCGGCGAATGGTAGCGTTCCAGATGGGAGCGGATTTTCCGCTCTTTTAAAATGCTTTCGTGAAGTTGCGCCTGTTCGATACCAATGGCCGCATGGTTAGCGAAGGCACTGAGCAACGCCAGATCATCATCGGAAAAATTATCGGAACTGGCCAGATTATCTACATAAATCACCCCGAGTACGCGATCCTTTGTCCAGAGCGGGACACACATCGCTGATCGAATTCCAATAAAGAAAATACTATCACTGTCGGAAAAACGATCATCCATAATGGCATCACGCGAGAGAATGGCCACACTTTCTTCCATGACTTTCTGGGCAATGGTTCGGGAATGCTGTAAAAGCTGTTTGGAATCGATAATTGCATCTTTTTGAAATTTTATCTGTTTCGCTTCCAATTCACCACTATTTTCATTTCTTTGCATGAGAAAACCGCGATCGGCTGGTATCATTTCAAAAACCAGGTCCATTACCAGTTTCAGGTATTCATCAATCGGGCGAATGGCGATCAGCTCTTTTTCAACCCGATTCAGCATTTGTAATAACTTTGATCGATTCTGAACCACCAGTCGTGTCTCCGGATGGGCTTCTTCGGCATCGATTTCGCGCTCTTCTACTACTTCCAAAATTTCCTGAGCCGAAAAAACCCGACTGGTATTGGTGAGGCTTTCTAAAATACTCGTATTATAATCAGAATCAATGGTTGCTGCTGAATCGGCTTGAACCACGTGAAGGATAATTTCATCGGCCAAGATAATCTCATCATTTAGTTGGATAGGGTATTGAATTCCGGCTTTCAGTGTTTTTCCATTCAGGATTGTTCCATTGGCGCTTTCGAGGTCGGTCAGAAAATAATTGTTATTTAGAAATTCAATTTTTGCATGACGGCGGGAAACCTCTTTGCATTTTGAAAGCGAAATATCACATTCGGAAATGCGGCCGATGATAATTGCTTTTTTGTTTAATGGGACTAATTTATCCTGAAATCCCTGGTGTTCAATCGCCAAACTAAGCATGACAGTATTTCTCAAAATTTAATGAATTAAGACCATGAAAAACAACTTTTACCAAAGATATTTATATTTCATTTAAATGTCAAGAAGAAATTATTAATTTTCGATTTATGATCGAATTTCCTTGCACATCCAAATTCCATTTTCTATATTTATAGTGCACTTTTGAAGGATAAATATTCATTAATCTAAAAGAAGGAGGTGTTGCATGCAGAAAAATCAGGATACCATTTTACTTCTGGGTGGAGCTGGTCTGGTTGGATCACAAGTAGCCAGAGAGATTGCTCGTGAATTAGAGCCAGCTCAGATTATTATCGCTTCGCTGAATCAATGGGAAGTGGATGGCGCCATTGAAAGTTTGAAAATGGAATTTCCGCAGGTTAAATTCGAAGGCACCTGGGGCGATATTTTCTTGCGGAAAAGCCTTTGTAAAAAAAGTCGAAAAGAAGTTCTTGAAAATATTGAATCGAGCCGATTGTTGTTTCAGGATGTGTTTTGGGATAAATCCGCGGCTTATAAAGAATCCTATTTAGTTTCCATCATTAAACAATATCGACCGGATGTTATTGTGGATTCTGTAAATACGGCTACTGGCATTAGTTATCAGGATATTTACACGACGTCACTTGAAGTTGATACGATTCTTGACCAAATGGGAACCGAGAACGCACCGGAAGAACGAATTGAAGCGGTTGCAGTCAAAAAATTGGAAAATCTGTTAATTTCGCAATCAATACCACAATTGATTCGGCATGTTCAGCTTCTTTATGATGCCATGGTTGAGGTAAATACGCGTATTTATCTCAAAATTGGTACCACGGGTACGGGTGGAATGGGACTCAATATCCCTTATACGCATAGCGAAGATAAACCGAGTTCCAAATTAATGACGAAAACAGCCGTCGCTTTTGCCCATACCGGTCTGCTTTTTCTGATGGCGCGCACGCCCACAGGGCCAATCGTGAAAGAAATTAAACCCGGCGCCTTGATCGGCTATCGCAAAGTCGATTATCGTATTGTGAAAAGTCAGGGCAACCCACAATATGTTTATAAAAGTCGATTGGAAAAACTGGCGAAACAATTGAATATTGCATTTCAAACTGATTATGAACCAAAAGTCGCATTAATGATCGCTGGTGTGGATACCGGTGAAAATGGATTTTTTGCATTGGGCGAATTTGAAGCCATTACCTCGCTGGGACAGATGGAATTTGTCACGCCGGAAGAAATTGCACAAAATGTGGTTCTGGAAATTAAGGGAAGCAATACTGGTAAGGATGTCATTGCCGCTATCGATGGTGCCATAATGGATCCGAGCTATCGGGCTGGCTATTTACGCTCACCGGTGATTGAAGAATTACGAATTCTGGAGAAAAAAACGAATTCACACAGCGTTGCGCTGGGTCAACTGGGACCACCTGAACTTTCAAAATTACTCTATGAAGCGCATTTGTTAAAAATTAATTATGGTAATATTAAAAACGTGCTGGAACAGGAGCCGAAAGCGATTTCAGAACGGCTTTTTAATTATATTAAAAATAATGATGAAGTGCGCGATTTAATCACTTCGATTGGTTTGCCGATTCTTTGTCCTGACGGGGCGCAGATTTTCCGGGGTCCCAAAATTAACATTCCCGAATATCAGGGAATGTATGAAATTGACATTGAGGCTGCGAAAATCGATCAATGGGCTGGAAAAGGATGGGTCGATCTTCGGCCAGCGAATTTTGAATATTGGCAAAAACGTTTCGAAAAGATGCTCTATTCATCCTCTGCTTTTTGTAAAGATGGTTCAGCCGCTATCACTTTAAAATCGTATCTTTTCCATGAAATCCGAATCGGTGAAGTT
Organism: Caldithrix sp.; assembly: GCA_020722815.1. Lineage (GTDB taxonomy): Bacteria > Zhuqueibacterota > Zhuqueibacteria > Thermofontimicrobiales > Sulfurfontimicrobiaceae > DYKB01. The sequence goes on along the minus strand of DYKB01000011.1, from coordinate 46,768 downwards.
GTCGGCTGGATTTTTAATAATGATGACCAGATTAAAGGTTATCGGATTAAAGCCCTTTAAATTTTTAAATTAGATTATTTGCGCCAGGAGCCGGATATGATTTCTCATTATATTCAAGAGGCCATCAGTCGGGGATCGATTATTCGCGTCATGTTTGAAAGAGGCAGAAAGTTAAAAGCTCAATACGGAGCCGACCAGGTTTTTGATTTGACATTAGGGAATCCTGTGCTGGAACCCCCACCAGAGTACTTTCAGGCCTTGCATGAGCTTGCGGAGCTTCGAGATAAAGGTTTACATCGATATATGCCGAATGTGGGATTCGATTTTGTGCGGGATAACATCGCGCAAAGGCTTCGTGAGCGAAAAATTTTGCCTGAAGTTACCCGTGAAAATATCATTATGACCGCAGGCGCCGCCTGTGGTTTAAACATTGTGCTGAAGGCCATCCTGAATCCTGGTGATGAAGTGATTATCCTGGCGCCCTATTTTGTCGAATATCTCCATTATGTAACCGGCTATCAGGGTGTATTTGTTATTGCCAATTCCAATCCGGATTTTTCACTAAATTTGGATGAATTAGCATCCAAAATAACCCCCAAAACCCGGGCCCTAATTATTAATTCTCCCAATAATCCAAGTGGTCGAGTTTACTCACAATCCTCTCTGGAAGCAATGGCGGACTTGTTATATCTTAAACAAAAACAGTATCATACACGTATTGCTATCATTAGTGATGAACCCTATCGTGAGTTAATATTTGATGGTCAGAAAGTATTTTCGGTTGCTTCAATTTATGAAAACAGCTTTGTGGTTTATTCATGGTCCAAAAGCCTGAGTATTCCGGGGGATCGGATTGGTTATGTGGCTTTTAATCCGGCCATGAATAATCCACGAATGCTGGATGCGCTAAGCTTTTGTCTCCGTTTATCAGGCATGGTGAATGCACCCGCAATTATGCAGTGGTTGGTTAATAAACTGCTGGATGTTTCGATCGATATTAACTATTACCAGACAAAGCGTGACCGGATTTATCAATCGTTAAAAAGTGCTGGTTATGATTTAATCAAGCCTGAAGGGACCTTTTATGTGTTTCCACGTGCCCCTGGTGACGATGCGCTGGCCTTTATGCAAAAAGCGATGCAATTGAACATTCTGGTCGTTCCCGGTCAGGGATTCGGTTGGCCCACTCATTTTCGAATCGCCTACTGTACGGATGATTATACGATTGACCGGGCACTTGAGGGTCTGGTCGCACTCGTTCGTTCGGCATAACGATTCAGGGATGAAAAAAATACCTGCCTTTTTTGTTCACCCCCTGCACAATGTATCACTTTAAAACAGACAAGTCTGTAATTGCTAAATTTAATGAATTCATATCTTATTAAAAATTAATAATCGGATAATTCCTGCCAACTCCAATAACCTGGCATAATGTTTGTTAATTTGGCTCCAACTATATTTATCAATGTAACGAAATTAAATAAGCATTTTCCCGGATGTATAAAATCTGTGCACAATATCTTTTCAATTAATCCAATCGTTGAACAAGAACATTTAATTAGTGTCTGTCCGCAAACGCATCCGGTACTGTCATTGCGAGAAGCGTTTTTTGTGACGAAGCAATCTCAGTCATTATACAAGGGGATTGCTTCGGCAAAAAACGCCTCGCAATGACAGGGTTTTGAATTTTCGGACAGACACTAATTATAGGCTGGTGATTTACTTAAAATTGATACGGAACTATGGCTTTTCGAAAAAATGATCAAACATCACCATTTGTGGTCGCCAGGGCTACCCGAATTGGTGTTCATGGAAAAATACATCGGAATTATCGACGCAATATTGAGATCGGGGCAATTATCAGTCTAATTCTCACAATTTTGGCCACGCGGTGGTCACCTAATATTAAAATAGTAAAACATAATGCAGAAATTGCCGCTGTCAGTCTTGAAGCGATTGATGTGACAATGCTGGAAGAATTGCCCCCCCCCCCACCGATTGTCGAACAGCCACCTGAGGAACAATTGGTTGCGGATGAAATTAAGGTGCTTTCACCTGAGGAAGAAAAAAAACAGTTGGAACTGGAAACACACCTGGAGTTGGAAGATGATTTGAAAGATCCAATTGCCGTTGAGTCGAGTCTGGAGAATGATTTTAATTTTAAATCCGCCAATTATCGCAATTTCGATCTGGATATCGGGCGTTTGGCGCTGGCAGATAAATATCGCGCGCAGATGCAAGGCAGCAGCAATCTGGATTTAGACTTAAAAAATGATGCCGATAGTCGCCATTTGAATCGCCAGGTTGAAAAAGTCGATCTGCAATTGGAAACAAAGGTCAGGGATGTGATGGAAGAAAAGAAAGAAGTCCCTCAATCTTCATCCAGCATAATAGAACAAACGGCTGATGAAGAAGTTGTTATCCTGCGTCCGCCGAAATCCAGTCTGGCATTAACTGAATATCAGATGTGGAGCAAATTATCCGGTCAATTGGACCGCCTGGATAAACGGCAGTTTGGTCAAAATGTACCGAATTTTATGAAAGTTAAAGATGGATTATGTGTCTCGTTTTCGTATCCGGATGGGACACAACATGAGATCATCTGGAAAAAAGGTGGTAAAACCGCCATCAAAGTTATCGGGAAAAATCGTAAGAGTTCGTTGGAAGAATTACAGCGAGCACTTTCAGCACTCTTGCAGTTGTCATTGAATCATTATTAAAGGAGCATCGGACAATGCGTTTTTTTAGGTTTAGTTTATTTTTTTTGATTGGGTTGAATCTCTATTCCTGGACTTATGCGCAGACGGTGAGTACATTGTTCGAAGAAATGCGATCCGCGTATCAACGGAAAGATTTTCGAAAAGTAGTGGATGTTGGCCGGCAGATTCAGGAGCGGTGCCAGCAGAATTATCCGGACCAGGATTGTCGTTTAACTCACGTGATGCGATATGTCTATCTCTATAAGGGAAATGCGGAATACACGCTTTATACTGAAGAAGAAAATTTACAGCTCCTGGATGAAGCCATCAATTCCCTGATGACCAGTTATGAGCTTTTTGCGGATCCGGAAGTCGCTTTTAACTTCGGCTATATGCAATCCCTCCGGGCAATTGATAAAGGCGATGGCGACGACCTGCAGGGACTGGTGAATGCCTGGCGCGGGATATTGGGATTGTATGCCCAGGATGAATGGCGTATATCCGACGCTTTGATGAAAAAATTGAAAAGATTTATTCAACAAGCGGTGGAAATTACCATTGCCTCACCCGATAGTGCCCAGACAACAGGTCGTTTTACCGGCTTCATGATACGGTTGGCGTGTGATCTGGCAGAAAAAAAAGAGCTGACCTCAGATGATCAGCTTTTTTTTAGCATTTATCGGCAACGGACCATCGATGATGAATACAATCTGCGGGGAAATGAATGGCGGTCCCGTGGCTTACAGGCGCAAACTATCTTCTCTAAAACACCCAATGATTCCACCTATCGCGATACGCGGAGCAATCTGGAATTAGCCTATCGTTATGCCAAAAGTGCTGAGCGTCGTGCAGAGATATTGAAAGAATTGAGTAAAGTTGCGTTGTTTATGGAACAGAACGGTAAAAATAGTGATGCGGAGACAGAATTACAATATGCCCGGGAAAAAGCACGCCAGGCCTATGAACTTTACTATGAAAATCGTTCAGGAATTAGTGCCGAATTGGAACGCGAAATAAAGATGATTTATGGGGCGGCAATTTTGCGTCTCGTTAATTATTATTTCAGTTTAGCCGTATCAACCGACCGTTCCGAAGCCTATAACCGCGCCCGTCGTATTGGTGAAGAACTTTTGGAACCTGACGGGGTTGGTGGCTTCAAGCAAAAATTTGAATGGGAAGGTTATGAACAATTATATTTAAAACTTTCTGACGTTGGGTATGAACTGGGCGATCAAAATTTGGCAGTGGATATGATTGATAAGTCCTGGAAAGCGGCGCTGAAAAATTATAATTTAAATATGGATGATCTGTGTACCACCGCGACACCGAATATGGCCAAAGAATTACTCATTATCGCGGATAATTATCGCCAGATTTCAGAACGATTTGGCTTGCAATCAGTCCTGCAGTGGTTACGACCCATAATGACCTGCCTGAGAACCCGCTCAAGTTCATTTTCAACCAGTTCAGGGAGTGGTTTATGATGAAAAAATTGTCGTTTTTTTTATGGTTAATTATTTTTTTTTCAATTTCAGGTCGAAATCTTCTGGCCCAATCTACTGAAGCCCGCCTGGAGAAACAGATGATTGAATATGAGCGATATGTCGTTCAGGCGTATCATGAAATTCAGAAATATATCATCGAAGCGCATAAAAATGAGGCCGAACTGGTCGCCTTTGAAGAATTGATGTCAGTTTATGTTGAACGTATTTTTGAGATTTATAGTACGCTGAAACGCCTGAAAGGCTACACTCTTGAAACCTATCGCGCCGTGGTGGCACGCGCGCTCATTTTACGTGCACTGACCAAGTTGGAACGGGCAGATAAAAATCCAAACAATTATAGTTTAGCCTGTCAGGATTATCGTCAAGCATTGTTACTTTACCAGCAAAGTAGCACTGTCCCCATTATGAATAAATCTTTGCCCTACGAAATCTGGATCGGGCGAAAACTTTATACGCGATTGGTTGATCTCCTGGATGATCGGGGGAAAGGATTTCAATTTCTGGATTGTTTACAAAAAAGTGAGGAATATCGAATTGAGTAAGGTGGAATAATGGCGTATCAAATACACAAAGGGTTTGGTTGGATACTGTTATGTTTTCTCAGTCTGATTTGGGTGAATCGCGTTCAAACTCAGTCCATTGAAGATAAATTAGCGCCCCGAATGCAGGCTTATGAATTGGATATTGAAAATACCTATAGTGAATATCAAAAACTCTATTACGAAAAAAAATCCAGTGAAGCTGAATTACGCGCGCTGGAAGAAATAATTTCGGTCTATGTGGATCAGATATTAAAAATTTATGAAACACTGGTTTTATCCGGAACTTCAGGTCTATACGAGGCGCGTGACATCGCGGCACGTTCCTTGGTATTTCGGGCATTGACTCATATTGAAAAAGCGCCTTTAAATCCACATCATTATGAATTGGCCTGTTATGATTATTATGAAGCACTGGAATTATATCGTCACTCAAAAGACATTCCGGTACTGTATAAACCTTTGCCACGGGAACTCTGGATTGGTAATCAGCGATTCGATCGTTTGATCGATCTGTTAAATGAAAAAGGGAAAGACCTCTTTGCCTTTGGTCGAGTTGAATTTTCATTTTATAATTTCAAAGTCACCTCTGATATGAATGCAAATGATCTCATCTTTATGCGATTCAAATCATCACCAAAAACGCTGAAGTATACCTTTAATAAGGCTGAAGAGAAGATCAAGCAGGCGTTTAAAGAGGCACTGAAAGAAAAAGAAAATACGACTTTTTATCTAGCGCTGCCTGAGGGTTCATATTTTATTCGGTACTATTCGGATTTGAATCCATTAAATGTGCAATTGGCAACAATCTATGTCAGAGGAAATCAGGAACAGAAGTATATTGTCGAACCAATTCATGACTGGATTGTTTTGTATGAAGAGCCTCAAAATCGACGCCCCGATTTTCAGAAAGTCCGGCAGGATTGGGCGAATAATACCACGGCCGGAGGAGTTACTTTCGACTTTGAAAAACTCACAAGAGGTGATAAGCGTCAACATACCGCCTTGATGCAATTGATGAGCGAAATTGTCCGGAAAAGCATGGATGAAGTCGAACTAACGCTGATGTTTGATTTAAACGATCCCTGGTTTCGTAATCGCTTCGTTGAAATTTCTGCTGATATTATTATTAAATATGCCACCAGTAGTAATTATTATAATAAATGGAGCCTCTGGCATCTAGCCTGGGAAATTGCCACTGAAATTACGACAACGGTTAGTCCGGGTCGTCAGGTCTCGACGGAAATGATTCAGCTTCTGTATTCAATTCTTAAAAAGTTATAACAGCATTTTTTATTTTATGAATTCCTGGCTTTTTCACTGTTTAAGAAGGCGTCCGGGCGATTCCAAATTTATTGAATTGAATGTTCTGTCTATCAGTTTTTGAAGGAGTTATAGAAAAAGATGAAAATGTTGCATCAGGTTAGCGGTTTTGTCCTCTGTTTTCTGATAATAAATTCATCAATTAGTTGGGGGCAAAACGAGTCAAGTCAAGACTTAAGCATTAAAATCCGAAGTGATTGCTGGCGAAGTGCCACTCAAATTACGTTACTGGATACATTACGGCGGGCTATGCTGCGGGAAATTGAAGATACGTATAAAAATCACAATTTTATCCAGACTTACGGTTGCGCTTACGAAGAAACCGATATCGAAAAAAATTCGATCAAAGCTGTTTACCGCGCAATTATTCAATCGATTATTAACCGCAAAGTCACCTTGCGGGATGATCTGATGAATCTTTTGCTGGCCAAACCCCCTCGACCGGATAATTTAACCCGGGATTATGTGATTTATGTTAATTTAACAGTTGATGCCGAAATCAAAGCGGCGCGTTATGAAATTAAAATTTTGGATCTGGATGCAATTCCAACCATTGAATCCCCGATGTCGGTTTGGACGCGTGTGGTGACGCGATTCGCTTATAAAGAAGATTATAATAAAGCCACCCCACCAGAACCGGTACAATCGGAGTTTATACAGGTAATGGAAATCGCCCAAACCCTTTTAAAAGCGGCTGAAAACAAAGATTTTAATGAAATCCGGAATCAACTTCGCTTACAAAATATTGCAGTCGCTCAACCCGGCCATATCAATGAACTTTTATTTGGTGATTCCATGAAACTATTTGATCCATCCGAACCCGGTAAATCATATATGGGCGTATTTTTAGGGAAAGGCATTTATGTGTGTGAAACCCCTAAAGATGGCGTTGTTGTTTGCAAATTTGGAGAAGAACGCCTTTATCGCATTTTAATTGATGCCAATTCTTTTCGTCGCACGACAACGACTTTCTCTTCGCTGGACTATGAGGCGCCGGAGTCAATTTTACAATGTCTGTTGTTAAAATTTGCCAGCCAGAAGCCTGAAGAATTACCAACCATTGGATCAAATTAGCGATTTTTGACCTGGATTTTAATGAAAAAATTTAAAACTGGTTCTTTTGATGACTTATAATATTAACCTGATAGTTATTGGACTTTAGGGTTGAATCCATCGCGATTAAGTAAATTTAGTAAGAGTTGCAGCGGAAGAAAATGGTATTTTAATAAATTATTTTCTGGCAAATGACATGATTGGTATCAACCGCCAAAAGAAACTTTCAAATATCTACCAGGTGGCATAAAGCTTGCTAATTAAATAATTTTTGCAACTGCAACACGATCGCAGTTTGCTCTATTTCTATATTTTTTTTCGAGATAATTCGTTATAATTTTAAGTGCAGACAAAAAAATGAATGGGTACTGATGGAAAAATCTCTGTATCCATCATCCAAACAGCATAAGGATAGCTCAGTATGGTTGATGAACTCTTTGATGCCCTGGCAGAAGTTTACGATTGGATACAAACATTTAAAGGTGATATACCTTTTTGGATTAATCAGGCAAAACGGAATGATGGCCCTGTCCTCGAGTTAGGCTGTGGCACCGGTCGAACAACCTGGGAGATTGCGACTGCTGGCGTTCCAATTGTTGGATTGGATAGTTCAGAAGCGATGTTACGCGTGGCTGAATCAAAACGTGAACTTCATCCGGATGCCTCTTCGGTGATTTTAAAGAAGTCAAAGATAAATGAATTTGAATTAGGAATTAAATTTAATACGATTATCATTCCCAATCGTACTTTTGAATTGGCTCAATCAAAGGAAGAACAACAACAAATTTTTGCTTCATGCAATAAACATTTAAATCCAAAGGGAAATCTGGTTTTATTTCTTCTAGGACCCCCAACAGGGGACATTACAGAAGGTCTTGAACAACTGCAAAAAACTGTCATCAACCCAACCACTGGAAATAAATGCCGATTATTTGTTAAAGATGCCTATGATTGGCAAAATCAGCTATCGACGCATTATCAGCGTCTTGAAGAGATTGAAGGGGATGGTACCGTTCTTCGGGAGTGGAAATTTCCACCGATTAAATATCATTGGATTACGGCACAGGAGCTGGAAAACCTGGGCCGTGAGGTGAATTTTAAAGTTGTCGCCCGTTTCAGTGATTGGCTTCGTCGTCCTTATCAGGAAGGCGATGCCTGTATGATTTATGTTTATGAAAAACAATGAGTTTCTCAGCTTTATTTATTCCGTAAATCCGAATAAACCTGCCAATCGAATTTTTCTTCACCTTTTCGTTCTCAATTTTTGATCACTAAATTTGATACATTTTAACATGCCATCATCAAATCAATCACTCATTTTTTTTACCCTATAAATAAAAACTTGAAATTAGGAAGGTTAATGTTTATTATTTATTATTTATTGCTTATTCGATAAAATTGGATTTTTAAATTTAATGAGATGAGCCAGCTTTTTTAGCGTGAACTCATTATATTTAATTTAATAAGTTAATTTTATAAGAGGAATGAAGATGAGCAGCGACAAAACAGTTTCACGGCGTGATTTTCTAAAAATATCCGCCGCTGCCGGCTTTTCAATTAATCTCATTCGGTGTCGAAAAAATAGTAGAAAACCTAATCTTTTATTTATCTGGACGGATGAACAACGGGCTGATACAATGAAAGTTTATGGAAATTCAAAAATTGAAGCGCCAAATCTGAATAAGTTAGCCAGTGAATCCATTATATTTAAAAATGCTTATGTCACTCAACCTGTTTGTACACCGTCACGCGCGACGGTAATGACCGGTCTCTGGTCACATCAGAATGGCTGTACCGAGAATAATATTCCTTTGCCAGAAAATATCCCCTGTTTTCCGGAAATTCTGAACGATCCGGATTATCGAACAGCCTATATGGGGAAATGGCACCTGGGGGATGAAATTTTTGTACAGCATGGATTCCATGGGTGGGAAAGTATTGAGGATGGATACGTGCGGTACTATCGGGAGGGGCGCGATAAAAGTACGAGAAGTTGTTATCATCAATTTTTACTTGAGAAAGGCTATCAGCCGGATTCTGAACGGGGCATTTTTAGTCGCGGTTTGGCATCGAAGCTTCCTCTTGAACATTGTAAACCCAAATTCCTTGAATTAAAAGCGATTGATTTTTTAAAACAGTATCAAAAAGATCCTTTCATTTTATACCTAAAATTCTAAAATGGAAATTTTTGATGTTCAGAATCAATGGAGTACCCCCTCCTGCCTCCCCCAAATTCCCAAAAGCGGAATTTGGGGGAGATAAAGCGGGATTCTCTCCCCCATTTTCGCTTTTTGAAAATGGGGGAGAAACAGAGGGGGTTAAGACTTCAGCGAAAACGATTCATTTTAGAATTTCAGGTTATATATCAATTTTCTGGAACCGCACATGCCTTTTTATGGCCCATTGAATGCTGCCCATTCGCCTGACGAAATAATGCTCCCACTTAATTTTAATGATCCGCTGGAAGATAATGAACCCCTGCGATATCGATTTTTACGAGAAAGATACCGGCGTGAAGGCGTTGAAGGTCATGATTTAAAGACCGAAAATGGCTGGCGCCGGTTAATAGCTAATTATTGGGGATTGGTAACCCAGGTCGATTTAAGTGTCGGCGCGATTTTAAAAGCACTTGAAGATCTTGGTTTAAGTGAAAATACCATCGTCGTCTATACCAGTGATCATGGTGCTATGATGGGAGCGCATCATCTGCTGGCGAAGACTGTGATGTATGAAGAATCTGCTAAAGTCCCCTGGTTGATACGTGTTCCTGGAATGCATTCAAAGCAAAATATCATCGAAAATCCAGTCAGTCATATTGATCTACTCCCAACCCTGCTGGATTTGATGAGCTGTCGTGAAATGAGATCACTGCCGGGGGTGAGTTTAATGCCATTTATTCGTGGAGAAACAATAAAGTCTGATCCAGTCTTTATTGAATGGAATCCGGCTGTAAAATATGCGCGAGGCACTTATTCAATGCGTTTTGATGATTCTGAATTGATGAAAAGAGCTTTTTCATCGTCGATTCGAACGATTGTTTCGCCAGATGGCTGGAAACTTTGCCTGAGTGATCTGGATAAGAATCAACTTTTTAATCTGGAAAAGGACCCAGGCGAAACAATTAATTTGTTTGATTCAGGACATTATCAAGACATCATCAGTAAATTATCAGGTGAAATTCATCAATGGCAGGAAAAAGTCGGGGATCAGGTGAAAGTATAAAATATACATTTTCTGCCGGTATTATTTTCGCACATTTTGTTCGCCGATAGTCAGAATTTTTATTGATGCTATTACATCCACAAACTTAGTTTTTTTAAGTAATTTGATTGACTTAGTTTTTGGAAAACCAGTTTCGTTAATGGATTCATGGTTCCGGGTTCATGTTAAACGCTGAACCGGGGACCTGGAACGGGAAAAAATCACCTGAATTCGATTGCGGTTCCACTTTGCGATGCTTTTATTGCTATCAATAAATTTATTTTGTTGTTTTAGCCAATTCCAATTCTGTCTGATTTATCCATTTTTCCACGGTTGATTTAAGGAGCTTTAAATCAAGTGGCTTGGTAAGATAATCATTACAACCAGCCTCCAGCGCCAGTTGTTTATTTGATTCCTGAGATAGCGCCGTCAGGGCAATAATGGGAATATTTTTATGATAGGGATTATTTTTTATTTTTCTGGCAGTTTCAAATCCATTATAAACAGGCATTTGCATGTCAATTAAAATCAGATCGACAAAGACGGTAAATAAAGTATCCAGTAACTCTTTGCCATTTGAAACGGAAATAATATTCCAGCCCCATGATTTTGCAGCATTTTCTACCAGTTTCCGACTGAGCGGTTCGTCATCTGCATAGAGAATGGTTTTAGGAGTATTAACCGGAACAGGGGAATCATCTTCGCCGTCAATTTTATCAACGTCAGTCTTGTTGGCCTCTGCACCATGTAATGGAATAGTGACAAAGAATGTGGTTCCTTTTCCGACCTGGCTCCTGACCCATATTTCGCCCTCGAGTAGATCGGCAATCCGTTTCGAAATAGCCAATCCCAGCCCAATTCCACCATATTCTTTGGTGTCAGAATTATCCAGTTGAACAAAATCGTCGAAAATCCGTTGTTGATTTTCTGTGGCGATGCCGATACCGGTATCTGAAACAGCAAATAATAGTTTTGAGCCCGATAAATCGACTGAAAAACTAACTTTGCCTTTTTGGGTGAATTTAATTGCATTCGATAGCAGATTTGTCAAAATCTGCTGCAGGCGCAAATTGTCGGAAATAAATATTTTCGGAACCTGAGAACTGATACGTGTTTCAAAATGGAGCCTTTTTTCAGTTATTTCTTTCTTGAATTCATTTTTTAAAAATTTGACCAATTCATAAGTCATAACCGGGGCGAGATTGACGGTCGTTTTGCCGGCTTCAATTTTTGTAATATCCAATAAATCATCGATGATTGCTTTTAAATTAGTGCTACTTAGAATGATGTAATCGATCATTTCTCGGACATCATCTGGCAGTTCTTTTTGTGATAGCAGTTGGGAGAAACCGAGAATCGAATTGAGTGGGGTTCGCAATTCATGTGAAATATTATGAAAAAATGCAGTTTTCAGCCGATTTGCTTCTTCAGCCTTTGCTTGGGATTGGATGAGCTCAGTTTCTAACTTCTTTTTCGCCGTTACATCGTGAATAATGATTTCACTGAACAGAATATTCCCGTTTTCATCAGTAATGGGCTTTGAAGTCATTTCAACAATTTTCTTTTTCCCGTTTAATGTATTCATCACGACGGGAAAATCTTTTAGAAATTCTTCTTCGTTTGAAACACTTAAACCCATTTCTTCTACCTGGGGGAGTTGAAAAAGCTCGGAAATAATGATATTATCGAGATTGGCGTGTTCAGCGCCAATAATTTCCAAAAAGGCCGGATTTACCTCCAGAATCTTACCAGATTCGGATAGCAGCATCATCCCATCCTGCATGTGGTAAATCAGACTGCGATATTTACGTTCAGATTTGGTTAACTCTTTTTGAGTTTTACAGTGGGCGATAATTTGCCCTAATCTTTTCGCGGTCTCCTGAATGAAATGTCTCTCTTCATTGGAAAAATCAAAATTTTGCTTGTACTGGACTTCCAGAAAACCGATACTACCGGATTGAATTTCAATATCAGCTCGATAAGGTACTGCTTTTTTGAAATTTTTAATGTTAGAAGTGAACTCTTTTCCATTTATAACGATTTTTGCATTTGATTGCTCGGGAAATTTCATCGCCTGGGCAATATTTTTTGTAATCGTAGAAAGAAAATCATCTAAATTATAATTTTGAACATTTGCATTTCCAAGACTATAAAGACAGGAAAGTTCTTTAACCCGTTGATTCAGTTCCTTTAAGAGCTGTTCACGCTCCATTTCTGACTTTTTTCGAATGGTGACGTCACGTCCGGTCACGATATAGCCCTGAATTTCCTGTCCCACTTTTAAAAGGTCGGCACTCACTTCCAGAAAGCGGGTTTCCCCTGAGTGATTTATCACTTCGATAGGGATGTTTCGAATACCAATTCCTTTATTTAATTTTTTGAGTTCATCCTGTAATTTTTTTCGGCTGATGTCTTTAATAAATTTAAGCCAATTTTTATTCTTCAGATCCTCGTATGTGCATTTTAATAATTGAATTCCACCTTCATTTATGAACTCAAGTTTACCCTGTAAATTAATATGACAAAAAAGATCGGATGTTGCTCCCAGGTAAGCCCGCAATTGTGCCTCTGAACAATTTAACTGTTGTTGTAATTCGAGCTTTTCCTTTTTATCCTGCCAGTGTAAAATGGCCTGTTCCAGCCGTTGAAGTAAAACCCGGAAACCTTCCGCTGATTTAACAATATAATCTTCTGCACCGAGACGAATAGCCTGAACTGCGAGTTCCTCGTTTCCATGTGATGTCAGGATTAGTATCGGAAATGGCAAAATCGTATTTTGCTGTAGTTCTGACAAAAAATTAATACCGGTACCATCAGGAAGTTTATAATCCATTAAAATCGCATGGGGTGAATGTGACTGGATGAATTCCCTGGCTTCCGCAAGCGTTTCACAGGTAATAACTTCCCAGGATTGATGATAATTGAGGAACATTCGTTTGATTAATTCAACATGCCCTGGATCATCCTCTACTAGTAACACCGTTGAATTATGTGTTTCAGACATGATGTTCTCTTTGCTCTTGAAAATGGTGACGATTCCAAGTTAACCAGTAAGCGCCTAATTCTTTGAGCATTTTTTGAAATTTTAGTAAATCGAGTGGTTTTGTAATGTAGCTGTTCACATAGTTTTCGGCTGCCAGTTTTAGATCTCGCGGACTATCGGAAGATGAGAGGACGACCACGGGAATAGTTCGCAGACGTCGATCTTTTTTAATAATTGTCAATACTTCATGTCCATCAACTTTCGGCAGTCTTAAATCTAAAAGGATAATATCGGGAGTGGGATATTTCGAAGCATCACAATATTTTCCCTGATGAAATAAGAAATCCAGGGCTTCTTCGCCATCCTGTACCCGGAAAATGAGATCCGCGAAGCCTTCATCCCGCAAAATTCGAATGATCAGCTCTGCATGAGCATCATCATCTTCAATTAAAAACAACGTCATCGCGCGTCCTGCCATTCGTCTAACTCCATGGATTTATTTGTTCAGGATTAAATAGACTATAATTTTTTGCTGTTTACTTATCCAAGCTATTCATCCTGTTATTTACATTCCATTTTTAATGATTCCAATTTAAACTTCATGATTTAATTTTTAAAGAACTAAGATTGAGATTTCTATAGCCAACCCAAGCCTGGACGTGATGTATTCAGTTCAATATCCTGGCCTGTTTTACGAACGGATTGTGTCTCGAATTTATTGCCCCCGCCGGCACTTTAATTTTTGCCCGATTGATTGAATGGATACTGTTCGAAAGGATGAAACATTTAATATTCAACAATGATAAGCAAAAATTCATTTAATGTATCAAATTTCTTACCAAAACGGCACTAAATATCATATCTATTCTTCTTTTCTCCTAATGTAAAGCAAAAGAGGCTCCCTTTTCCGATTTCCGATTCAACCCAAATTCGACCACCATGCAATTCAATAATTCGCTTCACGATGGTAAGTCCAACTCCCGTGCCTTCGGCATGGATTGTTTTAATTTGCTCAAAAAGATTAAAGATTTTTTGGAAATATTTGGGATTGATGCCAATTCCATTGTCTTTGACATAAAAATATTTTGTCTCATCGAGTAAACCGGTACCAATCTCGATTGTTGGATTTTGGTTGTTTCCCATGAATTTTATGGCATTTGTCAGTAAATTAATCATCGCTTCTGCGATTCGCTGCCGGTCAACTTTCACGATTCCAAAAGGACGATTGATGATGATTTTTATTCCATTCTTTTCCACCATGGACTGAACCTGTTCCAGTGCGTCGTTTAATATTTCCTCGAATTCGATGTCTTCCGGTGGATTTACCAGGCGTCCAATTCGAGACAATTCCAGTAAATCCTGTATCAATTTTTGCATCCGATCACAGGCGCGATTAATATGATAAATATCTGATGAAATATTTGTTACATCATTTTTCTTAATATCCTGTTCTAACAGTCCGGCAAACCCTTTAACGGTAACCAGTGGCGTTTTTAAATCATGCGAAACGGTATAAACAAACCGCTCCAATTCACCATTTCGATTTGATAATTCGTTTAAAAGCTCCTCACGTTCCTTTTCGTGCTCTTTACGTTTGGTTATATCAATGATAGCGCCTTGAAAAGCCGGACTTCCTTGATAATTGAGCGAATGCTGGATAATTTCCAGAAAGACTTTTTCTCCCAATCCATTAATTATTGACATTTCAAATCGTCCTTCCGGAAGTATTCCTGTCGTGAGTGATTCCAGATCTTTAGCTGACCAATGATACGGCGTTGGTTTTAGTTTTTGAATAAGTTGGGTTTGATCCATTTTTAATAATTCTGTTTTCGGGATTTCAGCAATCTGGCTAATCATATCGTTCAGATAAACGAAATGATTATTTTGAAAGATGAAAATTCCCTGTAGCGAGTATTCGGCCAGGTTTCGAAATTTTTCTTCTGATTCTTTTAAGTTATCCGTTGCCTTTTTATACGAAGTCATGTCCCGAATCGCGACAAAAATGAGTTTGAGCCCACTTTTCGTGCTAACCAGATTGGCATGATAGTCGAGGATGAAGCGGCTATTCAGGGAATTATAGACTTCTAGGGTCATCTGCTTGAAGTTTGATCTCTTCTCATGAATCAGATCGCGAAAATTTTGGATCAAACCTGTTAAATTGGTTACTTTGAGATTGGTAAGTCGCCAGAATTTTTGTTTCAGGATAGAACTCCGCTTCATTGCAAGCAATTGTAACAGGGCTTCGTTGACATCCAGAATTCGCCCTGAATGATCCAGAATGAGAAAACCTTCAGAGGCCGTATTAAAGAGCTTCCGGTATTTGACTTCCGTCTGTTTTTGAACGATCCTGGTTTTTTTTAATTCCCGGGTTCGAAATTTTACTTTTTCTTTTAATTTTTGATTTAATTCATTTAATTTTGCCTGAAGTTTTCGGTTTTCTATTGTTAAATTATATCGATCACAGGCTTCCCTTAATTCGCGTTGTAATGTTTCCGGGTACCATGGCTTTGACACGTACCGGTAAATTTCACCCCGGTTAATGGCATCGATAATGGCATCAACATCCGAATAACCCGTTAGCAGAATGCGAATTGTATCCGGTGAAATATCTTTGGCGCGACTCAAAAATTCAGTGCCAGTCATCCCTGGCATCCGTTGATCCGCGATAATCACGTGGATGTCGTGCTCGTTTAATATTTTTAACCCTTTTTCACCGCTATTGGCTGTAAATACAGTAAATTCTTCTTTAAGGAAATTATTTAATGATCTTAAAATCTCTTCTTCATCATCAACAATTAAAACTCGGTTCATTAACATGTTTTGCTTACCTAAATTCCATTCTATATTTTACAATTTATGAGCCACGCTCAAACGAGTTTCGATGTTTTTTGAATATCTCGGCTTGACTGCAAGCATTAAATTTAAGTAGAGAGATACCCTAAATTGGTCGTATTGATTTTCGACGATCAACAGATTAACTTTAAAAAGTAGTGAATCTGTGCTAACAATTAGAAACGTAATTAAGTGAACGATTTTGTCATCAAGATTTATTTTTTAAATCCAGGCATTTCATGACACACGAATAATATGCATAAAATACCTGCAAGGTGGTCAATTTGCTTAATATATTCCTGAATGAAATTTTAAAAGCTAGAAAAAAATGGGGGAAATAGTTCTGTTTTGAAGGAAGGATATGGCTTTTATTAAAATAAAAAAGGGATAAATTAAAATTTATCCCTCATCTGTCGGGGCGAAGGGATTTGAACCCCTGACTCCCTGCTCCCAAAGCAGGTGCGCTACCCGGACTGCGCTACGCCCCGAAATTTTGTTTATACGATAATTTAAATATAAGGCAAATTAAACAGAAAGTCAAGGATTTTTTTCCCAATTTTTGAGGAGTTCGATTACTTTTCGCAGGGCAATTCCGCGATGACTGATTTGATTTTTAATTTGCGAATCCAGTTCAGCAAAAGTTTGTTGATATTCCGGAACATAGAAAAGTGGATCATAGCCGAAACCATTTTTGCCGCGGGGTTCGTGAATGATAATCCCTTCGCAGGTTCCGTCAAAGGAGTAGGTTTGCTTCGGGGTTTTTAAAATCATGACACAGCGGAAACGCGCTGTCCTTTTGGTTCGCGGGACTCCATTTAACAGGTTCAGTAATTTTCGATTGTTATCCATATCAGTTGCCTCTTCTCCGGCAAAACGACTGGAAAATACCCCCGGTTTTCCATCTAAATAATCTACTTCCAGTCCTGAATCATCAGCCAGGGACAGGATACCGGTTGCTTCGAAAATAGCGGTTGCTTTTTTTAAGGCATTTTCCTGAAAAGTAATCCCATCTTCAATCACTTCCGGAATTTCTGGATATTGACTTAAGCTTTTGATTTCAAAATAGTTACTATCCAACATGGATTGAATTTCTCTAATTTTTCCCTGATTTCGGGTTGCCAGAATGATTTTTGTTTTCATCGTTTTAATAATAGATGTGTTTTTATGTGAAATTTTAAGTTAATTATGATAAAATATAAAAAACTTTTAACTCAAATCAAAGTAAAAATTCGAATCGTTCGCGCGGCGACAAGTAATATCACCCCCTGAACTGGTGCCGTGATAATTTTTAACCTGAAATAAATTTGTTTTGAAATTACTTGCATTTAATGATTCCCGGTGATAAATTAATCCTGGTAAATTATGAATTATTATCACCTATGGAGGCAGAATGAATCATTTAAAAATCGGTGTGATGGTAGAGTCGTTTCGGCTTTCGACTTATGATGGAATTGTCAAAGCTGCTGAGGTCGGTGCAAAGGGAATTCAGATTTATACGCGTAAGGAAACCCATCCGGATCAATTATCAGTCCAGCAACGCAAAAATCTTCTCTCTTATATCCGATCCTTCGGACTGACGGTTAGCGCGCTTTGTGGTGATTTCGGTGGTTTTGGACTGGAAAAAGCTGAAGAAAATCCTGAAAAAATCCGGCAAATTAAAAAAGCAATTGATATGGCGGTGGATTTGGAAACCAATATTGTGACCACCCATATTGGTACAATTCCGGTAGATGAAGTTGATCCTGTGTATCGAATACTCTTTAATGCCTGTGCTGAGTTGGCAAAGTATGCAGAAAAGGCGGGGGTAACCTTTGCGATTGAAACTGGCCCCGAGGCTTCATTGACTTTGAAAAAATTTATTGAGGCGATTAATTCCAAAGCATTAGGCGTGAATTTTGATCCGGCCAATTTGCGAATGGTGACTGGTGAAGATTCTGTTTATGCTGCGGAAAATTTAAAAAAATATATTGTCCATGTTCATGCAAAAGACGGAATTCAATTACAAAAAATTGCGCCGGTAAAAATTTATCACTTTTTCGCTGGAGAGAATCCGGATAATATCGATATTGATGATTATTTTAAAGAAGTTCCACTCGGTAAAGGCCAGGTGGATTTCCCTGGATTTATAAATGTTTTGCGAGGTTCTGGATATGATGGATTTTTTACCATCGAACGCGAAGTCGGTAACAATCCATTTCAGGACATAAAAGATGCGGTTACATTTCTTGAAAATTTACGACTCTAATTTTTGAAATAGCAATCGTTCACAGGTTTAATAGGTAAAGGCTCACAATTAATGCTTTTTAACTTATTGATTTTATTGAAGTTTTTTAAAATCATTCTGTTTAAACGAACCTTAAACCTGTGAACGATTTTGAGGGATAATTAAGCTGCTTCCCAATTGTAATCAAGATTTCCTTCAGAAAAACTTTTTCCATAATAGTTAATCCATTCGAAAGCAGCTTCATTGTAGGGGATTTCACGTTTTTCTTCACGCATTTTTCGCGATCGATACATATCAATATGGCATATTTGTTCTACCATTTTTGCACGAAAACCATCCTGCCGATCAATAAACATAACGCCAACACGGTATTTATTTTCCTGTTTTGAAAATATTTGCCATTTGACAATAGCTTTTGCATGAAGGTGAGTTTTTGTTGAATTGAGATGAATTTCAATAATCTGCCCGTCAGAGATTTTCTCTTCAGTCAGGAACGAAATTCCAAAATCACTCAGGTCGGTGGTCTGGCTTAGGCTGTACTTATCATTATCAAGAACTTTAAAGGTCAGGGGAATGCCTATTGGATGCCGAACAAAACGTCGTCGCTCTTCCATCATAGCTCCTTGCTCAAATTCCTATATTTAGTTGCATGTTCTAAAAGCCAGACTATGGGGAAGCAATATGTATGCCAAAAAAAATTCCCTTTTCCCTTGAGATGGCTGCTTTTAGGACGATAATTTTGGTTCACAATTAGACAATTCAGTAAAATTGAGTCGATCTGGAACAATGAAATGATTCATTTTTAAATCGAATCAATGCAAGGCACATTGTTAAAAATTGGTGCCATATTCAACACACAGGTTATTGAAAAAGTCATGAAATCCTTTGTTTTATATAAAAATATTTCAAATAGTTAATTTAAAGCTGCCCCTTTTTGTTTATTTAAACTCATTTTTCTTATCTTGAAATAAAAACATCGCATTCAAGTCTTATCGGAGTTGCTGATGAGAAGTCATATCCATTAAAATTTTTTAATTTTTAGCGTAAGTTATCAGATGAAAACGAAAAATGATATTTCAATCGGTTTTAAATTGGTTCAATTTTGGTATTTATTTTAGAGGGTCTTATGGCCGTTTCTCGTTCAGTTGGTCGAAATTTGTACAACCGGATAGGCATGTCCTTGCGTTGAAAGTGCTATAAGGAAAGGTGTTTGAGAAGAAATGTGATAAATGCAGTTTTTTTTTTAGATTTTCATTTAGAAATATGTGATACGCCGGGTTCCGACATATCGTTGCTGGTAATATTTTTCAGTAGCAAGATCGGAAATGATTACCCCGCGACTGAAGCTGCTATGAACAAATTTGGTATCATATAAATAAATTCCCACATGTGTCACGCGTTTATCAAGGCGATCTGAAAAAAATATTAAATCACCAAATTTTCCTTTTCGTAGCGGTATTTTTTGACCATAATCGGATAGCGCGGTTGAGTTGTGTGGCAAGTTCATGCCATAGGCATTTTTATAAACAGTAATTACCAATCCTGAACAATCCATTCCAAAATGCGACGTTCCACCGCGTTTATATGGCGTTCCAATGTAGGATCTAATCTCTTCATATAATTTTTGACTTAATTGCGCATAGGCGTTAAAATTTCTCCGCGATGATGATGTCGGTGTTTCATAACGTTCCGGGGTTGTTTCATCGTACATATAGGGTGGATAAGCACAATAAAACAGCATTGTTACGAAGCTGAAAAATGTAATATAAAATACTTTCAGAAGCATTCTTTCTTTCTCCTGGACTATTCGGTTTTTTTCAATAAAGCTGGCATAATTTATACCGAAGCGGGGAGAAATTATTTAAATATTATCAACGTAAATGACGATTATTTTATAAATTTGGTTTTTTATATGGAAGGGATAAACCGGGGTACTTTTTTAAATAATACAGGAAAGAAGCAGATCTAATCCTGATATTCTTGAATTCGCTGTCGAATTTCAGCCGGTGAAGCTGTGCCAGTAGTGCCAATTTTTTGAATGGTGATCGAAGCCACCACCATACCCATGAACGCCGCCAGTTCAAGTGAGGCTCCCGTACATAATGACGCCACAATCCCGGCGGCGACTGAATCACCAGCGCCAACCGGATCGATTTCACCGGTAACTGGAAGTGTCGGGATTTGGATTGCTTTTTCATCGGCACAAACCAGAATGCCATCTTTCTCAAGCGTCACAAAAACAGGCCGGTTGGTGAGATGATTCAATTTTATTCCAAGATCTTTCGCCAGTTCAATGGGAATGGCTTTTTTGGATTCCCGAAAAAGGGCGTAATGTGCTTCAAATTTATTGGGTTTAATCATGACATTCCGAAATAAACCAATCCGGTTGCGCGAATCGGCGAAAATTACCTTTTCAGGATGCTGAACGCCCAATTCAGAAATTCGGGCACGAACCTTATCCGTAATGATGCCATGATTCAGTTCTTCAACCTGATCGGCGACGATCAGGCCATCAACCTTGTTGATGCCGTCGTCCAGATGTTCTAATACCTGATTTTCAATTTCAGGTGGCAGCGGCTTTCTATTCTTGATATCGAGCCTTTCCTGTTCTTCGCGCTTTTGCCCCATTATCTTCATCGGTTTGGTGTAGGTTGGTGTGAAAATAGAATTATCGCGAATTAAATAGCGATGATCGACATTTAGCCGGGTCAAATCATCGATTAATTCAAAGCCGGTGCCATCATTTCCGATGGCGCCAATTGCATAGATTTTTCCCACTCCCAATGCGACAAGATTGGATGTAACAGTACCGGCTGCCCCCGGGCTGTGATAAATCTGAACAACCTGGTTGGAAATTTTACCTGTTTCCAGGGAAATTTCCGCCAGCGACGGATCGATAATGAGATATTTATCCAGAAAAAAATCACCAATTACGGCAATTTTTTTTTGGCGAATATTTTTTAAGATATTTTCGATTGAATCCAGTGAAAAAGAATGCATCGTCTATTCCAATAAATATAATAAGTTTAGTAAAAATTCCCGATTGTCGAGTTCAATATATTCGAAATTTCCATGCATCCGTCGGAAAGTTTTCAGAAAACGGAGATAATAGGCCGGGCTGTCTTTACCCGGTTCGATCTTCCAATCTTCACCAACGGGTTGAATGTCATTCACAATAATCGCCGTATCATCCAGTGAACGTCCTTCCTGAATAGCAATATTGCGGGCCATGGCGCGCGCTTTTTCAAAAGTCATGGGAGACATAATCGATGAGCCAATGGAAATATAAATCCCTTCATCCAGATTCAATTGGGCCTGAGTAAAAGTCATGAAGTCCTGAACTGCAGTTTTTCCGATAGCGGCGCCATTATTCAAATAGTGATTATAAATAATATCATACCCAATTCCTGGCATAATACACAGGGGAATATGATGAAGATAACTTGTTCTGATAACACTAAATTGTTTGAATGGATGGGGCAGATCGATTACCCCCGGCTTTATTTGATACTCTTCCAGATAGGCCAGTAATTCTGCCCGTGCACCCAGTGTGTTATCAAAATTTTTGTTTTTTAAATTTTTTTGTAATTCTTCGGAGAGGCTTGAAGTCAGGGGAATGATTAATTTCTCCTGTTCAATCATTTCACCAAGTGATTCACCATATCCCTTGCCTTCGGCGGCACCTAAAGTGAGCGCCAAATTAATATAACGACCCGTTTCTTCCCAGATACCAAATTGTCCTTCACCGATATATCGCCGAACG
This sequence comes from Caldithrix sp., assembly GCA_020722815.1. Classification (GTDB taxonomy): domain Bacteria; phylum Zhuqueibacterota; class Zhuqueibacteria; order Thermofontimicrobiales; family Sulfurfontimicrobiaceae; genus DYKB01. The sequence goes on along the minus strand of DYKB01000011.1, from coordinate 24,646 downwards.
TTCTCCGTAGATTTTCCGTGATAGGCTAATTCCCAGTCGTGAATCGTACCGGCACCGTTGGTGGTCAGATGTGTTACGAGCTTTTTTTCAATAAACCGATTTAGAATTGGTCCTAAACCATTTTTAATCAGATGAGCACCATAACTGATGATAATCGACTTATTATGGGCGATGGCATGTTCAATTCGACGCGCTATCCTTTTTATCATATTCATTTTGTCAGCCGGAATTACAGGTGGAGGAGTTCCCTGGGGCAGCAGATTATCGACAGTCATATCATGAACACGCTCATTCAGCGGTTTTATATGGAGTTTCTTTCGATCAAAGATTGGATAAGGCATAATTTTTTCCTCTCCATTTTTTTTTGAAAGTTTCAGGAAAATCTCCTGAACCTGTTTTACACAGAACTATCAATGAGCCCACTCTAAAAAGGTAAGATTCTGTCATTCTGAGTGAAGCGAAGAATCGCATCCGTCTTTGAAAATTATAGATTCGTCACGCCGCCGCGCTAAGTTTAACCTGAGCGCATTCGACGGGTTCAGAATGGCAAAAGCATTCTTTTTAGAGCGGGCTCATTCATTGAATGATTAATCAGTTGCTTTCAGGTTCAGGAGCATTTTATTGAACTGCCAGATTTAAATTCAAATTATTTTACATTATTAAAAAGATAGTTCACTAATTCACGATAATGGGTAAAATCAGGCATAATAATATGCGAACCGGCATTAATTAAACGTTCCCGTTTGCGTTTGTTCATATTATACCGATTTCCTTCATTGGTGTAAACACCGATTGCGATGCCACCGAATTCCCGGGCATTTTCAATTTCCACAATACCATCACCGGTTACCAAAATTTCATTTGGCTTCAGATTATTTTTTTCAATTATCATCTTGATAGCTTTGGCCTTGTTGAAGCTTTTATAATCATCTCGTGCGCCCCAGATACCACCCGTAAAAAGATGAGCCGTCCCAATTGTTTCCGCTTCTTTTTTGACATATTCTTCATCAGTCCCACTGGCCAGATATAACTTGACATCACGTTGTTGCAGTTCGTGCAAAAAATTGATTGAAAGCGGGACGCGGGTTTCTTCCTGAGTCATTTCACCGCGGGTTAATTTTGCTTTGCGGGTATCCACGATGGGATCCAGACGTCGGTAGTATTCTTTTTTGTATTCTAAAGGAGTCAATGGCGGGGTACCCCGTTTTTGGAGCTCTTCAGCAAATTGCATCATCTGGAATATCGTTTCTTTTCCAGTCAAAAGTTCGACGAAATCGATGACAACCGCTTCGACACCTTTTTGTACTTGCTGAACGGCCTCGGCTTTGCTGATTCCACTGGCTTCAAGTTTGGCGATCTTTTCTTTTTCAACCGGTGCTTCCATCAGTTCATCGACCATCATGGGAACCATCACATCCTGCCAACCGTCACGGAGCATTGAAATAGTTCCATCAAAATCAAATAATGCATGTTTAATATGACAATTTGCTGGTAGGTCTTCACAAATTTCAATATTCGTTCCTGGTATTTTCTTAAATTCCATATTGAAAGATCCTTCTCGTTATTCTGTGTTCATCATTTAGTAGTTCAACTCAAGATTTAATGCGTATAATTAAAATTTTGTAATGCAAAAAGACAACAAAATACAAAATCTTAATGAAAATGTCAACAAGATTTTATTGGAGAATGAAAAAGTAAAAAAAAGCTATTTGAATTTTGATCCAAATTGGGGAAGGTTTTTAAAGTCAGGGAAAGCAGCGGTTGAGGCTGGTTAATAAATGATCCTGCTTTTTAGAGGGGGGGTATAAATTGAGCGAAGACTATTCGAGGCTTTTTCCATAGTGGTTTAAGACGTTTTCAGGCATTTGATGGGATTTCATTGGTTGATTTGGCATCATCAGCGCCGGTTGTTTACCTGTAAATGGTGAAGTATTACCAGGTGCTTTATTGAGCGTCAGGTAGCTCGTATTAAGCAAAGTAATCGTTTGATTATTGGTATAGGTAAAATTAAATTGTGTTCCATTTTTCCAGAAAACATAACTTAATGGCGATTGCTCCAGATGCATTCGAATTTCGGTATTGGCGAAAGCTTTGTAATAGCCAATATGGTAGGTAATATTATCGTTGGGAATAAGAATATTATCCTGGGTTTGGTCAACCGTTCCCCAGTTAACATAAAGTGGGGTTAAGCGACTCAGTCCGGAGTTTGTAATAAATAGGAAAAAATAGGCTGGTCCAATGATCAAATTTATGGCTTCACTGGATTTATTAGCAACATTAACGGTATCATTCCAGACCATATTTAATCCAACCCGATCTCCCTGTGATGTTTTTCCTGAAGTTGAGGCTGAGTAAATAACCTGGCCGGGGTTACTGGCAAATTGAAAAGTCTCCTTAGCTCCGGGTTGAATTGTTCGGGAATCGATAATACCGGTGACATCTATTATAATAGCGGTAAAAACAGCATTGCTAAAGGAAATTTCAAATGCATTTTTAACGGTTATGGTAACAACGGTTGCTGTCGTCGAATTGCCTGCCTCATCATAGGCTTTTGCGGTAATGGTATGGCTTCCATCGGTAACCTTCGATGAATTCCAGTTATACTCCCAGGGTTGAGCACTGTCGATATTTTCGGAAACATTATCGACCAAAAATTCGACTTTTGTCACCCCAATATTGTCGCTGGCGGTAGCCTGAATGAGAACTGTTCCGGAAATATTTGATTTATCGGCGGGATTTGTGATCTGGACTGTTGGGGCTGTTTTATCTGGTGCGGGTCCAGTCGGCCCTTTGGCTTTTTGACAATTAAAACTCATGATTATAACAAAAATAAGTACAAAAAGTAAAGATAAACGAATTTTAAACATTGTTATGTCCTCCTAAATTAGTTGAGCTTTGTTAAAATTAAAATATAAATTTAAAAAAGATCTTAAAATTCAGGCTGTCGTCGGGAATAGTGGACATTCATTCGTTTCGAATATATCGTGGCAGAGTCGTGTGTATTGCGTAACTGAAGTTGTTCCAGAAATTAGAATCGAATTTCATTCCCAGAAAAGGAGTATTTGATATATCAAATTTAATATATCCTTTTTCATGGAAATTGTCAATTGGAATTTTAATTTTTTGATAAATTTTGGTAAAAACAGGCTATTACAGTTATCTATCGAAACAGAGATTAAAAATAAAGTGAAACTTTCATCATTTCTGCTTTGATACCGGGATTAAATTGGTTTATCGATATCTGGGCTGTAAATTCTGGCTATATTATTCAGAGTAGCCTGGGCTATTTCATCAATCCTTTGGTAGTGGTCCTGCTTGGGGTTATTTTTTTGCGGGAACGTTTACGGACTGGACAATGGACTGCCGTAGGGATTGCGGCAATTGGTGTTGTTTATTTGACGATTGTTTATGGTGAATTTCCCTGGCTTGCGCTGAGTCTGGCCATTTCTTTTGGGATTTATGGCTTATTACGAAAAACTGGAGCGCTCAATTCTATCGAAGGACTGTTTTTTGAGATGCTGGTGCTTCTGGTCCCGGCCATGAGTTACTTAATTCATTTAGGGATGAACGCTCAGGGGTGTAAACAATAAAATTTGCAGTATATCGAGTTAGGAAAAGTAACTGGTGAATAAAAATTAATCAGGAGTCATGGACTATGAATCAATTTATTTGCTTTTTAATCATTTTGGGGCTTTTATTGGTTATCGGTATTTCTTTCTCTCAGGAATTTGTGCCGAATTATGATGAAACGAAAGTTCCAACCTTTAAACTTCCCGATCCACTTCAACTTGAAAATGGGAAGCGGGTGAAAAAGGCTGATGTCTGGTGGAAAAAACGCCGTCCGGAAATTTTTAAGCTTTTTGAAGAACAGGTATATGGAAAAATGCCTGATAAGTTCGAAAAAATAACTTATAAGCTTCTCGAAATGGATTCAGGTGCCCTGGCAGGAAAAGCGATTCGTAAACAGGTGACAGTTTATCTGGTTGGCCGCGAAGATGGCCCCAAAATGGATTTGCTGATTTATCTCCCGAATCAGGCGCATGGGCCGGTACCAGTTTTTCTGGCCCTCAATTTTTACGGGAATCATACAATCCACGCTGATCCAAATATAACGATGACCGATTCGTGGGTGCAAAATAATAAGGAATTTGGTATTACGCAAAATCAGGCGACGGATTTCTCTCGTGGTATCCGGGCAAGTCGTTGGCCAGTAGCGCAAATTCTGGCACGCGGCTATGGTCTGGCAACTATCTATTATGGCGATATTGACCCTGATTTTGATGATGGATTTCAAAATGGAGTTCATCCGTTTTTTTATAAACAAGGCCAGACACAGCCCGAACCGGATGAATGGGGATCGATTGCTGCCTGGGCATGGGGCCTCAGCCGGGCCATGGATTATCTTGAAACGGATAAATCGGTTGATTCGAAAAAAGTTATTGTTATGGGACATTCGCGGTTGGGGAAAACTTCTGTTTGGGCGGGAGCCGCGGATCAGCGTTTCGCAATTGTCATTTCTAATAATTCGGGTTGTGGCGGGGCAGCTCTCTCGCGACGACAGTTTGGTGAAACCGTGGGACGAATTAATCGGGTTTTTCCACACTGGTTTTGTGATAATTTTAATCGATATAATGAAAATGAAGCTGCCTTGCCGATCGATCAGCACCAATTACTGGCACTGATCGCGCCACGACCATTATACGTTGCCAGCGCCGAAGAAGATCGCTGGGCTGATCCGAAAGGTGAGTTTCTCGCCGCGAAATACGCTTCCCCAGTATATGAACTTCTGGGTAAGAAAGGGATTCCGGCGGATGCCGAACCTAAAATCCACGAACCAATTATGACGACTATTGGTTACCATATCCGGGCCGGCAAACATGATGTGACGCGGTATGACTGGGAACGTTATATGGATTTTGCCGATTTGCATTTAAAAAATAAATAAGTCGACTAACGATAGAAATTTTTATCAAATAAAAAACGCGCCAGATTTCGATTTCTGGCGCGTTTTAAAAATTTTGTTGAATTTCAACCGGATTTTTAATCGTGATTACATGCAATTACAAAATCCTTATTTATCCAGTTATATACTGCATTATAAAATTCCAAATAATCTTCATATTGCATGATATGAATCGTTTTTTGCAGTTCAACTTTTTGAACCTATTCAATTGTCATCAGGGCATGCAGTTGGATTAATGGATTCTTATCATTTTGACTTATTCGTTTCAGTTCATTCATGCATTTACTAAATTCTTTGTGAGGGCAGGTCACTTTTAATTTTGCAAGCTGAAAGAGTGCATCATGCCGTAAACCATCATTTTCGGATTTCAATGCTTTCATGTAACCGGCCATCGCACATTCCACTTTTTGAACCTGCGCAAAGGAACTTGATTGCGAACAAAGCCAATACAACGGTAATAATAGCTGTCTTCATGGCGTTCCTCCTTTTGTTTTGCGAAAAGAATCGCAATCATATAAGTGTTTTGGGTCTCATTACTAATTTACATTTGTGACATTTTTTCGTTACCTCGGTTCCAGACGGATTTTCTCTCCGGGCTGCGTTCTAATCGATAAAATTTTTTCTTTTACCAACTGTCGTTTTTTATACTGAGAAAGAATCTGACAGCCATTTTCCCAGGGAAGAATCATTCGTAAAGGAGAACCAGCTTCGCTGATGATATCAATCCACTCCACTTTACCCTTTTTTAATGAAGCACTGACCAGAAATGCACCGGCCGCGCGCAGAGTTGAAAATTCGACTTCTTTTTCCATTGGCCAGTTGGGAAATAATTGAATTGTTCCGTAATAGCTTTGCATAAGACATTCATTGATGACGGCTGGAATCGAGAAATTTTCAAACCAGATGCCCATGGGTGCCATGAAATCAAATTCGGTTTGATCACGATAGCGACCATTGACCTGAAGCACCATATCGGTCGCGGTTCCATTTGGCAAAATACAATATTTAATCTGTCGTTTAAATTTTTCCAGATCGAGTATCCCCAATCGTGCCCGCTGCAAATTCTGAAAAATCAGATCATTTCCCCCCTCGACCTGTAAATTCCGGGCGCTATTTTGTAATAAAGTAAGGGTGTCTTTTGAGGTCATTAAACCATGTTCTTCTCCTGGAAACACGGTGATTAAATTATTGGGAATATTATAGACAACATTAGGAGATTCTCCCGGGGCACTCACAAAAACATTTCCATATTTCTCCGACGCAACGATTTGATAAGCTGGATAATTGTTCAATATTTTTTTTATAGAGAGAATCAGCTCTTTTTCTTTTTTTTCTAATTTCAGGATTTCGGTTGCATCAAGAAATGCTTTAAAAACAAATTTGGTGAGGGTGAGATCGACTAAACAATCATGTTTTAAACGTGAAAGTGGCGAATTGGCATAAAGTTCCGGCACCACTGTCGGAAAGATATGATAATTATCATCACCCCATTGCGGGCCATGCGCTTCCGGTCTTTCCATATAATCAACCAGGAACAGAACCGCTTCTTTAATGGGTTCAAATAATCTTTCTTTTAAAAATTGCACATCCTGAGAATACAGGAAATGCCACCAGAGCCCCTGAACCGCCCAGGGAGTCTCACAAACTTCCCAGCCCCAATCCGGAGCGGGATAGGGATGCGTGGACATTTCGACCGGAAAGGCACTATGCGGGAAGAAAGCCCCGCGTAATCCATAATATTCCTTCGCCCATTTGCGACTGACGGGAAGCATCTGATATACAGCATCAATGTATGGAATATTTTTATCCAGATGATTGGATGAAAAAGTGAACCAGAAAGGCTGCTGCCAGTTATAATTTAGATGATAATCCCCATGCCAGGCCGTCCCTATTCGATTATAATTCCAGTTGGCAAAAAGTCCCGGACAGATGCCCCCCGCCTTTACGGCACAATTAAAAAAGTAGCTATTGTGATACCATATTTTTTCCAGAAAATCGTCATCCAATTCGATTCCGGAACAATTCCAGTAATTTTCCCAGCTTTTTTGATTTTTCTCAAAAGCACTCATAAAAGAATAATTTGCAGGATCAGGCGTGTTGATAATTGCTGATGGAATTTCGGCAGCCAGTCCTTCGTCCAGTTGAATGACCAGGATGAGCGTAGAGTCCATTCCGATTTTTCGTTCCAGTGGTGCCAGAATTTCCCGATCGCCAGTTTCAACATTAATCCGGGATGCAGGACTTATTGATTGATTCATATGCGCGATTAACCGGATAGCGCGATCCTTGGGATGTCCTTTTTGCAGATCATATTTTTCAGGTTCGGGATAGGGTAAAATCTGATGAAAACCCAGTTGACCATTTTGTTCATTCTGGAGGATAGTAAATTTGGGAAATTCTCGCGGGGTGGATGGATCCGGGAAAATGTGAATCCGATTAAAAAAGTTTGTTAAAAGTTGCCCCTTCTGATTCGCCAGACGCATCCAGAGGCGATCCTTTTCCATTTCATTAAAAATTTCCAGCCGGGCTGAATCTTTTTGATTAATCAAAAAATTAACTTCACATAATCCATTTGAAATGTTTAACTGATGCCCCAGCAGTTCAACCTCGCGGCGATCAAATCCCAGCACAACTGTCCCACAGGGAAATGGGCGCGGATAGGGTTTGGCGTAATTTTCACGACACATTTCACGATATTGTCGATACCAGGGAACGGTGAAAAGGTCATTCACCGTATCCGGAATGGCGTTAATCTTGTTGAAAATGTCCTGAAATGTACCAAATTTTTCCTGATTGTCCTCAGCCAGTCGAATATCCCAGACATTATTATGACCAAAGTGGAGAACCACCGCGTCGGGACGTGTTCTTACCACCACACCCATTTCGCCATTTCCCAGCAGGGCGCCTTCAAAGAAATTCACAGCGGGTTTGTGATATTCGATAGGATGTTTCCGGGCGCGCGCCATTGCTGAAAAAGAGGCAAAGAGGTTATTTTGACCACCAATTAAAATCAGAATGATTGTCAGCAAAATTTTTTGCATACAAAACTCCTTTCGTAATTTTACATTTTTTGTTGCTACCTTATTTTTATGCTAAATAGTTGTATTCATGAATACCCGGCGAAGAAAACAGGGTAATGATATTATATTTTTCAGTAGATCGGCAGATTCTTTTAATCATACTGAATGACATCACAGGTTTACTTAGAACGAATAAAAATATTTAAAAAAAATTTTTCAAAGTTGCCATGAAAAAATTTAATCGATAATTGGTGTTGCATATTGAACCGAAGGTTATTTTAAAGGTGTAAGTGACTGGTTATTTTAGTTGAAAATAGATTGCATCTTTTGTTTTTATTTGTTAAATTTATATATTAAATCAGGTGTTTTGCCATCGACACCAGATGTTTGCTAATTGAGGGGAGCTTTTTAAATGAAAATTCAAAAATGTTTAAATTTATCTTTAATTTCATTCCTCTTTTTATTCTTTGTTCGGTCTTTATTCGCCCAAAATTTTTCATCCATATCGGAGGTGAAAATAGAGCTGCTCCAGACTGTTTCGGATTTTCAGGTAAATGAAAATGTCGGCGGGAGTCACCAGGAAATACCGGCCATTGGGGGAAATAGTTCTGGAATGAGTGTTACCGTCTGGAAAGATTACCGAAATGGCTCGGAAGACATCTATGCCCAACGTTATAACGGTGGAAGTAAAGTCGGTGTGAATTTTAAAGTCAATGATGATGCCGGATTTAGCAAACAGGATTATCCGTCAGTTACAGTTGATGTTAATGGAAATTTCATAATTGCCTGGCAGGATTTACGAAATGGGAACTGGGACATCTATGCACAACGATACTCGAATGATGGATCAAAACTGGGTGTAAATGTTAAAATAAATGATGATTCAGGAATGGCATCTCAAATAACTCCCACTGTTATGACCTCACCCGCCGGTGATTATCTTTTTGTGTGGCGGGATAGCCGCAATGGAAATCCCGATATCTATCTACAAAGTTATGACAACAATGGAAATGCGAAGGGAAGCAATGCCAGAGTCAATGATGATTCGGGCATTAGTGAACAGAAGGAACCAATAATTGCAGTCGCTGGAGATGGAAATTTCGTCGTTGGCTGGCTGGACAAACGAAATGGCAATTCAGACATCTACTTGCAATTTTATGCCAATAATGGGAACAAACAGGGTACAAATTTACGCGTAAATGATGACACAGGAATTGAATTACAGTATCATCCCTCCATTGCGATGAATTCAGATGGTTCGTTCCTGATGGTCTGGACCGATGAACGAAATGGTGATGAAAATATTTACGGCCAACGATTTGATGCGCTCGGTGCGCGGAAGGGGACAAATTTTAGAATCAATGACGATTCGGGCTCAAGTGCGCAATTGTATCCGGCGGTTGCAGTCGATGGCAGGGGGTATGAGTTTATTGTCTGGGAAGATGAGCGTGCCGGAAGTTCGGATATTTTCACCCAGAAATATACAAATCTTGGCGTGAAGATCGGCAATAATTTCAAAATCCAGGAGGATTCGTATAAAAAGAATCAAAAACGACCTCGGATTACAGCCGATAACACTGGAAATATCCTCATCGTCTGGCAGGATGATCGGAATGCGGATCGGGATATTTATGGACAAAGGTACTATAGTAATGGTATTCCGGCGTCCAGTAATATAAAAATCAATGATGATGCGGGAAGCAGTACTCAGTTGAATCCGTCTCTGGCGGTGGATGCCAATGGAAATTTTGTCATTGTCTGGGAAGATTATCGAACCGGTTTTGGAGAAATTTATGGTCAGCGTTTCACCAATGCCGGAAACCGATTCGGTCCTAATTTTATGATTAATGATGATTCGAGCAATGCCAATCAAAAATATCCGGCGGTTGGAATGGACGATGAAGGCAACTTTATGGCTGCCTGGAGAGATGGACGTAATTATGAAGGCGATATATATGCACAATATTTTAATTCAGATGGCTCATTAACCGGGCGGAATTTCCAGGTTAATGACGATGGTCCCGGAAGTGATCAATTGATGCCGGTCATTTCGATGAACGCTACCGGTAGTTCAGTTATTATCTGGCTTGACAAAAGAAATGGACAGGACGATATTTATGGACAACGCTATCGCAAAGGTGGCATTGCTGATGGAAATAACTTTAGAATTAATGAAAGTAAAGCAATAAATAAAAGATGGTCTCCCAGGGTCTCCATTGATGCCAGCGGAAATTTGGCCGTTGTCTGGCAGGATAGCAGCAACGGCAATTGGGATATTTTCTTACAGCGTTTTAATAGTTCCAATGTCAAAGTCGGCACAAGTTCAAAAGTTAATGATGATGTCGGCAGCAGTTATCAGATTGTTCCGGCCATTGCCAGTGACAATAGTGGTAATTTCGTCGTCACCTGGGGTGATTCCCGAAATGGAAATGCCGACATATATGCCCAGCGTTATTCCGCGAATGGAAGTAAAACCGGTGCGAATTTTCTTGTCAATGATGATTTGGGCGGTGCTTCCCAGAGCTATCCGACTGTCACAATCGATGAAAATGGCTATTTCGTAATAGCCTGGGTTGATTTCCGGGGAAATGCGAGTGATCCGGATATTTATGCGCAGGCTTATAATGCCACCGGCGAAAAAGTTGGAACAAATTATCGGATTCATAATGACGTTGGCGTAAATTTTCAGGGTTTGCCGGATGTTGAATTGATACAAAACCAGATCTATTTTACGTGGTACGATACCCGGATAGAGGGACAGGGTTTTGATATCTTTGCCCGGATCGACAATATTAACATTTCCAATACGCCGCCGATGCCACCAGTACTTTTTTCCCCAGCCAATACAAATTTTACGCGAAATACAACGCCTGCCTTGAGTTTTTCAATCCCGATGGATACTGACGATAATTTGCTACATTTCAAAGTCGAGGTATCTACCACGAGTCGTTTTTCGGACCAGATTAGCGGGAGTCCTTTTGAAAGTCGCGAGAATACCACCGGATTTACGCCCGCGTTGCCGGTGCAGGACGGCAGCGGCACGGCGACTTATACTCTCCAGACCGCATTGTCGGATGGTTCCTATTATTGGCGAGTTTCCGCCTGGGATGGATTTGTTTATGGGACAGCCTCCGAAATTTTTAATCTGAATGTGGATACAACTCCCCCTGTATCCACAGCGCATAGTCCAGCTAAAAATGCCACCAATGTCGCTTTAAATACGACTATCGCTTTTCGCCTTCAGGATGCTGGCAGCGGTTTGAATCAGAGCAGTATCACCATGCAGGTGGATGGTGTTACCGTTAGTCCAACGATTTCAGGTGATACCAGTAATTTTCTCATCAGTTATACGCCGCCAGGCCCGTTTAAATATAATCAGGATGTGACGATTTCTATCAACGCGTCGGATAATGTTGGCAATTCCATGGTCACTGATATTTATTCTCTGAAAATGATTTCGGATACAAATCCACCCTATACTTCACAGCATTCACCCGCCAAAGGGGCGCAGGATATTCCAATTACTTCTTCGGTAATTTTTCATTTACTGGATGATGTAAGTGGGGTGGAAAAAAGCAGTATTACGCTTAAAATTGATAATCAGCTCGTGACACCAGAAATTTCAGGAACACCATCTGAATATACAATTACTTATCGACCCGCCCAAAATTTTGATTATCAGCAAACCGTTCAGGTTGAAATCAACGCAAAGGATCTGGCCGAAAATTCTATGTCTCCTGAAATTTATTCATTCACCACCGCTGCTATTGAAAATTCAGCGCCAGGTGTTCCATTATTGTCCTCTCCGGTTGATAAAAATTTAACCAATAATTCACAACCCGATCTTTTATTTTCAATTCCAGCCGATGCTGATGGGGATCTGCTCCATTTTAAAATAGAACTGGATAATGATCATAACTGGGCCCAAACGACGTTCATCATCGAATCCAAAACCAGTACGGTTGGCTTTCTGCCCGCACCACCTGTTGCACAGGGTGCTGGTTCAATAAAATACAGTCTGCAGGCAGCCCTCACCGAAGGTTCCTGGTGGTGGCGTGTGGCTGCCTGGGATGGAAAAGCATATAGTGATTATTCAGATGAAAGAAGTTTTACCCTGGATTTAACGCCGCCATTTATCACCAATCATTCACCATCGCCGGGTGTCACGGGTGTTGCGATTAATACTGACATTGCACTCGAAATAAAAGATGTATTAAGTGGGGTAGATTCTGCTTCCATCGAAATGACAGTCGATGGGGCAAAGGTTGCCTTTGTTTTACAGGCTATTTCGGCTGGTTATCAGGTAAAATTCAATCCCCCTCAGGATTTTGGCTATGAACAGACAATCTCGGTCTCAATTAAGGCAAATGATCTGGCGGGTAATCAACTGACAGCGCAAATGTATTCTTTTACGACCGCCACCCTTTCGAATACGGCTCCGGCAACACCAGAATTAACTTCCCCGCTACCAGACAGATACATTAATAGCGCCAAACCAACATTCACCTGGTCTGTTCCGGCCGATGTGAATGGAGATGCTTTACACTTTAAAGTTGAGTTGGATAATGATCATGATTGGAATACAATCACGCAAATCGTTGAATCAAAAGTGAGTGCGACCGGTTTTACACCTACTCCTCCCGTTCAGCAAGGAACTGGTTCGGTTAGCTATGTGGCCACAACCGCTCTCACCGAAGGCTCCTGGTGGTGGCGAGTTTCTGCCTGGGATGGAAAAGTCTATGGCAATTATTCAACTGAAAGAAGCTTAACGATAGATTTAACCCCCCCATTGGTCAGTAATCAATCCCCGTCACCTGATGGCACTGGCGTGGCGATGAGCACGGATATAATCCTTCAAATCAACGATGTGCTCAGCGGGGTGGATAGTTTGTCGATTGAGATGACGGTTAATGGCGTAAAAATTGATCCGGTTTTAACACCAGTTACAGGGGGATACCAGGTTCTTTATAATCCGCCGCAAGAATTTGGTTATGAGCAAAAAGTAACCGTCACCATCAAAGGGCAGGATCGGGCTGGAAATGCGATGAATTTACAAACCTATTCATTTACGACAGCCAGCCGTAGCAATACCGCCCCTGCCGCACCAATATTAGCCGCACCGGCGATTGAAGCTTTTCTTAACAATTCGCAACCCACTTTAGTCTGGTCGGTCCCGGTCGATGAAAATGAGGACCAGTTGCATTTTAAAATCGAACTGGATAATGATCATGATTGGAATACCGTAATGCAAATTATGGAATCAAAAACCAATACCACTGGTTTTTCACCAACACCACCTGTCACGCCGGGAACGGGATCAATGAATTATGCAGTTCAATCGCCGCTTGCTGAAGGCACCTGGTGGTGGCGGGTGGCTGCCTGGGACGGAAAAGTTTATGGAAATTTCTCCAGTGAAGCCAATTTTTTAGTCGATGTAACACCGCCGACAATTACGGAGCAGCAGCCAGCGAACGGCGCGACGAATGTTCCGATCTCAAGCAATATAATACTCAAAATACAGGATGCCGGAAGTGGGGTGGATGTTGATAAAATCGAAATGAAAGTTGATAATGCGGTGGTCGTGCCGCAAATTTTAGGGACGCCAGCCAGCTATACGCTCACGTATAATCCACCAACCGATCTCAGTTTTCAAAAGAATATTTCTGTCTCGATAGCCGCAGCGGATCGGGCTGGAAATCCGATGACAACCGAAATCTATACTTTTGCGACAGAATTAGCCCCGATTGCCTTCGCGATTAATCATACACCTGTTGCCACCGCCGATTCCGGAAAGGCAGTCCTGATTCAGGCTGGATTTCCATCAGAAATTTCCATCAAGAAAGTGATGCTGTATTATCGTTCGGGAGGGGCCAGTAAATATGATTCACTCCAAATGATGGAACAATGGAGTCATTTTTATCAGGCAATGATACCTGAGAGTGTTGTTGGTGAGAGAGGGGTGCAATATTATATTCGGGCTGAAAATAATTCAGCGCAACAGGTAACATCTCCCCAGGGTGCACCTGTTTATAAATTAAATAATATTCAGGTGAAAATTAAAAATCTGCGTATCCCTTATGCCACGCTAGCCAGGATTTATCAAATGCTCTCACTTCCGCTGGTACTGGGTGCCAACACCGTGGATAAAGTTTTAGTTGATGATCTGAACCAATACGATAATACACAATGGCGCCTATTCCGCTATCAGGGCAGTAACTATGTCGAATACTCCAGCGGTCAAATGGAAGCTTTTTTGCCGGGGAGAGGATACTGGCTTATCACGCTTAATCAACAAAATATTGCTATCGGCAGCGGATATACCACGCCAATCGATTCAAATTTTGTCATTGAATTACAGCCTGGCTGGAATATGATCGGCAATCCATTCAATTTTGCGATAAACTGGGCTGATGTCGTCAAATCCACTACTTATATTGAAGCACCGGTTGCTTATAAAAATCAAAATGGCCAGTATGGGTATCAATATCTTCAACCGCAATTGACCCCCTGGCAGGGGTATGCTGTGAAAAATCTGACTGCGGTCTCGCAGAAAGTTAAAATTCCGCCGAAAGCAGCCGATGTCCGGCTCAATAAAACGTTGGCTTTTAACTCTCGAACGCTGTCAAATGATGAATGGTATCTTCAGCTCATTGTCGAAGCCGGCGATTTTATTGATTTGGATAATTATGTGGGATGTTTTATCGATGCCACAGTCGGTCATGATCTGAATGATTTTTCCGAAGTTCCCCCCTTCGACCAGTATGTGAGCCTCTATTTTCCACATCCGGAGTGGGATGATTTGGCGGGCGGCTATTCCGGTGATTTTCGGCATCCGGAAGACGCCGATTTATGCTGGAATCTGGCGGTTGCGACGAATATTAATCATCCTGTAAAACTGACGTTAGGTGATTCGAAAAACCTGCCGGTCGATACGGAAGTCTGGTTGGAAGATGTTAAAGACAATTTAAAAATTAATCTGTTAGCACAGAAAAATTTTACATTCGCTGCCAATAAAAAGGAATTTCGACTGCGCCTTCAAAAAGCGGGTTCGATTACTGCAAATGAAAATATCAACTCGACAGTCACCTGTTTCGAGCTTTATCAAAACTATCCAAATCCTTTTAATCCCGACACTCAGATTCGTTATCGATTGGCGAAAAGTGCGCTGGTAACACTGAAAGTATATAATCTGAATGGCCAGGAAGTGCGGACATTGGTAAAAGGTGAGCAGGAAAGCGGGATCTATCTGGTTGAGTGGGATGGACTTTCAGAATCCGCCGAAAAAATGCCGACCGGGATCTACTGGCTTCAGCTTCGCGTCGATACGGAAGTCCAGGTGAAAAAGATGCTGTTGGCAAGATGATTTTTGGTGGGGCGTGATGCGTGAGGCGTGAGGGGTGATGCGTGATACGTAATTCGTGATGCGTAATACAGAACGGTGTAATTATTGGCATTTTATATTTTACGCATTACGTTTTACGTATCACGTTTCACGCATCACGCCCCATACAAATCAATCCTCCATTTTAATGAAAACACATTTCTTCACACGGCTCAATTTTTTCATTGATATTCTCCAAATAAATTCTTAATTTTGGCGATGATTAAAATCCATTTTTATGTCCAATAATTTATGATGAAAAAAGGTGCTAAAGCACGGGCGCTGGTGACATTGCTAACAGATTTTGGCGGGAATGATGGCTATGTCGGGATCATGAAAGGCGTTATGCTGGGGATTAATCCAGCTATAAAATTCATCGATCTGGCGCATGAGATTCCGCTGCATCAAATCGCGGCGGGGGCATATATCCTCAATTCAGCATATCCGTATTTTCCGGCCGGCACCATTCATGTTGCGGTTATTGATCCCGGTGTTGGAAGTGACAGATCGATTTTGTTGTGTGAAGCAAAGGCTCAATTTTTTTTAGCGCCGGATAATGGATTGTTGAAATTTATTTTTCACAACCACCGAATTGATCGGGTGATACGGGTGACGAATCCCGGTTATTTTCTGCCGGCAGTGAGTCATACTTTTCATGGCCGGGATATTTTCGCACCTGTCGCGGCTTATTTATCTATTGGACACCGGATAGAAAATTTTGGTGAATGGACTTCGGATTTCAAAAGGGGAAATCTCCCTGTTTTGAAAATGACAAAAAATTCTATTACCGGTGAAATTGTCTATATTGATCGTTTTGGAAATTTGATTACCAATATTTTACCAAAAGCCCTCGATATTGTACCTGGTGGGGCTCAATTTTGGATCCGGATTGGTTCCCATCAGATCAAAGGGATTGCTTCTTGCTATGCTAATGGCGGTGAAAATGAACCAATCGCCCTTTGGGGAAGTTCAAACAGCCTGGAGATTGCCCTCAATCAAGCCCGGGCTGATCATTTTTTAAATGTAAATTATGGGGATGAAGTTTGTTTGGAATGGTTTGATGATAACTAAAAATGATGAACAGAATGCATTCTTTGCGAATGGATGCTATTTTTTGACGATGAATAGTTCAGGAGAAAGGCAGGTCTTTTTAAGATAAATGAAGCGAATCTGGAAAGGAATCAGGAGCGTAATTCAATTTTTTGTCATTGTTTTACATTTGCTACGCAGTCGGCCTTTAATTAATATCATTTTGTTCTTTTTGACATTATATACAACGACGACTGCCAATGGCTTATGGTATGGCGTGGCAGTCCTTTCGATTTTATTGGCACATGAAATGGGACATTATTTAGCCTGTCGCATGTATAAGATTAAATCAACTTTGCCATTTTTTATTCCAATTCCCGCCCCGTTCAATCCATTTGGCACCATGGGGGCTGTTATTAAAATGGAAGGCCGGCTTCCCAATCGAAAAGCTTTGTTTGATATGGGCGTTGCCGGACCGCTGGCAGGACTATTCGTTACCGTTATCGTTCTCATCTGGGGTTTTCGACTCCCCGTTGAACCATCAAAATTGGATCTTCCGTTAGGCGGTTCGCTGCTTTTTCACTGGCTAAACCGACTGGTTGCTGGCGAAAATACAACGATAATTTATCGGAACGCGGTTACTTTTGCTGGGTGGGTCGGTTTGTTTGTTACCTCCTTGAATCTGTTGCCAATCGGCCAACTGGATGGGGGACATATTATCTATGCGATGCTCGGTTCAAAAAGCAAATATATCTATCGCGTTGCATTGATTGGGTTTGCTATTAATGCCGCATTTTATCCACCCTGGGTCGTTTTTCTCCTTTTGTTAACGACATTTGGCTTGAAACATCCGGCACCAGCCGATGATGAAGTTGAAATTGGCTGGAAACGGCGAATTATTGGCATTTTCACCTTTATTGTTTTTGTCGTTTCATTTATGCCGTTTCCGTTTAATATTTTTTTATAATCATACTTGTGATGAATGCTTTTTAAGATAAAGAAAATTGTTCAAAATAGGGGGGATGCGTGAAGCGTAATGTGTAATGTGTGATAGGGAATGCATCGTAATATTTGGCTTATTCTCTACCGCACAATTTTGAAGTAAATTAGTACAATTTGCTTATGAATCATCGTAAAGACCCTCACCCCAACCCTCTCCCGGAGGGCGAGGGCGTAGCCATTCCCTCTCCCTTTGGGAGAGGGTTAGGGTGAGGGCAGGTTTAGCCGGACTAAAAAATGTATCGCAGTAAAAATTGATTACATATTTTTCACGTATGACGCATTACGTATCACGCAAACCAGATCAAGAACCTATTACATTAATTTTTACCTGACAACCCAAAATTAACTTAACCTTTGACAAGCCATGAATGTGAAACCAAATTTTGATGAACAGTCACGTCCGGTTCGAAAAATAACAGCGCTTCAAAAATTTCAACAATTCCTTCTGGCCCCTGAAACACTTATCGTTTTGATTATCATTATGTTGTTATTACTCCTGGAAGGCTTGTTTGATATTGGAGAAATCGGGCTTGGACGATTTATTGCCTGGACGAATTCATATCGTCCACAAACTGGACCTATCTGGCAACGCGAAATTAAGGGCGAAACGGCCACGCAACAACTTCAGGAGATTGAACCGCTCCCCGAACAAAAAGTTTTCGAGGTGAGCAACTTCAATGAAGTATTAAATCAACTGGAATCCAATCCGGATGTCCGGATTTTGAAACAAAATTTCCTGAAAATTTACACGCAACTGCCTTATAATATCGCGCAGCAGATTATTTCGCCTTATGAGCTACTCAAACTTATTCCGGAACAATCCTGGACCCATTGTTCGATTTCACGGGATGCGGATGAACTCCGAATTTATTTTCTGGATAGTGAAAATCAATTGATTCGGGATAATTATTTTTCATTAAGCAGTTATACTGAAACCACGCAATCCGATGAAGCGAGTGGCATGATTCTGGAAGAACAGGAGGAGTTTCAGGGACGGGTTGTTACCCGGGATGAATTTCTGGCTGCTTATAATACGCTCCCGCTCAGTACCAAAATTTTTGTGATGAATGATCCCCTGCAACTTATTCGATGGGGAGAAGCGATGAATTATGCCGCGGTGTCGCGCGATATTGTGGATGGGGCGGTGACCATTGGATTTCAGGTGAAAACGGGAGTTTCCAATACGATAATCCGCTATCAGGCCAGTGAAATCGGTGCTGCCCGATTGGTTGAAAGTCTTAATCAGGTTATTCGTGATAAATATCTGACATTACCAGCGAAAAAATTAAATTCAGAAGCGGGTTTATAATCTCATGAAAAAAAAGATTTTAAAATGGTTAATTATTGCTTTGGTTTTATTTAGCTTATTCTTTTTACTTTTTTTGATCTTCACATTACCGCAGGTTCCGGAAGATATCAGTCAATTATCCCTGACAAATCCAACTTCATTCTATGCGGATAATGGCGAATTGATTACCAGTCTGACGGATCGGCAGATGGTACAAATATCCCAGATTTCAGAAAATTTTCAAAAAGCCATCGTTGCCGTTGAAGATGACGGTTTCTATAACCATCATGGTATCAGCAAACGCGGTTTATTACGGGCTTTGCTTCGGGATTTGCGCCATCTGCGCATTGTCGAGGGGGGCAGTAGCATTACGCAACAGGTCGCCAAAAATCTTTTTCTGACCTTTGATCAGAATTTTAGCCGTAAATTCAAAGAAATGTTGCTGGCTATTCAGATTGAACAGCAATTTTCAAAAGAGGAAATTTTACAGGCTTATTGTAACCAGATTTGTTTCGGTCCCGGTATCTATGGCGTTGAAAATGCGGCACAAACTTATCTGGGTAAACATGCGGATGAATTAAATCTGGCCGAAAGTGCATTTTTGGCCAATTTGCCCCGATCGCCTTCGAATTATAACCCCTATAAAAATTTTGAGTTAGCCAAAAAACGCCAGGAGATCGTCTTAAATCGGATGGTTGCGGTTAATTTTATATCTGAAGAAGAAAAAACAGCCGCGCTGGCGCAGCAATTAAATTTGCGAAACCTAAATTTGATGTGGGGAAAAAGTAATTATTTCATTAGCTATGCCCGATCTCTCGTGGCGGAAAATTTTGGTCGTAACGTGGTAGACTACGGGGGCGTAAAGATATATACAACCCTTGATACACGCCTGCAAACCATTGCCAATGAAGCTGTAAAAACCGGTCTGGCGCGCCTGGATAAATTGCTGGGTCTGGCTGATTATCAAAAAGCAACGCTGGCAGAACAACAAAATTATCCCCAGGCAGCACTGGTGGCGATTGAACCAAAGACCGGGAAAGTCAAGGCACTGGTGGGTGGCCGCGATTTTGGTTCCAGTGAATTCAATCGGGCAATCCAGAATAATCGATTGCCCGGTTCAAGCTTTAAGCCAGTTATTTATCTGACAGCAATTGATAAAGGGCGTTATCATCCGGCGACAATTGTGGAAGATACACCCGTGACATTCGGAAAAGGAAAAAATGCTTGGCAGCCACAAAATTATGATCATAAATATGATGGCCAGATGATATTGAAACGTGGACTCATGGAGTCAAAAAATGTCATTTCGGCAAAGTTAATCGCGGATGTGGGGCCGGATAAAGTGGTGGAAACGGCTAAAAAATTGGGAATTACCAGTAAATTGGAACCGGATTTATCATTATCATTGGGAACCTATGGTATTTCACCCCTTGAAATGGCTGCGGCGTATAGTGTTTTTGCCAATGAAGGGATTTATTTTCAACCCTCTGTCGTGAAATTAGTTGAAAATAATGTTGGACGGCCGCTATTAGAAAATCGGGTTCGCAGCAAACGCGTTTTTGATGCTCAAACGATTTATCTGCTGGTGGATATGATGACCGGGGTGCTGGAAGATGGAACCGCGAAAAGTGCCCGGGCACTTGGTTTTGATCGCCGCGCGGCTGGTAAGACCGGAACAACCAACGATTATCGTGATGCCTGGTTTATCGGCTTTACCCCCCAGTTGGTCACGGCTGTCTGGGTTGGTTTTGATGATAATCGCCCCTTGCGAACAGCCAATGGGGCCGGCATTACCGGCGCCTCCGGGGCGCTCCCCATCTGGATTGCCTTCATGAACGCCGCACTAAAAGGGCAACGGTATCAGGAATTTCCAATTCCTCCCGGGATTGTTTTTGAAAATGTCGATGAATGCACGGGTGAAGTGGTAACCTCCACCACCGATGCATTTTTGCGTGTCGCCTTGCGTTATGGAACCAGTCACTAAGTCTATGAAGTAAATGCACAATAAAAAATTTCGTATAATTGGAATCGGTGAACTCATTCTGGATGACTATCCGGTCGCAGGAGAATATGCAGGCGGTGTGCCGACAAATTATATCCGGCAGGTAAACCGATTGGGTTTTGAAGGTATTCTGGTCAGTCGAATCGGGAAGGATACCACCGGTACCAAATTAATTCAGATGCTTCAACAACAGGCGGTGGAAACGAAATATATTCAACAGGATGATTTTCACCCCACGGCACGGATTCAAATTGAAATCGGTCATGATGGACAGCCTGTTTATAAAAAGGGGATGCCAGTCGCTGCTTATGATTTTTTATCTCCTGATCCCGCACTCGACGGGCTTTCTCAATCGGCGGATGCAATTGTTTTTACGGCACTGGGACAACGAAATATTCCGGCGCGACAGACGATTCAGGGATTTGTTCAAAAATCCAGAAATTCTTTTGTACTTTTGGATTGCAATTGGCGTCCTACGTATAACGATGCCGCGGAAATTCTTGATTCGTCTTTTCGATTGGCAAATGCACTAAAATTGAATTTAAAGGAAATTGGTTTAGTCCAGAAAAAATTTGGTTTCGCCCGATATGAAGAATTGATCCCGTTTCTTTTTGATAAATTTAATTTTGAATTTATTTTACTGACATCAGGTCCGGAAGGTGCGGCATATTTTAGTCCCGAAAAAACAGTCCAGTCGCCTGCAATTCCGACGAACGTGGTGGATTTAACCGGCTGTGGTGATGCTTTTGGCGCAGCCGCATTGGTTGAATATTTAAAAGGCAGCCCACCTGAAATAATGCTGAGTGCCGGATTGAAATTAGCTGCGACTGTCGCGAAAGGTTTGGGTGCATTTCCGGAAATTTTGGTTTGAAATTAGATGATTTGTAATAGTTGGTTTTTATTACCATATACTTTTTTGAAACGCCAACTTTGACCCCTCACCCGTACCTTTTCTCCCTTCGACAAGCTCAGGGAACGGGAGAGCGGGAATAGCTATGCCCAGTCCCTTTGGGGAGAGGGCCTGAAGCGTGGTTTAACGATAATTTATAAAAAAGTATACGGCAGTGAATAGTTGATTTAATATCTGAAATTCTAAAATGAAACAGTTTTTCTCAGGTTAAGCTATTTTCGATGGCATATTGACGCTGTATCTCCTGGTTTTCAAAAAGCGAAAATGGGGGAGATAACCGGGATTTCTCTCCCCCCAAATTCCGTTTTTGGGAATTTGGGGGAGGCAGGCGCATCGCCGTCAGGTTAAGGTGATAACAATTTGAATTTCAATAAGTTACGATTGAATTGCCACGAGCTTCAGATCGTGGTTCAATGAGCGCCCCCCCTAATCACCGGGCTTTTAAGCCCGAGCTCTTTTACTCTTGTGGATTAAAATCCACAATAAAATTTTTGGGGACAATCCGATCCACGATCTAAAGCGCGTGGCTATTAATTTGTTTTTTGAATGCGTCAGAACCTTAACCTAACGGCTATGGAGGCAGGAGGGGATCATTCATTGGTTAATGACTTCTTAAAAAGCCATTTTGGAATTTCAGGTAGTAAATAATAATTTTAGTAATTGTTGAAATTTGTGTTGTTATTATGCCGGCTTGCAAAAAAGTTTCCCAAATTTGTGGCAGGATGTGCCGTGATTGCGCAAAGAAGTGCCGGGACTGCAGCAACATCTGCCGGGATTGCGTTTAGATATGCCGGGACTGCAGTAAAATCTGCCGGGATTGCGTTTAGATATGCCGGGACTGCAGCAACATCTGCCGGGATTGCGTTTAGATATGCCGGGACTGCAGTAAAATCTGCCGGGATTGTCGGAATATCTGCCGGATTTGCTTAATAATATATCAGGTTTGAATGAAGTTCGGTTGAGATTGCATTGCGATAAACAGAGATTGAATTTTCAATTGCCGAATGTATAAAAGGTAGGCATTTTCAATCCGATCAGCAAAAAAGGATTTCACTACTGTACACTTTTTGATTAAGCAAGACCTGCCCTTACCCTAATCCTTACCCTGCGGGCTGATCTTGAGCCACTGCCAGGTACTGGAAATGGGGAAAGGATGTGAAATTAGAATACAGTGCCAAAAAGTGCCCGATTTCTGCAAGTCGCACGTTTGAACTCATCCCCCCAACCCCCTTCTCTTGAGAAGAGAAGGGGGAGAAACCGGGTTCTCCCCCTCTCTTTTTAAGACAGGGGGTCAGGGGCATAACCATCAGGTTAAGGTGATAATTACAATATTTTCAAATAGCTATGTTTTCTAATCAATCTATGAAAGAGCACGAAAATAAAGAGCTAAAAACCTTATTTTATTTTTTCTCCCACCTTAGTAGCCGAGCGCTCTCATCAATCCTGAACCTTATTACCTTATTTTAAAAAGGAATAAGGTAATAAGGTTGTGTGTTGGTGGATGTCGGGGTTATTAAGGTGGGTAAAACAAAAATAAGGTATTAAAAATATTAACTTAAGTGGTTATAACTAATTTATTTTCAAACACGTAATTTCTTAGCCTGACAGCTATGGGGCCATGGGGTGAGTTTAACGAGTACTGATTTTGCTCGAATTCTCCGCCATTTTATCATCTTTGCGTGTCCAGTAAAAAAGGTGGGACACGATCAGCCCGGAGGGATAGGGTTGGGGTGAAGAGCTAAAAGTGAATTTTTAAAGCAATGCAAAAAATATATGGTAGAGAAAAAAATTAATTCACGACGACAACAAAAGTACATAAATTAAAGATTGTAAATTTATTAATCATTTACTTCTGAAGGGATACATCAAATTTTACCATAGGAGGATGAGATGAAAGTTTTTTCCTTTTTGACACCACAGCATGAAACCTGTATTGGCCTGGAATATCAGGGAGCGGTTTATAATTTTACCCGATGTTGGGAAATTTATAAAGATATTCAAACCGCCGGCCGCGGTCCAGCCTTTTCGTTTTTGCAGATCATGTTGGAACTGGATTATTTTTCTACCAACACCTTTGTCGAAGCGTTACAAACGATAAACGAGTTACGACCACTGAGTGATTTCCAGATTACGGACGATTTTACGTATGAGATTCCGATTAGCCGGCCCTCAAAGGTGATCTGTCTGGGACGAAATTACGCTGCCCATGCGCGGGAAAGTGGCAATGAACCGCCATCTGAGCCGATCATTTTTGCAAAAGCCCCTTCTTCTTTAATTCCGCATCAGGGGACAATTTTGATTCCGAAAGGAATTGGTCGGGTGGATCATGAAGTCGAACTCGCGGTTATTATTGGCAAAACCGGCAAATCGATTCCGGAAAGCAAGGCCATGGATTATGTGGCAGGCTATACGATTATGAACGATGTTACGGCGCGTGATCGACAATTCGCAGAAATAAAAGCCAGTCAACCCTGGTTTTTATCCAAAGGGCTGGATACTTTTGGGCCGATTGGGCCGTATCTCGTTCCAAAAGACCAGATTCCGGATCCGCACAAACTGGATATTACACTCAAAATTAATGGCGAAATTAAGCAAAAATCGAATACATCCAATATGATTTTTAGTATTCCGGAATTGATTGCCTTTATTTCACGTTTCATGACGTTAAATTGTGGGGATATTATTTCCACCGGCACGCCGGAAGGAATTTCGCCATTAAAAGATGGTGACATTGTCGAAGCTGAAATTCCGGAGATTGGGATTTTGCGGAATTTTGTGTTTGATGCACCGGCAGTGTAAATTATCTGTTTGTTACCATACACTTTTTAAAATCGCCAAACCTGACCCCTCACCCTCTCCACCTTCGACAAGCTCAGGTAACGGGGGAGAGGGAATAGCTACGCGCTCTCCCTTTGGGCTGATCGTGTCCCTCATTTTTTACTGGACACGGGGAAGTGAAAAAAAAAACAGGAGAATTAGTGCGTGACCGGCGCCTTTTGAACTTACCCCCCGGCCCCCTTTCTTGAAAAGAGATGGGGAGAAACCGGTTTC
>DYKB01000233.1 GCA_020722815.1 Caldithrix sp. | reverse complement strand
TATTAGTGTAATAATATATTGTATTATAATTTATTTTATTGATATGGAAATTAAATGGCGAAGTAAAATTATATTCAGCAAAATCCTCATGTTTCGCACCTCTGGCAGATGGGTATCTCGTTGATTGCATTAATAAATGACGCTGATAAACTCTCAAAATCGATTGATAGATAGCCGAGATGGTGCATGGTGTTCAAACAAGCCAACAGGAATTGGCGGAAATACTTGACGATCTTCTCCATATAGGTTAAGGGCGCAATTTCCTGCTCCAATTGTTGAAATACTCAAAACCGACGGGTAATGACCTGATTAGCCTGAAAATGCAATGACTTTAAAGAATCAATGAGATTCTCAGGGAAATTATTATGGTTCACGGCCTATCTATAAAGATAACTTGATAAAATAACTATAAAATTCAAAACTAGACTTTTTATAAATGATTATATATAGTTAGAGATTGCCATTTTTCGGTGGTCTCAACTATGCTGGATATTATCTCCCCATGCGGGCTCACTCATTTACCATCTTACGTAAGAATTTTGTTCAAAGGCATGCCGGGCGTCTGGCGGCATCGACATCAATTGATCTTTTGCTGGTTGGTCGTGATGCACATGGTGCTATCGGGTCCCAGGACCTTGACCAGGCTTGCATTATCGGCGCCGCGCCACATCACTGAGTGGCGGTTCCGGAGGCTCCTGTCAGCTACCTATTGGAGTCTCAAGATGATCCTGTCCTGGTTTGCCGAAGAAACCATCAAAGTTCTTCCTCCACCCAAAAATAACGTGGTCTACCTCATCAGCGATGGCAGCAAAAAGGATAAACGGGGCACCAAAAATCCGGCCGCCCAAAAGGGGCGCATGAGTGAACATCATTCCTGGTTCTTCGGCATCCGTTTCGTCGTACTCATGGCGGCTTGGGATGACTATCGTATTCCGGTTGATTTTCATCTCGTCCTCCCCAAAGATCACCAGGATTATCAGAAAGAAAATCAGCTCTTCCGCCACATGGTCAGCAATTTCCAGCCTCCGGCTTGGGCGCAGCGGATTGTGGTCATCGGGGACGCCGCCTATGCTTCCAAAGAAAATATGAAAATGGTTCAGCAACGAGACCAAGACGACCCCCGACGGCAGTGGTATTTTCTTTTTGCCATCGCCCGCACCTGGAATATGGAAAACGGGAAGAGTTTAAA
>DYKB01000232.1 GCA_020722815.1 Caldithrix sp. | reverse complement strand
GAAAAGCTGGAGCTTTTCGATTCGTGGGTTACCAAACAAGGAGTTTGGTAACCAGTAAACACCACCCAAACCAAACCGTCACTTCCCCGCCACAATTTTCTCGTTTTATCTTGCCAGTCAAAACGCTTTGTGTTCTCAGTTACAACGCTTCATGTCCGGCGTTTCAATGCTTTGTGTTGCTGGTTTTGACGCTTCATTTTTTCAGTTATATAACGAGATAATCAGAGGAGTTGGGAGGTTCCGGGTTC
The DNA here is from genome assembly GCA_020722815.1 of Caldithrix sp. GTDB lineage: Bacteria > Zhuqueibacterota > Zhuqueibacteria > Thermofontimicrobiales > Sulfurfontimicrobiaceae > DYKB01. Next base: position 942 of record DYKB01000232.1, on the reverse strand, counting down.
AGCGTTCACGGTTCAGGGTTAGAAAAAGAGGGAAGAATTAGTTATTGGAAGGTTTGAAAGCGGTTGCCATATTAAAAAATATTTCAAAAAGTTGATTTTTATGGGATTAATCAAGCCGGTTTGTCGTCTTAGATATATGGTAGTGTTGATTTTATCTTCAAGGCAGGTAGCGGATGTTATTTTATTACATTTTTTTAAAAAAAGGTATTGAAATTGAAATTTTATTATGTTATAATTTAAAATTCCACAAATGTTACAACAATGTAATTCTCGTTCCGTAAACGAAGTCAGGCTAATACAATAAAACGGAGTGTCCTATTTCTAAAAAAATTTTCATAAATGTGATACAATGCAAATATTCAGAGCCTGTTTTGGTTATATTTCTATTAATTAAAATGTTTCTTTAGGTTCAGTATTTATGCTTTAACCTTCTTCCTTCAATTGCTCAGCTAAGATTTGGGAGGTGTTTCATGCAACATACGAAGTTAAAAGATATTTTTCTCATCGTTTTTATTCTCATCATCAGTCCGATTTTGCTCAGTCGGGATGTTAAAAATCAAAAATTTACCGACCCAATTGATCAAACCGATGTGATTATGCCTGTAAAAATCGGGAGTTACCCCTCGCAGCGCGATAGTAATGTGTCGTTAATCGGCCGGCTGGCAACGGGTCCCTGCAATACGGTGCAAGCTGTCGGGAATATGGTTTATTTTGGGAACGGGAGCTATCTGGAGGCTTTCGATTTTTCGAATCAGCCGAAACTGAAGGCGGTTAATCGGTTGATGCTGCCCGCATTGATTAATGATTTGTTTATTCAGAATGATCTGATTTATGTGGCGGATGCGGAAGCGGGTGTGCGCGTTATTGAGATGAGTTCGATGGCAGAAATCGGATTTTATGATACAAATGGCTGGACGTATGATGTTTTTGTGCAGGGGAATT
>DYKB01000143.1 GCA_020722815.1 Caldithrix sp. | reverse complement strand
GGGGATTGCTTCGTCGCACAAAACGCTCCTCGCGCCATGACAGTACCGGCGGCTTTTGCGGACAGACGCTAATTATTTTGTCCCCCAACGATTAAAAAAAGCTTGCAGTTGTTTAAATGTTTTCATAAATATTTAACATCAGTACAGCAAATCAATGAAAAGGATTCCTCGCTAAAAAGTCATGGATAGTTTTGACAGGGCAAAAATATTTTCTCAAACAAAGAAAAAAAGATTACAAAATTCTATTAAAAAACAGGCTTAAATTATGTTTAAAATCGGCGATTCTGTAAAAGTAAAACCAAATATAAAAGATCCGGATTTCGATATTATCATTGAAAATTGGCAGGGAAGGATCACTGAGATTGATGAGAAAGAAAATCTCATTACAATTGAATGGGATAGTATTACACTGGAAAATATGTCCGATTCAATCATCGAAAAGAGTGAGGAAGACGGTTATGAGTGGGAAAAAATGACACTTTCTGGTTCGGAGCTCGAAATTACGCAGCCGAGGGACACGCAGAAAGATGTGAACAAAAAATTCAAGCAATTGAAAAAACCTTATGCGTATAGGAGGCTTGGCGAACCAGGTAAAAGGATTAGCGTTATTTTAAAAAATATCGATCCGGAGGATGAGGGGCAAATCCTTGATGCCTGGAGCGAACATCTGGAAAAAACGCTCAAATTTCCCTTTGATGTAAGAGTAGCCGAAAGTTATATCGAAAATAGTCCGATTCGATATAATGATAAGTTAAAAGTATTAAATATTTTTGCTGTAGATGATCTTTATGGAGTTATTGTTAAAGTTCGGAAAGCAAAAAAGATCTACCATTATCCCTTATGTGACTTAGAGGTTTGCGATAAAAAAGCATCCAATTTTCAGTCAGTAAAAGATTATGTAGTTTGGTTTGCTAATCGTTAATTTATCTATTGTTACATAAGATAAACTGAATAGATTAACTTAATCCCGTAAATCCTGAATATCCTGTTATCCTGTCAAAAAATATATACGAAAGCCAGCGTGATTTTCGGTTTTTCTTGCCCTCACCCCAACCCTCTCCCGGGGGGAGAGGGCGTAGCTATTCCCGCTCCCCCCGGAAAAGGGTTAGGGTGAGGGCTTTAGGATGGCTATAATAATATCCGAAAACCATTTCGGCTTGAGTATAAATGAGATAAAACCCTGCGAACAACGATATTTAATGGCAAGGAGACCCAAATCAATGATTAAATTAGACTCGAACTATTCAATAATACTGCTTTGTTTATTGGCGGTAGTTCTCATTTTAAAAACAGATTCCCATGCACAATTTCGCCCGCAGCCCACCCCAAACGATACGCTCGTTTCACCTCGGATTCTGGCTGATAACAAGGTTCAGTTCAGTATCTATGCCCCCAAAGCCGAAACCGTTCGTCTGAACGCCGGCGATCTTCCGGGCAGCAACTGGACCGGCACCGAAATGACCAAACGACCGGATGGTGTCTGGGAAATAACGCTTGGTCCTGTCGAGCCAGGTGCCTATCGATATAGCTTCATCGTTGATGGTGTGACAGTCGTTGATCCCAAAAGTTCTACAATTAGTGAATCAAACGGAAATATCTGGAGTCTGGTTCACGTACCAGGTTCAGACTTTATGGATACCCAGGACGTGCCCCATGGCGCGGTTGCCGAAGTTACCTATTTTTCCAAATCGCTCAATCGCTTTCGACGGATGCACGTATACACACCGCCTGGCTATGAATTAAGCCAGGGCAAATATCCGGTGTTCTACCTCTTGCACGGCGCCTTTGATTGTGATGATTCATGGTCAACCGTAGGCCGGGCTGGATTTATTCTCGACAATCTTATTGCTGCGAAAAAAGCCAAACCGATGATCGTCGTGATGCCTGCTGGACACACCGGCCCCTTTCGATTTGGACCCGGATCAACTTTACCAATGGAAGAATTTGAAAAAGATTTCGAAAGTAGTATTATGCCCTACGTCGAAACCCACTACCGGATTAATGCGGATCGGCAATCACGTGCTATTGCAGGCTTATCGATGGGCGGTGCGCATACATTGGATATCGCCATCCCGAACCTGGAAAAGTTTGCATATATCGGCGTCTATAGTTCCGGCATTTTTGGCATTATCGGTGGACCAGGCGGTCCGCCTGCCACTCCAACCTGGGAATCGAAGCATCTGAAAACACTGGATGACGCCAAACTAAAACCGGGACTCAAGCTCTTCTGGTTCGCCACCGGTAAGGATGATTTTCTGGTCGAAACCACCCGTGCCACTGTTGATATGTTCAAAAAACATGGTTTTGATGTGGTTTATAAAGAAACCTCCGGCGCGCATACCTGGATTAACTGGCGGTTGTATTTGAATGAGTTCGTGCCGATGTTGTTTCAATGAGCCTATTCTGAAAAGATAACCCGCTGTAACTCAACTCCCTGTCATTCTGAGCGAAGCGAATAATCTCCAAACTTTAATACAGATTCTCCACTCCGCTGCGGTCAGAATGACAATTATAACATTTGAAAAGTGTTCCTCTCACTATATATACAAAAAAAGATTGACTTTGGATTGAAAAATTATTAATATCTGATCAAACCATTAGTATAAAACAGAATGAGAGCATGAAGGAAAGGAAAATTTATGGATAAAGCACTTTTGGATAAAGTATTAAAAATGCCGCCAAATGAAAGATTAACATTTGCTGAACTCATCTTGGCGAGTATAGATTATGAAGATTCAGAAGTTCAGCGAGCCTGGATTAATGAAGTAAATGATCGGATGAAAGCCGATAATAAAGGCCGGGCCAGGTTATTGGATTTCGAAGGCTTAAATAATGTAGTTTATGAGATGGAGGATTATCATTTATGAAAATAGAAAAAATTATTGTAAAAAAACTATTTGGCTATTTGGATTATGAAATCCCCCTCAAGCCGGATAATATTACACTAATTCACGGCCCAAATGGATGTGGTAAAACCACGATTCTAAGATTACTTGATGCAGTTTTTAAATGTAATTATACAATTATTAGAAATACTCCTTTTAAAGAACTATATATCGTTTTTGATGATAAAGCTAACTTGAAGATTGAAAGGAATGTTGCCGATATAATTGATTCCGTTTTATCACCTGGCAAAATTCGTAAACCTGCCAATTTAACACTAACCTACTCAAAAAGGGGAAAAAAAGATCAGTTTTATTCTCCAGAGGCTCCTGTTATTGAAAAATCATTTCCTTTAGAAATCATTCGTCAGGCGATTCCCGGATTAGAACGAATTGGTCCGGAAGAATGGATCAATAGAAATACCGACGAAATTGTAACATTAGAAGATATTCTTGAACTATATTCAGATCAATTGCCCATTAGAAAGCGATCTATTCCGAAACCTCCTCCTTTGCTTGAAAAAATTTTGAAAACAATTGATGTTTTATTCATACAAAGTCAACGACTAACAAAAACAACAATCTTCAAACAAGATCCACGATATTACGCTGAAAAACAAAGGAATGTACGGGATGTTGTTGACCTATATTCAAATGAAATTAAAGATATAATATCAAAAAAACTGATTGAATCAGGAATAATTGCACAATCAAAAGATCGTACTTTTCCATCAAGGTTACTACAGAGTACTTTCTCAAATGGAATTTCTCAGCAAGAAATTACTGATAAATTCAATCAGATGGAAGAAAAAAGTAAAAAGTTGGTAGCGGCTGGTATTTCCGATGCTCAAGAAAGTCTCCCTTTTCCAAAGGAAAAAATAGAGGAAATGGAAAAGAAAGTTTTATGGTTGTATTTACAAGATGTTGAAGAAAAATTAAAAGTTTTCGACGATCTTCAGCAAAAAATTGAAACTTTTATGACAATCATAAATTCAAAATTAAACAACCGTGAGAAGTCTTTCAAAATCAATCGAGAAGAAGGATTTGTATTCCATTCGTATTTCGGGGAAAAACAAAGTCTTGCCCCCAAATCACTTTCTTCTGGAGAACAACATCAGTTAGTCGTATTTTACGAACTATTATTTAAAGCACGTAAAGGTTCTCTAATTTTAATAGATGAACCAGAAATCTCGCAGCATCTTGAATGGCAACGAAGATTCCTTAGTGATTTGACAAAGGTAGTCGCATTAGAAAACCATTCTTTTCTCATTGCAACACATTCGCCTCAAATAATAAATGACCGGTGGGATTTGAGTGTACCTTTGAAAGGAGGAATTGATGAATGAAAATGACGGCTATAGAGATTGCTAACGAAGTGAGAATGAGAAGCTCGACACATAATGGACCCTTTATACTGGTAGAAGGCAGTGACGATTCAAAATTTTTTGCTCATCAATTTGGAAAATATCAAATTGCGCTGATCCCTTCATTTGGTTGGGAAAATGTCCTTGAAGCCATTCGGATTCTTGAAAATGACAACCGAACTGATACTCTGGGCATCATTGATCTCGACTACCGGGACATTGTTGGTGAAATTCCTGTATCAACTAACATTGTTGTGACGGATAGTCATAGCATTGAAACGATGATGTTTGCTTCATCAGCATTTCATAAAATTTTAAAAGAAAGGGCTTCTGATGATAAGGTGATAAATTATCCTGATGGAATTGAAGGGATAAGAGAAAAGGTTTTGGAATTGGGCAAGCCAATCGGAAGCCTCAGGTTTTATTCTTACAAGCAAAATTTACGCTTTGCTTTCGAGGGGATGAATATTGAAAAATTTGTAAGTAAAAAAACGCTCGCATTTTCATTGCAAATATTTTTGAAACATTTACAAGGAATTCACCCTAATAACCGAAGAATCAATGAACAACTTTTTCAGCAAGCACTTGTAGAGATTGAAAATTTGACTGTTTTAAAGGATAGATACCGATTATGCTGTGGTCATGATTTAATGGAAATATTAGCTATTGGTTTAAAATACTTCTGGGGTACTCATAATTCTAAAACAATTTCTGGTACTATCTTACAAGAACTTTTTAGGTTAGCATATTCAAAAGAGGATTTTTGTGCTTCACGACTTTATTACAACATAAAAATGTGGTTTCAGAATAGAGGTTACTCAATTTTTGTTGAGCCAAATACTTAAACTTTATCGTTTGTTTCTCTGGATTACATGGCTACAATAGCTATACCGGTTGAATTCGAAGTGTAAATATTATATAAATTGACAGATTCGGGGCTTGGACAATAATTGTAAAGAAATTTTCAAAAAATCGAAATCAATTATTACGCCATTGATAGTGACAGCATTATCATCTATCAATCATCTGAAAATTCTCAGGTTATAGTGGCAGAATTTACAATGAACCCTGCCAAAACAATCAATGTCGTCGGCAAAATTGGCAGAGAATTTAGTAATGCAGTGGAAAATTATAAGGCAGATGACTGAACGTGACCTTATCCTTTATGAAACCGTCTCATCTGCGTAAAAATTATTGATGTTGCCTGCCTCCAAGACACCAGCGGGAATGGAACTCCATGGTGTTGATTATATCGTTCAATCAATCTGATCCCTTCAATCCAACGAATATCATCAGTCGGGCCCTGCCCGGGGAAAGTCACATCGGCCCGCACATTTCTTGTGTCACCATTCGGCTGATGCGCAGACTGAGCGATGTCGAACTGATTGCGGATGAGTATTCCCGCGTGTGGGATGCTCAGGATGATTTTAAACAATTGTCTGCGAATGCGATTTGCCGCTGTCGGATGCTGGTCGGAGCAGAAGGTTCAGGACTGGAAAATGATTTTGGCCAGGTAGTTATATGAAAAGTGACTGTAATTCATCAAGTAATGGTCAATTTTAATTAAAGGAGGAAATACAAAATGAGAAATCAATTTATTTGTGTTTTTATCTTTTTGTTCATTCCCATCCTGCTTTTTTCTCAGAAACAGATCCCGGACCGGCAAACAGACGAACTGCTCGCCCGACTTCAGCACGTACAAAAGGATATCCCCGATACTGAAAAACAATTGCAAAAGATATTAACAGAATCTAACCTTGATGATGTTTCGCCTGTTGCTATTAAAGAAATATCACATTTATTACGCCTGAATTCACCTGAACATGTCTTGCGCCACTTTCTTGAACAAATAGTAACGCGGGATATTTATACCAGCCGGAAATTTGATGATGTGCAAGGCGTATCAAGTCTCAACAAAAAAACTAACAACCAACCATCAAGCTCAGACGAACAGATTGCTCTTCAGCAGATATTGGAAGATTTTAAAGTCAATGACAATGCAGGAGAAAATGATCAAATCGCACCGGCCATGGCCGTCGATACCAGCGGGAATTTCATGATAGTCTGGTCGGATTTACGAAATGGAAATTCCGATATTTATGCCCAATTCTACAAAAATGATGGCACAAAACAGGGCACGAATTTTCAGGTAAATGATGACACCGGGAATAGCACGCAAAATGAACCGGTGGTTGCAGTTGATGATAATTCTGATTTCGTGGTCGTCTGGACGGATGCGCGGAATGGAGATTCTGACATCTATGCCCAACGATACACTTTAAGCGGCGTAAAACAGGGGACAAATTTCCAAATTAATGATGATATCGTGAGTGGTTTGAAATTTTCTCCGGCCATCGCGAAAAATGGCAGCGGAAATTTTGTGGTGGTCTGGGAGAATAATCAGAATGGGAAGTATGACATCTACGCCCAGCGGTTCACGAGCGGCGGTACAAAGCAAGGCGGAAATTTTCAAATTAATGATGAAAGTGGTGGAAGTCAGCAGCCGGCCTTGATGATCGATAAAATCGGGAATTTTATGGTCGTGTGGTCGGGTGAACGATTGGGGGGACTCGACATCTTCGCCCAACGCTACTTCAGCAATGGTCAGAAAGATGGCGCCAATTTTTTGATTAGTAACGCCGCATGTAATGAAGTTGAACCTGACATCGCCGCTGATTCCAACGGAAATTATGTCGTGGTATGGAGATGTAATCTGACTGTTGGATCCAATATCATCGCACAGCGGTACACCAAAGACGGGACGCAACAGGGAGGGAATCTTCTGGTCAACGATGATAATAAATCTAATAACATGCATTATGCGCCAACCCTCGCCGTGGATAATGCCGGAAATTTTGTCATCGTCTGGGAGGATTATCGCAATAGCGCGAATCCTGCCAAAAATCCTGATATTTATGCTCAACCTTTTGATAAACAGGGTAACGCTATCGGCATAAACTATCGGGTAAATAGTGATCTGGGAACAAAAGATCAGGGTCGCCCAAATATCAGGTTGGTACACAATTATATTCATTATGCCTGGCAGGATAATCGACTTGAAGGACAGGGGTATGATATTTTTGGCCGGGTTGATCGGTTCAATGTCCAACCGATTTATGTCACGCCGATTGTGGGAACGCACGAACTGCATCAGGAATTTTGGGTCGACATTCAGGTAAATGACGCGCAAAACCTGTTTGGCATGGCCTTTAAACTAAACTTTCCGGCGGATTATCTGGAAGCTTTATCCGCCGAACAGGGTGATTTTCTGGGCAGCGACCTGATTTTCTTCCCGACTATTCATAATGCGACCGGGTCTGTAACGGTTGGCATGAGCAAAAAAGGCGGTCAAAGCGGCACTAATGGAACAGGTATTGTGACCAGAG
>DYKB01000231.1 GCA_020722815.1 Caldithrix sp. | reverse complement strand
GGAACCGGGGAGATGTTCTCCCAGGGCTTCATGCCCAAGGGCGTAGCATTAATTATGATGTCAAATTCCTTCAATTCATTTAACTCATCAAATCCGCCAAATTCGCAATTGAATTTTTTTGCCAAATCCTTTGCCCCTTTTAAATCTTTATTGAAAATTTTTATCATTCCCTTTTTCCTCTTTAACCCATACACAATTGCCCGAGCAGCGCCTCCAGCCCCAATTATGCCAATTTTCTTTCCCTTAATTTCAGTTATCTTTTCAATTGGCTTCACTGCCCCAAGCCAATCTGTATTGTACCCCTTCAAAATTCCCCCATCATTGACAATTGTATTTACGGCTCCAATTTCCCTGGCTGTTTTATCTATTTTATCTAAATACTTCATCACCTCAACTTTATGAGGCATAGTACAGCTCATGCCCCTCAGCCCCAAAACCTTCATTGCTTTTACTGCTATTTTCACCTCCTCCAATTTCACCCTGGCTGCCAAAAAAACAAATTCATCATCTATGCCCAGGGCTCTGTAGCCGGCATTATGCATCAAAGGAGATAAAGAATGGTCAATGGGGTCACCAATGACGAGGCAAATTTTTGTCTTGGCTGAAATCACAGAATTTTCAAAATTTCATTTAGAGAATCTTTTGGAGTTTGATTTGAGGTATCAATAATAAAATCAGACCTCAATTCATAGAGGGGCAATCTTTGACGGTAAATCTCAAAATCATTCTTGCCCAAAGGAGGTCGGTATTTTTTGTTGTAATTCTCAAAGTTGCCTTTTTTCAATCTCAGCTTTAAGACCTTTTCTGATGCCTTCAGAAAAATGATGAATTTTCCGGGGATATCCTTCACTAAGTTAAAATTATATTCGCCGAAAGTGAGGCCTTTTGAATATTCAACCTCATTGACGAATAATCCTCCGCCTGTGGCGACGACAATATTTTCTTTCTTTAGCAGGTCCTTTAAAGCCTTGCTTTCCAAAACTCGAAAATTATACCAATCCTTGCCATCTCTTGTGATTTGGGCAATTGATTTGCGAGCCCACTTTACTATTAATTCATCGAGCTCAATTGCTTCAAAATTCAATTTCTCAGCCAATAACCTTGCCAGCGTTGTTTTTCCAGCTGCTCGGAAGCCGGTTAAGAAAATCTTTGTTTTAGCTAAACTTCCCATATTCATTCTCCACCCAAAATTCGGC
>DYKB01000230.1 GCA_020722815.1 Caldithrix sp. | reverse complement strand
TGGGAATGCAGGAAGCCAGGGCTAAGGCTAGAGACGCCCAGCGAATTCAGGAATTTAAGCAAATTCAAAAAGCCATTGAATTGTATTTTGTTGATAATGATAAATATCCGGCTGGCGAGCCAGGAGGAAAATGCATCAAAGATACCAATTTGGCTTCTGACCTCGCTCCTTATCTTAGTTCGCTTGGCGAAGAGCCGCTTTTGGCTAAAGGAAGGATGTGTTACACTTATTTTTCTGATGCCGAAGGTTCGGGCTATAAAATAATGTGTGATTTGGAAAAAAATCATGATTTGGAAGCCAATGATGGCGGTTGCTACCCCGGTAGTTGCGGAACTGAATATCGCTATGAATTATTTGATATTCAGGGTACTTTTGCTAAAGCTGCCTTGAGCAGTCAATATTGGTATGGGGTAGGGCCAGGCGCGGCAGGTTATGCTTTGAAATTTGAAGGAGTAGATGATTATGTTGATAGTAGCGCAAGTAAAGTAGTTAAAAGCGGAGAAGATAATATTCTTAGTAGCAAAAGATATACTCTGGAAGCCTGGGTTAATTTATCTGATAGCCAGACCGGTTTTGAGAATGTTAATTCAATTTGCCAAGCCACTGGATTTTGCGAGGCAAAGGGTGTAGCCATTGCCATTGGCGGAACTACTCCTGGAGTTTATCATGCTGGCTTAGCTCCTTCACCTGACCCGAATGACGACCCGAGCATTATGGTTTCGTGGTGGTATTTGGTTAAAAATGATGCAATTCAACTTAGTTTAAATCAATGGCATTTTTTGGTGGCGACTTATGATGGTCGAGAAAATAAGGATAAAAAAGTCAGATTATATGTCGATGGTAATACTACGCCAGTAGCAGTTGAAGGACCCTATGACTTTATTTCTGACCCGGATTCTAATGTCTTTTTGGGGAGTTTGGCTAATTGGACTAACTTAGCTGAACCGGGAATTCAAAAGCCAGATTTGGGCAATTTTAAGGGTTTGATTGACGAAGTGAGGATTTACAATTATGCTATAGATGAGGACCCGACTAAGGAATTAGTTAAAAAGCATTTTCAGCATGATTATAGCAATGAAAAACCAATTATTGGTGACCCGGGACCAGTAGCTTATTGGCCATTTGAAGAAGGGGGAGGTAACACAACATCCGATACGGCTGGCGGCACTACGGCTGAGTTAAAGCCAGCAGGCGATGGACCC
>DYKB01000142.1:437-7749 GCA_020722815.1 Caldithrix sp. | reverse complement strand
GCCCTCTCCCTTTGGGAGAGGGTTGGGGTGAGGGCTTTAAGCGTGGTTTAAAAATGAATCATTAAAGTAATGTAAAAAAGTGTACGGTAGAAAAAATGTAATTCAGAGAATCCTGATTCAACCATTTATTGGTTGATTTGCATGTATATTTTAAGCAAATTCTGCTAATTAATCAAGGAATTTTTTATTTCAAATGATGTGTCATGATTTTCAAAGTTTTGATTTTTGAGACAAGACGATTTGGGGACAGGACGATTCGAAAAAGTTCAATTAATTGAGAAATGATACGACAGGACGACCGCAGATGGCACAGATTTCAGAATGCTTACAGACTGCTGATTCTCCTTATTCGAGTGCCGCCCGCGCCATCGCCTCGACATTTTGTGGCGAAACGTTTGGCAATAATGCTTCATGGCTGGGACTGACAATCAAATGGGGTCCCAGCAGCTTTTTGACGCGGCGAACTTCGGCTTCGACTTCAGCGGGCGTGGCATGGACCAGAATCTCCTGAGTATCCACACCACCAAGGAAAGTAATCCGGCCTTTAAAATCACGCGCCAATGTTTCGGCATCCATGTCAGCCGCGCGTGCCTGCAGCGGGTGCAGACAATCGACTCCGGCGTCGATAAGTCGCTCAATGACTTTGTAAATGGAACCACACGAGTGCAAAATCACCTGATAGCCATATCGATGGCCTTGTTCGGTAAATTGTCGGAACCAGGGCATAATGAATTGGTCAAATTGCTCCGGCCCGCAGATTAAATTCAGTTGCGTGCCAAAGTCATTGCCAAAAAAGAAACCATCCACCAGATTACCAGCCACTTTGAAGAATTGTTCATTGGCTTCATAGTAAAATTGGCACACATGATCGGTTACGGCATGGACGACTTCGGGATTGATGTACATTTTCATCATGTAGCTTTCCATCCCGAACAAATCCATGACGTTGTGATAAAAAGGCGTCCAGAAACCACTGGCACGATAAACATTACCCGCGTTTCGGAGAGCGTCCAGGCATTGATCAAAATGGAGATATTTGGGATCGGGCCAAGGGAAATCCTCGACTTCTTTGACATCCTCACAATTGGCAAATGGGCCGGCCTGGCCGTGTGAGGTTTTCTGGCTAATGCCAGCATCGAACATCCCCAATCCTTGTGGATGTTGATAGGCATCCGCGAAAAACTGCGGGGAAATCCAGCGCAAATCCGAGCCTAATTTGGCGTGCAGGTCTTCTTCGGTTTTGGTTCCAAAATATTCATGATAAATCGGCCAGGTCGTTTCATGCGGATTCCCCAGCCAGAAGCCACAGCGATCACTTGGTTCGCGGGCAATTAGTTTTTTGATTCGTTCGCGGCGGGTCATCGTTACTCCTGATTTATTTAAATGTAAATTGAAAGCTGATAGGTTATTTTTATATAGTCTTTTCCCTTACCCTAACCCTCTCCCAGGGGGAGAGGGAATAGCTACGCCCTCTCACTTTGGGCTGATCGTGTCCCACGTCTTTTACTGGACACGGGGAGACGCGAAAAATTATCAATTCCCCTTCCCTGTTTTTCAGCGAAGGGGCCAGGGGATGGGTAAAAGGGATGCTGCATAACAAAGAAATATTTTTTTTAATAAAGTTACATCGTGACAAAGAGAAAAGTTAAATTTTGTTTTTATCAACACTATTTTTTAACCCATCCCCCAACCCCTTCCCTCAGATCAGGGAAGGGGAGTGGCCACTTCCCCGTGTCCAGTATCCAGATATGGGTCAAGATCAGCCCGGGGGGAGAGGGAATAGTTACGCCCTTTCCATCCGGGTGATGGTTGGAGTGACGGTCTTCTGTTTATTTAAAAATTAAATGAGTAAATTAATTAGTGTCTGTCCGCAAACGCACCCGGTACTGTCATTGCGAGGAGCGTTTTTGGCGACGAAGCAATCTCAGTTATTATACAAGGGGATTGCTTCGGCAAAAAACGCCTCGCAATGACAGGTCTTGGTGTTTTCGGACAGACTCTAATTAAAACCTGAAATTCTAAAATGAAACGTTTTTTCTTCGGAGAACTCGCTTTCAGTGGGAAATTGACCCCCGCTGTCTCTCCCCCATTTTCAAAAACCGAAAATGGGGGAGAGGGTTTTTCATCCTCATTTTCAAAAAACGAAAATAGGGGGAGAAAAGTGGGATTTCTCTCGCCAAAATTCCGTTTTTTGGAATTTGGGGGAGGCAGGAGGGGGTCTCTCATTGTTTCATACCCTTACAAATTTCTATTTTAGAATTTTAGTTAAAGTTTATAATAAAGAACCATACAGTTAATGTGTACTCGTTTCCCCCGGCAATTTTTTCATCTTCAAAATTTCACCATCCTCTATCACAATCCGCCGGCGCCAGGCTTCGGGATAGCCGGGATAGGTGACTTTGCCTAATTCGTTTTTCACGTTACCATCGAGATATTTAACCAATAAAGCTTCGCCTAATTTCCGCCAGCGCTGCACGGTTTCGTTGCCCGTTCGGACTGAATAATCAGTTAAATAATCCAGTGCCAGCTGCGGGGCTTTTTGATAGAGATTGAGCGCGGCGGCATCGATTGCCGGTTGTTCTGCCAGAAATTTTCCTTCCAGTTCGCGCTGAACTTTTTGAATATCAACGATCATGTCGCTGTACCGGGAATAGGCGTAATTGGCCACAAAATTGAATACCCAAAAAGCCGATTCCCAGGTGAATTGGTTGAAAGAGCCGGTTCCCACCGCAAAACTTTTGGGGACTTCCCGGATGCCGCAGTACATGGGCACATAGACGGTGCTGTAGGTATCATCCACGCTGAACCAGAACACACCGCCAATGGGATTGGGAAGTGTCGAACGGGCCTGTGCGACGAATGAAAAGCCGGTTTGTTGCGTGGAAGTGGAACGTTCATTCAAATATTCCAGGCTATCGACTTTCCAGGTAAGGGGACGCCAGCGATAGGGCAGGGAATAGGGGCCGGCACCCAGACCTTTGCTGAGGTCTAATGGAGTACCTTCAAAATGATCGCGCATTAATTCCATGACATCATGGGCACTTAATTTTTTCTCGGGCTTTACCCACAAGGGAAGTGGTTTTATTTTAGCCGGGTCAATAATGTTTTCTACAGGCAGATCGAGATTCGGGGCAACCCGGCGAAACATCTGCCAGACACGGGCTTCACAGAAACGAATACCACCGTAATCGGGTGGGGAATAGGCATTTACAAAACTGAAATCCTTATCCTGGCCGCTGAAATAGCCTTTTTCGCGCGCAAACGTAATCACATCTTTGGCGTAGAGACAATTTTCGGGATCATTTAATGGAAACTGATGAATTCGTGGAAAATTGGCATGGGCACAAACATAGCCATCCGGAACGCGGCGGGCAACCCAGACCGCGCCTTTATTCTCCGGTCCTTTGCCGATAAAATCCATAATCCAGACCTCATTGGCATCCGCAATTGAGAATGTTTCACCGGAGCTGGCGTAGCCGTATTCAGCAGCAAGATCGGTCATTATTTTGATAGCCTCTCGGGCAGTTTTCGCCCGCTGCAAAGCAATATACATTAAGCTGCCATAGTCCATAATGCCTTTGGGATCCTGCAATTCCCCGCGTCCGCCATAGGTGGTTTCGCCAATGGAAACCTGATGTTCGTTCATATTTCCCACAACCGAATAGGTTTCAGCAACCTGTTTAATCTTTCCCAGATATTTACCGGTATCCCATTCATAAATATCCAGCATGGTTCCGGGCAGATACTTTTGCGCGGGCTTGTAATAGAGTTCGCCATAAAGCGTATGCGAATCCGCCGCATAGGTAATCATGGTCGAACCATCCGTCGAAGCGCCTTTTGAAATCAGAAAATTTGTGCAGGAATAAGAAATTTCAATCTGAATCAAACAACACAAACCAAGAATCAGCAGTAGTTGGATAAATCGGTTTTGCATGATAGAAACTCCGTTGTTCATTAACTGGTTATTAATTCATCAGGTAATAAAAAAGTTTGCTAATTGAGATGTGAAACGTAATGCGTAATGCTTGATACGTAATACGTGAATAAATTTCATTGACGAAAAAATGTTATACTCAAGCCGAAATGGTTTTCGGATATTATTATAGTTATCCCAAAGCCCTCATCCTAACCCTCTCCCAGAGGGAGAGGGAATAGCTACGCCCTCTCCTTCTGGGAGAGGGTTGGGGTGAGGGCAAAAAAAACCGAAAACCTATTTCGCTTGGTATATATCATGTATTACGTTTCACGAATTGTATTTCATGTCTTACGCTTCGCGCATCACTTCCCTGAAAAGCAGACGGTTTCACTTTATTACACTATTTTTTACCGTTTCCACGAAGGTTATTACATTCTCCCAGGGCACTTCAGGTTCCAAAATATGTGATGGGGCGATTAAAAATCCGCCATCCGAGCCTAAAATTTTAATTATTTCGTGTACTTTTTGACGGACGTCCGCTGTTGTCCCAAAAGGCATGGTAGTTTGGGTTCCAATTCCGCCCCAAAAAGCGAGTTGTTTGCCATATTGCTTTTTAATTTTAACCAAATCATTACATTCAGGTTGTACTGGATTTAAAATTTCGATACCAATATCGATATATTCCGGGATCATGTCTTCGACACGCCCATCGGAATGCATGAAAATGAGGATTTCGGGGTTGACCCTTTTGGCCGCCTGAATGATTCTGTGCGTGCGTTCTTTTAGAAAAGTCCGATAGATGGGGAGGCTTAAGAGTAATCCCTGCTGCGAAGCGATATCGTCACCCAGGCGTAAAATATCTACCCCCAATTCAGCTAATTTTGTAGCCTGTCGAATCCGCAATTGGGTGAGCATTTCACAGATAGCATGCGCCAGATCTGGATTTACATAAAAATCAATTAATAAATTCTCCATGCCGCGCATGCCCCAGGCGGTTTCGAATATCGTGCAGACCATATCACCGGTGACGGCATAGCCGCGCTGATGATAATTGTTTATAATTGCATGCAGGTTTTCATAGCGGTAATCGGCATCAATGTCCGCCCAGGGGAAATTTTCAATTTCAGTCACTGACTGGCAGTTCGCCAGCGGATGAAATTTTAGTTCAGAGAAATGTTCTAATTTACCGGGAACGCGTCCAATTCCCCATTCATCAAAACTCGTTTCAGGAGGGATTTCACCAGAAATATAAGCCAAAAAATCAGTGTTTTTTCCCGATGGATGAATAGTAACCGGACGGATATCAAAATCGAAATATTCCTCCGGCGGGAGATCGGTTTTAGTCTGTTCCCGATAAATTTGCATTAAAGCCGGTGTAAAAGCGCCCCAACTGATTTCAAAGGGCACCCGATCCGGTGGTTTATGATGACGCAATGTTGTCAGAACGCGCTCATGCGGGGTCATTTATTGCCTTTCTGTTTGATTATTAACGAGTTATTAAATGGTTATTTTTTTGAATCGATTTGAATTTCAATTAATAAATATAATACCTGAAATTCTAAAATGAAGCGTTTTTTCTCAGGATGACCCCCTCTGTCTCTCCCCCATTTACAAAATGCGAAAATGGGGGAGAGAACCAGGCTTTCTCCCCTATTTACAAAATGCGAAAATGGGGGGAGAGAACCTGGCTTTTTCTCCCCTCAATTCCGTTTTTTGGAATTTGGGAGAGGCAGGAGGGGGTTCTTCGTTGATTTAGAACATCATTATTTCCATTTTAAAATTCCAGGTAATAATTAATTTCGAAATTGAAACGAATAAAGATCGGCCTCCTTCATCCGGAAATGCAGCCGAATGGGACGACCCGCCAGTTCCATCACATCGGTCCCCTTTTTCCAGGCAACGACCTGCTGGATTCGATCCCCAATAATCGCTATTGATTCGTTGAACTGATAACCCGGAACCGGTTTTCCCTTCTCATCCTGTATTTCAACCTGAATAAACCCGGCCGCACTGGTCGCGAAGTTTATGACAAGCCTTTTTCCGGTGAAAATAAAGGGTCTGGTCAGCAATTCGCCGGTTTTTGAAGTGGCGTTGACTGAGATAATTCCATCGGTTCGCAGGACGCCGCGTTGCATGGGCGCGTTGCCAGAACAGAGATAGATTGACATTTCAGATACTGATGTTGGGACAATATTTAACGCGGCATAATTGGCGCGATTCCCCCAACGTAAGGAATCCAGTCCCGGCCGGATAAAAGCTTCCAGAAATAAGCGATTAAATTTATTTCCACCGCGGGAACTCATGAATAATACATCTGTTGAATTCCCCCGATCCGGCATGAAACGGGTAGGGAAGGCCAGATAAAGATGCGGCGCCCGAAAATAGGGTTGCGTGCCGCTGGTATAGAGATGTTCTCCGGCGACATTGGGATCCATAGCGACGGATGGGGTCCAATTAATAAAATCAGGAGAGGTGGTGCGGCTGATAGTTCTGAGATCGCCCTTAGAAGTTTTCCACGTTCGAAAATAGCAGACGTAACAATTTTCTGTGATTGACCAGAAGGCCGTATTTTGAGAATCAAAGGCATACCCTTCATGCGTGATCACCGGCTTCTCCTGCATTTTCACCCAGCGAATGCCATCGTCAGACGAAAAGGGAACGAGTCCGCCGCCCTTGTGGGTTCCGGCAAAAGCTTTAAATCGCTGCTGCGGATCAATATCAGGATTCGCATCCAGAAAAGGAGTGAAATTATGGCAAAAGGGGGATTCGTACAGAATGACGTTGTTTTCGCGGCTGCCATTAATTTCAATTAAATTTAATTTCGGGTAATTCCACTGAACGCCATCATGACTTTCAGCGTAGCAGGTGATTTCGCCCGCATGGCCATCATTCGTTTCGCCCTGGTAACCTTCGATTACACTCCGGTAATATAATCGATATTTGGTATTATCTTTTATGATAGTCGCATAAGCGCCGAAAATCGCATTCATTGCCGGTGGAAAAATATAGGGAGAATGCAGTTTCAGGCTGGTTGTTGCCATTTTTTCAATCAGAAAATCATCCACAAAAAGCTCTAATCGGGAATCGATTTTGGGAAACTGAGCGAATGAAATGGAGATATTCAAGGAAAATAAAGTCATGCTGAATACAATTATGCAAATCGATTGCAGAATTTTCCTGATAATGTTCATGAAAGGCTCCTGAAGTCCTTAAATTGCCTTATCTTTCTGGCAAGGAATTTGAAAGTTAACAAGTATACAAAAGCCATAGTGGTTTTCGGTTTTTTTTGCCCTCACCCCAACCCGCTCCCTGGGGGAGAGGGCGTAACTATTCCCTCTCCTTGGGGGAGAGGGCGTAACTATTCCCTCTCCTTGGGGGAGAGGGCGTAACTATTCC
>DYKB01000142.1:0-337 GCA_020722815.1 Caldithrix sp. | reverse complement strand
CTCTCCCTCCGGGAGAGGGTTAGGGTGAGGGCTTTAGGATGACTCTGATAATATCCGAAAACCACTTCGGCGTGAGTATCAATGGAAAAATAAGGTTCACTACTGTGCACTTTTTGATTAAGCAAAGCCTGCCCTCACCCCAACCCTCTCCCTGGGGGAGAGGGCGTAACTATTCCCTCTCCCAGTGGGCTGATCGTGTCCCACATTTTTTACTGGACACGGGGAAGTTAAAAAAAACAGGCGAATTAGTGCGTGACCGGCGCCTCTTGAACTCACCCCCCGGCCCCCTCTCTTGAAAGAGAGGGGGAGAAGCCGTTTACTCCCCCTTCTCTTCTCA
>DYKB01000141.1 GCA_020722815.1 Caldithrix sp. | reverse complement strand
TTCCCTTATTGGTGATGATAATCAAATGAAAAAATAAGGTCATAAGGTTAAATTGTCGGGACCCTCGAATTGTTACGAAGGTCAATAAGGTCGATTGGGTTTGATCGCGCGGCCTGGTTGATTAAAAACCTTATTCACCTGAGGAATCAGTAAAACCGGCGACCCAACAAATTTGATACTATTCCCTGTGATCGGTTACAAAATAATTCTGAGTTTTTTAAACTTCTATCCTTCTATTTTGCTCAAAGAATACAAATTTAGATCCTTAGAAGTGCTGGTGATGATAAATTTAAAATAAGCCGCCTCCACCCAATCGATCCTCCTGATCGATTAAGTAAAGGGGAGTGTAATTAGAGTCTGTCCGAAAATCCAAAGCCCTGTCATGGCGAGGCGTTTTTTGCCGAAGACTGTTTTTTAGGCTCGCAATCCCATCGTTAAACAGCGGAGATGGCTTCGTCGCACAAAACGCTCCTCGCAATGACAGTACCGGATGCGTTTGCGGACAAACACTAATTAGGGAGAAGCAAATTATTGCCGGAATACAACCACTAATATAGAGCAACGGGCTATTAATTTTTTATAATTTCTAAAATTCAACTTTATTGACTGGGTAATTCGAAAAATTTTGTACTGCAGGACAAATTAACAATTTGTCCTACATTCTCCATAAATAATTCTACTGGATAAACATCAATCTTTTTACATCACTAAAACTGCGGCTACCTGTTTCCGCTGTTGCCACAATCCGATAAAAATACAGCCCACTGGCAATGCCGACTGGTTTCCATTCCACACGATGCACCCCGGGTATTTTAAGCCCATCAAAAAGATTATCAATTTCTTCACCCAGTACATTGTATACTTTAATTGTTACGTGACTAACTTCTGGTAAGGCATACTCAATTACTGTCGCCGGATTAAAAGGATTCGGGTAATTTTGCATGAGTTGATAGGCCCCCGGGAGTATTTCTTCGGGCATTGTGCTGATGCCGGTCGCTTTTGCCCCTTGAACATACCAGAAACCCGCAATATGTTTGTGTACTGTATTACTCGTAATGCCAATAAATGGCTGCCCCGTGGTACTAATAATGTGATTGCTACCGTTTGTGATAATACCGGCTCCATTGCCAAATACACTTTGGGCGATAGTATACTGACCTGAAGCGTATTGGGTAAATAAGAGTTGGGTAACCATAATGATGAATATAATCCCAATAAATTTCATTTAATATCCTCCGATTATAAGCATATCTTTCATCCAAAAATGCCTGCCAAACGCTCTTTAGAATCGTTTGCGTTTGGTGTATTAATTATTAACCTGTAAACCAATTGAACCATGGAGAGGAACATTTTTTTCAGCGAAAACACCGGACAGCTTTTGCAACAGCATGATTCCGGTTTTTCCCCGGGAATTTCAGGCTTCATCACAAGCTTTGCCAAAACCTGTCCTGGTCACTGCTGAAGGAAACACCTTTTAATTCCTGTTCTATTATTCAGAAACTTTTATATTTGTTTCATTATAATCAACTCCAAGGGACTCAGAAACCTGCTGCTCTTTTGGATGCAGATATTTCCCGCGTTTTTCACCCGGCTTGTCGACCTCGGGTATAATACGATGTTCTTTTGCATACGCGTCCTGGCGAATACCGGTTACCTGCCAGGAAACTTTAATACCGGGTTTTCCGCCGGCAATTTTGAAATGATTGGCCGAAATTTCTTCAGCAATATACAAATTGGGTGCAGCGCCGCCAATTGGCGTCAATTGATAACGATAATCACTGTTCAGCGCCTCAAAATAGGATGGTAGTTCAACCAGCGCTTCACCGTTTGCATCCAGCGTAATATTTCCGTTATAAACATTCATCATATCCGGGCTTTCCACAAAGGAGTGATAAAGATACTTGTTGGCTGGATCCAGCGGATGATCGATAACAAATGAACCTGCAGTTTTTGTAACAGTTCCTAAAACATAAACATTTCCATGAAAATAGCCTGCATAGTTACCACCACTTGCTTGTCTAGCATATAGCCCATATTGGTTATTACCAAGACAGCCAAAATTACCGCTGGTACTTTGACCCCAAACTCCATAGCCAGTACCACTGGCACATTTACCGTATATAGCATTATCACTGGCGCTATAACCATAAACACCAACACTTCCTGATAATGTCCCCCCACCTTGTAGTCTGCCAGCGGTGATTGTTGTTGTTGAATTTATATCACTTCCTGTAATTGTTCCATCGGTGATCTTGGCACTTGTTACGGCATTATCAGCTAATTTTGTGCTTGAAACAGCATTAGCTGCAATTGTCGGATTCGGATAAGTCCCTGTTAAATCACCACCGGCTGTACCACAGGGCGGAAGTCCGGTCCCGGCAGCAATTTTGGCACTCGTAATCGCGCCATCGGCTATTTTTGTGGTTGTAACAGCATTATTGGCAATTTTTGCATTAGTGACAGCATTATCCGTCAATTTTGTAGATGAAACGACACCTGCAGCAATCGTCGGATTCGGATATGTTCCGGTTAAATCACCACCAGCATTTCCGCCGGGGGGAATGCTGCTTCCCGGGGCAAGCTTGGCACTGGTTATGGCCCCATCGGCGATCTTGTCGGTTGTTATCGTCTTGTCAGCAAGTTTTGCCGTTGTAATAACTCCCGCTGCGATTGTTGGATTGGGATATTTGCCTGATAAATCGCCACCGGCATTCCCGCCAGGAGGTAGATTGGTTCCCGGAGCTAATTTGGCGCTTGTAATCGTACCATCAGCGATTTTGGCATTGGTAATGGCTTTATCTGCCAGTTTTTCGGTTGTAATAGCCTTATCCCGCAGGTGTACACTTGTTATGACGCTGTCCATAAGTGACCGGGCGCTCAAGCTGTAAGGAGACGAAGTAAGCTGGATGCGTGGGGAAAATTCTGTCTCCGCCCCAACCGTGACGCCTAGCCAGTAAGGTTTATTAAAGGGAAGGGTAATCGGATTAACACTTCCCAGAATGACGTTGAAGACGCCTTTGTTTATGGCGGTCAGTTGTCCTTCTGACCAGAGTGGAGCGCCGCCGGCGGCCGCGTCATACAGTTTAAAAGTAAGACTATAATTACCATCCGGAACGATTGTTCCCGCTGCATCGATTAGCACCCCTTGATAACTGATAGTCTGCGGAATTTGTCCATAATTTAAATTGGTAATAGAAAGCAGTAGTAAAATCCATGAGAATTTTCTCATAAAAGTGACTCCTTTTTCAGTGAGTTTGGTTAAATTATGTTAAAATTAATAAATTAATCAAATTTGGAAACCTGGTTTTTTATTTATATTTTTTACTGCCATACACTTTATTTAAAATCTTCTTTAAGCCACACTTGTAACCCTCACACCTTTTCCAATATGGCGGATCTTTATCCACATCCGGGTACTGAATACGGGGAAATGGCCATCCGTCTGAGGGTAAACCATCAAGTTCAAAGATGCAAGACGCTTAAGCGTCCTGGTGATTCAGAGCATCCTTCAGGATACTTTCTTATTTTAGCCTGAGGATTTATCCGCAGGCGATTGATTGCGCTAAATCAGATTTTCCTGTGTTCAGTAAAAGATGTGGAACACGATCAGCCCAAAGGGTGAGGGGCCAGATTTGTATAATAAAATAATGTATAGTAGCAAATTTACAATTTATTTTATCACTTTGCTAAAATCATTTTCCGCACCTGTACCCTGTTTCCAACTTTTAAATGACACCAGTAAATCCCGCTGGAAGCCTGTTCACCATTCGCCAGAAGAGCATTCCATTCAATCTGATGTTCACCTGTAACCTGATAATTTTCAACCAGGTTTGCTATTACCTGACCGGTCATATTGTATACTTTTAAAGAAACATACGAAGGTTGAGATAATGTGTAACGAATAACTGTATTCGGATTAAATGGATTTGGATAGTTTTGAAAGAGTTGAAAATTTTCGGTAATGAGATTATCCGATTGATGATCTTCCACTGCGGTGGATTTAAATTCATCGATTCTGCTAAAAATATCATAACCCTGTCCCGGTATTCGACTATCAAACCAGACATAATAAATCTGATTATTTACCAGTTCAATATTGGGGACCTGTTGATTTTGGGTGTTGCTATCATTATCGACCCGATAATTTTCACCAATCATACTCCCCTGATTATCAAAACGTTGTGCATAAATATCCGAATTATAATAAGTAAGATGTGAATCATAATATCCATTTCTGAAGTCCTGCCATACGATCACGAAATTTCCTTCGTTATCGATAGCAATGGCCGGATTGAATTGTTGATTACCAGCCCCATCTTGATTTATTCTCATATTCGTTCCAATAGTAGCAGCATTATTGGCATAGCGCTGGGCATAAATATCATAATCTTCGGTTCGTTCATCATTCCATACGACGATAAAATTACCATTAACATCCATAGCAATGGCAGGAACAATCTGTGCCCTGATCCCGCTGTCATCATTCACTTTAAAATTTGATCCCTGTTTAATACCATTGCTGGCATAGCGTTGCGCATAGATGTCCCAATGTCCATTTCGTTGATCCTGCCAGACGATTACGAATTTACCGCTGCCATCCATAACTGCAGCCGGATTATATTGCCTGCCACCTTCATTCCCCCCATTCACCCGGAAATTTGATCCTTGTTTCGTCCCGTTACTGTTAAAGCGCTGAGCATAGATATCCCAATTTCCGTTTCGATCATCCTGCCAGACCACTATAAAGTTGCCATTCGCATCGATGGCGATAGCCGGGTACCTTTGCAAACTCGTGCCACTTTGATCGTTCACCCAAAAATTGGCTCCGACCTTTGTTCCATTACTGGTGTAGCGTTGGGCGTAAATATCTGCATTACCATTTCGTTCATCCTGCCAGACGATGATAAAATTCCCTTCATTATCCATAACAACCGCATTTGCACCTTGTAAACTATTCCCATTATCATCATTCACCCTAAAATTGGCTCCTATTGGGCCATTCGTACCATATAGCTGGGCATAGACATCATAATCGCCATGCCTTTCATCCCGCCATACGACCACAAAATTCCCATTGCTGTTGGCGGCTATGTCCGGGTAGTCCTGCCAACTGCTTCCAGCGTCATTATTTACCTGAAAATTTGTTCCTTGTTTTGTACTCCCGCCTGTAAAATACTGCGCAAAAATATCAGTATCTTTTTCGCCATTTCGAAAATCATACCAGACGGCAAGCCAATTGCCGTTTGCAGCCATGGCCAAAGCCGGCAGATTTTGAAAATTATTTCCATTTTCACTACTAACCTGGAAATTTCCTCCCTGTTTTGAACCGCCCGAATTAAAATACTGGGCGTAGATATCATAATCTCCATTCCGCGTATCCTGCCATAGGACCACAAAATTTCCATTGCCATCAATTTCTGCGGCTGGTGCTGATTGCGTGGTTGTCCCGCTGTTTTCCGACACCTGAAAATTTGATCCCTGTTTTCCACCATCGGCTTTGTAACGTTGAGCATAGATATCGTAATTCTTATTCCGATAGTCCGTCCAAACGATAATAAAATTGCCATTTTTATCGATAGCCACATCCGGATCATATTGCCAATTATCACCACCATCATTATTAACGATAAAATTTGCCCCCTGTTTGGTTCCGTCCTCATTGTACCGTTGGGCATAGATATCATAATTTCCTTTCCGGTAGTCCGACCATACCACTATGCAATTTCCATTAACATTCATGGCGATCGAAGGTACCGCTTGTTCACTGGAACCGGCATTATCGTTTATTTGAAAATTTCCCCCTTGCTTTACGCCATCCAGATTAAAACGCTGCGCATAAATGTCAAAATTACCATTTCGTTCATCCTGCCAGACAATCATAAAATTACCGCGAATATCACAGGCAACTCTGGGATGATCCTGCCCAACGCCCTGATTATCCTCATTTACCAGAAAATTTTCGCCCTGTGGAATGCCGTTTGCATTGAATCGTTGTCCATAGATGTCAATATTCTTACTCCCGCCATTCCGGGTTTCTGCCCAAACCACCACGAAATTTCCGCTGCCATCGATGGCAATTCCTGGCGATGCGATTTGGGAACCCAATCCGATTCCGTCATTGATTTGAAAATTTTCACCCAGTTTCATCCCATTTTGATTGAACCGCTGGGCATAAATATCAGAATTTCCATTCCGTTCATCATGCCACACCATAATATAATTCCCGTTGCCATCCACAGCAACGGCTGGAGCGAATTGTCCACAACCGCCGATATTTTCATTCACCTGAAAATCATCCAGAGCCATTTTTAAAGCAGCCGGTGTAAGTGCCTGGTGAAAATTTTTACTTGCCCTAAAATGATTTGGTGTCAGTAGATTATTTGATATTGTTTTTTCATCTAATGCTCGGTCTGCTGCAAAAATTGATAGTGACCATGAAGCGATGAGAACAAGTACGAATAATATTGTCCGTTTACTGAGGTGCATTTTTTCCTCCTTAATAAGAAATTTTAAAATTATGCTGTTTTTTTAAAAGAAAAATTTGACTGTAATTTGATCGCTGATAACTAGAAGTTTTTGAATGAGCTTGATAAAAAATATTCCGAATTTAAAATTTTTATATAGTTAAAAATCAATAGTGTTCGGTGCGCTCAGGAAATTGGTTTCCATTTCTACAAAATAGACCGACGAGTCATGCCCGAATGCTTTTGTCGGGCATCCATTGTTTCGGCGAAGATGGATTCCCGCCAAACTTGTACCCGAATGTTTTTGTCGGGTAAACATGCGGGAATGACTGTGATCGTCACTGAAATTTTATAAAACATAATTCATTAATTTAATTAGTATTAAGCACTGATTTTTAAAGTGTACCGAACACTTTTGGCTAAAAATCCAACAAGTGAAGAAGGGCATTGTCCATCACTATCAGGTTTCGATTCTAAAAAATTAATCACCTGTTGAATGGCTGCGATCTTGAGAATACATCCCGAATCAAGGCTACTGCGTAAATTTGCGCCGAATACCCCTTCCAAATATCACAATAAACATTAAAGCCCGGCTCAATCGATTCCCGCAAGTTTATTTTTGAATTTCAAAAATATGTTCTGCAAAACCAGGCAACTTTATAATAGAATAACGTAAAATCAAGACCAAACAGCTCATCATAAGTGAACATTTTTTCTGCCTGTGTAAAAAATTGCCACAGTGATTTGGAAGGAGAGCGTGGGGGAACGGGCACTATTGAAATTCATATAGTTATAATATTAGTCTGACAGCTATGGGGGCGCTATCAGGTCAAGATTTAAATCATTAAAAAACAATTGAATAGCCACGAGTTTCAGCTCGTGGATCAAATTACCCCAAAAATTTGAAAGTGGGTTTTAACCCCCTGGTGGCTAAGGACTCGGGCATAAAAGCCCGGTGATTCGGGGGGGCATTCATGGAACCACGAGCTAAAGCTCGTGGCAATTCAATGGTAACTTACTGAAATTAAAATAGTTATAATCTTGATCTGACGGCTACGGTGTGTGAGAGTGGGGGAGAAGCCATTATGCTTTCAAGTGTGCGATTAATTTTCCAACGCATTCATTGCCGGTTTCAGAATCGAATTTATTTAGATCTAAAGTGGGCGAATTCAAATCCGGAATGAATTAATTAACCTCAGAACAGAATTAATTCATATCCGAATCGGGCGAATTCAAATCCGGAATGAATTCATTCACCTCAGAACTGAATTAATTCATATCTGAACCGGGT
>DYKB01000064.1 GCA_020722815.1 Caldithrix sp. | reverse complement strand
CAATAAACATTTTTCTTAAAAGTCAAGGAAAACTTGTGCGTAATGATTAGCTCCCCTGGGGAGAGGGTTAGGGTGAGGGCTGTTTTTACTCAACCTATTTCTTGATTTTCAATTAGTTATCACCTTAACCTGACGGATATGCTCGGTCTCGCCTCCATTTTCAAAAAGCGAAAATGGGGGCGAGAATCTCGCTTTCTCTCCCCCAAATTCCGCTTTTGGGAATTTGGGGGAGGCCGGAGGGGGTTCTATATTGATTCTGAACAGCAAAAATTTCAGTTTTAGAATTTTAGGTGCTATAAAAATTGCAGGACAAATTGTCAATTTGGCCTACGCGGTTCATTTCGTTCCAATGATAATATTTTCAGTTATTATTAGTGTCCGTCCGCAAAAGCCTCCGGTACTGTCATTGCGAGGAGTGTTTTTACGACGAAGCAATCTCCAGTGATACCAAAGGGGGATTGCGAGCCTAAAAAACAGGCTTCGGCAAAAAATGTCGCACAATGACAGGATTCAGTATTTTCGGACAGACCCATATTATTATTTCCGCGGCAACGTAAAAGCTTTGATCTCATCTATCGTCAGATTTACAGATGGATTAAAAGCCGCACTGTTCATATATTTCTTCAAACTATATCGCAACTGCCGCGAAACTGGCCGATTGTCCATATTCTCAAACAGATCAACGCTGCAAACAATCATTTTACCGTTTAATACATTCGCTTCAAAGGCCAGCGCCAGCCGGCGATTGGTGAACCAGTCATCGATGACGCGAACGAGGGGATCAATTGCAGCCGGGAGACTATCCAGCAGCATGGCTTTTCCATTGAAAATCGGATCCCACCATTGCCAGTTACTATGATATTCGGTGGGAAATTCTGCCAGCGCCGGATGCGCCGGGTCACATAAAATACCCAGCGTATGCGGTGGCTGTTTGGTCGTCCAGGAGGTATTCCAGAAGATGCTGGAAAAGCCGAGGGCGATATCTCCCCCTTTTTCAGGTAATAATGAGCCTTTGGGTATTGAATAAAGTACTTTCCCCCCCTTTCTCAGGTGATTCACCACTTTTTCATTGATCGCTGAAGCCATCAGCAGGCCTGTTGAATTCAATTCAGGCAAAACATTTGGATAAACCCAGAAATCCCAGCTATTGGTAAAGCCGGCCAGCGTCACTTCAAGGGTAAGCTTGCTGGCAGTCGAAATAGCATTCAATGGCACATCAATTTTACCCAATTCAAAACAATTTCCCAATGGAATCGCTTGCTCCGGAAGTTTTCCCGAAAATAGCACTTGATTTTTTGTATCAATAATTCGCCATTCAGGGGTCACGCCTTCCAATTCCTTTGCTCCATAATGCGCGACTTCAATTGAAGCCGAAAAGGTCTCATTGTTTAAAAAGTAGCGTTTTTCCAGTCGCGCCAGGGGAACGGTGCTATTACAAAACCGGCTGAATTCAGCGCCTGTCACATAGCCTTTATCATCCCAGAACGCATCAACCACACCGACCAGCGCAGTTCCCTGGCCGGGAAAATCGTGCAAGTCCAGCAACTGAAAGCCGCCAAAACCTTCCGTCCGCAGCGCCGCTTCAATATCGGCTTTATAACAGCGCGTTTGAAGCTTGCCTGAGGCTAATAAAAACTTCTCTGCCAGATGCCCCATTTGATTATTTTGCAGCGTTTCCTGGAAGATTTCAAAATTTTTCGCTTTCAGGTAGCCGGTATATTTTTCGATTTCCTTAAAATTGGGATAAACACACCACTGGCCAATTTCGTGACTCAGCGTGGGTTTGGTTTTGTCAAGCTGATCATGATAATCGAACATTGTCTGGGGAGCCTTTCCATTGATAACGCTGCTCAAGCCCTGACCCCATTGCTGGATTCGCGGCGCGGGTGTGCTGTGAAAATCCGTTTCATCCATTAATGGCCAAGCCGCGCCACCGGAATAGAGCCGTCGATTATCTTTGGTTTGCCAGTATTTGACAAATTTGCCGAGAAATTCCTTCTGATGAATGCCGGCCGGCTCATTTCCATAGAGCATAATACAAAAAGAAGGATGATTTCCATACGCGTTAATAATCCGTTCACTCTCATCATTAATGAATTGGTCAATCGGTTTGCCATCTCCCAGCGTTGATCCCTGGTTCGCCCAACTGGAGCACTCCACATGCAGGTAAATTCCGGTTTGATCCGCTGCATTAAAAGCAGCTTCCGGCGGACAATAGGAATGAAAGCGAATATGATTCAAACCATAGTTTCGACAGACCTGGTAAACCCGCAGCCAGGATTCCACATCCGTCGGCGGATAACCGGTTTTGGGGAAAATACAGCATTCAAGCGTGCCTCGCAGAAATGTTTTTCGGCCATTAATGGTAAAATTTGTCCCCTGTGTTTTAAATTCCCGCATACCAAATTGAATCTCACGGGAATCATCAAAGAATTTGGGATTTGTTTGAAGCGTAACCTGCATTTTATATAAATTAGGCTGAAATTCATCCCAGAGGAGGATATCGTCTCCCATGGGATAGTCAATTTCGAGGTTTGCCTCTTTTCCCGGGACAGAAAAATTAAGGGAGATTGCGGGTAAATTCTGTGTTATCTTTCTGCTCAAGCTGGTGGCGGTCAGGAGGATCTTCCCTTTTTGCGCTTTTCCAGAGATATTTGAAATCAATATTGTAACTTTTGCTGCTTTTGCGGCCAGGTCTGGAAAAATTTTAATATTTTTGAAATGGACTGGCGATTTGGCATTTAAAACCATTTTCCCGACAATTCCATTCCAGTTGCCCTGCGTATGATCCGAAACACTGTGGGAATTGGGGCCAACGTTGATTTCTTTTATTCGATTATCAACGCAGATTGTCAGCCGATGCTGGCCGGGTTTCAGATACGAACTTAAATCATAAACATGCGCCGTGGCCAGACTGTTTTGTTTACCAACCGGCTTATCATCAACCCACACCTGTGACTCCCAGTGAACACGCTCCAGTGATAGTTCGATATATTTGCCAGCCCAATCCTTTGGAATCTCCACCATCTTCTGATACCAGGCCGCGCCTTCGTAATGCTTATCCGGGGTCAGCCAGCAGGGCATTTTGACATTCCCTGGCTGGCGATATTTTTCATAAGCCGGCTCGGTGAAAAAACTCCGGTCGAGAATATCGCCCGTCCATTTGGTATCAACGGAAATGTCCTCGCCTTTATTATTTTCCGCCATACAACCCGGTAACTGAACGGTTTCGGATAACGGATTCAGATACCATTTTTCGATAATCCCTTTATCGGTCGGATCCATCTGAAATTGCCAGGTGCCAGCCAGATCGATTTTTCGATCCTGAGCATGGAGGCTGCCGATGGTGATTATGAATAGTAATGTAATGATTGTTTTCTGTACCATGTTCTTTCCTTATAATATGGTTGATAATGTAAATTTAAGTCCATTATTTGCATCCACTCAATAATTAATGGCAATTTGAGAATAAAGCTTACTGTCAAAAGCTCGCTTTAATATTCGCAGAATAATTTATAGCAGAATTATTCTGCTATAAATCATTCTGCTATAAAATTTTTTTTCTTGTAAACTTAAATTGACGTCGTTACCATCTATTATTGAGCGGATACTGTTATTTGATATTCGATGTTTAAATGTATTACTTTTAAAGTCTTTGAAATGCCACGAGCTTTAGCTCGTGGTTCTATGAGCGATCACTTAATCATCAGGTTTTAAGCCTGGTTCCTTAACTCCTGTGGGTTAAAACCCACAATAAAATTCAGGGGGGGCAATCGGATCCACGAGCTAAAGCTCGTGGCTATTCATTTATTTTTTAATGAGTTATAGCCTTTATCTGACGGGTATGCCATGAGCCGCATAGCCGTCAGGTTAAGCTGATAACGAATTGAAAATTAAAAAGTAAGTTAGATTAAAAACTGCCCTCACCCTAACCCTCTCCCGGAGGGAGAGAGAATAGCTACGCCCTCTCCCTTTGGGCTGATTTTGACCCACATCTTTTACTGGACACGGGGAAATGCTGATTTAGCGCAATAGATCGCCTGAGGATAAATCCTCAGGCTAAAAATATGAAAGCATCCGAAAGGATGCTATGAATCCCCAGGGCGCTTCAGCGTCCTTGCATATTTGAGCCTGATGGTTCACCCTCAGGCGGGTTGGCCATTTCCCCCGTTTCCAGTACCCATATGTAGGTAACGATCAGCCCTTTGGGAGAGGGTTGGGGTGAGGGTTTGAAGCGTATTAAAACCCGGATATAAATGTTACTTCAAAATTTTGTTTTTAGATAACTTATTATTTTAGCCTGACGGGTATGCCATGAGCCCCCCAAAAATCACCGGGCTTTTAAGCCCGAGTCCTTACACCCATGTGGGTCAAAACCCACAATAAAATTTTGGGTGGCAATCCGATCCAAGAGCTAAAGCTCGTGGCAATTCATCTGTTTTTTAATCAGTTAGAATCTTAACCTGACGGCTATGCCCGTTACCCCAATTATCTTCCTCTTCGACAGGCTCACAGAATACAGGAGAGAGCTTAGTTATTCCCTTTGCCGCTGGAAGCGGGCGAAGCTATTCCCTCTCCCTCTGGGCTGATCTTGACCCATATCCGGGGACTGGACACGGGGAATTGAAGTTAAATGAGAAGACAGCGCAACAAAGTGCCTAATCTGTGAAAGTCACTCGTTTGAACTCATCCCCCCAACCCCCTTCTCTTGAGAAGAGAAGGGGGAGTAAACGGCTTCTCCCCCTCTCTTTCAAGAGAAGGGGCCGGGGGATGAGTTCAAGAGGCGCCGGTCATGCACTAATTCTCCTGTTTTTTTAACTTCCGTGTCCAGTAAAAAATGTGGGACACGATCAGTCTTCTGTGAGAGGGTGAGGGCTTTTAGATGACTATTTTATATCTAAAAACCCCTGCCTCACCGAAACCTTAAAAAACCACCACCGTCTGCGTCATCTTCGGTGCGGCCGGCGGAAAGTGCAATTTCTCATTAGCCGTTTTTACTTCAATATAATATTCAAAATCCATCGACTTGATTTCACCAGCGGGAATTATTGCCGAATAAACACCCCGATTCTGATGCTTCAATTCAATTTCAATGAAAGGCTTCTCCCCTAATTTTCTCCAGAAAAGCCTGGCGGATTTAACCGGTTTTGCCGAAAGAATAATCGTTTTTAACTTCAAATCTTCATTCTGGGACAACAAAGTTCTTTTCGTGGGCAGGATGAGGCGACTTTTTCCCCGGTAATCCATCCAGAGATTGGAGTTTTCAGGTAGCGGTGCGCCTGTTAAAGTCGTCAAAGTGCTGTCATATTTATTCAATAAATTCAGATGACGCAAATTATGCTGTTCAACATTGGCAACCGTGCCCATCTCTCCTGGCGTACTGACCGTTTGCAGCAGAAAAGTAACCATTTCCCCCCATTTTTGCGCCGCCTGAATCCGAAGGGGCATTGCCCTTTCTGCTACCAGATTCTTTTGTATTTGAACATCCTTTTCGGCAGCGATGACCTTCATCACCGCATCCATTTCTCCCAGCAGACAGCCCAGATGCGCCATACTTTTGGTATATTGAAACGTGTTCAGCCAGTACTCAAATCGCTCCTGATGGCCGGCGCCCTGCACTTTTCCTTGCAAACCGGCCATTTCTTCAACAAAATCAAAATGTTTCGCCACCTCTTCCCATGGTGTTTTGTTGATAATAATGCCACCGGGACCTTCGCGCCAATCAGATGTCCGGTAAATATTGGAAATAAATCTGGAACGATATGGACAATACGGCCCGCCATCCAGATTTACAAATATCTTCGCGAGATCAGGGGCGACAGCAGCACCGAACTGCGCCAGTGCCCAATCCTGATAGAAATCATCGACCGGCATGTCCCGCACCGAATCAGGCAGCGCTATTTGCCACTTTTCATGCTCCCAGCCGGCCTGCGCCAGCGCAGAAACCGTGGGGCCGAGAATCCGTGTGCGCCAGTGAATGCCAAGAAAACCGGTACAGCCATATTTCAGCGCATCGACGGCATCTTTCCGCATCCGACCCGCCCAGAGCTGCGGTGAAATCAAACCGGGATCATCCTCCATCCAGGGAATCGCCCATTTCGGACGATCGGGCATCTTCGCAAAGCTGCTGTCGACCGGCTCAAATCCCAGAAACCGGTTGATGCAGCTAAAAGGCATCTCTTTGGGCAGAATCCGATCAAATTGCGCCCGATCCCGCGGCGGTCCCAGAACCCAGCCGCAGGTCGCGAGGGTAAAAGGCGCAGCCACATTTTTGGCAGCCGCAACCGCCAGCAGCAAATCGGTTTCTGTCGCCTTCACCTGTTCCGCTTTCACCTCATCCCATGTCCAATTTTCCGGCGTCCAGAACCAGTAATAATCCAGCGGATGCAGGCGTTTAATGCGCTCGAACATCCCTTCATAAATTTTTTGTATGACGTCGGGACTTTTGGGATTCAGCCCCTTCTCTTTCAGCCGTTTTTGCACCCGTTCGGGAATGAACAATGGCGTTTCCGTCCCGATGCAGGATTTGATGCCCAGTTTCTTTCCCAACGCGAATACCTGATTCAGCATTTCGCCTGTTCGATTAAAAACTTGATTATAAGCATCATGGTTTTCTGGCCGGGGAATCCATTCGCCGTGAATATCCGCGCCATAACCATCTTTTTCAAACAACTGGGACGCGCCAAAATGAAAATCCCCCGTCGGTGTGGCCTTGTACCCCCAGTGAAAGCCCCAATACCCATCCAGCGTATTCATCAAATTGGATGTATACGCAAATTTCACCTTTCCATCATCCGCAATATCCTCTTTCAGGCCAATCCAGACGGTGGGTTCCGCTTCCTGATTATTCCATTCGGGATAACAATGCAGGCCCAAAAAATTCATCTGCATTTTGGAAAGCTGGGCCATGATGGCCTTATAATCATCCTCATTCCACCAGTCCGGCCCTTCGGCAAAATCATGAAAAGGCTGAATACCGCGGGTATCGAACAACGGGCTGCCATGTTCATCCAGATTCGGCAATTCAAATTTTATCTTTTCATCCGGGATCACATCGCCTTCCAGATAAAATCGCACGCCCAAATGTTCCGCCAGCCGATACGCGCCATAAAGGGTTCCAACGGGATCCCCGCCACAGATAAACAAAATTTTCCGGCCGGAATGTTCCAGCGTTTTGAGAACATAATTCTGTGGCTTCAAACCGGCAACCGGTGCCGATAACCCGCCAATTTCGATTTTTGGGATAATCGGCGCACGCTTCTGCGAGACAACAATGAGCTTTACAAATCCCTTTACCAGCGAATCTGCCGGCATGATGGGCAGCAATTCGCCGGTTCGCTGATAAATATAGCGTCGCACCTCCTGCGCGGCCAGGCGTTCCTGCGAAGAAGCCTGAGTCGGATGCAGAATCACCGTATCAGGCGCTGGTTTTGAGCAATTCCAGAACTGAATTAAAATGATTCCCATGAGCAAAATCAAAAAGGCGTTTACTTTCATAGCAGCACCTCTTTATAAATAAAAAAGTTGATCTGAAAATTTTTTCTAAAACTGAATTTAAGCATTTTAATTCGGGATTTCAAGGTTGAATTGAGAAATTGATGAAATATTTTGAATTTTTTCAACTTGCGGCATATTTTCTATAAGAGATGATTGATTTTTAAGAAAATATTCTGTATGCCCTCAAAGAACGGGGGAAGACCTTCAAGGTTTTTCTTGAGAGATGCAGGACATTCAGTTTAATCATCGGATTTCATTACGAAAACCTCCAAAGTCGGGCCTTTGCCCCATATCTTAGAGCGGATACTCCGATTATCCACCTCAAAGCTCCGACAACTCAGCTCAGAACTCCGATAATTCAATTCAGAACTCCGATAATTCAATTCAGAACTCCGACAACTCAGTTCAGAACTCCGACAACTCAGCTCAGAACTCCAACAACTCAGCTCAGAACTCCGATAATTCAATTCAGAACTCCGATAATTCAATTCAGAACTCCGATAATTCAATTCAGAACTTTAATAATTCAATTCTGAACTTCGATAACTCAGTTCAGAACTCCGATAATTCAATTCAGAACTTTAATAATTCAATTCTGAACTTCGATAACTCAGTTCAGAACTCCGATAATTCAATTCAGAACTCTGATAATTTAGTTCAGAACTCCGATGACTCAGTTCAGAACTCCGATGATGCTGTTCAAAGGTACAATTACCAGCCGCTGAACCAGACGCAACGACCTCAATAATGGAGTATTTATAAACAAGCCTTCTCCGACAATTATACTTGAGCCAAAGTGGTTTTCGGTTTTTCTTGCCCTCACCCCAACCCTCTCCCGGTGGGAGAGGGCGTAGCTATTCCCTCTCCCGGTGGGAGAGGGCGTAGCTATTCCCTCTCCCGGTGGGAGAGGGCGTAGCTATTCCCTCTCCCTCTGGGAGAGGGTTAGGGTGAGGGCTTTTGGATAACAATGATATTATCCGAAAACCATTTCGCCTTGAGTATATATCAGCACTCCCGCACATCTGGAAATTGTAACCGATCACACGGTGAAAAGAGGACAGGATAACGGGATATTCAGGATTTACGGGATTAAACCATCATAAAAGTAAATTGATCTTTTCTCTCCTTTGCGGATTCTTTGCGTCTTTGCGTGATATTTTGTTTCGGATATCCCTGTGAACGGTTACTGGAAATTTTTTAAAAACCATTAAAAATTAATAACTTGACTTTTTACCTGAAAAATGTTATCTTTAATCTGTCGATATGATGCGATAAGGAAGGTTGTAAATATGACCTCAATAAAAAATCTATCTGAATTAATCAATCGATTTGATGAAATCTGTGAAATTGCCCAACAGGAAGATGTTATCGTTAATTTTAATAATTTAAATAAAGGGGTTGCCTTGATTTCATTATCAAAATTGAAACAGATTCAGGAGATTGAAAAGTCATTTCAACAAATGCTGCCGGTACTCCAAATAAACCGAATTCGTGATAACGCCGAACCGGGTGGAACCTGGGAAGAGTTTTTGAACCTGATTGATGAAGGTCTTTCTTCAGATTCAGTGGACTTGCCAGTCGATCAGGTATTTGTGAAGATAGCTGCCGGGAAGAAAATTGAAATAGAAGGTTGAATTTAAAAAACATTTTTTCACGTTTTACACACTTATCAAAAACCTAATCCAATACCACCCGCCATTTTGAAACACCTGGCACAATTCCCGAATCACCACTGTTGCTGTACCAGAATCCCTCCGCATCCACGTGCAGCAATCGGCCATTTTCCTGATGATCCCATGAATAGCTCTTCAAAAATTGGCCATCGGCATTAAATAGATCGAGAAATGTCAAAAACTCCGCCGTGTCCTTTGCTTCCTGATAATTTTTTCCATTATCCTTCCACACCACAACAAATCGCCCATCCGGCAAACTCAGCACCCGATCTAATTGACACCGCTGCGCCACCGACTTCACCACATCCTGATGACCACTAAAGACCACCTCTTTTTTGACAATCACCGGATCCGAAAAAAGCGAATTTTCTTTTTCGATGACTTTTTGCAGCCGACCACTTTGAAAGATTTGCAAGCGATAGGGATAATGAAAATAGACCAGCAACGTCCCATCCGGGCGTATAGTAAATCCATTATAAGCATACCAGGGGCCACGAAAAGGACCAACTTCCAGCAACTTGAGCCGTTCCCCATATTCCGCAACTTTATTCCCCTTCGTGTCGAGGGCAACTACAATGGGCAGCTTTTCATCATCATATCGGGGCCAGGGATAAAGCAAAATATTTCCGTTGGAATCGATTTCCATCACATCCCCCATATATCCCTCATAACGAAAAATGGAATCGTACTTGCCTTTTGAATTAAAGACAGAAATTCGGGTGTTTAATGCATCCTGCACATAAATCTTCTGATCTTTTCCAACCCGAACCGCAAATGGCCGCTGGAGTTCTCCCGGCCCCTGACCTTTTCGGCCAATAGTGAAAAGATATTTGCCCTTCTGATTGTAAACCTAAATGCGATCCTCCTTCGAATCACAGGTATAAACGTTTCCGGCCGGGTCAGTGGAAATAGCGTGTACATGGGTAAATAAATAATTCTCCTCCGCTTCCATACTGCCAACCGAAAACAGTTTTTCGGCCTTCAGCGGCTGAATCCGATCATTTTCCAGCAATCCTTTTTCCGGGTTATAAACATAGACGATTCCATCCTTTGTTTCAATTTTGCCTTTCCAGTTTTGAGAGTGGGTGGATTGAATGGTAAGCAATGGCAGGAGAGCAAGACTGACAATGATTTTTAAAGGTTTCATGGGTATGATCCTCACTTTTGCCTTAAAACGAGTGTGCTATTTCAAACAATAAGTGAATTAAGCAGATTCAAGTTCCACCAGCAAGCCGCTGGCAAATTTATGCAAAATGCTGGCAATATAGTCTGAATACAAAATACCTTCACGAATCGCTTCCCGCTGCAATTCGAGGAAATCCCGTTCCGATATCCTGATCCGAATATCTTTATTTCGGTGAATGGTTGCTTTCGCGGACAATTTTAGTTCTTCCTTCCTTCTTTCCAGATCAGGCGCTGACTGGAATTCACCATTTATAAAAGAATCCAAAATTTCTTTTTCTTCGGGTTCGGGTTGATCTATCATTTTTTATTGAGATGATATTTTTTTTGTTTTGCCATTCG
This sequence comes from Caldithrix sp., assembly GCA_020722815.1. Taxonomy (GTDB): domain Bacteria; phylum Zhuqueibacterota; class Zhuqueibacteria; order Thermofontimicrobiales; family Sulfurfontimicrobiaceae; genus DYKB01. The sequence continues at coordinate 30,232 of DYKB01000064.1, read as the reverse complement.
GCATGAATAGACCATTTCAATTATTACATCTGATATAAGGTTTCCGGCGCAATATCCGCTCCATTCGGCCATTCGATAGTATCACTTTCAGGATTAAAAATCACCTTTTTAAAGTAGTCCGGATTTCGCAATGGCAAAAATATTTTCCGCTGATCCGATAATACTTTATCCTTCAAATCGATGATTTTTTCTGTATTATCATTAAAACGAATCCAGACCTGATAGTCTTTAACATATTTGGCATCAACTACCCAAAACATATAAAACCTCCTATTCCAATGGGGAAATTTTGGAATATTCGCCTATTGTTTTTAAAGTTTCCCAGTTTTTAATTAATTCCTGCCGATGTTCATTAGCCCATTCTAGGACAAGCGCCAAAGCACGTTTTGGAAGCTCTCCATGGAGAACTTTTAACTAGATAATCGCGCGGTTTTCATTATATTTAGCATGAAAATGGGGTGGGTTATGTTCATCAAAATACATAAAAATGATAATTCCAAAAAAACGACTTATTTCTGGCATGTTATGATCTCCTTTAATTGTACCCCATTTAGCTTACCTGCCTTATAAGCTTGATATCGTTTCTCAGATTCCTCAATCCAAAGCTTCTCAACTTCAGGAACAGGTCGATTCAGTTCATCCATCAGCATTTCAATTAATTGAATCAACTTTTCCTGGATTTCTGAAGTTATCATTTTGACTTTTCTCTCTGATACATATTAAATTTTACAGGTGTGAATTTAAATAAATATAACAAATTTTAACAAATTATCAAAATGGAATTTTTGAAATTGAGAGTATCTGCTGTTAAATCAATCTAAAATAATCAAATGATCCAAATAACCAAATCATCAAATTACCCCTGAGATGATTGTCCTGAACGCACGGCCCGCACGTAATTGTAGTGGAGATAGTTAGGAAAGCAATAACCAGGGTGGAAATCGACAACCCAAACAGCAGCCGAGCCAACAACAGGATCAGCCGTCCAGATATATCGTTGCGTTTTGTCAAAAATCGGATCGATATACAAATCGCCTTTCATCTTTTCGCGTTCCATCAGGCTCATGGCTTCTTCCAAAGTCGGTAAGCGCCAGTCTTTAAAACCAGCATAGCCGCGCTGGTTCAGGTCATCAATCCATTTTTTCGCAGCTTTAATATCCATCTGATTTGACGAACCGCCCTGCTGCCACATCAACCCTGACGCCATATCAAGCACCACTTTATCTCCCTGAATGATTTGCAGTTTATATTGATGTTTGAAACCACGGCCATCAGGATTACAAAATTCTTTACTCCAATCCCATTCATGGCAATAGAAGTCGTATTTTTTGAGCGTTACCTGAACGTCCTCTTCAGAAAGCTCCTGCGGTTTAGTCCGAAATATAGGAGTTATTTTTTTATGATTACTTAATTTAAAAGTCCGCGCCAATTCTACATAACCTACATTTGGATCTCGAAAATCTAAATACAAACAACGACTCAAAATACCGGGCACATTAATTCCGTCGAGTATACAAGGAATAATTCGCTTTTTGAGTGCCAGTGCATTTTCCCATTCTAAATTAACCCAATCGGATTTCTTTGCAGATGCAGACCATAATAAAACAAGCATATCACACCATTCCAGAGCATCGCTGATACGTCTTGGCAAACTTTCGCCACCCTTGATTCGCGCATAGTCAATCCCGATTTCCGACCCATCGCGTTTTAAATATTCGGCAATCTGGCGGGAGATGGCATTATCTTCCCAGGAATGACTGATAAATACTTTGGGCATATACTCTTTTCACCATTTATTGTGAATTAAACCCTGCGGGAGGTTTATGTTATGAATTTATTAATTAATCGGAAGCAAACCTCCCGCAGGGTGGTTCGCCACTCATGAAAAAGCATTTTGAAGTCCTTCTTGATACGCTATCATCACTAAATTTATCCTTTCGAAGTCAAACGTTCAGTCTCCCTTTTTTATAAATCAGAGCTTGTTTTCGCTTTTACCTGGAGTAATTCTATTTTTCTATTCAGCGTGGAACGGTATATCTTTAATTTAAGCGGAAATATAAACATTTGCAAGGAAAATTTTTTATAGAACGCGGATGACACGGATTTGACGGGTTTTCACAGATTCAATAATGAGTTCACGCTAAAAAGACTATAGCCACTAATTTCACAAATTACACGAACTGTTTTTATTGAATTTTGGCCGCTTTTAATTCGTGAAATTAGTGCAATTCGTGGTTTTTAGACTGGACTCAATAATGATTTAAAAACAATTGGCCACAGAAAAGGATGATGAAAAATTGGGACAAGACGATTTCAGAATTTTTTAATCATTTTATTTTAATTATTTTGACCTCAATAATTTTGACATTTATCGGTTTGGATTGAATCATTTTTTTTTTTAAGTCAAAATAATTAGCGGCAAAATTATTAAAGCATTAATTTATCTCATGGAGGATTCGGATTGAACGGATTTTCAGGGATTACTTATTTTTCAAGAATCAAAGCATTGAAATGAAATTCAGGCAAGTGCAACAAAATCTAAATTACAGATATCTTAATTCATTACAAAGAAAATTCCATTTTAAAAAAATATCTAATGGATTGGCTTGTGTTAATTTCAATGCCAAAGGACTGCGTTGGACCCGGCGGAAGAACGGTTCCAGCTTCTCATATTTCGCACAATGGTCTATTATCCACTCAAATTTAGCATGTTGATTCTTCAGTCGCGCTGCATCGGACAACAGACCCAGTACCGATAATTCACCAATCGCTTTTGTGGTCTGATATAATTTTTGAGTATTAATTTTGTTAATATGCCTGATTAACCAATCCAAAACGACCCAGGTAAGCCGTCCAGAATCGCGGCAATAAGCCGTACTTTCAGCAATCACGGTTTCGGCATCCCGTGCCACAATGCTGGAATCCCGCGAATTAAGAAGTACAGCCCCACCCAGTTGATGCCATTCCTGAAAGAGATATTCTATTCGATTGGCCATCCTTGCTCCTGTAAGAAATATTGAATTTTCTGTGCCCAATCCTGACGAAAGCGACTGACATGATGCATTATTTGCACTAAAATCTTTTTATCAGCTTCGGTGAGCTGAGTTAACAAAAGCTCTAAATCTTCCAAATCTTGTTCCCGTAATGCTACGATCTTCATCGCGGTTTGATCCGGCAGTCCCAACGCATAAATTCTGAGGTGTTTAAAATTATAATGCAATGGTTCTAATCGGTGATAAAAATCAGGGGGCAAAATATCCGTAAAACCCTTAACCGCATCACTTAACCAGTCTTCAGGAAGGTCATTTTCTTCAGCTACCGATTTAATCGCTTCCCGTAGTTCGCTTACATCACCCCGTAATACTAAAGCATCGTATCACGGGTAGCACGATTCGCCTGATAATGCAAAATCATCGCTGCACCACCAATAATCACCAAATCTGATGATTTTGATAATCGATCATCCAGGTCTTTCAACATCTTAACCAGATCATACTTATCCATTTTTAAAAATTCTTTCCATTAAAATATGGCAAATTTAATCATGGGACATCCCAGCGGCCATTATTTTCAAAACGAAAGCTGCGGTGATACGCAACCCACGAATGATTGGTTGACCTACACAGATTATTGGATCAACCGATATGTGATCTAATGTTTTCACAAAATGATAATTCTTTATTGCTTTGCAACCTATGAAAATCTATACATTATAATTTAACGTGAAATTTCACTATTTGCAAGGAAAATTTTTATAGAACGCGGATGACACGGATTTGACAGATTTTCACGGATTTGATAATGATTTAAAAACAATTGGCCTCAGAATAGAGAGGCCGCAGAAAAGGGGGATGAAAATTTGGGATAGGACGATTTTTGAATTATTGTTTTTAATCATTATGTTTTAATTATTTTGACTATAATAATTTTGACTTTCATAATTTTGACTTTCATAATTTTGTATTGAATCATCCTTTTATAAAGTCAAAATGATTAGCGGCAAAATTATTAAAAACAGGGGAAAGGATGATTCAAGAGATGTTTAATTATTTTGACTTTAAATTTTAAGATTCATTCTGAATCATCCAGTGATGAAGTCAAAAGGATAGAAAGAAAAGTAGAATTACAGATACCTTAATTCATTACACAGAAAATTCCACTTTAAAAAAATATCCAGCAGATTGGCGTGCGTTAGTTTTAATGCCAATGGACTGCTTTGGACCCGTCGGAAAAATGGCTACAGTTTCTTATATTTTGAACAATGTTCAATTATCCAATTAAATAAGCCTGAGTATGTCGAAAGTCCCTTTGCTTTGTTTTTTGAGATGAATACGCTAACAGCCTAAAAAATTAATCCCTGAATAACATAAAAAGGTATCCGTTCACCGGCGTGATAAACAAAACACTTCTGTCATGCCCGAATGCTTTTATCGGGCATCCATTTGTCGGAAACGGTATGGCCAAGAAGATGCAGGAATGACCGAGTCGATCCACCCTGTGAACGGTTACATAAAAAGTTATAGAAAATTTCAAAAAATTTTGGCGGATAACCGATTTCTTCATAATTTCTTCATCCGGAAAAATTATATTATAAGCGAAAGTAGTTAAGCGTATTGTTTCAGCAAATGGTGATTAACTTTTCCGGGCTTCAATTATCAGAAAAGCACGGATGATTGTTAAATTTGAATCGATACATTTAATGAATGAAAAAACAAAATAATACTCATTTTCAAGAAAGGTAAGGTAATTTATGATGAACACAAAACGTTTTTTGGGCAGCAGTGGATTTTCGTTAATCCTGACAGGTATTATTGTTGGTCTGGTTTTAGCGTTTGGATTTGATCAAACCCATCATACACAGGCGATGCCTGTAGCGAATTTAAAAAGTAATATCAATTCGCCTGATATTGCAGCGGCGAAGCAGTTGAGTAATGTTTTTGCCGGCGTTTCGGAACAAGTAAATCCATCAGTCGTAACTATCTTCACGGAAACGGATGTCAAAGCATCCCGACAGATGGTTGAACAATCGCCATTCGGACAATTTTTTGGCGATGATTTTTTTAAGCGTTTTTTTGAAGTACCCGCCCCGGGTCGAAATTATAAACAGCACGGTTTGGGTTCTGGCGTCATCGTCGATGCTGATGGAATGGTTTTAACCAATAACCATGTGGTCGATGATGCTGATCATATAAAAGTGCGACTGATGGATGGTCGTGAGTTCGATGCAAAGGTCAAAGGCCGCGATGCCCGGACAGACCTGGCGGTGCTTACGATTGACGCTAAAAATCTGAGTCCTTTAAAATTAGGTGATTCTGACAGGATTCGTGTGGGTGATTGGGTGCTGGCCATTGGTTCACCGCTTAATCCTCAATTGGAGCATACCGTAACGGCCGGTATTGTGAGTGCCAAAGGTCGAAGTGGCGTTGGATTAACCCAGTATGAAGATTATATTCAGACAGATGCGGCCATCAATCCTGGTAATTCAGGGGGTGCTTTGGTCAATTTAGATGGCGAACTGGTTGGGATCAATTCAGCCATTGCGACTCAGAACGGCGGTTTTATGGGAATTGGCTTTGCGATTCCTGTAAATCTGGCTAAAAAAGTCGTGAATGACATTAACGCCACCGGAAAAGTTGTTCGGGGATGGTTAGGCGTGTCCATCCAGAATGTCACGCCAGAATTGGCCAAGGCAATGGATTTAAATGTTTCAAAAGGTGTTATTGTCAGCAAGGTTCAGAAAGATAGCCCGGCTGAGAAAGCTGGTTTGAAAGAGGAAGACGTTATCGTGCAATTCAATGGCAAAGACCTGAGTAACAGCGTTGAGTTAAGCACCTGGGTCGCCAGTCGTTCACCTGAGTCTAATATTGACCTGAAAGTTTTGCGAGATGGAAAGCCAATGAACGTGACAGTAAAACTGGGTGAATTAACGTCACAGGTTCAAAAACAGGGTGAAGATAAATCGCGCTTTGAGAATATTGGAATGCAAGTAGCGGATATAACGCCAGAACTTGCCAGAGAATTCCAATTGCCTGATAAACAAACGGGTGTAATCGTGATTGCGGTCGATCCAAATGGGGTGGCTGCCCAATTTGGGATCCAGGAAGGCGATATTATCGTAAAAGTTAATCGACAAAAAATGGAATCGGTGGGCGATTTTGAAGAACAGCTATCCCATACCAGGCCGGGTGAAAATATCCTGTTTTATATTCACCGGGATGATGGAAACTTATTCATCGCCTTTCCGCTGCCTGAAAAGTAATTAAGCGTGTCCTGCGTGTTCAACCTCCAAAATAGGGAAGCTGGCGTGCGGTGTCTTATGGCACCGCATTCCTGTTTTTATGCAGAATAGTGTCATCTATTTCCATTTAGCTCTTGCAAATGAAATTAAAAGCTGTTATTATAATTAAGGCCGTACTGAGAGATAAAACGTATCCGCGCATTAAGTTAGAAGGAGACATTTCTTAAATTTAAAAGCTGATTGACAAATACCGATTAACGATATTTGATTTACGAGGCGAAAAGTCTTTAAAATTTCTCAAATCACAAATCGTTAATACTTGTTCTGAAATTAAAAAGATGGCGGATGTTTTAAACCAGTCCCGGACCAGATTCACCTTCAAATATTGAGCGGTTACTAAAAACCTTTATATTTATTTATTTTAATCGATAATCGAGATAAAATATGAGAATTCTCATTGTAGAAGATGAAGAATCCCTGGCGCTGCGAATAAAAAGTGTTCTGGAAAGCGAAAATTATCATGTCGAAGTTGCCTTTGATGGCGATGATGGCGTGGAGAAAGCATTAACGGAGGAATATGATCTCCTCATTCTCGATATTTTATTACCAAAACTCGATGGGATTAGTGTTTTAAAAGCCTTACGGAAAGAACATATCAGGCTGCCCGTTCTTTTATTGACAGCGAAAAGCCTGATTGAGGACAAAGTTCATGGATTGGATGCCGGCGCTGATGACTACTTGACCAAACCGTTCGCCATTCCGGAGCTCCTGGCCAGAGTACGTTCCCTGTTACGGCGTACCAGCGAAACCAAGACATCCGTGCTGACAATTGCTGATTTGGAAATTAATACAAGTACTCATGAAGTCAAGCGCAGAGGCGTACCGGTCAATCTGACACCAAAAGAATACGCTATTCTTGAATTTCTACTCTATAATAAAAATCGCGTGGTCTCCCGATTATCCATTGCCGAACATGTCTGGGGGGACAATTTCGATCTTTATACCATGACAAATTTTGTTGATGTCCATATTAAAAACCTCAGGAAGAAGATTGATGACCAGGATGAGCGAAAGTTAATTCAAACCCTGCACGGTGTTGGCTATTTAATAAAGGAACAGGAATGAAAATTCGCAGTCGCTTGACAATCTGGTATTTTGTGGTGACATTTTTGATTTTAGCCATCTTTAGCTATGGGATATTCCGCTACATGCGCCATTTAATTTATCAGGCCCTGGACCGGGATTTGACAATCCTGACCAATACCATCGAACGCAGCTTTGATCCTTTTCTCGGTCAATTTGGTATCCTTCAATTACAAACCGATAGTATCGATCGTTTTGCCGAATTTTATCTGGTTATTTATGATGCTTCCGGCCTTCCAATTTATTACTCCTTTATCGCACAACACATTTTATTAAATATCCCGCTGCCAGTGGACAACCTTTCACATCCATATACTTTAAAAACACGCTTCAAGGAGCAGATCCCGTTTATCAAGCAGAACGACCGGGGAGAAGTGGTTTTCCGGGCCATCTCGCAGAAACTGAGATACCAAAACACACCGGTCGGTTGGGTGATCATTGGACTCCCAATTGAACGGATGGAACAATCTATCGTAAGCCTTGAAAAAGCGCTCTTTCTGGGAATAATTATCAGCATGATTTTTATTGGAATTGGTGGGTATTTTTTAACAACCAGAGCTTTAAATCCCGTTGAATCAATCATCAAAAAGGCAAATCAGATTCGTCATACAAATCTAAAAGAGAGAATTCAGATCGAAAATCCGAAGGATGAATTGGGACAGCTTTCACGGACGCTGAACAGTTTGTTTGAACGACTCCAAAGCGCTTTTGAAAATCAAAAACAGTTCCTTTCCGATGCCGCTCACGAATTGAAGACCCCATTGGCGGTTTTACGCACCCATTGGGAAAGTGAGTTAAATAATCCTGAATTGCCATTATCATTAAAAGAAAAATTTGTTCACGATATCGAAACTATCACCCGGCTCAACCATTTGATTAATAATATGCTGTTACTTTCAAAAAGCGAAATGCTCGAATCCGATTTCGAGAGCGTGCCGGTTAAACTCAATGAAATTTTGAATGAAGTTGTTACCGATGCAAGCGTATTGGCGGAGTCGAAATTGCAAAAAATCCGGACAACGGAATTAGCCGAGGCGACAGTTAAAGGTGATGCGGTACGATTGTATCAGTTATTTTTTAATCTGATAGACAACGCAATTAAATATTCTCCGAATGAAAGTTTGATTTCGATTTCGCTGCAGGTTCATTCGCCCTGGGGAATTATTAAAGTAAATGATAATGGCGTTGGCATCTCTGCTGAACACTTACCCCATATTTTTGAGCGATTTTATCGGGTACAAAAAGATCGGGCGCGTAAAACAGGCGGGAGTGGTTTGGGTTTGGCAATTTGTAAATTGATTACAGAATTACATGGTGGCGCTATCGAAGTTGAAAGTACCGAGAACCAGGGAAGTACATTTATTGTGAAACTACCGCTTTTATCATAGAAAATCCGTTCGATCCGTTAAATCCGCGTTTTATGTTTGTTACAGAGTGGCTGTCTGTTGCAGGGTGGTGGCTTCATGAATTATTCAGGCGAGAGTTCATTTTCGGGAAACACGCATGCTCGCTAATACAACTCCAGACACTTAAAAATAAGGCAATGCCGATAAAACTGATAATCACCCAAAAAGTATCATGCAATCCAGCCACCTGCGCTGCTGGATTCGTTTCCACCGCATTAAAATTAAAATCGTGATTAACATGGGCTGCTACGCGACTTGCCCAAAAAGCGCCGATCGCAGCAATACCCGAAGTCTGCCCCAGGGTACGGGTGAGTGACAGCAGACTGGAAACAATTCCCAATCGATCTCGCGAAGCTGTACCCATAATCGCACTATTATTTGGTGATTGAAAAAAACCAATCCCAAGGCCCAGGGGGAGGAATCGCAAAATATAGCCGGTAGCCGTAGTGTTCGTTCCCAAACTGAGCAGACTGATAAATCCATTCAGCATAAAAATCAATCCCAGCGTTGAGACTGGACGGGTACCCAAACGATCAGAAAGTGTTCCTGAAAGCGGACTGATAATTCCTCCGGCAACAGGAACAATTGCCAACATCAAACCAACCTGATGCGGATTATATCCCAGAACATTTTCCAGATAAAACGGCATCAACAGAATAATTCCCCCCGTACAGACGAAAGTAATAAATCCAGTGAAAAGGTTCAGGCTAAAAAGCAGATTCAGAAAGAGTCGTAATTCAATCATTGGTTGTTTTACCGTTAATTCGGCGATCAAAAATGAAATAAAAAAAATCCCGCATCCGATAAAAAGTGTTAAAATAACAGGATGCTTAAATCCAATTTTTTGACCAACCGTCAATGCCAATAAAAATGACAACAGACTGATAAACAGTGTAACCGCCCCCAAAAAATCAAAACGCTGCCCCTGTATTGCTTTTATATTTGGCAGAAATTCCATGACCATAAAACTGCCAATAATACCAACTGGTATATTCACGAAGAAAATCCAGTGCCAGGAAATCAAATCGATGAGAATTCCCCCCAAAGTTGGGCCTAAAATAATGCCGATCGATACAATCGCACCGGTAAATCCCAGCGCTTTACCGCGTTCCTCAGGAGGAAAGGCTTCCGTCACAATCCCGGTTCCCAGTGATATCATCATCGCGGCGCCAATTGCCTGAAATATCCGAAATCCAATGAGCCAGTAAACCGTTTGTGAAAATCCGCATAATAATGAGCCTAACGTAAATATAAACATCCCACTCAGGTAAATTGGCTTTTTTCCAATCATATCAGCAAGACGTCCAATACTTAACATCAAAGTTGCCAAAGTCAATAGATAGCCCAAAACAACCCATTGCACCACCTCAAACCGGGTATTAAATTGCTTCATCAAAGTTGGCAGGGCGACATTGACGATACTCCCATCGATTGTTGCCAAAAAAATTCCCATACTAATTGCAGCCATAACAAGCCATTTCCGACTGTAATCAATATGTGCTGTTTTCTGTAAATTCAATCAGGTGCCTCCTCACGAATCTATTTTAGATACTTGTTCAATATAGAGAATAATTTTTTTAAAATCCATCAAAAAAATATAATCGCTAGAACAGAGTATTTAACCGAAAAAATATCGGAATCATAATTGGTAATCTGATTAATGGTGTTACTTTATAAATCCGAACCCTTCAATAATGTGTGATAAAATCCAGATTTTTGAGGTCTTTTATTATACTCCTGTCATTATACTGAATATCAGGGATCTTGCGAGAAAAACCACGAATGTCCTGCCCTTGTTTTTTGATGTGATACAGTTTTTTTATCTTTAAATAATGCTTGACATTCTATAGCAAATCGTTTACATTAAAATTGAAGCATCGTCAGTTTTATATTCATGGAAAGCATGAAGACGATCGGGGAATTAGAAGGAATAATTAAAAATAACTTCACAAACTTTAGAGACCACCTGATATGGAATCCTTATTTATTGATAGCAAAACATTCGAACACATCGACTTTAAGAAAAAAACTTTGAAAAAAGGAGAGTATGAAAACTGCCGCTTTCAAACCTGCGACTTGTCCGAAAGTGATCTTTCCCAGATAAAATTCATCGAATGTAAATTTGTTGGGTGTAATCTGAGTCTGGCCAAATTATCGAAAACTTCATTTCGGGATGTGCAATTCAAGGATTGTAAAATGCTGGGATTGCGGTTTGATACCTGCAGTGAATTTGGACTTTCGTTCAGTTTCGAGAATTGTACGCTGAATCATTCGACCTTTTTTCAAACCAAAATTAAAAAGACGTCTTTCAAAAATTCACAACTATATGAGACGGATTTCATTGAATGTGATCTATCGGGCTCTGTTTTTGATAATTGCGATCTGACACAGGCGCGATTTGAAAACACGATTATCGAAAAGGCCGATTTTCGAACTTCTTTCAATTATACAATCGATCCTGAAATTAACAGAATTAAAAAGGCTAAATTTTCTTTGCCTGGGATCGCCGGGCTGTTGGCAAAATATGATATTGAGATTGATGATGGCAAATAAAATGCAGTCCGGAATTGAATATTTGCGGGCACATAAATGAGTTGATAACCGGAATAATTGTAGGTAGCGTTGGAGAAAATAATAATCCATCATCTTTAACCGATTTCCAGTTAATGCCCAATTATCCCAATCCCTTAGCCAGTGGCATTTATTTCTATCGGTTGCAGACCGATCGGTTTTGTAAATCCGGAAAGGCGATTTTGATGAAATGATGGATTTATGTTTTTGGGTGTTGATGATTGTCCTGGAATCCTTACTTTCGCAAATATTTAAACCTTTATGTAGTTCGACAATCACTTGCATTTTCGGAAGATTATAAGATTTCTTGTAACATTAAAAAGTTACTCATGCTGCCTTTCCGCCGGCGCTTTCCTGATATTTTCCCCTTGCAGTTTTCTTTTTTATTAAGTAATATGATGCTACGTTTCCAGTCGATTCCATGAGAATAAATGATTTCATCAATGGATAAAAATCCCTTTCAATATTCATGTAACAAAAAAGGGGATGACATAATACGATGACTGACCTTGATATTATCAAACAAATCGAAAAAGCACTGAATGTAAAGTTAGAGAAATTAGAGAAAATAGAGTGGGATAGCAAAGGCTACACCATAAACCAAAATAAACAGGTGATAGGCTTAATTTTATCTCATTGTAAATATAAAAAATCTGTAATATGGAGGAACTCAAAACAACAAATACAATGCTTCCGTTTATATTCTTAAACTATTCTCCCCACTTCATTTTTATCCATTCTCGAATCATTGACGAATAACTTTTTCAATTAACCCTTGACAAATCATAAATTATTGTTTAAAATTGGATGGAATAATAAATATCAACTGCTTCCGAGAAAGGGTTAATTTATGTATGAGTCCGATTAAAATGAAAAATAGTTATTTACTCCTGTTGTTCCTGATCAATTATGCTGCTTCCGCCCAGCAATTCGAAATTCGCGGCGTCCTGCCCTGGCATAATTTTCTGGCTGGTCCAAGCGCGTGGAATGAAAAAGATTATGCGCAATATCTGGACGAATGCCAGCAAAAAGGTATCAATTTCATTGCTTTCCATAATTATACCGGCGGGAATGAACGCTATGCCAGCTATGTTGAACCCATGATCAAAATCCGATACAAAAATATCCTGCCGGAGGCAGGCTTCGATCATTCCGGAACAGCCCGTTGGGGCTATCTGCCCATGAAAGTGAGTGAATTCGCTTTTGGCAGCGGCAAGTTATTTCCGCTTCCACGAGGTGCTGAATATTTTGGGGCAGAAAATGCAATCCTGGCGCGTACGAAGGAGGAACGCTATGCCAATGCGCAGAAATTGATGCGGAAAGTGCTGGCAATGGCCCAGGAAAGAGGTATCCAGATGGCCATGGGATTTGAATTTGGTGTCGTGCCACCGGATTTTGCTTCGATTCATACCCATTCGGATATGTACTGGACGGGAAATGCCAGCATGGTTTACAATCCCTTCGATCCCGATGTGGCTGGAATTTTATATGCCACCATCGATAATATCCTTGAAACTTATCCCGGATTGGATTATATTTACCTCTGGCTGAATGAGCATTGCATGTTTGGCGTCAATCCCGACGAGGCGCTTAAAAATCCGAAAATGGCGGCCTTTTTTGATGAAAATGAAAAATATTACAGTGGCGAAAAGATAAATCGTTCCTTGAAATTATTGGGCGTCTGGACACAGGCTTATATCCAGATGGCTTATCATTATATCAAGCTCAAATCGCCCATTACAAAGATTGCCATTGGCGGATGGGGCGGGGAAGACCAGATGGCATTATTGCTTTCCGGATTGCACAAAATTTTGCCCGGCGATATCACTTTCTCCATGCTCAATCCAGATCTCGGATATAAACCGCATCCCGATTTTTTTAAGGAAATCGCGCGGGAGCGGTCTTTCTGGGCCATTCCCTGGCTGGAGGGTGATAATTCACTCTGGCATCTCCAGCCGCGGGTGAATGATATGATTAATCAGGTGAGAAAAGCGTTTGAGGATAAATTATCCGGTGTGATTGCCATTCATTGGCGGACGCAGGAGATAACGGACAATTTTGACGCATTTGCCAGGTTGGCCCGCAATCCCGAACTTTCCCTGACGGCTGCAGAATTTTATCAGGATCAGTTCTTAAAGCGGTATGGCCAGGCGGCGGCCAATAAACTTGCCCCGATAATGACGCACTGTGATATCAACGCCACTTTCAGGGGCATTGTCTCCACCGAGTTTTGGGCTTATAATCCGTCTTGGGGAAGGTTGAATAAAGAACAGGCTGATAGCTGTCTCTGGATTATTTCTGTTATTGAAGAATGTTCAAAAATCGAAAAGGAATCCGGCAAGCTGAAAGAACTGGAATGGCTCAAAAACAGCTTCCGCTCGCTATTGCTGCTCGATCAGGTGAGTCGCTATATTGAACCCGCCTGGAATCTCCGTGAGGAAGTATTGACGGGAATGAGTCAGGTAATTGTCAGTGAACAACAGAAAAAATCGGCGCTGGAAATATTAAAGCAAGCCCCGATAAAAGACCTGTTTGAGACTTATTGTAAACGGGTGCGATCCCGGGGAGAACTTGGTGTTCTTTCTTCAATGAATCAACGGTTGTGGCGAGAATATGGGCTTTTAATGGAATTTTTACAGATGAGTCGATAAAAATACAATGCTCTGTAAGTCTGACATGAGCCTGTTAAAGGAAGCGAAACGAAGGGTTCAGAATGATAGCTGGGATTTATTGATAACCAGAAATTCTCAAATGGAAATTCATGAGCTTCTGAATCACTGAAAAACTCCTGCCTCCCCCAAATTCCAACAAAAAGAATTTGGGGGAGGCAGGAGGGGGTCTCTCCCCCATTTTCGCTTTTTGAAAATGGGGGAGCTACAGCGGGGGTCAATTTCCCACTGAAAGCGAGTTCTCCGAAGAAAAAACGTTTCATTTTAGAATTTCAGGTTTAATGAGAAGCCTGTCCCGATTGTTTTCTTGATGTCAGGTAAATTGTCGATTTGTCCAAAGTTCAGGATAATGAGCATCCTAAATGGACAAATTGACAATTTGTCGTACCTTTTCGGGTAAATTTGCTTTCGCCAATCGCCAAAAGCCAATTGCTCGATCAAAGAAATAAATATTTATCAATGCGGCGCATGATACGCGGCTTAAAATAATTCGCGGGATAAAAAATAAAGGAAAATACTTTGTCGACTACTGAAAAATTAACATTGAGAGCTGTTTTAGGAAAAAGTACTGAACTTTTTCCTCAGCGACCATCCCTGGGCTGGGTAAATGAAAAGCCAATAACATATAGTGAATTGGCGGAACAGGTTGAGCTGGTAAGCCAGTTTTTACATCAGGAAGGGATTATCGTGGGGGATCGGGTGGCGATTTTAAGTGAAAATCGTCCCCAATGGGGAATTGCCTATTTTGCGATTACGACAATGGGGGCGGTAGCTGTTCCCATTTTACCCGAATTTCGGGCCAATGAAGTCAATCACATCTTGCGACATGCCGGTGTCAAGGCTATTTTTATCTCAAAAAAGCAACTGGAAAAGCTGGAAGAAGAGCAATTTGATAATCTGAATGCGGTTATTTCAATTGAGGAATTCAATAAAATTCCACGTCCTGGTGGAAAAGATCTGATTAAAGATGTGATGAGTGAAGGGAGTAAGGAATTTTCCCGCTTAAAGGAAGCGGCGCTGCGACTGACACGTTTTTTACCTTCAGAGGTCCAGGAAGATGATCTGGCCGCAATTATTTATACTTCGGGAACCACCGGCCATTCAAAAGGGGTGATGTTGACCCATAAAAATCTCGTTTTTGATGCCATGGCAACGTTGAAAATTCAAAATGTGACAGAAAAAGATCGCTTGCTGTCTATTTTGCCACTGTCGCATACGTATGAATGTACATTAGGCTTAATCATACCGGTGAGTCGTGGGGCTTCGGTTTATTATCTGGAAAAACCGCCGACAGCTCGTGTCCTCATCCCAGCCATGGCGCAAATTAAACCGACGATGATGTTAACGGTTCCACTTGTCATGGAAAAGATATTTAAAGCTCAGATTTTACCCAAATTGACGCGAACACGATTACTCCGAAGTCTTTATAAAATCAAAACAGTTCGTAAGCGCCTCCATCGAATCGCTGGTAAGAAATTGATGGCCATGTTCGGTGGAAAAATACACTTTTTGGGAATTGGCGGCGCGGCTGTTGCGCCGGAAGTAGAGCAATTTTTACTGGATGCACATTTTCCCTATGCAATTGGGTATGGGTTAACCGAAACCTCCCCGCTCGTGGCAGGAATTACGCCGAAAAATATCCGCTTTCGTTCGACAGGTCCGGCGATCCCCGGAGTGGAAGTCAAAATTGATAATCCGCATCCTGAAACAGGCGAAGGCGAAATCCTGGTCAAAGGACCCAATGTGATGCGAGGTTATTTTAATGACCCTGAGCGCACTAAAGAGGTTTTCACGGAAGATGGTTGGTTCCGGACCGGGGATTTAGGACTGTTCGATAAGGATAATTATCTCTATATAAAAGGGCGATTGAAAAATATGATTCTTGGACCCAGTGGTGAAAATATTTACCCGGAGGAAATTGAATCGGTAATAAATGAGTTTAATTATGTCCTTGAATCATTGGTATTTGAACAAAATCGGCAGCTATTTGCCCGGGTTCATCTAAATTATGAAGAACTGGATAAACAATTTGCCGAGAAAAAATTCAGTGAAGTTCAATCTGAAAAACAGATAGTCGAGCTATTGGAAGATTTACGGCAGCAGGTTAATTTGCGCGTCCCGGCATTTTGCCGTATTCATAAAATGATTGAACAACCTTCACCTTTTGAAAAGACACCGACCCAAAAGATTAAGCGCTTTTTATATGTGGCGATGTGATGGGGAAGATTATAATTATCAATTGAGAATTGTTGTAACGACTTAGATTCAAGGTTCAATTGTTCCCGGTTTAGCGTTAAGAAAAAGTAAACGCGGGGAGTCTAACCGGGAACCGTGAACCCTCACCCAAAACCCTGAATAGTTAAAACTGTCTTTAAAAAGCCTTATTTTCGCATTTCCCTCTTTAGTCGCCAGCAAACTTCCCATAATACTATAAAGTGGCGATCTGTTCAAAAATTGTAACGACTCAGGTTCAGGGTTCAAAGGTTCCTGGTTCAACGTTTATTGGTGATTAAGCCGCACGAATCTACACAATATAAAGGTAAGTCTGGTCCAGCCTGGTTATGGTCTATCGAAATTCTTCGGTTATATTTTGGATTTCAGAACAAGGATTAATGATTGTTGATTTTGGATGTTTTAAGGGATTATCACTTTTGAAAATCGTTAATATATTGAGCGGAATACATTTTATTTGTGCCTGACACCACTGGAATTCTCACCTTTTCGATCCATTTTCCCCCATAAAAATCTTAATTATTTCCCCTGTCCTGTCGGTTCATGGCTTGATTTTTGCGTATGATATTTTACAAAATGTTCAAACTTTAATAGCCTTTCAGTTGTTAAGTACCGTTTAATTCATTTGTTTTCAAGTTATTATCAAATTGATTTCCTTTAAATTATAAAAAAATTTTAAAAATTGACTGTAAACTGGCCGAAAATCGACCGATTTAATCGGCTAAATTTATTCTCATAGAAAATGAAAATCTTTTGGAATGGTCGGAAATCGATCACTATTAATTTAGAGGAGGTGAAGCCGGTACTTAAAAAAAACAGGTAAGGTCGCTCCCGGCGAATAGGTTGTTGAAACACAGGGTAGAATTTGCTTGACAATTGTTGATTTAGTTTGTATTTTGATTTGTCTTAAACTGACTGCTTTCAACGAAATTATGTAATTGAGAACCAGTTTGACCTGGAAGTGGTTAAATAAAATGCGATAAATTTAATTTATACCAGCTTTCAAACAACTTAACGATATTCACAATGGGAGTTGCTATGTACGAGAAATTATCATTTGAATTGAGTGTTTCGGGCCGAACCGGATATTCGTTGCCGCCGATGGATGTACCAGAGAAATCACTGGCGTCACTCATCCCGGCCCGGTTTTTGCGAAAGAATGCCGCTCGTTTACCGGAACTTAGCGAGCCTGAAGTGGTGCGTCATTTTATTGCTTTATCGCTGTTGAATCATCATGTGGACAAGGGTTTTTATCCATTGGGTTCGTGTACCATGAAATATAATCCGAAACTCAATGAGAACATGGCGCGGTTACCGGGATTTTCACAACTTCATCCCCTACAGGATGTTTCGCTGGCTCAGGGCGCGCTTCAGTTGATGTATGAGTTAACTGGTTATTTAGCCGAAATCGCTGGAATGGCGCAAGTCACACTCCAGCCGGCTGCCGGTGCTCACGGAGAACTCACCGGTTTGATGATGATACGTGCCTATCATGAAAATCAAGGCAATCCCCGGAAAAATGTGCTGATTCCGGATTCAGCGCATGGGACAAATCCCGCCAGTGTCACTATATCTGGTTATAATGCCATCCAGATCAAATCAAATGCGAGTGGTCTGGTGGATTTGGAAGATTTAAAACGAAATTTAAATGGTGATACAGCGGCGTTGATGCTGACCAATCCCAATACTTTGGGTATTTTTGAAAATCAGATTTGTCAGATTGTAAAACTCCTCCAGGACGAAGGGGCGTTAATTTATATGGATGGTGCCAATTTAAACGCCTTGTTAGGTATCGTCAAGCCGGGTGATTTTGGGATCGATGTATTGCATTTTAATCTTCATAAAACTTTTTCCACTCCACACGGTGGGGGAGGACCAGGAAGTGGACCTGTTGGTGTCAGTAAAAAGCTGATTCCATTTTTGCCGGTGCCGGTGATTGTGAAGCAGGGTGAGGATTATGTATTAGATGATAAGCGGCCGTTAAGTATTGGTAAAATCAGTTCTTTCTTTGGTAATTTTGGGATTATGGTTCGTGCCTATACGTATATCCGTCGGCTTGGTGCGTCTGGTTTACGTAAAGTGAGTGAAAATGCGATTCTCAATGCCAATTATTTAAAAGCGAAATTGAGTTCTGTGTTTGATATTCCTTATTCCGGACCGGTGATGCATGAATTTGTGGCCTCAGCGAATCGGCAGAAAAAACTGGGAATCAAGGCACTGGATATTGGAAAACGCTTACTGGATTTTGGGGTTCATGCACCAACGGTGTATTTTCCGTTGATTGTAAGCGAAGCAATTATGATTGAACCGACCGAAACTGAGTCAAAAACATCGCTGGATAATTTTATTGCCGCCGTTTATCAAATTGCCAGCGAGATTGAAAAGGAACCACAAAAGGTAAAAGAAGCGCCCCATACAACGCCGGTGTTGCGTCTGGATGAGGTTCGTGCTGTTAAGGATGCCAATTTTCGGTATCAGTTTGAATCTGTCGGATGACAAAAATATAAAATTGACCATAGGATAAATTAATTCAAACGTATGGATGATGTTTTAGTTAAAAGTTCTAAAATTCTGGTAGTGGATGATGTACCGGTAAATTTAAAATTACAACGGACATATTTGAATGCTGTGGGCTATGAAGTTGTCGATGCCAGGGATGGCGTCGAAGCGCTGGAGATGGTTGATAAGGAAATGCCCGACCTGATCCTGCTGGACGTCATGATGCCAAAAATGAATGGCTTTCAGGTATGTCAGACATTGAAAAATGGAAAAAGTACGCGTTTTATCCCAATCATCATGGTGACGGCACTTAATGAACTTGAAGATAAAATCAAGGGAATTGAAGCTGGTGCCGATGATTTTATTTGTAAACCATATAATAAATTGGAACTCCTGGCTCGGGTGAAATCACTTCTGCGGATTAAACATTTACACGATCAGCTTGAAGAAAAAGTTGCCGAGCTTGAAATTGCCCATCAAAAGCTCCGCCAATTAGCAATTACCGATGGTTTAACCGGACTTTATAATTTTCGCTATTTCAAAGAACAATTGATCCTCGAATTGAATCGTGCCCGGCGGGGCAAAGGTAACCTTTCCGTTGCTATTCTGGACATTGATTTTTTTAAACATTATAATGATACCCATGGACATCCGGCTGGTAATGTCGTGCTTACGTCAATTGCAGAGATTTTACGGACCAATATTCGGCAATTTGATCTAGCTGCCCGTTATGGTGGGGAAGAATTTTCGCTGGTACTCATTGATACGGATAAAGCCGGCGCGGGTGTTGTTGCTCATAAAATTAAGAAATTAGTTGAAGAATTTCCTTTTCAGCACCGGGAAACACAACCCAATGGTCGCCTGACAATTAGTATGGGGGTTGCCATTTTTCCTGAAGATGGTTTTGATCCGGATGAACTGGTTAATATGGCCGACCGGCGCTTATATCGCGCCAAACAAAGTGGACGAAATCTGGTTGTTTTAGAATAGGATGTCGATTTTTATTCGATGATAGCATAAAATGAATCTAAATTTTCTTATACAAAAAACACTTTATAGTAAAGTTTTTATCGTTTTTATTCTGGTAGCCAATATCCCGCTTCTGATTACTGGATTATACTGCCATTATTTTTCAGAGGGAATGATCACATTTGGTTCTGTGATGATTTACTCTCTTGTAGCGCTTATATCGGCCGCTTCAGGCTCATTTTATCTTTATAAATCCATTAGCCATCCTATTACGCAATTTGCCCGGAGTGCAACTGAAATCGCCAGAGGCAATTTCACCCATCGGGTCGATATTCAATCAAAAGATGAACTGGGGAGATTAGCGAAGATTTTTAATTATATGGTTACCGAAATACAAAGATTAGATGAAATGAATTTAAATAAAATCATTACTGAAAAGAATAAAACAGAAACTATTATTAAAAATATTGCCGATGGGATAATCGTGACTGATCCTGACAATCGGATTTTGGTTTTAAATTCAGTAGCTGAAAAATGGTTTGGTGTCCGCGAGCCTGAAGTTCAATCACATCCAATAGAAAATTTTATTCATAACGAAGCATTAATTTCGTTAATTAAAAAGATTAAATCCTCCAGTAATGGCAATTCCTCGGCCCTGGAGATTCAATTACGCTCTCCCAAGAGTCATAAAAATGTTATTCTCCAGGCCAATGCCGCCCGCGTGATTCGGAGCGAACATGAACTTATCGGCATCGTGACGATTTTGCGTGATATCACCCGTGAACGTGAAATCGATCGCATGAAAACCGAACTCGTCTCCATGGTTGCCCATGAATTACGCTCTCCGTTGACCTCGATCTCCGGATTCAGTGAATTGTTACTGGATTCTGGTCTTTCAGAGGATCAATCCCGTGAATATGCCCAGATCATTTTAAATGAATCCAATCGGTTGGGTGACTTAATCAACAAATTCTTAGATATCTCCAGAATTGAATCTGGCAAAAGTCAGATGAAGAAATCAATGGCAAATATCTACGAAATTGTCATGAATGTCCTGGCCATGAATATTCATCTGGCTGAAAGAAAGCAGATTCAGGTAAATATTACCATTCCTTATGACCTGCCTGAGGTATTTGTCGATAAAGAAATGATTGGGCAGGTAGTGCTTAATCTGTTTACAAATGCGGTGAAGTACAGCCCTGAAAAGACCACGATTGATATAAATGGGTCAGCGGATTCAGATTATGTCTGTATTCAGGTCGTCGATCGGGGATATGGCATTTCTGAGCAATCTCTGCCCAAAATTTTTGATAAATTTTATCGAGTGACTGATAATGATAAAGTTAAAGAAATAACCGGCTCCGGTCTGGGATTGTCGCTGGTGAAGGAAATAATTGAGTCTCATGGCGGAACCATCACGGTCACCAGCAAACTGGGAACTGGCTCAACTTTTTCTATTAAATTACCCTTGCATGTAGAGAAAAAAAATAAATCTGAAATGGAGGATGATTTTCAAGACGAAGCGATTTTTGTATAGAAAACGATTGATCAAATTTTAATGATAAATTACCTGACTTTTTTGTTTCAAGATGGGTAAGAAAGAAATAATCGATTTTATCTTGCCATAACGGACATTGACATGGATAGTCAAATGTCCTGACTTAACCTTCCTTTAATCATAGATATGGAAATCCTACTTTTCAACAGGAAGAATTTAATAATTTTATTGAATCCATTCATTTAAGCGGTTTGAATGGCGATTCAAATATTCGTAAACCTGGTGAAGATACTGATAAAAGTTATGATTCACGCTGATTGATAATTGAATAATATTTTTGATTCAAATAATTAATATTCTTGAAATTGACCTGGATTTAATAAATCGAGTTCGCAATCGAAAATTTTAAAAATTAAATTGTCGTCTATTAAGGGGAATGATTGAAAAAAATCAAATTATACTCTTAGTGAATTGGTTTTCGGATTCGTACAAATCTGACCCACCCCTAAATCCCCTCCAGGAAGGGGCCGGGGGTGGGTTCATGGATTACTTTTTTATTTATTAAAACCCAAAATCACTTTGGCTTTAGTATATTTTTGCCTGATCTGGAAGAAAGGTTTATTTTTCAGGAGTGATAACTAATAGCGGATGGGAAAGACTATGCACAACAACGATGGCTCAACGATTCAGGATTCTCAGTTAAATACGCTGAATGATTCCCCAGCCAGAAATACTCTCTCACGAGCAGTTGTAACTCAGGAAGTTACATCGCATGGGGGGGATCAAAATCGAAAAACAGTCCTGCTCATTGATGACGATAAGGATATGCGGGAAATTGGCCAAAAGATCATTGGCGCGGCTAGCTATAATTTTTTAGAAGCTGCCAATGGCAAAGATGGACTGGCGATGATTCTCAAACATCGGCCGGATCTTATTTTACTGGATTATAAAATGCCCGATATGACCGGTGCGGATGTTTTTCATGAACTGGTTCGTTCTCCGCTGTATAGTACCTGCTCTGAAACGCCGGTAATCATGTTAACGGCCAAAGCCGAATATGATGTTGACCGAAATCACCTTTTCGAAATGGGACTGAGTGCTTTCCTGGTGAAACCGTTTGGTCCGCGGGAACTTATTAATGTGATTGATAATGTATTTATTTTGCATCAGGTACGTCAGAAAAATCGCGAGTTGGAACAACGAATTCGCCGCACCGAATATAAATATCAGGATTTAATTGAAAATGCGAATGATCTGATTTTTACGCTCAGTTTAAAAGGCGATTTTATTTTCATTAATCGCCGCTTGCTCACACTTACCGGCTACGCCCGTGAAGACTGGATTGGTCGGAGTTTCTTTGAATTGGTATATGAAGAAGATCGCCCCTTGGCGGAAGAGCAGTTTGGTATCAATCTCCATGGGAAAGCCCGGATTTTTGAAATGCGTATTATCTGCCAGGATGGGACGATTCTACATCTCTCGACCAATATCAATCCAATTTTTGAAAAGGATGAGGTGATTGGTTCGGTGGGGATTGCGCGGGATATCACCCAACGCAAAAATTTAGAACAGAAAATCATGGAACTAAAGAATTTCAATGAAAGTATTATACAAAGTATCGCTTCCGGCTTGATTACATTAGACTTAGATAATCGTATCACTTCTTTCAACAGTGGCGCTGAAGACATCATGAGTTATCAGGCAGTCGAAGTGATGGGGAAGTACCTGTATGATGTGCTGCCCATGGAAGAGTGCCGGCTGTTGTTACCGGATTTTGGTGGTGAATATTCACCTTTTAACCGTGAAATGGCAATCACGGTTAAAAATGGCAAAAGTGTCTACATTGGCTATACGATTGCCCCCTTGCAGGACAATAATAGCCGGAGATTTGGAACCATCATCTCGTTTCGGGATATTTCCGAAATTAAGCAGATGCAGGCACAGGTTATTCGCATGGATCGCGTGGCCTCACTGGGTGTTCTGGCCTCTGGAATTGCACATGAAATTAGAAATCCGTTAGCGGGTATTAAAACCATGGCGCAAAATCTGGAGGAAGAATTACCACGAAATGATCCCCGATTGGAATATACATCGCGTATCATCCGTCAGGTCAATCGATTGGATGAACTACTGAGAACATTTTTCACCTATGCACGGCCGCAAACTCCAGAGCGAAAATTCCATCGTTTGCAGGAAATTGTGAAAGAAGTCCATACTTTACTTCACAACCGGTTGATGGCATCAAATATTGAATTTATTGAACGTTATGCCAATGATTTACCGCTGGTAGTTGTGGATTCTCAACAAATTCAACAGGTATTTTTTAATTTGATTTTAAACTCTCTGGATGCCATGGCCCGGGGGGGAAAACTGGAAATTGCGGCCAATGCCAAAACTGCCACCCTTTATGCAATTGATCGTCGCCGGAAGCGCTCACCAAAAACGAAAACCAATTCAACTTATGTTGAAGTTAATGTGTCGGACACCGGCGAAGGTATTAAAGAAGAAAATCTCGAAGCCATTTTTAACCCCTTCTTCACCACCAAACCACAAGGGACTGGACTGGGATTATCAATCGTCCAGCGAATTATTGAGGAAAATGAAGGGGAGATTCGAGTTAAAAGCGAATTAGGAAAAGGAACAACATTCACTATATTATTACCGACAGAGGAGTAACCATTTTATGGATCGAAATGCAAACATTTTGATTGTGGAAGATGACAGTACACTATCATTTGGCATGAAGCGGGCACTGGAAAAAGATGGCCATAATGTCCGAACCGTTGAAACCGGGGAAAAAGCGCTGCAAGTCATTAATAGTCAATTAATTGATTTGGTACTGCTTGATATTCGTCTACCCCAAATGGACGGTTTTGAAGTACTTGAACGGTTAAAAGAGATTGACCCGCAGCCAATTGTCATCATGGTAACTGCTTTTTTTGACGTTCCGGAAGCTGTTAAAGCGATTCGCGCCGGGGCGTATGACTATTTTCCCAAACCTTTTGATAATGATGCCATCCGTCAAAAAATTCGAAAAGCATTGGAAAATCTTCGACTTAAGCAGGAAGTCGATATTCTGAAACAGCAGCAGAAAGAAAAATTTCCGGCCAATATGCTTTTTGGAAACAGTCCGGAGATTCGTGAGGTTCAGAAAATTATTAACCTTGTGGCAACTACTCCCCGAACTTCCGTGCTGATTCAGGGTGAAAGTGGCACTGGAAAAGAGCTCGTAGCCGATGCTATCCACAATGCCAGTAACCGACGCGATAAACCCCTCATCAAAATAAATTGCAGTGCTATCCCGGAGCAATTGCTGGAAAGCGAGCTGTTCGGTCATGAAAAAGGTGCTTTTACCGACGCCAAAATAACGAAAAAAGGCATTTTTGAACTGGCGAATTCCGGGACAATATTTCTGGATGAAATATCCAGTATGAAAATGGCACTTCAGCCGAAAATTTTACGGGTCCTGGAAACACAGAGTTTTCGGCGGATTGGTGGCACCCAGGACATCAATGTTGATATCCGAATCATTGCTGCTACGAATCGGGACCTGGAGGAAATGGTTCGCCTGGGTGAATTTCGTGAAGATTTACTCTATCGCCTCAAAGTTATGGTTATTGACCTTCCCCCGCTACGAAATCGTGAATCTGATATTTTACCCCTCGCAAAATTATTCCTTGAAGCGAATAATAAAGAATTTAATAAAAGTATTCAAAAAATTTCTCCGGAAGCCGAAAAACTGCTTTCTCAATATTCCTGGCCGGGTAATGTTCGAGAGTTGAAGAATGTGATGGAACGGGCTGCAATTCTTTGTAGTGGCACTATCATTACACCGGATCAACTCCCCCTTGAGCTTAAACCCGGTAAAGGAAAATCCATCGCCTTTGCCTCTTCCGCTATTAGTCAGCCTACGCCGGTTACAACGGTGGATACTGATAGCGCTAACCAATCACTGGAAGATATGGAGAAAAAACATATCATCGATGTCTTGAACAAACACGATGGAAATAAGTCAAAAGCTGCCCGAATTTTAAATATTTCCCGCTCAACACTCCGGGAAAAATTAAAGGCTTATGGCATTTCATAATCCCTTGTAACCGCAACCAATTCCCGTTCAAGGTTCCCGGTTCCGGGTTCTGCAGGTAACAGGAACCCCGAACCCTGAACTTATTAACGAGACAGGTTCTCTCCAAATTGCATCCGTAATTTTGTTTAAAAACGAAGTTTTTGTAGCCGTTCACAGGTTCCTGGTTCACGCTTTCCAGTTATTGTCGCATTTCATCTTTTTATCAGTCGGCTGCCAATAATGCTGAACTCAGGCGCACTTATTTAAGTAGAAGTGGCTTTTTGACTTTGAACCTGTGAACCTTTACGGATTTTGGGCTGTAATCGCATAATTAACAATTAGTTAATTTATTTTTCAGAGTTTGTACGGAATCCGATCAAACCCTTCTTAAAATTAATCGCTTGTTCCATCAGTTTTAGTTACCGAACTGTATTTCCAGTGCGATACTGTCAATAACTAATGTGTAATTGTCTAATTTCTTAATTTTCAATTAGATAGATTGTATTTTTTGTGTACAGATTTTGATCAGAATGATTCAATCCCTTTACAGGTCAATGGCATAATATTTGCGTAAAACGTCAGCGTTACTGGTTAGAAACTGAACGATAGAGGTTGACGAATGGTTTTAACTCCGAAAAAGATACTGATTGTTGATGATGAAGAAGACATTACCTGGGGGATATCTCGCAGTTTAAATAAAGAAAAATCCCTGTTCCGGGTAACCTGTGCCCATTCCGGCACTGAAGCCCTGGATTTTTTAAATAAATCATCTTTTGATTTAGTGATTTCAGATATTCGTATGCCCGGAATTAATGGACTGGAACTTTTACTGGAAATTCGTAAAAAATTTCCCCAAACAAAAGTCATTATTATGACAGCTTATGGTTCTCCGGAAATGCAACACAAGGCTGATATGCGGGGTTCGGTGGGGTATATTGAGAAACCATTTGAAATGAATAATTTAAAGAAACTTATTTTTGAAACGATCACCGAACCGGATGATTCATTTCAGGGACATTTGGTTAATATCCGACTTGAGGATGTAATTCAGATGTATTGTTTGAGTCAAAATACCGCCGCGCTTACCATCTCTAATGGAAAAGATATGGGAGTTGTTTACTTTCAAAATGGCGCTATTGTCCATGCCAAGTGTTCGGATTTGGAAGGCGAAATGGCCCTGTCCTATATGCTCACCTGGAAAAAAGGCAGTTTTAAAGCCATTCGGGGAGACCAGACTTCCGAAAGAACGATAGAACGTGACTGGCATGCCCTGCTGAATGTTTGATGATGTATATTTTTTCTGCTGTCGTCCTCAAGTTTATCGACTTAATTTAATCCGGTGGAAGCATTTCTGGTACCGAAGTACTCGTCATTATTAAATCTTCTTCTGTCTATTTTAAATGCATTCCTTTTCAATCACCTGTCAAATTTGGCTCACTTTGATAAATAAATGTTCAGAAATTCGCATTAATGGATTAGTCGCGATCTTTAACCCACAGATTAAGGCAAATCAACTCTTTAATTTTAAAGAACTTAATTGATTTTATATGATAGTTACTTAATCGAAAGAATTGGGTATGATTTGGTATAGTAATTGCTCCAATTAGTGGCTATTGGCTGGGGGAGCGTTTCAAAATGGATTATGTGTTATTTAATTTGGGAAATTTAACTGGAGTTTCAAATGCAAAATACAGGACGTCATAAAAATCAATATCACCGAATTAAGGTGTATTTTTTAGCGCTATTCATCGCTGGTTTGGCCGTGGCTAATTTTTCCTTTAAAGTTTATACAATCGAGGAATCTTCAGTTAAACTTGAGAGATTGGTTAATTCGGTTCACGATTTACGAGCCACTTTAAATCTGGATGGTATTCGCTGGTATCATCTGCAAAAAGTTATCGTCATTATCAACAAATTTAATCCAGGGATGGATGAAAAACTGAAGTATGAAATTGCCAAAGAAGTTTATGAAATGAGTATCAAATATCCCAATTTGGATGTGGATTTAATCTGTGCAACCATTACGCATGAAAGTGCCAAAACGTGGCATCCTGAAATCACCTCATCCGCCGGGGCAATGGGATTGATGCAAATTATGCCAACTACTGGCATTCTTCTGGCCGAGGCAGAAGGCATCACCTGGACGTCTGCCAGTGAAGTGTTGTATAATCCAGTCAATAACATTCGGCTAGGGTGTCGTTATTTGAGTAAATTAATTGAACATTATGATACAGATGGTGGTTTGGCGGCGTATAACGGGGGAGCGCGTCGGGCAGAACTCTGGATTGCCAATAATAAAGATTATTCGATTTTGTGGGATGAAACCCGACAGTATATTCCCGCGATTTTAAAATTGTACGAACACTATCGGAATCTGGGGGATCCTCATACGACCTTTGCCCAGAACTGAGCGTTTTTTATATCGGAATATTCGCTTATTTTATAACTTGGTCGAAATAACATTCAATCATTCACTGATTCAAAATTCCCATTTATATAAGATGGTTTATTTTTTACGGTTATGAGATTCAAACCTTAAATCCGTGAATAATCGATTAATTCTCAAATCCTTCACGGGATTTAGAACAATCAGGAATCGAAACAGCTTTAAAAAATTGATGAAGGAGAAGTTTTGTGAAATCAATTATTAATGACGGCATTCAACAGGCACAGCGAAAAGAAAAAAGTATCGTCGGAAATGAGAAAGATGAAGAATTGCAGGCGGTATTAGGGTCTCACAAAACGAATATTAAAATTGTGGGCGCGGGCGGCGCTGGAAATAACACCCTGACCCGTATGAGCGAAATCGGGATCAATGGTGTTCAGACGATTGCGGTTAATACCGATGCGCAGGATTTACTTTATTCCAAAGTTGACTTAAAAATTTTAATTGGTAAAAATATCACCAATGGCCTGGGGGCGGGCAGTAATCCGGAGATTGGTGAAAATTCCGCCCAGGAAAGTCGCGAAGAAATTGAAACAGCATTAAAGGGCGCCGATATGGTCTTCGTGACGTGCGGTCTGGGCGGCGGAACTGGTACTGGTTCTGCACCAGTCGTCGCGGAAATTGCAAAATCAATGGGTGCCCTGACAATCGCCGTTGTAACGCTGCCGTTTTCAGAAGAAGGGGTCATGCGCTGGAAAAATGCACAGTATGGATTAGAACTATTACAGCGAAATTCGGATACTGTCATTATTGTTCAAAATGATAAACTGCTAGAAATAGCGCCTGAATTGCCCCTCACGGCCGCCTTTAAAGTGGCTGATGAGATCCTGGTAAATGCTGTTAAAGGGATTACGGAATTAGTTACTGAAAAGGGCCTGGTAAATCTGGATTTTGCCGATATTCGGACTATTATGAAAAATGGTGGCACAGCGATGGTGGGAATTGGTGAGAGCAGCTCTGATAACCGGGCCCTGGAAGCTGTAGAACAGGCAATTAACAATCCTCTTTTAGATATGGATATAACTGGGGGACAGAGCGCTCTCCTCAATGTCAGTGGTGGTCCCACCATGTCCCTGAAAGATACCAAAATAATGTTGAAAGTCATCGCTGAAAAATTGGACAATTCAGCCAAAATAATATGGGGGGCACGACTTGAAGACTCCATGGATAAAACTGTTCGGGCCCTGCTTATTGTGACAGGATTGAAACATAAAAAAGTTGACCTTCAAAATTTGGTCTTGATGGATACGGAACGAATTGAAGAAAAAAAAGTCCATCCCGCCTTCCCTCAACCGGCACCGGTGGCAACGCCCGCCCCAGAACCCTTTTCACTTAGAAATATTGAAGATGAATTCAGGGAGTTAGCCGGCAGGGTTGAATCTTCTTATAATATTACATCAGCGTCACTCCCAACGGAATCACTTTATGAGGAAGTTGAAGAAAAGGAATTAAATGACATCACAACCGCTTTTCCATCAACAACTCCAGAATATACAGAATTGCCACCTAAAAAACCGCGGGAAGTTTCTTCACCAGCTTCTACCAGCGTGAATGAGGCACCTAGTGATTTTGATATTCGGGATGAGGTGGAACCAATTCATGAACAAAAATCACCCGAATTACCGGGAACTGATGGAAAAAACAAACAAATTTTTAGTGAAATTTTTGAAGAAGAAGCGCAAGGTGATTTAAAAATCCTCATCGAGTCAATTGAATCTCTAGATGACGGGAAAGTTGATGGTAAACTATTGCGTGATATCAAGGCCGCCTGTAATTCGTTGAAAAATACCGCCCAGCTATTTAGCTTTGAAATGATTGACCGTTTAGCCGGGACAATTATAAATTTAATTGACGTCATGTTAATACGCAAAGAATATCCTTCGCAACCTTTTTGCCGACTGATTGAGGAAGTTCCTGATATTCTCAACGATTTAATGGCGGATGAAGATGATGCGATCAAACGAGCGAATGAGCTGATGTATAAGATGGACGAATTAATTCAGTCCTTAACAAATCCCGGGAGTCATCCAAAAGAGAAAAATGCAATGGGTGAAGAAAAAAAAAGTACCAAAAACGCTTCTTTCTCTAATATGAATTCAGAGGTTAATCAATCAGCCGACTCTTCAAAAATGAATGAGGCTTTTCAGCACATGAAAAACCTATTTAAAAGAAATCCCTCCGTTCAAAGATGATTTTGATAGAAAATCAGTCAGCTTCCCTGTATTCCTTTGGCGATTAGAACTTCCAATATCTTCAAATACTAAACATTCGAATTTATTAACGAGCCCATGCTCAAAAGGTAGAATTCGTTCATTCTGAGCGAAGTGGAGTGAAGAACGACAAAAGTATGCTTTTTAGTGTCTGTCCACAAATGCCGCCGGTATTGAGTGGGTAAGACGGAGGCCAATGCCTCCATCTCCCCGTTGTCGCCATAGGGTTGATTCCCTATATTTACCAGCGTGCGTCTTTCTCGCACTGGGCGACCCCTCAGACAG
>DYKB01000063.1 GCA_020722815.1 Caldithrix sp. | reverse complement strand
TCGGGGACGTGATTTCACTCATTTTCATTCCAACTGTAAATAAAATTTAAGATTTAGCGTGAATATAAGTAATTTTTTGGTTAGAGTCCAGTAAAATTTTAAAAAGTTATGCGTAATGGTTAGGGGATCGGATACGCGGCTGTTCGCGCAAATGCGGGACCGGAAGAATGCGGCTGAATTCATTGCCACAAAACAGGACAACTAAACGGGGAGTGTACATATTTGGTACGCGATGCACAATTTTTGTATAATGCGAATTCATGAAAATTAATAAAAGTAACTGTTTGATTTTTATTTAATTCAAAGCGTTCTGTGTGCCTGTTTGGGCGGCAAACTATTATTTCAATGTGAAGCATTTCCTCAAGTTTTTTCAATTATTTTACTGGACAAACCCGGATAGACGCCAAAAAACAGCGGGATACGTGCCAAATAATTGTAAATGCTGACTGGCATATATTTTACACTCAGGAATCATCATTAACAACCGCATTAAAAATTAAGTACGAAACCACGGGTTGGCAAAAATAATATTTCCCCTTCTCGTTTCATTCTGAGAAGTTCTGCAAGTTGGATTCGAATACGTGCGGATTCAGCCCGGCGAAATCAAATCGGGTCGGGTGATAATTGGAACAACGGATTCCGGCGTTCAGGCAGGTTAATTCGGAAAGGGTAAAAAATGGCGCAAACTTTTTCGGGCAACATTTCGGAAATGTCGTTATTGGAAATTCTGAAACTCCTCCATTCAGGCCAAATGAATGGTGTGCTCAGAATTAAAAATCGAGATCATCTGGGCGAAATTTTTCTAAAAAACGGGCAGATTGTGCATTGCGTGGCCAACTCCAGCCAGGGGGAACCGGCCTTTCAAAATCTGCTGGGCTGGGTTGAAGGCGATTTCGCGTTTGGTTCCGAAACGGGGACGCCCGAACAAACCGTTCACACGCCCACTGAAGACCTCCTGTCGGCTGGCGCCAAAATGCTGGACGACTTGAAATCGATCCGGAAATTAATTCCCTCAACCGATGTGATTTTTACTCTGGCGCCAACCAGTTCGGGGCAAAATCTCAATATCCGGCCGGAAGAATGGCAAATACTGGCGCACATCAATGGCAGCCGGACCGTGCGCGAGATTATGGAAGCGACCGGAAAGGATGAGTACGCGGTGGCCAAAACCCTGTACAATTTATTCTCCCAGGGATTGCTGGATTCGGTTCAGCAGGTCGAGCCGTTAAAAAGTGCGGTGGTGCCCGAAGATTTTTTTGTGAAAATTGAAGCCGAATTGACGCACGCCATCGGCCCGATGGCCCCGATTATTATTGAAGAGACTCTCGATGAATTCCACGAGAACCGGGATGCCTTTCCGACCGACCGAATCGCGGTCCTGATTGAAAAAGTGAGCAGCGAGATCAGCGATGAAAATAAAAAACTCCGGTTTTATCAAAGTATGATTGATTCATTTAAAACCTTTTAGTCCGGTAAGGAGATATGCGCATGAAATTAAATATTCGCAGGAAGTTGAGCCTGGCATTTTTGAGCATTCTGGTGCTGATGAGTATTTCATCGGCCGTTTCGATTTATTTATCGCAACTGGTTTTGCAAACCAGTTACCACGTGGTGGATGAGCAATATCCCTCGATGAAAGCACTGGATCAGATAACGATTTTGCTTTATGAAAAACGCGTGGCGTACGCGCGCTTTTTTGTTTCCCGGGATTTGGTGCATTACGAACGTATGCGGGAAATCGATCAACTTATTAAAGAACACGGACGCGTTTTTTTGGAATTGCCGCTGAATCCGGACGAGTGGCAAATTGTCAGTAAATATCGCCCGGCCATGAGGCAATATTTCGATCAGTTGGAACTGGCGGCCGAACGGTTCAAGGCGCCCAAAGCCAATTTTGCTGAAGTGATGAACCTGGTCGATGAAGCCGATAAACTGCTGGATACCAACGTGCTGCCCTTGGTGGAAGAGTTGCACCGGATGAAACAACTCCAGACTGGCACCCTGGTCACTGAGTTGCGCGGTAATTTACAGCTATCGTCACAAGTCACACTGATTATCAGCATCCTCATGATTTTGATTGCCATTTTTGTCGCTGTGGCCCTGGGACGCAATATCAGTCGGCCCCTGATTGTTCTGACCGATGCTGCCGAAGCCATCAGCCTGGGCGATTTTTCCACTCCAATTCAGATTGACAGTCAGGACGAAATCGGCGATCTGGCGCGGGCAATCGACCGCATGCGTCAGAGTTTGCAAAAAGCAATGGACCGACTCCGTAAACGGCATCAGAAAGAATAGGATGGCATACAAAAATAGATTGATGGTGTGAATCATTCAACTGAAGGGTTCACGGTCGCGAAAGGAATCACGAAAAAAAGGAGGATGCAATTGCGAAAATGGCTATTTCTACTCAGTGTCTCCCTGGCTTTTTCTGCAGGAATTACGTATAGCCAGAGATCGGCAAATTCTTCGAATGCGGGCGCACAGGTCCGGTTTCAGTATTCCAAATTAAAGGGGGATTCCTACCCCTGCCAGGTCAGTTCATTTGATCTGACCCACATCCGGCCTTACTACAAAGGCAATTTGCTGGAAGGTAAACTCACTTATAATTTGCTGCTGTTGTTTGATGCCAATGCGACAAAAGTTGGCATCCTTGATGCAGAAGCCAATTATATGATTTCTAAATGGTTACAGATTAAATTCGGGCAGTTCAAAGCGCCGTTTGATCGCCAGTTTCTGATTGCCTTGACCGGAATGCAATTCGTGGATCGGGCCATTGGCGGCTTGAAAGTGCTGAATCGGGATCGCGGTGCAACGCTGCGGCTGAATTCGAAAAATGATTTTCTGGTAGGCCACCTCGGCGTTTTCAATGGAAACGGGATGAAAACCAGTTATCTGGCGAAAAATAACGCCGGCAAGGACGACCAGCGCCATTTGTACACCTCCCGGCTGACGATTAATCCACAGGGTGAATTTGGCAATCAGATGGCGCTGCCGGGCAAGTCTCAGGCATTTAAAACTTCGGTGGGCCTGGGCTACACCCGGGGCCAGCAAACTGATACCACGGATGTCGTTGCCTGGAGTGCAGATATCGTTGCCCGCCAACGGGGGGTCGTTTCCCTGGTTGAATATCAAAAAAAAGTACAAAAAACAACCCGGAAGCAAACCACCACCGGACTGACCGCACAACTCGGTTATTTTGTTCACCCCAAAATTGAGCTGGCGCTGCGTTATTCCCGAATGCGAATAGCCGGCATTTCCGAACGACGTGAAATAACCCTGGGTACTAATTTCTATTTTGCGGGAAATTCCAGTAAGCTTCAGGTGAACTATACCCGGTCAGAAGTTTCGCCGGAAGCCGGAACTACCGGAATTAATCACCGGCTGGAAGTTTTGCACCAAATGGTTTTTTAATCTTGGTCGCCGCAGCGATTGCCTGTGACGCTAATTTTATTTCATTTAAATTTAATCAATAAAATGTTTATTCAAGAAAGGACTAGATTATGGCTCGGAAGGCGCTCTGGGGAGTATTAATCGGAATTTTGTCGCTCATGGCTTGCACCCAAAACAAACCGATTCGCTGGATTGGTTGCGACGTGGCCAAAAATGGGTTCATGGCCGCGCTGGCAGAGGAATACCAAAAACGCTTTGAAACCCAAATTACAATGGAAGCCAGTGGAGACACGAAAGGTATTCGCGCACTCGCAGCGGGGGAAGCCGATTTAAGCGGCTCCTGCCGGGATAAACTGGATGTACCGGAAGAGGAAAATGCCGTGCTGGTTCCCATTGCCTGGGATGCGCTGGTGATGATCGTCAATCCCGCCAATTCGGTGGATTCGATTACCACCGACCAGGCCCGAAAAATTTTTCTCGGCGAAATCGAAAACTGGTCCCAACTGGGGGGAGCCGATGCACCCATTGACCTGTGTGTACGCCCTGGTAAAATCTCCGGCGTCGGACGCATGATCCGGCTGTTGCTGTTTCAAAATGCAGAACAGGATTTCACCCCCAAAGCCATTGTGTATCCCAGCAGTGAACATGTCGAAGCGGCTGTCGCTGAAAATCCGAATGCAATTGGCGTTTCCGGGCTGAGCAGCGCGCAGAAACAGCAGGTGAAAATTCTTGATTTAGATGGAGTCACGCCTAACAAAGCGAACGTGATGGCGGGCAAATATAATTTCTGCCGTCCGTTGTACTTAATTTATCATAAAAATTACGATGAACGCCTGGTGCATTTTATCCGGTTTGCCTGGGGGCCCACGGGGCAGGAAATTATCAGCCGGCAAGGGTCGATTAATCTGGAAGAGGGTGCTGCCCTCGCCCGGATTTTTGAAAAAGAAATGGCCCGTGTGAAAGCGCTTCCGCAATTGGATTAACGTAGCTTATAAACGACCTGACCCTCAACCTGAAATTCGGAGTAGCGGCTGGATGTTAGTTAAAGAACTGTACGGAGAACTTTATTTAAAAATAGTCTATTTTGGACCGGCGATGAGCGGTAAAACGACAAACCTTCAGCAAATTTATGCACAGGTTGATCCGGCATATCGGGGCAAACTGACGCAAATTAAAACCCGGGAGGAGCGCACACTTTTTTTTGATTTTATGCAGATCAAAATGGGAAAAATTTGTGGTCTGACCCCGCGGTTCAATTTGTACACCGTCCCCGGACAAAGTTATTATAAAGCCACCCGAAAACTGGTTTTGCTCGGAGTGGATGGCGTCGTTTTCGTGGCGGATTCACAGCCGGAACGGTTCCAGGAAAATGTTCAGGCGTTCTTAGACCTGAAACAATTTCTCCGGGAAATGAATAAATCGCTAAACTCGGTGCCGACCGTGCTGCAATGTAATAAACAGGACCTGGACCGCGCTCTGCCACCGGACATTTTACAAAAGCGGCTGAATGCCCAGCATTTGCATTGCTATCCGGCCGTGGCCACCCAACGTGAAGGGGTTTTCGAAACCCTGCGCGACATTGTGGTTCAGGTTGGTAAAATGGCGACGGTTTGAGTGATTTGGGCAAATTTTCTGATAATGCATCATCAAATTAATCCGGGAGGTTTCACTTGGTTCAGCCAGAACTTAAAGGAAATATAGAAGTTATGAGTCTGGGGACGCTGCTCTCGGTCCATTGCAGTGAACAGCTTTCCGGGCGATTGGTTATTGAGGCGGATGCCGTTCTCGCCGAAATTTTTCTCGATCAGGGCGAAATCGTGCATGCGGTTTTCAATTCTGAAATCGGCGAAAACGCTTTTTATAAAATATTGGCGCTGAAAAAAGGGGTATTCAGTCTTTACCCCAACCAAAAATCGCCGCAAATTACCATTTCCAAAACCTGGTCTTCGCTGCTGCTGGACGCGACCCGTCGGCTCGATGAAAATTCGAATGCAATCCAGGAGAATATCAATTGGGATGGACTCGATCTTTTCGGCGTCGTGGCCAGGCCCGTGATGCGGGATCCTGCCGACGGATTGCTCGCCGCCCTGGCTAAAGTACCGGGGATTCGGCAACTCAGTCTGCTGTCCGCCGATTTACAAATTATTGATGGAAATTCAGCGACCTCCCTGACCGACCAGCTTCCGTTTTTAAGGGCGCTCCATGCGGCGGTGCTGTCATTGGGCGCTCAATTCAGCGCCGGATCTGTACGCTATCTGGTTTATAAAAACCGTGAAAATTTAATTCTCGTCTCCGACGAAACGGCGCTGCTCTTGCTGGAGGTCGAAAAAAACATAATCCCGGATCTACTTGTGAATGAAGTTTTCACTTTAATCAAACGTTATCGCTGATTTCATGGAGAAATGATTATGACGCTACCAAGAGGCAAAATTGTATATGAAAATCTGAATACGTCGTTTACCAATTTTGAGGAATTACTGGCCGATTTGAAAACCAATCAGGTTACCGGCGCGGTTCATATTTTATTGTGGGAAGCGGAAGGTATTCTGCTCCTGGATAACGGTTCCATCGTACACGCGGTTGAATTGAGCGAAAAATCCCGAAAACTGGCGCAGGATGCGGTGAAGAGTCTATTGCAAAAAGTCACCGGGAAAAATGGGACGATTTCAGTTTACCGCTTCCCCGCAGAAGTCGTAACCCTGCTGGCCGAAACTTCGAACAGCGAAGTGATTTACAAAAATCTTTCCAGTGATTTCACCCAGCTCGAGATGCTCCTGAATAAACTGAAAGACGAATCGCATACTGGCTTTGTGGAAATTGTTACGCCGGAAAACAAGCATCTGGCGACTGTTTTTATTCAACAGGGCGAAAGCCAGGATTGTATCGTTTCCCAAAACGACGCGGTGGTGGCGGAACCACTGGATTTGCCACAACTGGTCGCCCGGGTGAACCAACAGGGCGCGGTTTTCAATGTTTTTAAATCCAGTCTGTCGGCGAAAGTGCAAAAATTATCAATTCAGAATGAAAATCCGGCTATCCTCGGATTTTGGGAAAGTATTTTGAGCATTCTGGAAAAATATTTTGAACCCAGAGCTTTTGAGCGCCTGCTCAGGCAGAAGCAGATCGATTTGGCCGAAAAATACCCGTTTCTCGATCCTTTTGCTGGTGAATTTTCCTATACCAATCGAAAAATTAATCTCGAAAATACTTCGGGGGAAGATTTTAGCCGGGGGATGGTGGAGGTCGTTCGCCAAATTGTTCCCCAAATCAATAATCCAAACTTGCGCACCGATCTCGAATCATTGGAAATCCCCCAAACAGAGGGAACTCTTGGTGTTTTCTCAAGCGAATGGGTGCAACAAATACTGGCACTGTGATTTTTTTAGTGGCATAACGGTTCGGGTGAAACTAAATACCTGAGATAAACCGAATGCAGGGATTGTGACGCGGCATTTAATCGGATTTTTGGGAAACCGGGGAGGTAAGTCGTGCCGGGACGAAAACCATTTAACTGATGAAT
This sequence comes from Caldithrix sp., assembly GCA_020722815.1. GTDB lineage: Bacteria > Zhuqueibacterota > Zhuqueibacteria > Thermofontimicrobiales > Sulfurfontimicrobiaceae > DYKB01. Next base: position 34,607 of record DYKB01000063.1, on the reverse strand, counting down.
ATATTGTTATAATCGCTTTTCAGTAGCGAAGATGCCTGCTACTGGTTTCTTGATACTGGATTTCTGAAGATAAGGTTTTATCCAACATCCGGTATTAATTTTTCGACAAAAATTAGCGTATCCGTTCACAGGGTGAAAGCAAACAATTTTCATTTTTTGTGTCCAGGGCAGCAGTGGATAAAGTCTGCTGGAATATCCTCAAGCTGACTGCGCCTCATCAAAAGATCAGCTTTGCTGAAAAGGGTGAACACTTTATTGAATGTTGTCATCCGACATTGTCGCTGAAAAAGATTGCGAAAGATAACGTTTGCTGGATTTGACCCATCCGGTTGGTTGAGGTAACCCCTTCTTCACCTTAGTAATCCGCCAAACCCGGAACACCACCAACCTTATTCCCTTATTGGTGATGATAATCAAATGAAGCAATAAGGTAATAAGGTTAAATTGTCGGGACCCTCGAATTGTTACGAAGGTCAATAAGGTCGATTGGGTTTGATCTTGCGGCCTGGTGGATTAAAAACCTTATTCACCTGAGGAATCAGTAAAACCGGCGACACAACAAATTTGATACTATTCCCTGTGATCGGTTACAAATTAGTATCTGTAACATATTAATAAATTTAAAATTAACCAATTCTCGTTTCGCGACTGATTTTTTTTTATCCTGTTAAGGTGTTCCAAATGGAAGAAATCCTGAATCAAATTCTGAAGGTCAAAGGGGTGCTCGGTATTCTGATTTTTAACCGGAATGGGGGCCTCATTGAAAATGCCGGGACAATCGGGCTCGTTTCCCTGAAAAAAGTCGGGAGTGAAATCGCCGGGTTGTTTACTCGGGACGAAATTTCGGGTAATTTGCCGGCTTTTCTCCAGATTAATTACACGCACCGGATTCTGGTAATTCTGCACCACCCGGAGCTGAATCTGGTTTGTATCTGTCAGCCGGAAGTCGCGGCCGCGCAGCTCCGTCTGACGGTGGATGTCGCGCTGGCGAATCTGCTCAAGGATAAAAAATTAATCAAAACGCTCCGGAAAATCTGAGTCGCTAGATATCAGGCAAGAGGTTTTCCAATTCAGTAGCCGGGATAACCTGGATTCGCGCCCGGAAAAATCCACCAGCGCAAACAGGTGGATCGCCAAAAAAAGAGTCAGTTCGTTGTTCGTGACTGAAAAAAAATGTCCGGAATTATTGTTATTGTGAGGTAAACTATGTTACACAAACTTGTTCTAAGTTCTGAATTATCAGTCGCTATCGACCAAATTTTAACGAATCTTCGGAACAAAATTTATCCGGACTGCATTGTCCTGACAGACATCAGCGGTCAGTTGATTTCTTTTTACGCGAAGACCAAAGAGGTCAATATTGAAAATCTGGCGGCCCTGTTCGCGAGTAATATGGGCGCCACGACTGAAATCGCCCAGGAAGTGCTGGAAGGGGATGGCTTTGATTTTAATTTGCATGAAGGGAAACATTCCAGTGTGTTTATTTCGAAAATTGGGCAGAGCTTCCTGTTGGCAGTGGTTTTTCACAGTTCCGAACAGATCGGGCTGATTCGTCTGTTTACCAAACGCGCCTGCCAGGAAATCGTCCAGTTAATAGTACAATTCGAAACCGAAATGTCCACCCGGGTGAAAGTCTCGTTGAATGATACTTTCTCAGATGAGTTGTCGCGCCAGTTTATGGGAATTTTGGAATCGAAAGGGGAAAAAAATAGTGCCAGCCAGCCTAACCTGAAGCAATCATAATAAAAGGATAATTTTAATTGACGATTGATTACTGTCGATTGAATATTGTCCGGCGCACTGATGATGGATTACCAGAATCTTCACCCCGTCTGTTTTACGCTTCCATAATAATCGGTAGTACGCTTGCAGATGTTATTCCCGAGCGATGACGTCTACTACCGATTTCCCGTGATTTTGATTTCCAATATCCAGTATAAAATATCCCGTATCCAGTTTCAAATATCCAGTATCCATTATTAATCGCGAAATCGTCTGCGGCGGCTTCACAATTTTATAAATTTCAGCCTCTACAAATAATTGGAATAAATCCGCATCGATTTTGCCGTCTTTCCGCTCATAATCCAGAATTTGCAGCGCCCGCTCGATGGGCACGGCTTTTTTGTACGGACGATCCCAGGCGGTCAGGGCATCAAAAATATCGGCAATGGTCATCATGCGCGATTGAATCGGAATCGATTCGCCTTTGAGTCCCTGCGGGTAGCCGCTGCCATCCATTTTTTCGTGGTGCCCGTAAGCAATTTCCGGAATGGCCTTCAGTTCCTCGGTCCACGGAATGCGCTTCAGAAAATTGTAGGTATGATTCACATGCGATTCAATTTCCCGCCGTTCAGACTCGCTCAAACTCCCTTTGGAAATCGACAGACACGTCAATTCGTGCTCATTCAGAAAGGCTTCGGTGGTTCCATTCTCCTGAAAGCGGTGCTGACGGATCGAATATAACTGGCTGCCCGCACCTTCTGCCAGAATCATCGGTTCGTTGATTTTTATAATGAAATCCAGAAACGCATCCAGCCCCGCCACGCGGGTTTGCATTTGATGATCGATTGCTGATAGCTCCTGTTCGATGGCGGGAATGGACTGATACAGTAATTTTTCAATTTTTTGGTCGGTAAATTTCAATTTGACATTGCTTTTTATGAAATGAAACCGGTGAATAATCCGTTCCAGTTCGTGCGGGTACAATTTTTTCGCTTTAACGCGCACATTTTCCCGCACGCCGATTTTCCCGAAATCGTGCAGCAGGCGGGCATAGCGAATTTGCTGCAACTCGTTCGCCGAAAGATGCACGTGCCGAAAGCGACCGATATCCAGCCGGTTCACCTGTTCGGCCAGCGCCAACGTCAAATCGGCCACCCGCTCGGAATGGCCGAACGTGGTGGGGTCCCGCTGTTCAATCGCATGCACCGCCGCCAGCACAAAGCCATCGAACAGGGATTTGATTTCGTCATAGAGCCGGTTATTTTCAATGGCCACCGCCGCCTGACCAGCCAGCGAATTCGCCAGTTCTATGCAGTGGCTGTCGAATTCAATGACTTCCTGTCCGGCAGTTTCCGACGAATCCAGCCGGGGGTTCCAGTCGCGTTTCCGGTTAATAAGCTGCAGCAGGCCAATCAATTCGTCCTTGTGGGTTTTCATGGGAATGGTTAGAATCGATTTGGTGCGATAGCCCACTTTTTCATCAAATGAACGATTGGGGCGATATTCGCAATCTGCCGAGATCAGGAACACATCCGGCAGATTCAGCACTTGTCCGGTGAGGGCCACGTAGCCGGCGAGGCTTGATTTGACAATTGGCATCGTAAATTCACTGTAATTCGTGGCCTGGAAATCGCAGTGTGATAATTTAAACCGAAGCTGCTTATCTTTCAAAAAATCAAGGGGATTCGCGGGAACGTCCTTTTGTTTTTCAACCAGATACAGCGTTCCGGCAGCCGCCCGAATAATTTCACGGGCTTTTTGCAAAATAAAATTCAGCAGTCGCGACATGTCCCGTTCGGCTGAAAGCGTCACCCCGATTTGATTTAATTCCTGTAATTCATGGGTTTGAACATTGAGTTGCTCGTTTAATTCCGCAATCTGCTGCTGGTTTTCCAGCAATTTCAGTCCATTCCGCAGCACCACGCCAAGCTGTTTGTCCGAATAATTCCGGGGCAGACTGGCGAAAATCTGATCTTCCGGCAGATTCAGGGAAACGTCGCCCACGGTGCAGATGAGTTGAAAAGGCTTTCCGGTAATGGTTTGCAGCACTGCCGGATTGAGGAACTCGTTTTGCATCAAAGTACCGGGCGAAATAAAATACAATCCAGGTTGCAACGGCGCGGCAGCAAATTCAGAAAATGTTTTTAATTGACACGTTTCAAATCCAGTCATCTTTTTTATGACTTGTGCAAGGTCCTGAACTATTGCCGGATCTTCACATAAAATGTTGGTTGATTGTTTTTCCATCGTGGCATCTCCTCTCACCGGTCCGCGGGTGAAATTTTATCGAACGTCGATTTGCAAAAGGCGCAGTGAATTTCCGTTACGCTTCCGGTGCGATTCTGCGCGCCGCAGACCTGGTTCTCACATTCATTTCGAAATAAACGAAAAATATCCTGACTTATTTTCAATGATAACTCGAAGTAACTTCATATTTTTTAAGCATGACACAATTATCATTCCGTTTAACTTCTTGATTATTGGAATTGAAATTGTTTAATACCATTAATTCCAGTCATTCGCCGAAAAAAATTTTTACTTCAGTTTTAAAAAGGCACCTGGTAGCGGGCAGATGGCATCCGAGCGAGAGAACGATTTCAGCAAACCGGCGGTAAATTACAAAAATCCGGTTGTCCTGGGTGAATTCAGATGAATAACAGAAAAAAATTCCGGGAAATTTTGAAAAAATTGAAAATGGCCATTGGGAAAGGTCGAGAGGAATATTCAATAGTCCATTGTCAATCGCCAATTCAATTCGTTCTGGCTGGTCCCGGTTGGGTCGTGTCCACGCAGCAAGGAAAGGGGCATTATTCGCTAAGGAGTGTTTTCACTTTGTGGTAGAGGGTGGAACCGGTGTCGGGTCCCAGCGAATTGACTTCGCCGTAGAATGCTTTTTTATTGCCGTAGGTGTATGGCTTTTTGGCGTCCCAGTGCGAGCGGGGCATGACGTAACCGACTTCGTCATTGGCAAGTCCCAAAATAAATTTATATTTGCCAGGCATCAATTGCCGGAATGGCGGGGTTTCGATGACTTCGCCGGGAAAGTCGCGACCCTCCGGCGTTTCCACGCCGCCGTTGGCGATTTCCGGATTCAATTCACACGGCACCGTCAGCAGCGAAACCTCCCCGAGCGTCACCAGATTGATTTCGCTGCGCATTTTATTCAAACCCACAAAGCCACGATTCAGTATGCCCAACATGCCACCCAGTCGAAAAATGGTGTTTTGGACTTTAAAATTAAAGGTTTTCGCCCGGAGGGCAATTGCCGGATTATCAATGCGTTCCCACGGCTGCTGTTCCACGGCATTCAGTACCCGATCGGCCAGCCGGTGTTCCTGGGCCCGGACTTTGTCGAAACTGGATTTTTTGAAATGCTGCTGCAGCCAGGGATCATGAATATTCGAACCGAGTGAAGTCATCAATCCCCCGACTGCGCCGTTGGCGAAAATGACGGTTCCCCCAATGCCCGGACGCTTGAGTTCCCCGTCATAAAAAATGCCTTCTTCCAGACCCTTAATCCAGTAATGCGGGAAATCGGCAGTAATTAACAAATTGTCGCTGCCCACGGTTTCCGGATGATTGCCCCAGTTCATCAGCATTCCCAGGAGCGAGTCATTTTGCACACTGCGAAATTGCATTAAATGCAACGCGTCGTCCAGCACTTTGGGTGGACGACTGTTGTTATCTTCCTCTTCCCCCCAGCCATTAATCATCCAAATTTGAATAATTCAATTAGACAAAGCCAGGGAAAGTGTTAAATTAAAGAGAAAAAATCTCTGACAATTTAATCAATCTTTAACCAACATTTCCCTGGCATTATTCAATATCCAATTTACATATCGGGTACAGTCGAAGACTGGCTGCAAATTTGTAATGGCAAAGGGCCGTTCCCGGACTTCAGCGAGTGCTGCCGCCTGTGCGGGGGAAAAGACTGCGCCAAATTCTATCGCTTTTATATCCGGGTCGCGGTGATTATTGGATTTACGCTTTATCTGGATTTTCCCATTCCCCGTTTTATTTGCTATGCCAAAGGCCCGCGCCAACCGCAACACCGCACCTTTTCGTTGCTCCCCCACTGGCTGGTGCCCTATCAGCGATACTCGCTGGAAATGATGGCCGAAACCCTCCGGATACAACAGTAAAATAATGGCAATTTCTCAAGAACCAAAGACGTCATCAGCGCCCGCGGAAAAAACACCGACCTGTCGCTGGAAAATAAACAAATCCCCGGATTTATCCACATCTTCTTCGAGGCTTTTCTCAAACTCTGCGCCGTACCCGAACTCAAACAGCAGATGCGCCAAACTGGCTGTTTCGCACCGCACGACCCGGTGGCCGCCATCCTCGATTTTAGCGCGCGCTGCCAATCGCAACGGAAACGCCCCTGCCGAAAACCTGAGCCGCGACTTTTATTTCCAGTGGCAGTCCGGCGACCTCTTCCGTCGGCAATTCCTCTTTGGCACGCCGTCACAAAAACGCGGACGTCGCCATTAAACGCATCGCGGTGGGGAGTACTCCGCCCGGACGGGTCGTTTTTTTAGCAATTGACGCTTTTTTGACACGTTTGCCCTTAAAATCACCGCCACCGCGGTCAATTTCTTTGACTTTCACCCCGCTTTTTACACCCCATGCTGCCATGGACGAAAAAAATCTTTCTTTTGGCACAACCGTGACTGGAGTTTTCGCTCTGTTTTACTAACTTCCTCCAACTTCTCAATTTAATTTCTCATGTTTAAAAATGGAGAATTTGACGGATGAAAACCCAAAATCAATCCCCGGCCGACGAACTGGCCTTGTTCCGCTACGGCATCATTGCGCTGGTGCGCTACGAAACCCGCGGCAAACAAACCCGCTATTTTAAAGAAATGGCGCAAAAAGTCTTCAATGTGCCCGGCCTGGGCCGTCGCCGATTCAGTTGGAAAACCTTTAAAGGCTGGCTCCGGCTTTACCGCAAACAGGGGTATGACGGCCTCAAACCCCAAACCCGAACCGATAAAGGCGCCTCCCGCAGCGTCGATGCGTTTCTGGCCAGTACCATCAAACAGATATTTGACGAACACCCCGGCATTAAAATCGCCCCGCTCTACCGGATGCTCGCCGATGACGGCCTCATTATCAATGGCGCGCCCGGTGAAGCCAGCGTCCGGCGCTTTATTCGCCAAAATAATCTCAAAACCCTGCCGCCGGAACCGGTTCCGCGCAAAAAGTTCGAGACGCCGCACCTTGGCGACCTCTGGCTGTCCGATTTTATGCACGGTCAGCATTTTAAAATCGACGGCGTCCGCCGTAAACTCTTTATCTGCGGCATCATCGACGACCATTCGCGACTCATCGTCGGCGCCCGCTGGACGCTCCACGAAAATACCGGGGCGCTGGAATTGGTGTTCAAAGATGCGGTGGCCACTTACGGTTGCCCCAAAGTGTTTTACTGTGACAATAGCGCGGTCTATTCCACCGGCCACCTGCAGCAGGTTTGCGCCCGGCATGCGCTTTCATTCAAATTCTGATGCGGAGGATAAAAATTATGCTTAATGCCTCTTGGAATCTCTCCCGCCAGCCGTTCGACAAATCCATTAAACCGGATCATCTCTTTGTTTCCGCCGGCTTCAGGGAGCTTAACAGTCGGCTGGATTATATGAAACAGCACCGCGGCATCATGCTGCTTTCCGGGCAACCCGGCGCCAGAAAAACCACCGCGCGGCGCGCCTTTGTCAGCCAGCTTTCGGAACTGTCGTACCTGTATATTGGTGATGGGGAACATTTTACGATAGAAAACTTGCAAACCCTGGAACAGTTCAATTTAGGCTATTTATTTCCTGTGCCCCAACAGCCGTCACTAGTCGCCAAATTGCCTGCTTTAAATTATCAGGGTTGTTGGGCGGGTTATGCGGTGGCAGAAACCGAATACCAACGGCCACCGCTCAACCAAAAAATTTGAATGCTCGTCCAACGCACCGGTGAGCGACCGGAAAATTTCACCTATAAACCCTTTGTCACAACGAGTCAATTACCCGCAGCGGAGCTAATGCAGCAGTGTTTTCCCGAACGCTGGAATATTGAGGAATTTTTGAACACCGAAGCCGATTTTGGCTGGAAGCGCGCCGCCACCTTGAATTTGAATATTCGCTTTAATAAGTTATCGCTCAGCCTGATTGCCCAGACGCTGGTGTATCAATCTCGCCAAAAATTACCACCCGAATTACGCCAATTGACCGCCGCCGGGCTAGCTGAAAAAGTATTTAGCCGAATTGAGGGCGATCTCCGGGTTAAGGATGATACCATTATTGTAACCTTATATAATGCGCCAAATTTTGATTATTTCAAAGAACATTATACGAATTTACCAACAAAACTGATAAACCAGGGGCAAAATCCGAAAATCCCCTGGCTCTTTGATTTTAAACTCGATTTCAGATTTAAATGAACTGAGTCAAATAAATTAGCCCTAAAAAATCTTTGGAACAAACGGGGAGAGACCTTTGGGATTTTTCGCATGCAAATCAAAAAACTCACATTCATCACAGGATATCAATACGAAAACCGCGAAGCTCTGAAATTTTGCCCAATGTTGTTGATTGGATACATTTCAAGGATGATATTGTGTCTTTCATCCGATTGCCCGGCAGCACGATTTGAGAATAAGTATTGGTCTCAGCGATATTCAAACCTTCAAATCCTGAAAAAATTTCGGTAAATCCATATCCAAAGCTTGGGGTTCGGGTAATATTTTAGTATGATGTGTATTCGATGCGCCGGGAACAGGAAATAATTTAGTATGATATGTATCAGGAACGCCGAATACAAGAAATATTTTGGTACGATGTGTATCAGGAGCGCCGGATACAAGAAATATTTTGGTATGATGTGTATCAGGAACGCCGGATACAAGAAATCCTTTGGTATGATGTGTATTCGACGCGCCGGATACATGAAATACGCCGGTATGATCGATTTTTGAGAGATGGAAACGAGTTATACCATTTTATCATGCAGATTGGAGACGGCGGGCTTCAGTCCGGATTTGTTATAGCAGTAAATGTTCGGGAGATTTTGAAGGTGTGCCCGGGAATAATGGAAATATTACCAGGAAAACAGGTTTTAGATTTGTTGATGACAAGCTTGGGCAGGAAAATTTATTAACCGGAAAAATTCATCGCCACGAAGACACAAAGGCACGAAGAAGAATAAAGGATTTTTAATACAACACCTAAATTCTAAAATGAAATGTTTTTTCTTCTGTAACGTCGTTTTCGATGAAAAATTGACCCCCGCTGTATTTCCCAGTTTTCAAAAAGCGAAAATGGGAGAGAGAATCCGGCTTCCGCTCCCCCAAATTCCGTTTTTTGGAATTTTTTGGGGGAGCGGCAGGAGGGGGTCTTTCATTGATTCAGGAACTCACAAATTTCCATTCCAGAATTTCAGGCAACATTTAATGCGATATTTTGAAATAAGCAATTGCATTATTGCGTCAACTCAAATTAGACATATTTTTTTCCCGGCTTAAAAAAGAAGCAAAATCAAATATATCATCATAACCGTTCACAGGGTGGATCGAATCTGTCATTCCCGCCTGTTTTTAGCGGGAATCCATCCTTTTTTAGACAAATGGATGCCCGATAAAAGCATTCGGGCATGACAGAAGCCTTTATTTTATCATACCTGTGAACGGTTACTTATCATCATCTGTAACGCATTGTTTTCTTTGTGTCTTCGGGCCTCCTGGCAAAAATGATGAATAAGCGAGATTAAATAAATTCCCCGGTGATTACTGTGCGGAACCACCGGAGAAGATTATTTTATGAAAGTCACTGTTCCGGCAGGATTCGTATCATTTTCCGGATCATTCCGGATAATTTCCGCAACAGCTTTTTGTTTTTGACGGGAAACTTGGCAATTGATTTTGGGAAACAAATGCACGGCTGCCATCCAGCCATACTCTTTGCGGGCTTCCAGATAATTGATTTCGTACTGTTTCCGTAAATTTGTCCGGGCAAGTGCTTCTTCGGCTCTGGCGAGTTGGTGGATGCGTTCAGCGTCCTGGAGTGCCAAAAAAGTATCTTTGAGCGCTTTTATTTGGTTCCTCAATTCATCAGCCAGGCGGATAAAGCAGATGGATTTCGCCGAGGCTCTCGATTTTTAACGCGATCTGTTCAGCCAGTATCGGTAATTTTGGCCGCAGCACCTTGATGATATCGCCAAAGCGACCTTCGGGAAAGATTCAGGTTAAAACCAGATCATGGGGATTATTCCGCAGATAGCTTTTACACTTATCAAAGACGTTTTTTATGGCGTTCACCAAATCAGTATGATATAACAATAAATCATCGAAGGCATCCCTGTCGTTTTTCGAGTAAAGCCTGAACTGTGGCGTTTTTTTCGATTAAGTTTTGGTAAGCGGGCTTGATGGTCACCGCATATTTTTCCGCACCCTTAAACTGATTAGAAAAGCGGATATGACGCCTGCAGGCATTTAAATGGACTTTGGACGAATTTTGTTTATTCAGCATCCGTGCCATGTTTTCTCTCCTTATGTTGTTTGTTGGGTTAAAAAGTTAATTAGCTATTGGCTTCTGGCTTTTGGCTTCTGGCCTTTAGCTATTGATTTTTTTAATAGTTATGTATTTATCATTTCTCAATACCTGGGTGATGCAATAGTTTTGAATATATTCCATTGAATTAGCTGGTTGTTCCAATTATTTGGTGATATAGGGCTATCTGGCAATTTGCGCCACTTTAGGGCCTTGAGTGTTATATTTGGACAAATTAACAATTTGTCCTACACTTTTGGATAAAATTACTTTAGCCAAGAGCCAGTAGCCAATCGCTAAACGCCATTAGCCAATCGCTCAGTTACAGTAAGTTGATCAATTTTTGGAGAATATATCTGACAAACTACGTTTTTGCAGAAATAAAATTTTATTTTTACTGAAATGTTATGATTGGTAAAGCAATAACCCGGATATTTGCGATGGATCCAGCAAAAATGGTTCAATCCCGTTCAGGACGATTAAAAAACAGATGGCTACAGAAAAAGAATTAGTAAATTTTGGGGCAAGATGATGTTATGGCAAAACGATTTTGGGCAAGACGATTTGGAAATATTTTTGTTTTAATAATTTTGCCTCTAATTATTTTGACTTTATTTTTTTAAAAAGGACAGGTGAATTTAACAGAAAATTATGAAAGTCAAAATGATTAAAAACAGATGGCTACAGAAAAGGATTTATGAATGTTGGATACCTGGATGATTCATAAATTTTGCCATTGACTCATTTTCAAAAGCTTTTTTAATGGCCGAATAATTAAATGACAAAATGATTGACATCGATGTCAAAACAGCCAATCGGCCGCACAGCATATTTTCTGGATGCAAAATACATACAAATAGTTTAGTTCAACCACTGATTTTAAGCGGTTATCAAGGCATCTACTATCACCGGCGCCACATCGTTAGTTAGTTCACAATCTTCGGCTAAATGCGCAAAAGTCATCACTCTGAACCGGGAACTCTGAACCGTTAACTCAATTAAAATACTTTTGTAAATCCAAATAATGTGCTGTAAGGCCATGACGTCTATTTTACGCTGCTGAATTTTTATAAAATTGTAGCATTAATCCCCAAAAGAAGGTTAAATAAAAATGAGCATGAAAAATCCATCTGCAATAAACCTATCGATGCCAGGTCATTTAATTACATTTGTAAGTCCACGTTACTGGCCGGACATGGCGAACAATAAATCGATTTCACAGGAAATTGTTCAGATTCTGTCCGATTCGCTGGATAAAACACCGCTGACGCATACCCATATAACGTCGGAAGAAAATTTGCAAGCGTTTTTGTCAACACGTCCTGAAGGGGCTGCGATTTTTATTCCAATGAGCGGCAGTGTTCAGCCCTGGATGCAGCAGGCTGCGGTATATTTTGATCTGGTTGGTATTTTTCCTGGTTATGATCAGCAAGTGATGCCCGCCTATGTCGCTAATTCATTACTGACCTTGAATGCGGCTCCCGCGTGCATGGAAATGTTCGCGGTGCTGAAAAATAATAAGCGTCATGTCATTTTTATTATGGACCCTGATGAATTTTTATTACACTGGCGAGCGGCACAGGCTGTATACCGGCTCAAACGGGCTAAGTTGCTCCAGATAGGAAATACAGAATCCTGGGTATTGAGTAGTGAGCGGAATGTTGAGGTTATTAAAAATCGTATCGGCATCAGGATCAAACAGATTCCGTTGGAAGAATTATACGATTATTTCCAGCAGATTTCTGATGAAGCGGCCATGCCACTTGCCTTGCATTATATCCACCAGGCGCATGACATCATTGAACCATCAGAAAAACAGATAATAACCGCCTCACGTCTGATTGTAGCCTTTGAACAGTTACTGCAAGTGCATCAGGCCGATGGTGCTGCGATTGCCTGCTTTGAATTATTAGCCCGGCTCAACACAACAAGTTGTCTGGCGCTATCGTACTTGAATGATCATCCTGATTTTATTGGCGGTTGTGAAGGCGATCTGGATTCAGCGATAACTTTGGCCTTGTTAAAGGCGTTAACCGCAAAACCGGGCTGGATGGGAAATCCAATTGTGAAAAAGGGATTTGCGCTTGAATTGGTACATTGCACCGCTGCATTGAAATTGAACGGCGCTCAGCAGCCATTTGAACTGCGAAGTCACCATGAAAGTGGAATTGGTGTGAGTCCCGAAGTCCATCTGCCAATCGATAAAATTATCACCCTCTGCCGTCTAAGTGTGCGGGAAAGCAAGATGAGTGCATTTACGGGAAAAACAGTAACGATGCCGCCGAGTCCGACCTGCCGCACTCAATGTAAAATTCAGCTTCAGGAGATGCCACTGTTTATGAAGTATTTTCTCGGACTGCACCAAACGCTGGTTTTCGGGGATTATACGCGGGAGCTTGCGATATGCGCCGACTTGTTGGGACTGGATTTCATCGGTTCGCAGGTGGATTCAGGAACGATCCGGTCAGTTGAGCCCGAATCTTTAATTGCCCAACCGGGAAGGAAGTGAGCAAGCCGCACCTAATCCCTTCCAGGCGGGATTTCGGTTAATTCCACTTATTGAGACCGATCGTTACCGATATTGTTTTCAGCGAATTTCCTGAAAATGACCCGCTTGATCTGTGGAGACAACCAATTTTATGACAGAATAAATGGACGGGCTATTTGCGAATATCCCTTGCGGAATGCGAAACTCCTCAACCGGCACTGGAATGAGATGTAGCGTTTGTGTCCCATTAACTACGGTAGAAAATCTTCGGCCATTGCGGAAGATGATTAAGGTGAGGGTGCAGCGATAATCTGAATGCATAATTTCGTTTGACTTTTTACGATTATATTCTTATCTTAACTATCCGTTATTTGCGTAAGCCGGATATTTGAAACAGCCTGTTGTTCTGGTGTAAGCCGTTCCAAACAAGGGGAAGGACCATCGCCGTCAGGTTAAAACTGTAACTTATTAATAAACAAATGAATAGCCACGAGCTTTCGCTCGTGGATCATCATGCTCCCCCAATATTAAAGTGGGTTTTATCCCACAGGAGTTTAAGGACTCGGGCTTAAAAGCCCGGTGATGAGGGGGCGCTCATGGAACCACGTGCTAAAGATAGTGTCCGAGAACCCGGAAATTGGCCAAAATTAACCTTTCGAAGGTTATAAAAAAAAATATATAGATTGAAATATAATCTATATAGTGTTTGTCCGCAAACGCATCCGGTACTGTCATTGCGAGGAGCGTTTTGTGCGACGAAGCAATCTCTTATTGTTCTATGAGGGGATTGCGAGCCTAAAAAACAGGCGTCGGCAAAAAACGCCTCGCCATGACAGGGTTTTGAATTTTCGGACAGACTCTCTATATATAACTCTTCCGGCTCAAAAACCTTCGAAAGGTTAGTTCTCGGACACACGCTAAAGCTTGTGGCAATTCATAACCATTCGCAGAGAGGATCGAATCTGTCATTCCCGCCAAAAACATGCCGGGATGACAGTGTCGATCCTCCCTGTGAATGGTTACGAAAAAAAATTTCATGTTAGCATTTTAAGTAATAAATAAAAAAAATTGAAAACAGATAGTTATGAAATTCTGATTGACGCCGCAAAGAGAAAATCATAACCATTGTGTTTGAACATACCAACCAAGGAGACTGAAATGCCTTTTCCACAAATGGATCGATTTAAATTGAATATAAAACCGCTCAATCAGCGCAAGCATAAAGTCTGGATCGAGCGGGATCGCATATTACCAACGGCAAAACCACGCCCATTCTCCCCAGAAGCGGACCGATTGATGGATGAGGTGGTGGAGCGCCTTCAAAAGGCGCGGCTTGCGAATGCATCGCGGATACTCACATTTGGTGCGCATTCGATCAAGAATGGATTATCACCGGTATTGATTGAACTGGTGAAGCGCGGTTGGATCACCCATTTAGCAACCAATGGCGCCGGAATCATCCATGATTGGGAATTTGCCTATCAGGGCTGTACCAGTGAAGATGTCAGGCTGTATGTTGATCAGGGTCAATTTGGTATTTGGGAGGAAACGGGATTCTATCTGAATCTGGCAATCAATGTTGGTGCCTGGGATGGATTGGGCTACGGTGAATCGGTAGGCCGACTGGTGGAAACTGAAGGGGTGGATATTCCTTCGGAAGCAGATTTGATAGCTGCCGTAAAAGAAAATTTGCAATCTGATCCGGATAAAGCCGCGGCCGCGGCTGATTTGCTGCTTAAAGTTCGCCAGTTTGAGCTTGAACCCGGACGCATGCATGTGCCACATCCTTATAAACAATATGGTTTGCAATCCAATATGTATAAACTAAATATGCCGTTCACGAGTCATCCGATGGTGGGGCATGATATCATTTATTGTCATCCGATGAATCATGTTGCCGCAATCGGACGGGCAGCCCAGCGGGATTTCCTGACATTTGCGCAAAATGTCGCGAATCTGGAAAACGGGGTCTACCTTTCTATCGGTTCCGCGGTCATGTCGCCCATGATTTTTGAAAAATCGCTCTCCATGACGCAAAATCTCAAAATACAGCAAGGCGAACACCTGGATTCACACTATATTCTTGTGGTGGATTTGCAACAATCGCACTGGGACTGGATAAAAGGCGAACCACCGGAAGATAATCCTGATTATTACCTGCGCTACTGCAAATCGTTTGCCCGAATGGGCGGCACCATGCGTTACTTAACTGCTGACAACCGGGATTTTCTCCTGTCCCTGCTGCAGAAACTGGAAGGGATTGAAGCAACGGATGCCTGGAAAGCGCGGGGAAAAGCGATGATGATTGGGGAGTAATTTAGGGCAACTTTAGCCTGTTCGGTTCGGAACTGGACAAAAGACAGCAAATTTCTCTTGACATTGTTTTGAAAATGGTTTAGTAATACAAAATATTGTATCGCCATAGCTTGATGAGTGTCGGTCCGAAATTGTCGGACAAATTGTAAAGCTCATGGCAATTCAATAAAAACAGATTAAAAAAATAATTGAATAGCCACGCGCTGTAGATGGTGTCCGAGAACTACTCCGGAGCTGTCATTGCGAGGAGCGTTTTTGGCGACGAAGCAATCTCAGCCGTTTTAACAGGAGTGATTGCGAGCCTAAAAAACAGGCTTCGGCAAAAAACGCCTCGCTATGACAGGTTTTGGTATTTTCGGACCGACTCTATTTAGAACAGGCTTTATTATACTTAAATTAAGATTACGCCAGCTCTCACTACTTCATCAGCGTCATCTTACGGATCTCGGTCTTATCGCTGCTTTTCAACTGATAAAAGTAAATACCGCTCGCGACCTGATGACCCTGATAATCGCGTCCATTCCACGTTGCCTGATGCGTGCCCGCCTCAATTTTCCCGTTAACCAATATTGTTACCGCCTGACCAAGCTGATTAAAAACAGTCAATTTTACATGGCTGGGTGTATCCACGGTAAATGTAATCGTGGTTTCCGGGTTGAATGGATTCGGATAATTTTGCGACAATTGGAAATCGGTTGGCATGTCAGCGATCCCTTTGTCAACGCTGGTAGGGGTTCCGGCTTTGCTGTTGATTGCCACCACGGCGTCCAGGTCAAAATCGCCAGCGCCGGGTGCTTCTTCCTTGATATCCCCAAGATCGGTAATCTTCACAAAACGGGCATGACTTAAGCCGACATCCGCCAAATCGAATTGATCACCACCGGAAACAGCCGGATCAGTGGGATGCTGGGTGTCTTTTGTCGGCGTTACACCCGCCAATCCGGCAAACGTCGCGGTATCGTACGGAAATTCCACAAACGTAACGCCATCCATGCTGACGGACACAATGCCGGCTTCTATAGAAACCAATCCCGTCCAGAGGCTGATGAAAGCATTTTCAAAAACAGTAAAATCCGCGCCTTCGCCATCATTGATATAATTATCGATGAATTCCAGCACAATTTCGCCACCTCTCCCCAATGAAAGTATTTCACTTGGTTTCACTGATGGCATGTGTTCAGAAATTGATGGATCGGGATCCGGCCCCCCCAGGACATTGCCAGGAAAAAAGTTTGCGCCAAAACCCGCACCCGTGCCCGGCTTAAAAGACACCACCGCATCTGCCCCCGGATCAGAATTCAGAATCGGCTCCAAAATTGCCAGACTTTTTGAACCGTTTCCAATCACATTCGAAATCCAGATGACTGAATCCAGACTGGTGTCGAATTTTTGAATGAATGCGTCACCGCCCCATACGGTCATGGTGGGGATCCACAGGGCGTCTTCTTTTTTGTCGTAGTATAATTGTGACACGTTGGGTCCAATCAGAATCGGATCAGCGGCGGAACGAAGCACCGAGTCACTTATCGCATTGTACGAACACATAAAGCCATTGGTGCCATTGCCCCAGGCAACACAGTAGGCTTTGTCATCTTTTGTAATCGTGATATCGCCGGGTTGAAAAGTTACAGTACCTGGCGTTATCCACCCAAATTCAACCGTATCGATCACCGCCGGCGTATCCCACATCGGGCCGGTGTACAAATCAATGACAGCAACCTGACCGGAAACAGTTGTATAATCACCGGAGCAGACAACATGAATACGTCCCCACGAATCGACGGCCAAATCCTGAGCATTGGTTGGGACCGCTAGTGTATGCGTGACAGAATCAGTAAGCACATCAATAATAGAAACCGTCGCCTGTTTGTATGGCACCCCCCAGCCAGCGTAGCCTGTATTTGCCACAAAGGCCCTGTTATCAATCACCAGAATACCTTCGGGACCCGTACCAACGGAAATTTCTCCCGTAACCACACCGGCGTCCAGATCGATGATCGAGACCTTATTGGCAATAAAGTTGGTTACATAGGCTTTATTTATTCCCACAAATCCAATTGCCCAGGGATTACTCCCTTCGGGCAGCGCAATTGTTTTGACAACTGTACCATCATTTTGGGGATCGATGACCAGAATATCATCAGTACC
The DNA here is from genome assembly GCA_020722815.1 of Caldithrix sp. GTDB lineage: Bacteria > Zhuqueibacterota > Zhuqueibacteria > Thermofontimicrobiales > Sulfurfontimicrobiaceae > DYKB01. Next base: position 17,405 of record DYKB01000063.1, on the reverse strand, counting down.
GGAATTTACAAGATATAGCATGTTGTTATGTACCGCAATTTGATTCGGAATCTGGCCGGTTGATAGAATGTTTTGTTCAATCGAAAAAGATTCCATTTCCATTTTGGAAAGTGTTTCGGCGGCTTCGTTAATAACATACATCGTGCGCGGAATATCAGCGTTCACCGCAATTGTGCTGGTAAAAGTTAAAATGACTAAAAAACAAAAACGTTGAAACATGGTGTTCCTCCTGTTGAATAAAAGGTTAATTTAACATTGATGGTTTGCCTGGCGCCAAAATTATGACGCATCGCGCAAAGAAACTGAATTATTATTTCATTTTGTCTTTCATAATTAAAGTGCAGTTTGCTGCAGAATTAATGAATTTGTTAGTAAAACTTATTTTTTAAAATTTATTACGATTAATTGATTGATTTTAAGATATATTGCTTAAATTTAAGTATCCGTTCACAGGTATGATAAAATAAAAGCTTCTGCCATGTCCGTCCGTTAGCTAACGGATTATCAGGCATCCATTTGCCGAACGAAATATGGATTCTCACCAAAAACATGCGGGAATGACAGCGTCGATCCACTCTGTGAACGGTTACAAATTTAAAATATAATTAAAGGAACATAATCAACAAAATTAATACAAAAAACCAACACCGATCCGCCATTCGCGTCCGGGCATTGGCATATCGCGAACAATCATGTAGCGCACATCGGTAAAATTAAGCATAGATAATTTCAACGTAATAGTTATGTGTTTGATCGATTGATTCCAGTTTATATCAGCATTCCAATTTTGATAGCTGTCGATAAATTGAGTATTTGCCTCGTTAACGAATCGCTTGCCAATGAAATTGTAATTTACTTTCAAAAAGAAATTTTGGTAGGTCGTGCTCAGGGCTGCTTTCAACAGACGCTGTGGACGATAGGGTAAAATTTTGTTCAAGGTGGTCTGATTGTCCAACTTATTCAACGGTTCAATCCGGGAGTAGCTCAACTCCAGATTCAGCAGGTCATGTGGCATTTGCGCCGCAACCAGATATTCCTGTCCGGAAATATCCGCATCATTATTGAACGGGCTGAACACTTCAAAACTGCCAAGCCGCCAGACAATCAAATCCTCGATGTTGTAATGGAAATGTGTTATTTCACAACGAAAGAGACCGGCCTTTGTGAGCTGCCCGCCCGCGCTGATATCGATATTGTCGCTCTTTTCGGGCAGCAAATCTGGCTTACCCTTCACCCGGACATCCTGATAAAACAAATCCGCGAACGTTGGCGCCCGAAACGATTTTGCCACTGACGCCCGAACATAGATTTGCGACGAGGCGCCGAATGAAAGCAACGTCCCGCCTGCCGGACTCCATTGTCGTTTGAAGTGATCATGAGCATCATTGGTAATCGTCATATAATCGAATCGAACTGCCGGCGTGAGAATAAATTTTCCAGATAGCCAGGGCAAATTCAATGTCCATTCCTGAGAGAGGAATACGCCATGTGTGTTGTCGGTGGCAGTTTGAATGGCCGAATCGAAAGATGACTGTAAATTTTCATCATCATAGCGCAGATGACGATAGGTGTATCCCGTGGATAACTGAAACCATCTGCTGGGGAAGTAACGCAGTATTGCCCCGGAAAGGATGTTCCGGACATTATATTGATAGTGATATTGAGGATACCGTTTATAACGCAGTTCGACATTGTCGGGATAGAGATTTCGATTGGTAGTGGCCGCGTCGGACCAGTTTGAATTTAATGTAATTTCCAATGCTGGCAGCTTGAACTCATAATCCAGCCCCAATAGTGATTGCTGATAATCCGTGCGTGCATAAGGCGTCCATCCATCAATCTTGCCAGGGAAACCACGATCAGATAACAGACGCTGATATTGTAGTGAAATTGCATGGCCTTTATACCCGAAACTCAATCGCCCGAAAAAATTACGCAATAATGCATCAGCGTTTTTTCGATGCTCATGAATTGTTTGTCGCCTGGAATCAACATACTCATAAGGATAATCACCCTGGCTGGATGTATACTGGTACGATAAAAAATAACCGATTTGGCGATAGCTTCCGGCGATAATTGGCTCCACCATCATCATTTGAAACGCGCCAAAAGTGCTATTCAGTTTGATTTCATTTTGAAACGCTTTTCTGGTCGTAATATTGATAACACCACCAATCGCTCCACTGCCAAAACGGGCTGAACCACCACCTTTGTAAATTTCAATTTTTTCAACAACATTCACCGGGATTTTTGAGATATCCGCGTCACCACCAAGCTGGTCATTAAGCGGAACGCCGTCGACTAACACCAACACCTGGTTGGTTTGACTACCGCGAATCGATATTTTCTTTGCCCCGGCGACGTTACCGGCATCCTGTACATCAATCCCTGGCGCCAGTTTAATTAATTCCGCGATTTCTGTCGTATTGGTTCGCTCAATTGTTTCGCGGGAAATAGTCCAGGTGTTGGTGGTGTTCGGATTTTCAATACGTTCCGCCGTCACTTCGACGGCTTGCAGGGGAATTACCTGGGGAGTCAGACGAAAGTGAAGCTGGATCGGGTGATCTTTTGAAATCCGGACATCAATGTGTTGCCGCTGGTTATATCCAATATAACTGGCCGAAACAGTATAGACCCCATCAAGCAAATTTTCGATTTTGAATTGACCGTTGTAATCGGAAACAGCGCCGATTCCGCTGCCTTCAATAACAATATTGGCACCAACCAGCGGTTTATTTGTCATCTCATCAACGACAACACCGTGCAACTTGGTGGTTGATTGGGCAAAAAGAGTTGATGAAAAGAGTATGAGGATACTCCAACAGCAATTAATTATATTTTTAGATATCATAAAAAAGCCCAACCTTCAGGGCGAATGTTGGGCAAAAAAAAATCCCAACCGTTACAATGGAGAGTTGGGACTGTTATGATAAAAAATAGACAGGCGACCACGAATTCCGAACCTCACCCACGAAGGTTTTATTAGAATTTACGATTAAAATGGCAGGTCTCCTGGCTCTGGGTATCAAGCCTACTTGTTACGCCTTCCCTTCTGACAGATGTCAGAAAGTGACTTTACCGATATGCTCGGTGTAACTTTCGTAACCCATTACAGTAGCGGGGCTGCAACGGTTTTTCACCGTTTTCCCTATTATTCCGCAGATACGGACACCATTTTAAACAATTATTTAAAGAACCATTTAGAATATAGTGAATAAAATTTAAAAATGCAAGTTCATTTTTTCGATCGGTTTGTTAAATTTGATCATTTTTAGAACTGATGAATTCATAAACAATCAATTAATTAGTGTCTGTCCGCAAACACCTCCGGAACTGTCATTGCGAGACGCGTTTTGGGCGACGAAGCAATCTCCGTTATTTAACGATGGGATTGCGAGCCTAAAAAACAGGCTTCGGCAAAAAACGCCTCGCCATGACAGGTCTTGGTATTTTCGGACCGACTCTAATTAAAATCCGGTTCAATTTCACGTTTCGTAAATTTTAGTGTCGAATTTTTAAAGCCCTGACAATATACACATGAAGGCAAAAATTAAATACTAACAAGGCCATAACCAGCCTCTGGATTTATTCACCAGTATTTTGGGTAGTGCCGAATCAACATTTGCCTTTTCAGGATGCTGCGTATATTCCAACAATGCCACAAGCAGCAGTAAAACCACAATCATCGCGTCTGACTCAATAGCCGACAGCGGTGTTGTTTCGGTTAGCTTGTCATAGGAAACTTTTTCATTCGGCGTTGCGCCGGAATATGAACCATAATTTGCACCAGTAACAACCTGGAAGGGCCGGGCCTTTCAACGTCGATAGGCCGCTTTATCGCGAGTGAACTCCAGGGCACATTTCACTTGAGAATTGAACTATTTAGTTATTAAAAAGTTAATTTTTTTTATATTAGGCTTTGTTTTTACAAAATTTTTGATTATATTATCATATAAATCATCCTTACATGACAAAAACGTAGCAGCCGGGAGGGATTATTTATGTTCAGTTCAAAAGGTATGAAATTTTGGCTCTGGATTCTGCTGCCAATCTTTATTTATGCGCAGGAGACATCGGATCTCGAATCGCAATTTAAATATCAGGCACTGATAATTGAATTGACCGGTGAAGCCCGGATTTATCGACAGGGTCAAAAATCGGGAATTCCAGTCCAATGGGGAAGCTATATTTATCAGGGGGATACGGTCCGAACGGGTGAAAAAAGCCGCATAAAACTTCTGTTCCATGATGGCGATATGATTGTTCTGGGAAATAATAGTGAGATGGCCATCGATACCCATGCTGGAAAAGACCCCCAAAAAGCCACCACGGCTGCCAACGAAAAAGGAAAAGCCATTCCAATCCTGGACAGCCTCATATCGATTTCGCATCTCATGTCAAAAAAGAAAATCGTCTCGACGCCAGGTGGGGATTTGATGATTACCTCTGAAATGCGTTCCACCTGTGAAGATTCTTTCATGCTTTATCCGCGTAATCACGTTATCGATAATTTGCAGCCGACTTTTAAATGGACGAGTTCCGTAGAAAATGCGAGCTACAAATTAACGCTGTTCCATAACAATCAGAAAATTAAAGAAGTGACCACCAAATCCACTGAGATTAAATGTCCGGTGAAATTGGAATGGGGCAAAACGTATCAATTAAAATTTGAAATTTCACGCGATTTGCGGCCGCTTTCCAGTGGTTTAGTCACATTCTTTTCAGTAATGACCCGGGAAGATTACGAACAATATCGTCAAATTCTAAAAGAGTTGGCGGCTTTGCAGGCTAAAAAACCGAACGATGACTATTATCATTTTCTACTGGCGACTACTTATAAAAAATATTTGCTGCTGGATAAGGCGATTAACGAATTTCAGATACTCGCGGAGAAAAATCCAACCCAGCTTTTTCCTAATGAAGCCCTGACCGCGCTTTATTTGAACCTGAAGCTGGTAAACCAGTCTGAAAAATATTTAAAAATAGTGAATAAACTGTCTAAGGAACAAAAAATATAACCTGAAATTCTAAAATGAATCGTCTTCAGTCATTATTGACCCCTTCATTCTCTCCCCCATTTTCAAAAGCCGAAAATCAGGGAGAGAAAGCGAATGGCCGGCAGGTTCAGGTTTTTCAAATGAATTGCCATGAGCTTTCGAGGCGATCCGGGAACTAACCCGGAACTGTCATTGCGAGGAGCGTTTTGGGCAACGAAGCAATCTCCGCCGTTTTAACAGGGGATTGTTTCGGCCAAAAACGCCGCGCCATGACAATTTTTATGGTGCCCGGACACCTGCTGAAGCTCGTGGCAATTCAATATACTTATTAAAAAATTCATATTATTATCGCCTTAACCTGGCGGGTATTAGCAATACGCCAGCGAAAAGCGTTTTATTTTCGGATTTCATATTAAAAAAATAATCGCTGAAAAAATTTATCATAAAAAATCAGCTAAAAAGAAAGGATTGAGTCAAAATTTTCGGATTTATGCGTTTTTTGATGATGGCTTTTTTTTATTTTATCGCGATATTTGCCACCAATTTAACGAGCTTAGCGCAAGGCTGGCAACAGGAAAAAGATGTAACGGCATTTCAACAGGTTATTTTAGCTTACGAAACATCCGGAAAGGAAGCCTTTGCAGCTAAAAACTATCGAAAAGCCGAAAAAAATTTTATTGACGCCATTAAAATCGCGAAGCAGTATCAAATCACCACGAATTATGGCCACCTCTTATTTCAACTTGGTGAAGTCTATTTTGAACAAGCTGACTTTACGAAAGCCAGCACTATTTTTCAACTCGCCGCGGATACTTTAAAAAATGATTCGCTTTCAATTCAATCTTTGATGAAATTGGGAAAAATTTATTTCTCAACCAATAATTTTGAATATTCCCGATACTATTACAGCGCTGCATTTAAGAAAAGTCTTGAGATAGAAGAAATTGAATTGCAGCCGCAGCTCGCCAGTCAGATTGCTGAATGTTACATGAATCTGGGTGATTATTCCCGCGCGATGGGCTTTTTACAGCGGGGCCTGGAACTTTCACAAAAAAATTCAAATCAAATTGAAACCGGGAAAATTTTCAACCGTCTGGGAATTTTTCACGACGCACTTGGGGAAAATGTCGTTGCCCTGGAATATTTTAACCAGGCGTCCGTCATTTTTAACAATGCCAATATCCCTGAATTGCAAGGTCAAATTTTTTTAAATTATGGAAATCTGTACCTGACGATCAAAGATAGTGCCAAAGCGTGGGAAAACTTTTCGAACGCCTATCGACTTTATGAAAAAAGCCATGATCATATCAATCTGATAAAGACAATGAATTCGATCGGAGAATTTTTTCTTGAATATCAGAACTATGGCGATGCAATTCTATTTTTTTCCCGGGCGTTGATGCTTCAGGAGCAAGCACGCCTTAATCAATTTTCTTTCCGTATTTATTTAAATCTGGGAATTATTCATTTCCACCTGAATTATCCAGAACTCGCTCTTGATTACTTCTCCAGAGCAGAACAATCAATTCAAAATTATAAGGACAAAAATTTATTCTGGAAAATTCATTTCTATCGTGCGAAAATTCTGGAAAATCGGAAAAAATATCAGGAGGCAAAAGCTGAATACGAAAAAGGTTCAACTCAAATAAAAGAGTATATTAACAAACTCCAGACTAAAAATCAGCAAAATGTCTTTCAACAAAATGTCCAGGTACTCTATGAAAACTATATTCTCCTGTTTCTGGAGCACCCTGATATTTTTAGCGGGAATACAAATCAGGCTTTTCAAATTTTGGAAGAGCTAAAAACAATTGCACTGAATGATGAACCAGGGGCAGCATCGAATCATACACCAATCGACAATACCCGGCAAGATTCTTTACGATTGGAACGAATTCGCTGTGAACAGGAAATTTCACAAATTATTAAACAGCTAGATCAACTTCTTCGGGAAAAAAAGGAGAAAGCGGACTCACTTCGAACCCGGCTGCTGGTGAAACGATCTGAATTGGAGAAGAAAAAATTTGGCATTGATCTGATTTTAAAGCAATATTCAATGGCACAAAATGCTGCAAAACCGGCTAATTCGGTGAAAAATGACTCCATTTTGGCATTACAGGACATCCAAAAGAAGCTATTCCTGAAGCCGATGCTGATTATCGAATATTTTTTGTCCGAACCAAACTCTTATGTATGGGTGATAAAAGAAGATTATTTTGGAATTTATGCATTAGCCGCACGTTCGGCGATTAAAAATTATATCGAAATCCTGCAGAACAGTCGTTATGCCACCGATAAGCATCTGGCAGAAATGATCGAAAAACCGATTGAAAAGCTTTCAGCGATTTTAATCACCCCAATTAAAAAACATCTTGAACGGGGGAAAAAAATAATTATTGTACCCGATGCTGAATTAAGTAATTTACCATTTGAATTATTGAAAATTTCCCCCTCAATTGCGAAGACTGATGAAATTTATTTAATTGAACACAATAAAATAATTTATAGTCCATCTGCCACGCAATATTTCTTACGTAACAATAAAAAATATACAGCGGGAAGTCGCGATATTTTATTATTAGGCGATCCGGTTTTTGAGCGACAACGCGAACGAGCAGCGAGTTCCACACTGAGCAACACCAGTTTCATGTTTTCAATACATCAACCGAAAAGACTTCTCTACACCAGTGATGAAATTGATTCGATTAAAATGATCTTCCAGCGTCGTGGCAAACGAATTGATATCCTTCGTGGTGAACAGGCGACCGAATCCAATCTCTTAAATCTATTAAACTCAAGAGAATACGAACATCTCCATTTTGCTACGCATGGGTTAATTTATCCCCATTATCCTGAACTTTCCGGATTATTTCTAAGTGTGACCGATTCAACCAGTGATGGCTTCCTGCGAATACCGGAAATAGAACATCTCAAATATAAACCCAAACTGGTTGTACTTTCCGCCTGTCAAACAGGTGGGGGACCGTTGTATCGGTTCAGTGGCGTGGAAAATCTGGCCCGGGCATTTATAAAAATTGGAACACAGGGTGTCATTGTCTCGTTATGGAATGTAGATGATCGTTCGACAGCATATTTTATGAACCACTTTTATTCCGGTTTGATAAATGAGGGACTTACTGCCAGTGAAGCACTGGCAACAGCGAAGATTGAAATGCTCAAAGATAAAACTTATCAACACCCCTTTTATTGGGCACCGTTCATTCTGATCGGAACGGAGGAATATTAAAGGATTGGCGATTGGCTGCTGGCTTTTGGCAAAAGTAATGGTCCGAAAGTGTAGGACAAATTGTTAATTTGTCCAGTGGTAGTATGAACAGGTCTTTAAATTTGGGCTGATTGATAATTCAGCTAAATAATCAGAACAGTTTCATAATTAACTTATAAAAATTCAATAGCTAACGGCTAATAGCCGAAAGCCAAATGCTTATTTTAGATTAAAATAAGTTGCACGATGAATTGCAAAATAACCGTTCAGGCTGACTCTCTGATGAAAAGAAACCAATTCAGTATTATACATTCATAATTTTCGGGATCATATCATGCTAGAATCGAAAGTTATCTATTATTATATCAATGCGCTGGAAAGTGTGGCCAAAATCTCAAAATTTCCGGAATTACATGCAGCGGCTCAGCACATGACTTCGATGTTCCAGGAATATCAAATTTACGAAACTCTCTTTGAAACCGGAAAAATTGCCACGCAGGAAACGGATATCGAAACACTTCTAACGCGGGTACTCGATCTGGTTATTGAAAAGACCAGAGCTGAAAACGGAATGATAATCCTGTTAGGCGAGCAGGGAGAAATCAATGTTGAATTGGCGCGAAACGCGGAAAAAGTTTCAATTTCCCGACCGGAACGCGAAATCAGTCGTAATATTATCCACAATGTCAATCGACAGCGTACTTCTATTTGTCTAGCCGACGCCCTGAAATCCGAATACCGGCAACTCGAAAGCGTGGGTGGACTGGCAATTCGTTCAGTTATTTGTTCGCCAATCATGCTGAAAGCGACACTTATTGGCGTCATTTATCTCGATAATCGGAACACGCCGGATCTTTTTAATGAAATGACGATTCTCCTGCTTGAAAAGTTAGGCGAGCAAATTGCTTTTGCGGTGGATAACCTGCTCAATCGAAATCAGCTTGAACGTCAGAACAATGACCTGGAAGCACTCTTAAGATCGAATTATAATTTTGAACCTTTTATCGGTCATCATGCTTCCATGGTACGAATTATGGATATTGTTTCAAAAGTCGCCCGCACCGATGCGACCGTGCTCATCGAAGGCGAAACCGGTACCGGAAAAGAATTGGTGGCCCGTGCGTTGCATTTCAACAGTCATCGGGCGAAAAAAGCACTGATTGCGATAAATTGTGCAGCCATGCCGGAAAATTTGTTAGAATCCGAGCTTTTTGGTTACGTACGAGGGGCGTTCACCGGCGCGAATTCAGATAAGAAAGGTAAATTTGAAGTCGCCAATGGCGGAACAATTTTCCTGGATGAAATTGGTGAAATGCACCAATCATTACAGGTCAAATTGTTGCGGATATTGCAGTCCGGGGAATATTCGCCCGTGGGCAGCGAAGAAGTGCGCCGCTGTGATGTGCGTATTATCGCAGCCACGAATCGGGATTTAAAAAAATTGGTCGATGAGGGAAATTTCCGAAACGATCTTTACTATCGACTGAATATCGTGCGTTTAACCATGCCCCGGCTCGTTGATCGACGCTCGGATATTCTGGTATTGGCTGATCACTTTTTAAAAAAATACCGTCAAAAAGTGAGTAAACCATCTCTTAAGCTCAGCCGGGCCGCGCAGCAACATTTATTGCATTATCACTATCCGGGCAACGTCCGCGAACTCGAAAATATTATTGAACGAGCAACCATCATGGCCAAAGGGGACTTTATAGAATCCGAAGATTTAGTAAATGAGGTTCGCACGAGTTTGGGGGATGGGGTCATGAATGAAAAAATTTTACAGCTTCCTTTCAAAGCGGCGAAAAGAAAAATTGTTGAGGAGTTCGAAAGAACATATATTGCCCATACACTGGCTGAAGCCCGTGGTGTCATTCGTAAAGCCGCTGAGGCAGCTAAAATGGATGTTAAAAATTTCTATACAAAACTGGTAAACCTGGGAATTAAACCCGAAGAATTTAAATAATACTATGAATCGACGAAATTTCATTAAAAATACCATTACAATCGGTTCGGGACTGGTACTGGGAGGTGTTCCCTATTGTCGGGGACAGGCGAAAAAAGCCCTGATCGAAAGTACAAAATCACGCGTTGTGGTCATTCGAAATTCTGGTTTAACATCGTTAAAACAAGCGCGTGATTCGGCATTGATGCGAAAACTTCTTGACCAGGGGTTGCGAAAATGGTTTAACCATCAATCGACTGCTGACTGCTGGCGGGAAATAGCCAGACCGAATGATGTGGTGGGAATCAAAGTAAATTGCCTGGCCGGTAAAGGGCTTTCAACTCATCCGGAGCTGGTAGATGCCATTATTGAAGGTTTGAAATCTGTTGATGTGAAAGAAAAAAATATTATCGTTTGGGATCGATTGAATCAGGATTTGATACGAGCTGGATTTACCATCAATACCAAAGGTGGCGTCAAATTTTTTGGTAATGATGTTGCCGGGTATAGCAGCGATCTGGTTTGTTACGGTGCGGTGGGAAGTCTGGTTTCCAGAGTGGTTACGGAATATTGTTCCATATTAATAAATGTTCCGATTTTAAAAGATCATGGCATCGTGGGCGTTTCAGTAGCGCTTAAGAATTACTTTGGTGCGATCCACAATCCAAACAAATATCATGATCAGCTTGGTGATCCGTATGTTGCGGATGTCAATATGTTTGATGATATTCGGCAAAAAACGCAATTTACGATATGTGATGCCCTGGTGGCCCAATATGAAGGTGGTCCGCCGTTTATGCCCCAGTGGGCCTGGCCGTATGGCGGTTTGATTTTCGGAAAAGACATGGTCGCCATTGATCAAATTGGCTGGGAAATTATTGAAGAAAAACGTCGGGTACAGGGATTAAAAAGTTTAAAAGATGTCGGCCGGGAGCCAACCTATATCGCAAAAGCGGCGTCAGTGGATTATCAACTTGGGTTTAATAACAGGCAGCAGATTGAGTTGATCGAGGAAGTTATTTAATTTTTCACTATCGTACACTCTTATATAATTTTTGATAAACCACGCTTATGACCCTCACCCCAACCCTCTCCCAAAGGGAGAGGGCGTAGCTATTTCCGCTCCGCCTGGTGGAAAAGGTCAGGGCTTAGATCTGGCAAAATCAAAAAGTGTACAATAGCGGATTTAATTTTAAACCAATTCAAGAAAATCAAGGAATTTACTCAAATTAATAATTTAAACAGGCACGATTATGAATTGGAGAACTAAGATAGGAAGAGGTCTTGATAAGCTTAAATGGAGCTCGCGCTCTTTTGAGGACATGTTTTCACCTAAAAAGGAATTTGATGAAAAATATAAAAACATTTTTAATGGCTTTTATAAAAAGTTCACAGCAAAACCTATAGCTCCAACAAAAGAAGAAATGGAAAAACTTTATGAACCTCTTGCAAAAGATCAGCTTAAAGAATTTTCGACCTATTTAAAGATGGAAGAGAAAAAAGTTAAGTGTCTTTTTACTGGCCATCATGGGAGTGGTATCACTACCGAGCTAAATGCTCTAACCTATCAATTACGCGATAACTTCTATACTATTAAATTTTCGGCATTGGAAATTTCTGAAGCGAATGAATTGGAATATCAGGATATTTTCTTTCTAATGGGGATGCGATTGCTTGAAGAGTTATTAAATTTTGAGAAAGATGAAAATTATAATAGTGCGTATGAATTCTATTTGAGGTATACCAAACCACCGGTACCAATCACTGATAATATTGATTATAAGGCAAAATTTAAAGATATCTGTTTTATCCTTAAAATTGAAACTGAATCTCGAAAATCATTGAGAAAAGATATTGATGATAATTTACTCATGATTATCAAACTTATAAATAAAGCAACCGAAAAAATTGAACAGCAAACTAACAAAAAAATTTTAATCATTGTCGATGATATTGAAAAAATAAATGTTCAATCAGCATTGAAAATATTCGATGACAACTCAAGTCGATTACTTTTGCCAGCTTGCCGGATCATCTATACAATGCCCTTTTTGGCATATCATACTCAAAAATTTCCAACTTTTGGTCATCGATATGACCGGTGCATTATCATGCCATTAGTAAAAATTTATACAAAAGATGACAAAGAAGTAGAAAAAGCAATGGAAGTTTTTGAAAAAATAGTTAGCAAAAGAATGGATATTAAGATATATTATGATATAGAAGTTCTTGCAGATATAATTATTCGAACTGGCGGTTTGGTCAAGTGTTTAATTTATCTGGTTCGCCAATGTTGTTATGAAATAACAAGAGATCCACGAGAAATGATTGACGACGAAATTTTAGGAAGGGTGGTAAAACAATGGAAAGCAGTGCAATACCCTTTATTGAATATTGAGACAAGGAGTGCTTTACGAAAAGTTGCTAAAAGTAAAAGCAAAAATATAAAAGATGATCTTTTTGCCGAATTATTTAATCGTGATTTAATATTGGAATATCGAAACAATGAAATATGGTTCAATATTCATCCTCTTGTTAGGGCTGCGATAGAAGAGCCCGAAGAACCAGAATACGCTGACATAACCAAAAAGTAGTATTTTTAACGCAGGTGATAAATTCAATGCAACGTCGTGCTTTCATAAAACACGGAATGGGATTAACACTTCTTCCCGCTTGTAGTTTGGTGAATTTAGCTAACGCTAAAAACGGTGCTATGACACCGGTAGAAGCGCGATATTATGAAAAATTGCCCCATAAAAAGATAAAATGCGTTCTCTGCCCCCGGGAATGTGTGATTGATGACCTGGAACGCGGTTATTGCGGGGTCCGTGAAAATCGCGGCGGGACCTATTACACGCTGGTTTATGGAAATCCCTGCACGGCTCATATTGATCCGATAGAAAAAAAACCACTCTTTCATTTTTTGCCAGGCACCCAGGCCTTTTCTATTGCGACGGTTGGGTGCAATGTGGAGTGTAAATTTTGTCAGAATTGGGAAATTTCCCAGATGCGTCCTGAGCAGGCGCAAAGTTACGACATGCCACCGGAAGAAGTTGCCCGAATTGCCGCACAACGTGGGAGTGCCAGTATTGCTTATACCTACACCGAACCGGTGATTTTTACTGAATATATGCATGATTGCGCACTGGCGGGACATCGTCATGGCGTTCGGAGTGTGATGATCAGTAATGGTTTCATTCAGGCCAAACCAATGGACGATCTCTGCCAGGTGCTGGATGCGGTTAAAATTGATTTAAAGGCATTCCGACAAAAATTTTATACCGAACTGGTTGCCGGTCAATTGCAGCCGGTTCTCGATACGCTGATTCGTTTGAAAAAAAATCGAATGTGGTTTGAAATTGTCTATCTCATCATTCCAACGAAAAATGATGACCCCCAGGAATTGAAAGATATGTGTCGCTGGATTGCGCAGGATCTCGGAAAGGATGTGCCGGTTCATTTTTCCCGATTTTATCCCCAGTATCGACTCAAAAATATCAGTCCCACGCCAGCGAAGACATTAAATCAGGCGCGTGAAATCGCCCTGGCCGAAGGCTTGCACTATGTTTATGTTGGAAATTTACCGGGGCACGAAGCGGAAAGCACCTTCTGTCCAGGTTGCCAGGAGCGCGTGATTCATCGGATGGGCTATACGATTCTTGAAAATAAATTAAAAAACGGACAGTGTCCAAATTGTAAAACCAAAATTGCCGGTATCTGGAAATAAATCTGAGGAGGGAATGTCGTGTTCAAATCATCTAAATTAAAATTGATCCTTCCCCTTTGCTTTTTATGCCTGATGAATATAAATAACTGTAGTTCATCTCAAAAAGAAAACCAAAAGAGTGTAAAAATGGCTACTGAAAATATTCGAAGAGCGGTGGTCGCAGGGCAATTCTATCCTGCTGATCCCGATGAGTTGAAAGGAATGATTGATGAATTTCTTTCAAATGTACCCGCACAACCCGGTTTAAAAAATATTCTGGGCCTGGTTTGTCCCCATGCCGGCTATGTTTATTCGGGGCAAACCGCTGCTTATGCCTATAAAACAGTTCAGGGAAATGAATATGACGCGGTTATCGTAATTGCGCCCAGTCATCGCGATCCCATAGAAGGCGCATCTATCTGGAACAAAGGGGCATATCAAACGCCGCTGGGTTTGGTTCCCGTGAATGAAGCGTTGGCCAGTGAGATTATGGCATTGGAGCCCGCTATTCAGGCGACCCAATATGGCCATCGCATGGAACACTCGCTGGAAGTCCAATTACCATTCCTGCAGCGGACAGTCCGCAATCTGACCATCATTCCGATTGTGATTCAGGATTATTCACTTTCAAATTTAAAACGAATTGCCCGGGCGATAGCACGCGCGTCAAAGGGTAAAAAAATACTACTTGTGGCCAGTACTGATTTATATCATGGTGAAAATTATAAACAGTGTCTCGATAATAGTAAATTTACGTTAGAAAAAATAACTAAACTGGAGCCAGAGCAGCTTTTTGACAGTTTTGAAAGTGGGAAAAGTCAGGCTTGTGGCGCCGGGCCAGTAGTCATCGTTGAAATGATTGCGAAAGAGCTTGGGGCGAATAAGGCTAAATTATTAGCCCAGACCAATTCAAATGATGTCATGGGTCAAAGAGGCGGTTATGTTGTTGGCTATGGGGCAGTGGCTATCTACCGGAACTCACCTGAGCAGAACGGGAAAAAGGAAGTGGGAATTGATATGGGCTTATCGCTTGAAGACAAAAAACAACTCATGGAAATTGCGCGAAAATCCATTGAAGCGGCTGTAAAAGGCGAAAAAATTCCGGATTTTAAAGTAACCAGCAGCATTTTGAAGGAAAATCGGGGGGCTTTTGTCACTATTCACAAGAAGAACCAACTGCGGGGTTGTATTGGCTATATCGTCGGCTATAAACCGCTCCATCTGACGGTCAAAGAAATGGCTCAGGCTGCGGCCTTACGTGATCCCAGATTTCCGCCTGTTCGGCCAGCCGAATTGAAGGATTTACATTTAGAAATTTCGGTTTTAACCCCCATTCAACCAATAAAAAATATTGAAGAGATAGAAGTGGGAAAGCATGGCATTATCATTGAGCGAGGATATAATAGTGGGCTTCTGTTACCACAGGTAGCAACTGAAAATAATTGGGATCGAACGACTTTTCTGGAACATACCTGTCAAAAAGCCGGCCTTCCCGTTAATAGCTGGAAGGAATCTGATACCGTCATTAAAATTTTTTCAGCGGATGTTTTTTCGCAGGATGATGTTAAGTAAAAATTGGTAAAATGCAGGGCAAATTAAACTTGCGCCAAAGTGTTTTTCGGTTTTTCTTGCCCTCACCCCAACCCTCTTCCGGGGGGAGAGGGCGTAGCTATTCCCTCTCCCTCTGGGAGAGGGTTAGGGTGAGGGCTTTTGGATGACAATGATATTATCCGAAATCCATTTCGCCTTGAGTTTAGTCCTTTGCCCGGCATTGAGCTTGTATCAGGAAGCCAAATCGGACAAATTAACAATTTGTCCTACATTTTCGGAAAAACACGAATTAATCTTGTTCTTTTTTGCTGCGGATTGTTAAGGTAACGGGACCATCATTATGGATTTCAACGAGCATGTACGCCCCAAATTCCCCCGTTGCGACGGTCAATCCCTTATCTTTGAGAAAAGCTACAAATTTATCATAGAGTGGTCTAGAAATTTCCGGCGGGGCGGCATCCGAAAAGCCAGGCCGGCGGCCATGACGCGTATCAGCATATAGCGTGAATTGGGAAATAATCAGATATTCAGCCCCAACCTCCAGGCCGGAACGATTCATCTTGCCCGCATCGTCTTCAAAAATCCGCAAATTAATACATTTTTCGGCCAAATAGGGAATTTCCGCCTCGGTATCGCCGTTTTTGACGCCAAGTAAAATGACTAAACCTTTATTTATACGGCCCACCACCTGATTATCGATGGTAACAGATGCTTTTTGAACACGCTGAATCAATGCCTGCATATTTATGCTCCGATTTTAAACCTTCACGGTTTTTAAAACCTTAAAGGTTTATTATTAAATGCGCCCACAATAGATAGCAATCAATCCAATTAACATATCCGCTTTTAACAGATTGCTCATCCGTCCTAAATTTTTCGGTGTTTGATCATACCAGATTGAAAAAAGTACACCCATGATAACCAGATCAACCCCCAAAATCACGACTACCAGATAATAAATACCATAAATTTTATATATGAAAGGCACCAAAGTGATAATAATCAATAAGCTATAAATAATGGAGGCGAATAGCAAGCTCAATTTTTTTCCATAGCGAATAGGGAACGTGACGGCCTGATCCGCCGCATCACCTGCCATATCCTGCACATCTTTGATAATTTCCCGGCCAAAATGAAAAAGAAAAGAGAACATGGCCGGAATCAAAGCCGCCTGAAATCGATCCACCGCGGCACCGCCATAAATAAATGCCAGCCCGGTGACGAAGCTGACACATAGATTGCCCCATAAAACCGTTCGTTTCAGACGGGCACTGTATAAAAACAGCAAAATTGAGGAACAGAGGGCTATTAAAAATACCATCCAGTTAACAAAACTGCTCATGAGAATTCCGATGACAAAAAGCAGCATTGAAAAAATAAAAACTTCCTGCCGACTTAATTTTCCAGCGGGAATCGGGCGATACGGCTTATTTATTCGATCAATTTCCACATCAAAATAATCATTAATTGCATTCGCCGCGCCGGCAATGAGCCCCCCTGAAAGACTGGCCCAAAGAACATTAAGGATTGGTGAAATGGTTCCGGTGATAAAGGCACCCATAAAAATCGAAAAAAAACCGATGATGACGTTTAACGGGCGGGTAATAAGCAAAAAAGCAGTTAATTTTTTCATGTTGATTTTTCTTCACTTGTTGAGTCATATTTCGTTGGAGAAATCTGAAAGTGATAAATATAGCAAAGATAAAGCAAAAGTCAACTATTTTTTTATTGATTGCTAATTTCAACCTGAACTAAGCAATTCTTTATTGATTTCATCGAAATATCAGTAAAAATGTGATCGATTAGCCGAACTGCCAAAAATTTTAGCCACCGAATAAAGAGGCCGCCGAAATAAGTTAAAGAAAATTAACGTCTGAAACGTGTCTTGATTATTCATCAACAAGTTTGCTTCTTTTTCTCGTTCCAATGCTCCGGCGTTGGAATGCCTTTTATGACGCTTTGCGTCATGGCACACACAAATCC
>DYKB01000140.1 GCA_020722815.1 Caldithrix sp. | reverse complement strand
CGGGATTTTATCAATTCTATTACGCTGTAAAATACGGTCTCTGGTATGCACGCAGCCCGGAGATTGCAACAAGCACAGCGATTCAAACATTTTCCTGGATGCGTATCGCACCGGATTTAGTTTTTGCAGCAGGCGCCATCATTCTCTTTTTCTTTTTGATTCGCGCGGTCTGGTTTTCGTTTCTTAAAAAAACATAATCTTAGAAAGAAAATGATCAGGCACAACTTCAGGCTGTGTCTGATCTGATATTATAATATTTACATTAATAACTATTCTATTACCAATTCAATCTTGAATTTTTTTGCAAGAAGTGTTAGCTCCCATTGATAGCGGATTGTTTTGAGACAAGGTGATATCGAGACAAGGAGAAAAAAGCATAATGCTTTATTAATATGATCGATTCTCCTTGTCACCTTGTCTCCCCATCTCCTTGTCTATCTGTCGAACGCGCCTGTCACAAATTACTGTTAATGAAAAGTTGCAGCCCGGCGGCGCTGGGGAATCCAACCAATTTTTTCAGCATCTAATTCACATGAAGCTGGATTTTTATTATCTAAAAATGGAACCGTAAAATAAAGGCACGAAAAATGGCAATTTTAGCAAAAACAAGAATAGGCGATACTTTAAAAAAATATCCTGAATTAAAAAATGTTTTAAAAGAGTTATCCCCGAAATTTGAAAAACTGGACAACCCCGTCATCTTCAAAATGGTGAGCAAATGGGCGACTTTTTCAGATGCGGCAAGAATTAGCGGGCTTTCGATATGCGAGTTGCTGCATGCGCTAAATAAAGCAATTGGAAAAGAGCATGAGCTGGCTAAATACGCGCCGGACTGCATTAAAGAAGAAGAGCAAAAAATTTCTGACGAACAGACCCCCGAGTGGGTAAAAGATGCCAAACAAGTTATTCTGATGGATGTAAGAGAACGAGATGATTTTTTCCTGCCCGAAGTACTTTCAGCAATTAATAGATTAGAACAAGACCAGGCACTGTTGGTGATCAACTCTTTTTACCCGGCGCCGTTAGTCAATATGCTGGAAGAAAAAGGGAATAATTTTTATTACCATAAAGAGTCGGCTGCTGAACACCGACTCCACATCAAAGGTAAAAAGAAGACGGTAAACGAAAATTGGCTGGAAGAAAGGGAATTATTTGAAATCGTCGATGTCCGGAAATGGAAAGAAGACCCGTTTTCCGAATTAATCAAAAAAGCAAATGAAACACCTTTAGGCGAAGGATTTCGATTGATCCAGAAATTTGTGCCAACACCGTTGATAAACATGATTGAGCCATTGGGCTACGAGACCCATGTCGAAGAAAAGGGACTGTTTGAACACCATATCTATTTTTACCACAAACACCAGGTTCAAACCAAAAAGATAAAAGTTGGAGACAGAATTCCATTGGTAATCCAATCCGCCACCCCGGTTGTTTACCCGATAATCATGAAATTACTGCAATCGCCAGAACTGATGTCGCGGATTAAAATTGAAGAATTGAAAATTTGGGATAAAACCGAAAAACACCTGTCATGGATTGTCAACAACAAGGCGGACATTAGCTTTACCGCCGTAGCAGCAGTTGCAAAGCTCTATCAAAAAGGACTGGATATTAAATTAAAAAGTATTGTCGTGTGGGATAATTTTTATTTATTGACCCGCGGCTATAAAGCCGGGAATTTCGGAGATTTGAAAGGACACAAAATTTATCTCCCGCTCATTAAAGCGGCGCCGCCTTATGCGGTGACAACTTTTCTCATGAAAAAAATGGGTTATAATTTAGATGAATTTGAATTTGCCTTTGGCGATCCGTTTGGCAGACCCGAAGAAATAAAAAACCAGTTCGTTAAGGGTGAAATTGATACCGCACTTTTACGAGAACCAGAGGCAAGTTTTGCGCTTTACGAAGCGGGAGAAGATGGACAGGTATCCATTGCTTACAAGGATTTGTGGGAACAGTTTTATCCGGGAAAAGGGAATCTGCCCAATGCAGGTGTTTTATTTAAAGGCGAAATTTTGAGAAACTATCCCGAATTGGCTGAAATATTTCTTCAAGAAACGGCAAAAGCAGTGGAGTGGGTGAAGGCACATCCCAAAGAATCAGCAAAGATCAGCTACGACATTATGGGCGTTACTCCGGAAGAGGCAGAGCTATTTTTGTCGCGGGTTAATTTAAATTATAAAAAATCCGAAGATGTGCTCGATAATGTCAGCCATTATCTTCACGTTTTAAATCAAGCGGGTTATGGTAAAAAAGAATTTGGGGATGTGACGGATTTGTTTGCTTAATCTACCGATTTAAAGTAATCTATCGTATTGCCATTCAAATTTTCTTTTTTTTAAGTTGTTTGATCCTTTTGTAAAGCATCAGTTATGGGTTGGGAAACCGCTGAAGCGGTTCCTTGATCAAGGCTTATGCATCTGACACCACAAGAAATTGTGGTGTTAGTTCAAAAGTACAAATTGAACAAACACCATGATTTATCATGGTGTGTCCTGCTATAGATAGTTATTTAGAAACTGCTTCAGCAGTTTCCAAATTCCATCTGTAAGTTAGGTATTAAATCCTTTTTTAAAACTTGACATATTTGAATTTTTGTTTATATGATATTCGTAGTTATCAACTAACCATCAATGAGAGTGAATAATGTCGCCAAAACTCGACCGGGAAACAAGACGGAAACCGATCATCGAAATTTCGCTTGAAATAATTAAACGGGGTGGAATTCAAAAATTAACCATTAAAGAAATTTCCAAACAGATTGGCATCTCTGAACAGGCTATTTGTTTTTGAGATGCAAATTAGAACTGTTGCCTAACATGCCTGGTCCATCATTGATCATAAAATTCGTTACAAGACCACAGAAGAATTACCCGCTGATATTCAACGACAAATTTTTCAATTAAGCGCCCTGTTTGAAATGGCTGATAATCAATTTCATAACATTAAGAAAAGATTGGAAGAAAATGAGCGCCAGGAATTGATGAAATATAAAAAGGGCGATCTGTCCGCTAACATCAATAGAAACTTAGTACTACATTTCATAATTTCTTGTTGGATAGCTCAAGTCCACATACAAGGTTTTTCAGAGAAACCTGGTATGTAAAATGAAACGATGTACTTAGTATCAAATTTTAAATCCCAGAAAGCGAGTTGAAATGAAAATCATTAACCGGAATGAATGGAAAATCGCTGCATCAATTATTGTAACTTTCGTTATTGTGATAGCAACTCCCCGACATATTTTTAGTCAAGCGTCTCCGACTCATGGCTTCGGTTTTATCCCGCTGCGCAGCCAATCGCCGATTCAGCAATTATGTTTTGGCATCCAGCATCATCCGCCGTGAACAGTTCCCGAAGGAACATGGGCGTTTCAGCTACAACATACCTGGAAGAATGTGTGGCTGCATCACGACGGTCTGTTTCGCATTGATGGGGAAATCCATGAAACGGTCCTACCGCGCGTGCCAATCCACCGGATTCCCTGGTGATCCCAACTGCAGCGCATAAATTTCAGCGTGACGGCGACCATTTGGCTGCCGGGATTAGCCGGATCGTTCTGAAACCGTCGGATTCGACGCGTGCGGGGATTGTAACAATTCAGCCCCCCGTAGAAAGTGCCAATCCACAGATTGCCGAAAAAATCTTCACAGAGCGCGGTGACATTATTATAGCTCAGACGGTTGGTGTCGGCGGGATCGTTCCGGAGCCCGGTAAATTCGTAGCCGTCAAACTGATTCAATCCGTCTTCGGTGCCGAACCACATAAATCCGGTGCGATCCGGGCAGATACACTGAACAATACTTTGGGAAAGACCGTGCCCGAGGAAAATTTGCTCGAAGGTCAAATCGCGATGGGCAGCCGAAAGCAATTTCAGCAGCAGGATCACGAACAGCAAGGTAATCCAGCGCACAGAATTTTCCCGGGCCCGATTTCGTTTCATTCCGATTCTCTGGTTGTTGGGTCGGCGATTGATCTTAACTTCATTAATTATAAGAACCATTGCGCGAGAATGCAAGCAAATAATGGATCCTGAAAAAATTTCGCTTGAATTTCCGGCTTTTTTTTGTTATTATTTTAAGGTCAGGCCGTCGGTTTTTGAAGGAAGCACCGGAGTTGGTTTGACCTGAAATCGAATTAGTCTGTTTCGAAATTTCAATCAGGCAATAAAACTTTGAACCGTACTTTAGGAGAAAAAATGATTGGAAAAAAAATGAAGCGGGTGATCCTTGCTTGGCTGGGTCTGGGAATGGTTTTCTTTGGGAGCATCGCCAGTTACGCCGGCGAACTTTGGCGTGATATTTTATTGGGACATGAAATTCAGTCGCACGGCATTGAACTGATCGCCAATCCGGATGGCTTGTGGCAGGCAACGGAACTGGGTGGGCAGACCTGCATTGAAATGCAGCCGAATCTGGTTTCGAAGCGTGCGAGTCTCTATTTTGCGGTCGATGATACCTATATTTTCAACAACGCGTACGATGTCCTGCTGACGGTTGAATATTTTGATCGCGGCATCGGCTTCCTGACGCTTGAATTCGATGACGGTGCACAGCCCTACCGGCAGGCCGCCAAATTTACCCTGACGAACAAAAAGCAATGGTTAAAAACCACGATTAATTTATCCCAGGTCGGGTTCACGAACGGCCAGGCGAATGGCGCTGATTTTCGACTCACAATCGCCGATACCGCGCTGGGACTGCCCGCGGTCAGGCACGTTTACGTCTGGCGCGCGCCCGGCCCGTTTATCGCCCCGCGGCATGCGGATTTTTCCGGCGAATCGTTTTCCAGCGACGATGATTTGTTATTCACCTATTATTTTTACTGGTACGATATTTACTCCGGCATGCACATCTGGGATAATGCCGAACACACCGATGATGCCCTGCAGGATCATCCGGCGACACTGGAAGATTTCAGTTTTAAATCGGTAGCCTGGCACAAGCGCGAACTGCGGGATTTGATTGCCGCGAAAATCGACGTGATTTTACCGATTTACTGGGGTTCCGCCCAGGAAATGGCCACCTGGTCCGTGGAAGGTCTGGAAAAGCTGGTCCAGGCCGGGCAGGAACTGCTGGCGGAAGGGATCAACCCGCCCAAAATCGGTCTGTTTTTCGATACTTCCACGCTGCAGTACGGTGAATACGTGCTACGCAGCGAAAATACACCGACTGACCTGAATACAACCTTTGGCCGCGCTTTCTTTTTCAAACAGATTCGTGATTTTTTCTCGCTGGTACCACCTGCACTTTGGGCGCGAATCGATGGCAAGCCCGTGGTTTGGTTGTACGCCGCCGCTTTCACCAAAAATGCGAATCAGGCGCTGGTCTATTATGTGAACAATCGCTTTGCGGCAGCCTTTCCATCACAACGACCTTTTATTGTGCGCGAAGTCTCGTGGAATATGCAAACGGATCGGGATTATGCCTGGGGCGCGGCGCTGAATGGTGCGCAGATTAATGGCGTCGCCGGCGTCGGGCCCGGGTACAACGATTCGGCGGTGCCGGGTCGCACCACACCCATTCGGGATCGGGAAGAAGGGGATTTTTATCGCCGGAATTGGGAGCAGGTGTTGGGTGCGGGACGCCATTTGGCCGTGGTCGAAACCTGGAATGAATTGCACGAAGGCACCGATATTTGTAACAGTCGCGAATATGGCCGCCAGTACATCGAAATCACCGCCGAATATGCGACCAAATTCAAGCAAACCACCAAATTTTTCGGGTTCGAACCGCAGCGCTGGGCCGGCGCGTTGCAGCCAACGTGCAGTTTATCGGTGCAGAACCGGAAAATCGGCATCCGGCTGGAATCGGCCGCGTGTGCCTATTCGGAAGATCGGGGCGAAACCTGGCATCCCTGGCCGGCGACGTGCACGGGTGTGACCGATCCCAAAGCTGTGGCGCAGATCACGGCGCATCAGATTCCATTCACTCAAAATGCCACCATGGCCGGCACGCCGAATTATGTGCGGTTTTCGATTGAAAACACCGCCGGGGATACGGCGGTCAGTCCGGCGTTTGCCGTGTTTAATGGCCGTCCGCCGGATTATTTTGCCAGTATTTCGTTGGGCGCCCAGCCTCAATCCCGGGGCCTTGTTCAAAGTTTTCACCAAAATGACGATGGCTGGAGCGCGGCGACTACCATCGGCGGTGTTCCGTGCAGTTATAATCTGGTAGCGAATCCCAGTCCCTACCCGGGGCGCTATTTATATTTTAATGTCGCGGACACATTGGTCTTTGCCGGCAGTCATCCGGAAGCCTGGATTGAGATTGAATATTACGACACCTCTGCCACGAACCGGATTGAATTACAATACGATAGCCAGGGGACCGAACTGGCCCAAAAATACAAAGCCGGCGGATCGATTACGACCACGAATACCCGGGGCTGGAAAACCGCCAGCTTTGTGATAACCGATGTTTACTTCGGCAATCGCCAGAACGGGTTCTCGGATTTCCGGTTTATTACCAGCGGTGTGATGTTTCTCGCCAGCGTCAGCGTATCCAACCGGGAGGAGATGGGCGTGGAACCGCTGCCGCGAAAAGATCGCACCGGACTGCCAGCAGCCGCGCTTCTGGCGCAGAATTATCCCAATCCCTTTAATCAAACCACGCGGATTCGGTTCGAGCTTTCGGAGCCGGGTCCGGTGCATCTTACGATTTTTGATATTCAGGGTCGACGGGTGCAAACGCTGGCCAGGCGCGAGTTTGCTGCGGGATCACACCAGGTGATGTGGGATGGTTGCAATCAGACCGGTGCGGCGGTGACCTCTGGTGTATATTTGTGCGCGTTGGAAGCCGGCGCTTCGCGGCAAATTCGCCGGCTGGTGCTATTGCGGTAAACGCCTGTTTGAGATTTATGCGGCGGTTCACCGGCTAGATGAAATAAAATTGTAACTGCTCACCCCCTAACCTGGACGAGCCAGAACCAAAAGGTCGTTTTAAATTCATCTTTTTATAATGCTCTTTTTCGATTGAATATTGCCTATTGAGAATTGAATATTCCCCCGCCCCCCTCTCAAATGAGGATTTTCAAATTTTCATTTTCTGCCAAAAAAGGACAGAATTTTACTTGTCAGGTACTAATTGCGTGTGTACAAATCCGGTTTGGACACATACAGCAATCCGCAACATCGTTTCGGGCGAAAGCGGGTTTCCCGAATTAGTGCGGTCCAAAACAAAGTTTTGGACCGCATCTTGTGCGATATAAAATTATTGGTGTCTACTGAGTAAAATTTGTTCAAGAGTATCCGCTCAATATTTTCGGGTAATTAGAGTCTGTCCGAAAACGCCTCCAGCGCTGTCATTGCGAGGAGCGTTTTGTGCGACGAAGCAATCTCCGCTGTTTAACGATGGGATTGCTTCGGCAAAAAACGCCTCGCAATGACAGGGTTTTGAATTTTCGGACCGACTCTAATTAGATAGTTTTAATAAACGAAGGTAATTGGGACGAGGAATACCGAGCTTTCTCACGGGGTGAAGGCATAATTTTTTTTATAGCTGAACTCCGAAAATAAAAGGAAAAATCGATGATGAACAATTTGAAAGATAAAAACAACCTGCCCGAAGCCATCATGCCTGTCTATTCGGTGGAAAAAGTTCTACAGGGGCAAAAGGCGTTGGTCACCGGCGCCAGTTCCGGCATTGGAAAAGGCATTGCCATCGCCCTGGGTCAGGCTGGCGCTGCTGTGGTGGTCAATTATGTTGGGGGTGATGAGGCTGCCGAGCAGGTCGTGCAGGAAATCAAAGCGGCTGGCAGTCAGGCATTAGCGCACAAAGCCGACGTCTCCGATGAGCGGCAGGTCAAAGACATGTTTCAGCGCATGTTCGCTGAATTCGGCACGATCGACATTTTAGTCAACAACGCCGGCATCCAACAAGATGCGCCGATCGATGTGATGACGCTGGATCAATGGAGCAAGGTCATCAATGTGAATCTGACCGGTCAGTTTCTCTGTAGTCGGGAGGCGATAAAAGAATTCAAACGTCGTGGTGTGGTAAAAAAAATTTCCTGCGCTGCCGGCAAGATTATTCACATCAGTTCAGTGTATGAAATAATCCCCTGGGCTGGACATGCCAATTATGCGGCATCCAAAGGCGGAGTGATGCTGCTGATGAAAAGCATGGCCCAGGAAGTGGCGTCCTATCGGATTCGGGTGAACAGCATTGCACCCGGCGCCGTTCGCACGCCTTTTGTATCCCACCGGTCAACTACACCCTATAAAAACCCGAGATGGCCAGTTCTTT
>DYKB01000229.1 GCA_020722815.1 Caldithrix sp. | reverse complement strand
TGGTTTTGCAAATATTCAATGGGGAAAGTTCTTCAGAGTTCACGTTTCAAATTTCATCAAAATCGGTCAATATTTGCCCAAGTTATGGCACTTTTACGAGAATTCAAGATGGCCGACGCCGCCATCTTGGTTTAGGTATGCAACTTCCGGTTTCA
Source organism: Caldithrix sp. (assembly GCA_020722815.1). Classification (GTDB taxonomy): domain Bacteria; phylum Zhuqueibacterota; class Zhuqueibacteria; order Thermofontimicrobiales; family Sulfurfontimicrobiaceae; genus DYKB01. The sequence continues at coordinate 1,119 of DYKB01000229.1, read as the reverse complement.
AGTTTTTCAGGTGGGACGTAATTTCACGCATCTCTGTGCAAAATTTGGTGAAAATCGGTTGATTAGCAACGAAACGGCAGCATGTTAAGTGAAATTCAATATGGCGGCGGCGGCCATTTTGGATTTTGAGTAGTGCATCCGGTTTAGCATCTGTTCAATAGGGAATGTTGCTATGGGTCTACGTTTCAAATTTCATCAAAATCGGTCAATATTTGGCCGAGTTGTAACATTTCTTAAAAATTCAAAATGGCCGCCGCCGCCATGTTGGATTTTGGATTCTTCATACGGAAAGCATTTATGAGGAAAGAAATGTGTTTTTCTACAACCTCCGAAAATTTCATCGAAATCGGCCAACAAATGGCTGAGTTACAGCTGTTTCTGTTAATTTCTGATTTAGCTGGGAAATCCCTGACCACGCCCCTTTTTGGGCGATTTTTGGGGGATATGAACCCCTAAATGGGAAACCTTGTCGACCTGACCCACAAAAGGCACGCCCTTCCTCCAAAACATGTTGCTTGGGCAATTAACTGCAACAATCTATAAGCTGGTGTGTCCTGTAGTTTGTCCCGTTGGTTTTTGCTGGTGAATATAACCCCTAAAATCCTACTTTAGGGGCTTATTTACCCCTAATTTAGGGGATTTGACCTCAAATGATTTATTAAACCTTTTAGTACTCACCAAAACCAATCGTTTGATATATTTCATGTGAAGATTGGACAACTTCGAAAATCGCCTAATTTTTCATTTTTTTCCTGATCAAAGTAACCCCAAAATTTGCGCTTTTTGGGGGCCCACATGCCCCCAAATAAAGATTAACAACTGTGATCCCAAAAATATGATTCGTGCTTTGAAATACGTCATTAGAGCCGTTGATCAAGACTTTTGGTCAACTAGTTTGGTCTCTACCTCAATTTTAGCACGCCGGTTGCAAATCGGAGTGATTTTGACAAAATTGGGGGTTTTTGGGGTCAATGACCCCCCAAAAGTGAGTTGACTATGTTTTGCTTATGTGGAGACACGAATAGACATCAATCCGCGTCGAATGAGCCCTTAATGATGAAAATCGGCCAATATTTACTGGTAGATGTAGGGTATGAAGGAGAAAAAAAGGAGAAGATG
>DYKB01000139.1 GCA_020722815.1 Caldithrix sp. | reverse complement strand
TCAAATGAAGCAATCAGGTCATAAGGTTAAATTGCAGGGACCCTCGAATTGTTACGAAGGTCAATAAGGTCGATTGGGTTTGATCTCGTGGCCTGGTTGATTAAAAACCTTATTCACCTGAGGAATCAGTAAAACCGGCGACACAACAAATTTGATACCATTCCTTGTGATTGGTTACAAAAAATTAAAAATAACATATTATTTATATTGAGGTTACAAAACATGCTCTCCGAGCCTTCACATAAGTACTCCAAAGCAACCAGGATGCTGATTCGTGGCATTATTTATGCTTTTATTGCTGTTGTTGGATTAATTCTGGAAATATTTGTCCTCAAAGAATCCCGGGCAGTGATTCTTTTTGGCTATTGCCTGGTCTTTCTTATTGCATTATATTATATTTTTATTTTACGAAAAAAACAGGATCCGGCTTCATTCTGAAGTACGCCGGCTTTCATGAAGAAATTGCCGGTTTTTATAAAATATTTTAATGGATTAAAAATCCAGATAAAAACTGTTTAAAAGTTTAGGGTTCATCAACTACCTGACTGTAATTCGTGAATTCGGAACTTCAAACAGCTAATTATTTTGACAGGATGTCACTCAATCAGGAATTTAACCATGTCACAGTGCAAGGATGCGCCATTAACTTTTTTACGATTGCTGGCAACCAACCAAGCGGAAGGCTGGCGATTATTTCTTGATCAATTTAGTGAAACAATTCTCCGCACGATTCGTCGATTTTCGTTTGATTATGACGAAAGCATGGAAATTTATGTCAATATTTGTGAAAAATTATCAGAAAACAATTTTTCCCGCTTAAAACAATTTCGTGGTGAAGGTCAAGGCGGTCACTGCACCTTTCCTACCTGGTTAATCACTACCGTTATCAATTTTTGTCGCGCCTGGATTCGTCAGAAAAAAGGACGCCGGCGGTTATTTGAAGCAGTTAAAAATTTGTCCAAATTCGATCAGGCCGTTTTTGAGCTTTATTATTGGCAAAATTATAATGAAAATGAAATAAATGAATTGTTAAAAACACGTTTTGCGGTCCAGATTACACCGCTGCAAATCCACCAGAGTCTGCAACAAATCAACCAGGTGATCACGCAAAAAAACAAGTGGAAAATTGTATCGTCTCTCCTGCGCCGGATTCCAACAATATCACTGGAACAGCTTTATGAAGAACAAGGCGAAAAATTTGAAATTCAACCGGAAAGTCCGGCACTGGCTGATCCTGAGGAACATCTGGAACAGACGCACTCGCAAAATCTTTTCTATCAGGCATTTCAGCAGCTTACGACAGAAGAAAAACAACTGCTTCGGTTACGATTCGAACGTGGCTTATCTGGTCGGGAAATCGGTGCGGTCCTGAATATTGATAAACATAAAATTATTTATCAAAAATTGACGAGAATCATCAAAAAATTAAAAAATTTTTTAAATGATAACGAATTTAAGCTGGGGAAAATCGAAAATTTCCAGCGAAGTATTCAGATTTTTTTGGAAAATTGAGGAATCTGTCCATCTATATTCAGTAAAGTCTATCTGTTTCTGATCAAAATTTGGCCAATATCACGAACGAATATGAGGTTGTTGACAATGCAATGTCCCCGGGGAGAAGTATTTTTCCAATTTTTAGAAAATACCCTGTCGCCTGACCAGCAAAATAATTTTCTAAATCATGTGATGCACTGTCAGGTGTGTTCGCAAAAATTGATTTTTATGAATCAGGTACAGCGTCATTTTAATAAAATTAACGGTAATAAAATTAATATTGAGGATTGTTGTTCACCTGATTTACTGGCTGCCTTTGTCGATGGCTATTTAACGCCAGAGGAGAATGAAAAAGTTATTTCACATTTACTGGAATGTAAAACCTGTTTACAAAAACTTTTAGCGCTCAAAGAAATTCTTCGCGAAAAGGATTTGAATTTTGTCGGCGTACCACCGACGGTGCGGGTAAGGGTCAATCGCCTGGGCCAACCTGATCGAAATAAAGTATCAAAATTTCTGGCATCGATAAATTTATGGCGGGGTATTCAGGAATTTTTTTCCGGTTTTCATCCGGTCTTAACAGAAGTACGCTGGCCTTATTGGATTTCGATGGGGACTGCTATTATTATTCTGCTGTTGGTCGCCTACTTTCCATTCTCATCACCAATCGATGAACGCTTTACCATTCAGGTAATTTCACCGAAAATGGGAATTTATACTGATAGTCCGGTCTTCAAATGGAAAGGTGCGAAAGGAATTCGGCGATATTACATTGAAGTGCGATATGAAAACCTGCCTGAAATAGTCTGGCAGGCACAAACGAAGAAAACTTCGATTCAATTTCCAATGGCTACAATACCGAAAATAACATGCAATCAGTCTTATCGCTGGTATGTCAAGGGGGAGCGAAAGGCTGGCGAAATCGTCAGTTCTGATTCGGGGCACTTTTATATTGCGTCAGCATCGGGTTTTCAGGGCGATTTGAAATAGTGATTGGCGGGATTCGTGATGCGTAAACCATCATGCGTAAAACATTAAACGCAACACAAATAGGTTAATGGCGTTATCTTGAAGGGGCTGCTCACGTATCACGCCTTTCATATTAATCCCCCCTTCTACCGCCACGATTTTTTTAACCGATAAATATTTTCTCTCACCTCACCCCTGGTAGCAACCGATAGCGCACTTTTTGGGCATCTGCAGCATAATCTGCTAACTGGTTTTGTAAGGTTTTATCTTCAATATTTCTGGGTGATATCTTCAGTATTATTCCCTAAAATTTTCTCTTGCTTTAAATAAAAAAAATGATTATTTTTTTATACATTCAGGACGATTTGGTGAATTTGGGAAACGGAATTGAATCGATCACCAGTTTTTTTATGCTAAATCGGGCCGGTAATAACCGGTTATATCGTGAGCAGATAGATGATAAGCCATAGTACAATATTTCTAATCAAAATTCGCCAACTACGGCTTAATGAACCCGTCCATCTTCTCTATTATATAATGAAGAGAACAATTTATGACCCACTGGGGACATATTCTTTCGGAATTGGTGGAACAGGTTGAACGCCAGCCGTATATTCTGAAAAGTGCGCTGAACTTTAATGATCGACTTGTTATCAAAACTCAGAATTCTATCTACATGATTATCAGTCTGGGGCAAAATGAGGTGCTGGTATTTGGTGGTTGGTTTGATAAAAAGGGATTGACACCTTATCACACGCAGATTAATGGCTGTACGTGGGGGGGGAGTATTCTCAAGCAGGACATCATTGCCAGTTGTGGAATGTGTATCGAATTTGCGAATCGCGTGACGACTTCCAGCGTTCAGGAGATTCAGTTTTTCCCCACTGCCGGGTTAAATTAGGACTTGATGCATGCCCCATGTCTCCGTCATTATTCCGACTTTCAATCGGGCGCAATTTATTACGCGAGCCATCCAATCGGTTTTAAAGCAGACTTTCCGCGATTTTGAATTAATTATCATTGATGATGGTTCCACTGATCATACGCGGGAAATAATTGAATCGAAAAATTTTCGTCTCCGATATTATTCTCAGGAAAACAGAGGCGTCAGCGCTGCGCGAAATTTGGGAATTCAAAAAGCAGAAGGCGAATATATCGCTCTTCTGGATTCAGATGATGCCTGGCGAAAAAAAAAACTGGAACTCCAGATGGCCTTTTTAGATGAAAATCCGGACTATAAAATTTGTCACACCAACGAAACCTGGTATCGAAATGGCAAGCATCTGAATCAGAAGAAAAAACATCAAAAATATTCCGGCTGGATTCTGGAACAGCTTTTACCGCTTTGTATTGTGAGCCCCTCTTCAGTGGTGATCCATCGCGAGATTTTCGATAAAGTGGGATTATTTGATGAAACCCTGCCGGTCTGTGAAGATTATGATCTTTGGCTCAGAATCGGGGTGCATTATCCTTTCTTGTTTCTTGATAAGCCGTTGATTATCAAATATGGTGGTCATGAAGATCAACTTTCGCAGCAATATTGGGGAATTGACCGGTTTCGGATGCAGGCGTTGGAAAAATTGCTGCATAATCCGGCCTTAAAATCAGAGCAGCGGCCATCGGTTATTCAGATGTTCAGGGAAAAGTGCCGGATCGTCGCGCAGGGAGCCTTTAAACGAGGCAAGACCGATGAAGGCAATTTCTATTTGAAGCTGGCGGAAAAATATCAGCTTTGACGCGTTTGAAGAAATTAGCTGTTAGCCTATTCATTTTACAGCGGAAAAAACGATTCGCAGGACCCATTGATACCGATTTTTATCCATGAATCCATCCTGATTCGTGACGTAACGACTAAATCCTGTCAATCTTGTAATCCAGTCTAAAAATTTTATATAAAATAATCTATGAATCCAGTGAATAGTCTGTTTAAATTAAAAAAAATAATCAATTATGAAATTTGACACCATTTTTCTTTCGAAGATCGATCTCCCCGATGAGACCTTTTATTACACATTTAATCCTTCTGAACCAGGACAACTAGTTGCATCGATTAAAACCGTTGGGCTATTGAATCCAATTACTTTAATTAAAAGAGAAAATCAGGAATCATTCAGGCTGGTCCATGGTCTAAGGCGCGTTAAAGCCACACAAAAATTGAAAATTGAGCAAATTTTTGCCCGGATTTATGACGAATCGGAATTATCGGCTATTGATTTTTTTAATCTATCGCTCTATGAAAATGCGGTACACCGCCAATTCAATGCGATAGAACAGGGAATTATTATCGATAAGCTGATTCGGCAATTTCAGGTACCTTTATCGCAGGTGGAACAGGTCTATTTGCCGCTAATCGGCCTGGGTTCGAATCCAAAAGTGATTGAACGGTATCGGAGTTTGCTAAATTTGGAATTGGCACTTAAAGATGCCATCGCTGAAGACTTTATGGGGGTGGATTTAGCGTTAAAATTAGTTGAATTGCCGGAACTGGATCGTTCATTTTTTCTGGATTTTTGTTTAAAATTAAAAACCGGTAAAAACCGGCAGAAGGAATTTTATAATTTATTTTCAGATTTGGCCCATATCAGCAAAAAATCCTTTACTGAAATTGCCCAGAATCTGAAAATGGATGAATTAATTGAAGATGGTTCCATCGAAACACCCGTTAAAACCGAGCGCGTCCGACTGCTACTGCGACAGGCCAGATTTCCGAATCTGACCAAAACCGAACAGGAATTTAAAGCCATCATTAAAGAAATTAAAATTCCATCTACTATTAAAATTACGCCGTATCCTTTTTTTGAGGAGTCGAAGTTTACCGTATCTTTTGATTTTCAGAATCGACAGGATTTAAAAAAGCAAATTGATGCGCTGAATCGGGTTTTAGAGAATCCGGCTTTTAAAAAGCTTGAAAATTTGACTTAAAACAGGACAAAAACCAATAGTGTTCGGCACACTTTTAAAATAATAACTTATGATTAGTAAAATTAATGCATTAAGTGCTATATAGTCTCTGTATCGATCACCGTCATTCCCGCCTGTTTTTGGCGGAAATCCAGCTTCAAAGTAACAATGGATGCCCGATAAAAGCATTCGGGCATGACAGCGGCTATTATTTTATCATATCTGTGAACGGATATTGATATTAACTTGTTGTTTTTATATTGATTAAAACTTCAATTATACCAATTTACAAAATATGCAAAATTATCATCCTAAAAAAATATTTATTGAAACAACGGCCAGGGAATATCCCCTCACCCGGCAAATTCTCGACTACTATTCAGAAATTCCCGTTGAAGAAATAAAAAATCCGCGCCAATTGGTGCATCAGATTTTACAGCAGCCGGATCCGATTACGTATGGGAAGCAATTTTTACTCATCAGCCGTCAGAAAGCCCGTTTTTTAAAAAAATGTCCGGGGACGCGGAATTATATCTGTTGTGGTTATAAAATTTTGAATACTGCCAATAATTGTCATCTGGACTGTACCTATTGCATCTTGCAAGGCTATTTTAACAATCCGCTGATGGTGGTTTATGTCAATATTGAAGAACTTTTCACCGAGCTCAGGGAGCAATTTGCACAGCATCCGAATAAATTTTATCGTATCGGAACCGGTGAATTAACGGACAGTTTAATTTTAGAACCCGTTACGCAATATGGCGAAAAACTGGTGCATTTTTTTAAAGACTATTCGAATGCCATTATTGAACTGAAAACAAAATCGGTAAATATTGATAACCTTTTAGGATTAAAGCATAATCGTCGTACGGTTATTTCCTGGTCGCTGAATTCAGATTTGATTCAGCAACAGGAAGAGGCGCTTAGTCCTTCGATTGATGAACGCCTCGCGGCGGCGAAAAAGTGCCAGGCGGCCGGCTACTGGCTTGGTTTTCATTTTGATCCGATAATCTATTACGAAAATTGGGAAGCTGACTATTTCAAGACAGTTGAGAAAATTTTTTCTGTAATCGATGGTAAAAATATCGCCTGGATAAGCCTGGGGGCTTTGCGTTATCCACCGTCACTGGATGGCATTATTCGCCAGCGGCATCCAGAAAGTCCGATTGTCTATGGGGAATTTATTTCTGGAAAAGATCAAAAATTACGTTATTTTAAACCTATTCGAATTCAGGTATTTAAAAAGATGGTCGAATGGATTCGTGATTTTGATCCATCTGTCTTCGTCTATTTATGCATGGAAAGCTCTGAGGTCTGGAAAAAGGCTTTTGGCTGGACACCCGAAAAAATGAGTACACTTTCTCGTTTGCTGGACGAACGGGTTCAACCGCCAGCATTTAAGCGTGGTTGATTCGTTTGCTTAAAAAGTAAGCGTATTAATGTGCAATGAATTTACAGAACCGGTTTTCTGATAATTTTTCATGCCGGGTAAAAACTTCCTGAGGAGGACTCCTTGAAATCATTATCTAAAATTGCCCCTTACAATAAATGCGATTATCGTTGCGAATCCTGTGTTCATATACACGAATGCCGATTGTTCAAAAAAGAGATTGGCGAGCAACTAAAACATGAAAATGGACTTAAGGATATTGATGCTGTTTTGACCAATATACATCGAATAATTTTCGATACGATCTCTATGCTTCAGCAGAAAGCCAAAGAACTCGGTTTGAATGCAGAAAAATTTGAAGAGGAAAATACTGACCCCAAAATTGATCTTGAAAAAATTCCGTTGTATCGGATGGGGCATGATTTTTCCATGGCCTGTTTTCAGTTTCTGCAAAAATTATCCAAAACCAGAATATCTGAGAAGAAAATTCAGCGGCTGAAACCTGAAATTGAAGATCTAAGCTGGTATCATACCATTGTTTCAACAAAAATTGCACGGGCGCTTACCAGTCAGGCCGCTGGTGATGAATTTGGTTTGGAGGATGCGAAAAACTCGGCGACTGTGGCACGTTCTGCGGTCAACATTTGCCTTGTTGCTCTTGAAAATCTGTTGGAACATTTGCCCGATTTTCACCATGATTTGGAACATTTATTACAGGTGAATCTGCAATTGAATAATGGTATTGATGAACAATTTGGGTACCTGTTGAATTTAACTGATTGAGATAGTTTTTGTCAAATTTTGATAAATTCATTTTTTTTTTGCAGAGAATGCTTCCCTTCATTTAATATTACCTAACAGGAAATCGCTGATGAAAAAAAATATTGCTTTCCTCGTCCTTTATCCTACCCTCTGGTACAATCTTCTGCTGTCAAAAATCAAAAAGAATTGCCCCTGGTATACCCAAATTAATGAGTATCTCTAGCTTGGTGCATTACCAATATTAAATTATCCACCGAAACTTCATAATTTGGGCGTAAAAGCAGTGATTAATATGTGCTCCGAATGGAATAAGGCTGAATCCAGATTTAGAAAACTCGGTATCGATCACCTGCATTTGCCTACATCAGATTTCCAGCTCCCGTCACTGGATTTGATAGAAAAAGGTGTCGCCTTTATCGAGAAAAATTTAAATGATAAAAAGATGGTATATGTCCATTGCAAAGCCGGTCGGGGAAGAAGCGCGACCGTGGTCTTATGCTGGTTATTATCAAAAGGAAATATCATGGCGAAACAGGCGCAGGAAATTCTCTTGCAAAAACGACCGCATGTTAATCCAAATTTGTATCAGAAGGATGTTGTTCAACAGTTTCAGGCGAATTTATCTTGAAACTGGTCTGTTTTAAATCGAGTTAATTTATTGATAAACGGCTTTGTGGTTATCCCTACAACATCACTTATCATAATTTAATATTTTTTTTAAGCCACTTCCGTCGATGTGAAAGGTA
>DYKB01000138.1 GCA_020722815.1 Caldithrix sp. | reverse complement strand
ACCCTCTCCCAAAGGGAGAGGGCGTAGCTATTCCCTCTCCCACTGGGCTGATCTTGACCCACATCTCGTTACTGGACACGGGGAAGTGGACACTCCCCTTCTCTGATTTGAGGGAAGGGGTTGGGGGATGAGTTAAAAAATGGTGTTGATAAGAACAAATTTAAACTTTTCGCCTGGTCACGATGAAACTTAATTAAAAATATATTTTTTTGTTATGTCAGCATCCTTTTTTACCCATCCCCTGACCCCTTCCCTGACAAAACAGGGAAGGGGAATTTGTCCTTTCCCCGTGTCCAGTAAAAGATGTGGGACACGCTCAGCCCTCTGGGAGAGGGTTAGGGTGAGGGCAAGTTTTGCTTAATCAAAAAGTGTACGGTAGTGAAACCGTGTATAAATAATTTATCGATAAGCCAGATTAAAGTCAAGTGATTTTTTATGGATTTTGGTGGACATCGGGCTTGATACAGAAGTTGATGTTAAAAAAAGCTGCATTTACTTTCTTAAATTAGTTTTCAAACGGTAAATAATTTATAAATTAAAAAAGAATTGACGAATACGGAATTTCGAAAAAAAATCCCTCAAAAACATCAAAAATCGTTAATCCTTGTTCAGAAATCAAAAAGATGACTGATAATTAATCATCCCGCAAGACGATGTTCACCATCATAAATTAAGCAAGAACAAAAAATTTTAACAGTTACTTTCAACGAGTCACCTTTTCCCTGTATTTTTCCGTTCGTCCAGCATGGCCTGATAAATCCGGGCTTTTTCGGGTTTGCCCCAGGCGAAATAAAGAGCTATGATCCGATGAAATCCGTTAATAGTAATAAGATTCTGCTTACCACGATAATCTTCCATGATGGGCAACGATTTTACCAGGAGTGACTCGGCTTCAGCATATTGTTTTCGATAGGCTAAAATTTCACCTAAAAAATTATTGGCATCGGCCAAGCAAATTTGCAAGGCCATGCCTTTAAAATATTTTCTATAATAATCGATTCCAAGGTGCAAGTAGCTTTCGGCTTCGGAATATTGTTTTAATTTTGTCAATAACATACCATTGGAGGCATAAAGTGGGCCTAATCGAGCGGGGGCATGTTTTAATATAGTATCTTGTTCCTGCAACAATTCATTAAAAAGTATTTGAGCTTCACGTAGATGTTTTAAATACATTAAGGTGGTCGCCAGATTAATTTTATAATGAAAAAAATCTGAATATTCAATAATTAAATTTAATTTGAGGATACGTAATGCTTCTAAATACAATGGAATCGATTCTTCATATTTATTTTGCAGGTGTTTCGTACCCGCTATCAAATTAAGTATTTGAGCATTTTTAGGGTGATCAGCTCCCAGGTATCTTAAATTATATGTATATACCTTCATATATACGGATTCTGCTTCCACATATTTTTTATTCCATTGTAATGCCGAGCCTAATTGTACTAAAGCTGAAATCACCTGGGGATGCTGGCTTCCTAAAGTTTTTTCCAGAATTTTGATGGCTTTTTTATGAGTTAAAACAGCTTGATCAAAAAATCTTTGTGACATATAATATCGAGCAATTTGTGTCAATGTCGCGGCAATAAGACTATGTTTTTCACCTAAAATCTTCTGTCGAATAAGTAAACATTCGTCAAGATATTTTTTTGATCGTTGATACTCCCATCTTTTAAATACGATTTGACTAAGTTTAAAAAGACATTCTGCGACCGGTAGGGATTCCGGACCATAAAGGTCATACTTTAAAAATAATGCCGTAGAGCATAATTCAGCGCTTTCATTTAATTCGGATAATTGAAATTTTACCCAGCCAAGATTCTCTATTGTTTCTGCGGTTTCTCGTGAGTTATATCCAAATGTTTTGGTATTTATTTTCAATAAAGTTTCATATAAAGAATCCGCCAGAGTATATCTTCCTTTTAGTAATTGAAGATATGCATAAGCATTTCGACTCTTGAGCAAATCTGAATTCGCGGGGGGTAATAAAATCTGACGAATTTTTAATGCTTCTGAAATGAGTGAATCAGCCGGCGTCAATAAGCCCAAATTCTGATAAACCTGCCCCATCACATCCATCATCGATGCCTTGATTTCAGGTTGTTCCGCCAGTTCTGTCCGAATTTTATGGGCGCCACGATCCAAAATTTCTCTTACGGTTATCGTATCCCCCTGCGATATTTCCGGATCAGCAACTTTAAAAATATCCACGATGAAATTGGTGATCTGTTGGGCTTTATCTCTTTCTTTGGTAATTTGAATCGATTGTCGGATGATAGAAGTTACAAAAATAATCAGCAAAATGAACAAAGTTAAGCCGAAAATCACCCGGAAACGGTTACGCATGATAAATTTTCTGGCGTGATACAGCCAGGTACGTTTTTGCGCTTGCACCGGCCGGCCTTCAAGATGACGTTGGAGGTCATCACTGAATCCCTGAATACTTTGATAGCGTCTTTGCGGCTCTTTGTTTAAAGCTTTTAACAGAATTTGATCCAGATCCCCTTTTAATCGCCGCTGTAGTCGTTCAAAACTTCCTTCACGACTCATAAAAACCGGATCGGGCACAATTTCAGTATCTGAACCGGCCGATTGCGGTACAGGTCTGTTTTGAATAACGGTGCTGGGACGGCGCGGATTTTTCTGGCATATCACCGTGATGATATCCTGTGGCAAAAAGGATTCAAATTGATAGGGCCGATGTCCGGTGAGCAATTTATACAGCAAGACACCAGCCGAGTAAACATCACTGGCGGTTGTGATCGGTTCACCACAGACTTGTTCCGGGCTGGCATAGTCTGGCGTCATCAACCACATTCCAGCCTGCGTCAGGGTTTCACCGGGGCGTGACTGGACTGAATTTAAAAGTTTTGCAATACCAAAATCCAGGAGAAAAGGGACACCCGCATTCGTCACAAGAATATTGCCCGGCTTTAAATCCCGATGCACGATTAAATTTTGATGGAGATAACCAACCGCCGCACTTACCTGCAGAAACAATTTAATTCGTTCCGTAATATTGAGCTAGTGCTGATCACAATACGCATCAATCGGAACGCCTTCGATATATTCCATCACCAGATACGGGAGTCCATCATCCGTCAATCCACCATCCAATAATTTCGCAATGTTGGGATGATTAAACTGTGCCAGCATCTGTCGTTCGGCCTGAAACCGGCGAAACAACTGCGTATTTTCAACCCCCCGGCGCATGATTTTTAAAGCCACCTGTTTTTCAAACTGACCATCAGCGCGCCCGGCCAGAAAAACCATGCCCATTCCACCGTGGCCCAATTCTTTCACCACCCGATAGAAACCAATTTGCCTGCCAATGAACGCCTGCGGCAGTGCATCATCATCATTCCACTCCAGCATCCTGGCGGCCGGTTTCTCCAAAAAATCCGGCACCTGATCGAAGGCCTGAACCAGTGATTTAATTTCTGCGGCCAATTCAGCATCTTTTCCAGCCAATTCGGTAAGAACCTGCTCACGTTTTTCCGGTGAAAAGTCAATTATTTTTTGAAAAATCGAATCAACCAACTGCCACTTTTCTGGACTAAGCATGCTCATTCTCCCCCAATTCCCGTGTCAGCCACGCTTTGGCCAGATTCCAGTCGCGTTTGATAGTTGCCAGCGATACTTCAAGATTTTTCGCCGTTTCTTCCAGGCTTAAACCAGCAAAAAAGCGTAATTCGACCACTTTGCCCTGTCGGGTGTTCAATTGCGTCAACTTTTCCAGCGCATCGTTAATCGCTAATATTCTGTCCAGATTATGTCGATCAATCGCGATTTCGCCATTAAGCTGTATTCGAATTGCGCCATTCCCGCGTTTCTGGGTTTTCTGTTTACGGGCCAAATCCACCAGCACCTGCCGCATTGCGTGTGCAGCCACCCGATAAAAATGCTGGCGATTCCGCCAATTTTTATCATTTGCATTCATCAGTTTTAGAAAAACTTCATGTACCAGGTCGGTGGTACTCAGCGTATTGGCAGGCAATTGCTTTTTCAAAGAATTCGAAGCAATCCGTTTCAATTCCCGGTAGGCAATTTCCCAGAGTTGTGTAAAAGCTATTTGATCACCATTACTGATAGCGTGCAGGAGAAGTGTAATTTCGCCGGATTCTTGTTCCATAATAGTTCCTCAGCCAGATGTTTACAAAAATAACACTAGAATTCCCGTTACTAATAGAAACCCGTTAGCATCTTTGTTAAATCGTCATTTAATCACTAAAAACTCTCTCTACACTCTCCCACAGTATATTTTTTCAGGCAGGCTTCATTCATTGCGTGATTTCTGCAAACTTTTCATCAGTCCGTGATGAGTTAAATTTGCGTGAAATTCAGATTGGCGGGAAAAACAGACGCAATGAATTATTCATCAATCCAATTTCGGCTGAATCAGATTACATTTTTATGTCATTCTGAATCCCGATGTTTTAGCGGCCCGAAATTCCGCGTCACCGAAGAACGTTTCCTCAGAATGACATCAACCGCTCGTTCATCTTAACCAATAACTTCAATCTGACCAGGCAGCATTAAATCAATGAATTGGTAAATAATAAAAGTATCCCCTCAAAAATGGTGGGTGATTCTGACATTCTGAGTTCAGCGTTTTTTACTGAACGAAGAATCTAAAGATTACTGGTGCCGCATGGTACCACAGATTCTTCGCTTCGCCTGGAATGACAAAATAACAATATTTTGCCCTTAATTTTTGAGCGGATACTCATAAAACATATCAATAATTAGCTTGATTATCAGCGTATCATTAATATAACTTACTTAAGTTTCGCATATCATAACTTATTAAAAAACAATACAAATAAATTACACTATCCTGTTATAACATCTATAAAATTAACATGTTAAATATTTTTTTCATTTCGGTGTTCAAAATGATATTATCCGATATTTTTCAGACAACGAACCGTTTTAACGCAGAGGACGCCGCGGCGCAGTGGAAAAAAATTAACTCATTTGCTTTTCTCTGCGTTCTCAGCGACCTCTGCGTTATATATTTTAGTAATTTACCGCGTAAAATGTGGCATAATTTCATTATCGTCTTACAAATATTTTTTAAAAGGTCAATTTATTCTCAAAATTTTAATTTCCACTAATTTAAGATAGATTTGGAATCCTGTTTAAAGCTATTGTTTTTTAAAGAATTAGCAATTTTTGGGCAATTAATTTTACTGATTATAAGCTCATATATCATGTGCGAAACTTAAGTAACTTATTAATTGGAGTCTGTCCGAAATTGTAGGACAAATTGTTAATTTGTCTGAATCTAATGTTTGATACAGGCTCTAAGCCTGACAAATTGGCAATTTGCCCGACATAATTGCGTTTGCGAACAAACACTAATTAATAAACATCCAAATATCAAAAATGACATATATGGGTCATATCATTGAATTCCATAATGACAGCAGCCAATACTGATTGTAATAGAAATATAACTGTGTAAATATGAAGATAATATAATTTTTTTTTAGGTGAAAGTCAAGGGATAACTTATTAATTTTTCAAATAAATCGGCTTGATTGTAAAAAATCACACTTAAAAATTTTTGAATTTTGATGAGCTGTTTTGATCGGATTTTACGTTATTATAATAATAAGTCTGTCAGGTAATTCAATTTGTTAACATTTTAAAATTTCAAAATTTCCAACTGTATTAAATAATAATTTGTTACAATTAACTTTTTATTTAATTACAACTTAGATTAAACGAAAAGTATCCCATCAAAAAACGGGGCAAGACCTTCGGGATTTTTCTTGTGCGACTTCCGATAATTTAAATAATCACGGGAGCACAACCAGAAAACCCCGAAGGTCTGAATTTTACTCACCCTTAATGAGGGGATACCACAACCAGCTTTTAAATCTATCATGCATCTCAGGGAGGCTCTAAAATGTCTTTCAAACCAACCGTATTCTTCATCTTATTATTTTTAATCCAGACCTCTGTTTTTCATCCTACAAACAGCCTGTATGCACAGCCAGCAAAAGAACGCGCCCGGATCGCCGTGCTGCCCTTCACTGACACGAACCCCGCCGCGAAAAAAGAAGCCAACGGGGAAGCTATTGCCGGCATGTTGATGACCGAACTTATCAACGGCAAGGTTTTTCAGGTGGTGGAACGCAGTGAAATTCAAAAAATTATGAATGAAATCGGTCTGGGGCAGGCAGGCGTGGTGGATCCCAATACTGCCCAAAAAATCGGCAAGGTCTATGGGGTCGATCTGCTGGTGCTGGGCAATGTCGCCAAATTTGGGGCCCGGGTTGAGACCGATATTCGCCTGGTGACCACCGAAAATGGAGAAGCGCTGCATGCCGAAAATGCCGCCAGCAATTCGGAAATGGAAATACGCACCATGGTGGTAAACCTGGCCCGAAAAATTGAACAGCGCTATGCCAGCGCCGGGGCGTTGACGATGCCGATTCAATCCACGCCAGCAGGGGCAACGGTTTATATTGATAATAAAATGGAAGGTAAAACCCCGCTCACCCGTACGTTACGTTCGGGGGTTCATGTGGTGCGCCTGGAACTGGATGGTTTTCAGACCTGGGAACAGACGGTCACGCTGGCAAACAATGGGCAATTGGTTACCGCCCAATTAGCCGCGGAACCAGAACCAACACCAGCCAAAGCCAAAAAAGGGAGTAAAAAATGGTTATTATTAACCGCCGGGGCCGGGGCTGCGGGGGCTGCGGCTTACTTTATACTTAAACCAAAAGCTGAGCCAGAAGAAAATAAAAATTCAATGGTCACCATTAGTATCACAATTCCTTAAGCGGGTGGCAAAAACAGATCGGGAGACACTATGAACCTTAAATATTGCTTTTACGCTTTAATGCTTTCGATGATTATATTAACCGCGTGTTCAAACATTGATCCGATTTCATCGAATAGCGACGTCAGTCAGGTTGCGCTTCAAATACATTTTGCCGGCAGTAACAATAAACTACTAAAACCGGAAAAAATGCTGGAAATTTTAAAAATTCAGGTCACCGTTACCGGTACGGACATGAATGATATTCAACAGGAACTGGTTAAAAATGGTAACACCGCAGCGGGTACCTTCGAAATCCCTAAAGGAAAAAACCGGACATTTAAAGTGGAAGGACTGGATGGCAATAATCGTGTCCAGTTTGATGGTACGCAAACCAGCGATCTGAATCAGGATACCGAAAATATTACCATTACGGTGGCCTGGATTACCCCACCACCGGTTACGGTTACCATCAGCAACATCACGGCAACATCCGTCGATGTAAGCTGGACAGCTTCCACGGAACCCGATTTCGCCTTTTACCGCGTGTTATTGGATACCTCACAGCCGCTCAGCGCCAATGATGATGGTAAAAAAGATATTACCAATCCGAATAGTACCAGTTTAAAAATAACCGGCTTGAACTCCAGCACCCAATACTATCTGGCGATTGTGGTAGTAGATACAGAGAGCCGGTATAATGAAAATACTACGGCCAAAGAGTTTACCACGGCTGCCGATCAATTTACTATTCCGCCGGGACGACCCTGAAGCCTGGTTCGGCATTATTTTGAATTGTAATTCACTACCTGCTGGCGAACTTCCCGAATCCGATTTTCGGATTCGGCAAAGTGCCGGCCGGAAATACGGATCGAATGTGATAAAAAAAGGAACCTTATAATGCGAATTCATCATTTTATATTAGTATGGCTTTGGCTGAGTCTTGCACTCAGCCCGCAGCTACTGGCTGCCAACACCCATATCGTGGACCAACTCCTCGAAATCCACCAGCGCCAAACCACGCCACCTTTTTCCCCCGCCGAACTGCGGCAGGAACTGGCCCGGGCCGGACTGGACCAACTTTCGCCCCGGGAACTGCACGAAATTACCCGCCTGTTCCGCCACCGCCTGCCGGAAGCCGAATTTACCCGGCAACTGGCGCGGGTGCTGCGAACGGATTTTGCCGGGAATTTACCAACCCGCACCGGCCAATCCTTCAACAGCAGCAACATTTCCACCCCGGACAACCGCCCTTTAACCAGCCAGGAGCAGTCGGTGATGGCCGCGGTGTTGGAGGATTTTCAGGTGAATGAGAATGTGGGGGGAAGTAGCCAATGGAATCCTGCAATAGCTATGGATGATAATGGAAATTTTGTGGTGGTGTGGGAGGACGGGCGAAATGGGGATTATGATATTTATGCCCAGCGTTATTCCAGCAGCGGCACAAAATCCGGCGCGAATTTTCGGGTGAATGATGACAGCGGCAGCAGCTATCAAGACGATCCTTCCGTCGCGGTGGATGCCAGCGGGAATTTTGTGGTGGTGTGGGAGGACGAACGAAATGGCAATTCCGATATTTATGCCCAGCGCTATTCCAGCAGCGGCACAAAATCCGGCGCGAATTTTC
>DYKB01000228.1 GCA_020722815.1 Caldithrix sp. | reverse complement strand
TAACCCAAGTTCACCACAATTTTAAATAGACACAATCATGATTATTGAAGTTAAGTTCATTTTTGGTATTTAAAACAGTTTATGGGTCACTACAGATTTTAATTCTGTATTTTTTCGTTTTGCACGGACAGTGATCCAGCTTCAGGGCATCGTAAATCGATTTGTGGAAATCTTCTGGTTCCGAACATTTACGGATAAAAAGCATATCACCACTTTTGGTTTTTAACCGATTGGTCACTCGACAGTGCATAGACATCCGATCACGGATTTTACGCCAGCTTAAATGAATACTGTTTTCCTTCAAACAGCTACGAATGCTGTGCAGCAAGTGATATGCAAGCAAGGTAATAAAAATATGGGCGTCGCTTCGATGTTCTTTTTGATGAAATACCGGACGCAGCAACAGGTCTGTTTTAAGCGTTCGAAATGAATCTTCCAGTTGTGTTAACATAATGTAAATCGACCAGATTTCTTGTTCCGATAAATCAAAACGATCTGTTCGCAAAAAATATGAGCCAGAGAATCGCTGGTCGGATTGTTCCTGCAGATAGTTCCAGGTAATCCGGCAGGCCAGCGCGTCCTTCTCTTCCACATGGATCTGATAATAACGAGCGATCTGTTTATACTTTTCTTTCAGTCTGCCGATTCGCTCAAGCACTTTGTCATATCGTTTGGTGCAGCCTTTCTTATGAATCGATTCTGCGATATGAGTAAGCTGTTCTTCAAAATTTTGGCGTAATCGCCCCTGCATGGAGCGCTCTTTTTGCTGTTTCAAATGACTTTTACAATACAAAAAGACTTCATCCTCACCTGAAATACGTGTTGCTTCCACCGTGTTCTGTTTTGTCTCCTTGATAACAATGAAGTCATCAGAAACTGGCGGCTCAATCTTTTTTCGCGAAACAGCAATATAATGATAATGTTCTTTGAGAGCGTCGAGATTCTCATCGGTGCCCAGACCAGCATCAATCACCACCGTTGGTTTTTGGGTGTCTGTCGGATCTTGTTGGCGCAACGTTTTCACCATATCCAACAGCGTCTCGGGCTCGCTTTGGCTGCCTGAAAACACGTGACTGGTTTTAGGGAAACCCTTGCTGTCAATAACAAGACCCAGGGTCAACAATTTACAGTCCGATCGCTTTTCTTTGGAACGTCCGAATTTGGCTTTGGAATTGGAAGCTGCGCGGCCTTCAAAATAAGTATTGGTCAGATCGTAAAGAATGATCGTTTCATTCAGTGAAAACAGATCGTTTTCTCTGTGGCGGAGATGAGCTTCGATTTCCGCTTTATGTTCGTAGAAC
>DYKB01000227.1 GCA_020722815.1 Caldithrix sp. | reverse complement strand
CCAATTGAGGAAAGATGAGCATACAAACTCTGATAACCATTGCCATGATCAATCACAATATGACAACCATAGCCATAGCGGACACAGCCGGCATATGTTACTGTCCCGCTGTCCGCGGCAATGATCGCCGGTGCCGCCGCGTTGGCAATATCAACAGCCATATGATACCAAACCGGATATTGGGTGATGACACCTGATGTTGGCCAGATAAAATTTGACGTTCCTTTAACTCCTGCCTGAATCTGAGCAAAATACTGTGGTCTGACCCGCGGCTTTTTCTCCTCAATTACCCCATCGGGGACATATAAAATCTGTCCGGCCGTCAAGCCAAAAGTGTCCAGATCGGTAAAATCATTAAAAGGAAAGTTGACAATTTTTTGGGCATCGGTACTGTATTTTTTCGCAATGGTATAGATCGTTTCTCCGGAGACCACTTTGTGAACAACGCCGGTGACCGGCGGGATTTTTAACACCTGACCCGGTTTAATCACCTCTGTTTTTAAATTATTCGCCCATTTAATGGTATCGATCGAAATATCAAATTTTTTGGCAATCGAGGCTAAGCTGTCACCGCCAACCACTTTATAATCAATAATGGAATCGCGCGGCTTAACCGAAATGACTGTTTGCAATGATCCTTCATAAGGATTATAAGCCACCTCTTCTGCCTGATATTTACTTCCCTCATTCGTTAAACCAGAAATAAACGGATTATTTTCAGCAATAATCGGCCCGCCGATCAAAGTTGAAGCCACCAATAAAAAAAATGAGGTGTTTAAAAAAGACTGAGAATATTTGCCTCTTTTGGCGATGAGAAAAGCGACAATCAGATCTTTTATCTTCTCAAAAATAACTCCCCACCTCGTCAGTCGTGATTTAAAATACTCTTTAAAAAAAACCAAAAATAGCCTCAAATCTTGCATACCCAGTGTTTATATTATAGCAAAAACGAAATTAAAAGCTTGATACCAAAATTTTTTGTCTCCGTTGGAGCCGCCTCGCAGTCGCGAGGTCCAAAGTCGCAAAAAATTTGGCATCTACGCTTCTCTGGAAAAAGCGCAGACACCTGTTTTCGAGTCTATGACTTGGGGGACCCCCTTTTAGGGGGTGAAGTCGACGAAAAAACACGGTGTCAAGCTTTTTCTACACCATCGCCGAGGTAATCCTTTCTATGGCGACTTCAAAAGCCGCCTGCTTTAAAGGTATTTTTTTGGCAACCGACTTTTCCCAAATTGTCTCAAAAGCTCTTGTAATCATCACTTTAAGCTTTTGATTGACCTCTTCCTCACTCCACCAATACCC
>DYKB01000137.1 GCA_020722815.1 Caldithrix sp. | reverse complement strand
GCGAAGTCTCGGTGAACGCTTTAAAAAAGATCGACATCGAGATCGATAAGGGCGCGTTTATTTCATTTATCGGTCCGTCGGGGAGTGGGAAAACGACGCTGCTGAATCTGATCGGTTGTCTGGATA
The DNA here is from genome assembly GCA_020722815.1 of Caldithrix sp. Taxonomy (GTDB): domain Bacteria; phylum Zhuqueibacterota; class Zhuqueibacteria; order Thermofontimicrobiales; family Sulfurfontimicrobiaceae; genus DYKB01. The sequence continues at coordinate 8,410 of DYKB01000137.1, read as the reverse complement.
AACCGAGCGCGGGTACTATTGTTGTCAATGATGTGCGGATCAATCAATTGAATCGGAAGCAAGCGGCACATTTTCGGGGTGAGACGCTGGGATTCATTTTCCAGAATTTCAATTTGATTCCCGTGCTGACGGTTTATGAGAATGTCGAGTATCCGCTACTGATGGTCAAGAATGTTCCCAAAGCAGAACGCAAAACGCGGATATTGGATTTGCTGGAAAAGGTGGGCATGCTGGAACAAAAGGACAAATATCCCAACCAGATTTCTGGCGGGCAAAAGCAGCGTGTGGCCGTAGCTCGGGCGCTGGTCGCCAAACCCCAGGTAGTGTTGGCGGATGAACCGACGGCGAATTTAGACCATGCCACGGCTTTTAACGTTATCGACATCATGCGCAAAATGAAGACTGATTTTAACACCACCTTTATTTTTTCCACTCACGATCCCAAAGTAGTCGGCGCGGCGGAAATTATTTACCGGCTGGAAGACGGCACAATTGTGGGCAAAGAACTTCAAACGGTAAAGGAGACAAATTAGATGAAGAATATTATCAGAATCGCGATCCGAAATCTGTTTCGTTATAAAAGAAGAACTTTTTTGACATCATCGTTAATTGCCCTGGGCGTGATTTTCGTGATTGTTTTTGCAGGTCTGGGCGGATCGTTCAAAGAATCGATGATCGGAATTTTGACGGACTCGGTGCTGGCGGATATTCAAATCCACAAAAAAGGTTATGTTGTTTCCATCGACAACCTGCCGCTCAATATTTTCCTTGATGAAACGAACCTGAATGAATTGAATAAAATAATTGACCCGCACGATCAGATCGAAGCCTATTCCCCACGCATTAAATTCGGCGCCATGATCAGCAATTATGCGCAGACATCCAATATCCGCCTGACTGCGGTGTATCCGGAACGGGAAGCTGAAACCTGTCCCGCATTGACTGACCGTGTGGCGGGCGTGAGCAAAGACAGGCCGTTTCTGCAGGTGGGAGAAATTATTGTGCCCGATATTCTGGTGAATGGGCTTTCATTGAAAATTGGTGATGAAGTGGTTATCGTTGCCACCAATAAAGATGGATCGGTCAACGGAACTGCGCTGCGGATTGCGGGGGTTGCCAAAGGTGTGTTGGGTCCGCAGGGGAAAGATGGCTATATTCACATCGACGACGCCAAAACACTGCTGCGAATCGAAGGCGAAGAAGTATCCGAAATTGCCCTGCGGGTGAAGGATTTTGGCAAATTGAAGGCAGTCAGCCAGCAGTTGCAATCGGCGTTAATGCCACTGAAAGACCAGAGCGGCCGTCCGCTGTTTGAAATCCACACCTGGGAACAGCTTTCTCCGTTTTCGAGCATTGCCAAAATAGTTGATCTGTTGTTAATGATGGTACGGATCATTCTGATATCGATCGTGCTGATCAGTATTATGAACATTATGATGATGTCGGTGTACGAACGAATCAGCGAGATTGGCACCATCGCCGCCATCGGCACCGAGCCGCTCAAAATCCTGGCGCTGTTTTTAACCGAAGGTTTTGCGTTAGGCGTGATGAGTACCCTGGCGGGAATTTTGATTGGGGTCGGCTTGCTGTATTTTCTGAATGTCGTACCAATTTCGTTTGTATTCGGCATGATGCACCTGACGTTGGCACCGCAGGTTCCGTGGGGTGAGATCCTGGTTTCGTCAGGCATCGTTGTGCTCATGTCGTTGTTCGCCAGTTGGCAGCCTGCGCATAAAGCGTCGAAATTAGAGCCAGTGGATGCGCTTGGACACGTATAAAAGGAAAGAGATTGAAAATGAAAAGGATAATTTTTCTGATCGGCGTGCTTGGTATCGTAGTGGCGGGATTTTGCCAGTCCAATGATGCAGACGCCCAACAGGCAGAAAAAAATACTGTTAGTAAGCCGCAAACACCGGCAGCGGATTTTATTTTACACGATGCCGAAGACAAACCATTTAGATTATCTGATAATTCTGACAAAACAGTTGTTTTGTGCTTTTTGAAGGATATGCCGGACAAAAAAACCGGTGAATACTGGATGGATGAAAGTCAAAAATGGATGCGTTATCTACAGGAAAAATATGGGAAAATGATTGTGATAATCGGAGTCAAAGAAATGACCAACGTTCCTGTGTTTATGCCAAAATCACTCATTAAATCGAAGTTGAAAAAGCAGGCGTTTCGCTTCCTGATCGACTGGAAGGGGACGGTTTTTGACCAATATCCTTCAAAAGAGTTGTTCACACTTTATATTGTGAGTTCTGAATTGAATATTGCCTATACAATATCAGAACCATATAGTGACAGTCTGTTTGTAGAACTTTGTGAGAAAAATCGGGAATTATTTGAGAAAGGAAAAAAATAATGATTAGAACGATGTTGTCCAGAATAGTGATTTCGGTTAGTGTCTTGATCACTTTTCCAGGAATTATGTTCGGACAGGATGCCAACGAACTATTGCGGAAAATTGACGAAAACCTGATGCCTGAAACTTATGAATCATACCGAAAACTGATTAACGAAGAACCGGATGGATCGGCGAAAGAATATCTTTTCTATACTGTTAAAAAAGACAAAGACAAGGTGGCGATGCTCTATCTTTCCCCTGCCAGCGAGAAAGGCCGTGCCACGCTACGGCTCAGCGACAACATGTGGCTCTACATCCCCAATGTCGGGAAGCCGATACGCATTACCAGCCTGCAATCGATTACTGGTGGCGTCTTCAACAATGCGGATATTATGCAATTGGATTATTATGTGGAATATGATGCGACCATTCAGGAGCAAACGGCGACCGAATATCTGCTCAATTTAAAGGCGAAAAATAAAACGGTCGCTTACGATAATTTGAAAATGTGGGCGACAAAAAATACCTTGCTGGTCACCAAAATCGAGTGCTATTCTGCCAGCAGCATGCTGATCAAAACGCTGGAATTTAAGGAGATCAAGGATTTTGGCAATGGACTCAAGCGCCCTTCGGTCATCGAAACGTACAGCCCGCTGTATAAAGGCTACCGTTCGTTGATGATTTACGCCACCATTACGCCGCGGAAGTTCCCGGATGAGGTCTTTACCTTGAATTTTCTGTCAAGGATGGAGGAATTGAGATGAAGCGTTTGCTGTTCATGCTGGTGATTTTCTGCGCCAGCGCTTTTGTATTTGCACAGGATGATTCCTTCCAAATACCGGAAAAACAAAAAAAGTCGCTTGAATGGTCCGGTAATCTGGATGGCAAATATTCCGCGATGCAGATGCGGACAGGATCACCGTTTTACCAGCTTCAATTCCCGGATGATCTTTCGGATTATCTTTCTCAATACCGGATGGAACTGTATCTGAATGCAGATTACAGAAGCCGGGATATGGGGTTTCATTTGAAGACACACAGCAGTTACCTTAATGATACAAACGCTCAATTTGATTTATTTGAAGCATACGGAAATTACAATTTTTCGCTGAATTCAGCCCTTCGTTTCGGGAAACAGGTTTTTAACTGGGGAAAAGGATATGCTTTTAATCCGGTGGGATTTGTCAATCCATTCAAAGATCCGGAAAATCCGGAATTGGCGCAGGCTGGATTGCTGGCGGTGAGTTTCGAGACGATCAAAAGTCTCAACAGTAACTGGTTGCAGAACGTAGCCCTGACAGCCGTGGCAATTCCACCGCTGGAAAATATTAACGATCGCTATGCTGAAATTGAAAACACGGATTTTGCTTTAAAAGGGTATGCTTTGCTGTGGAATACAGATGTGGATGTGATGGGATATTTTTCAGGAGATGGGTCGGCAAAATATGGCGCTGATTTTTCGCTGAATCTGAAGGAAAATATCGAAATACACGGTGAATATGCATATTCACCTGATGATACTGTTTTTCGATTTGCAGGCGGAATGCCGACACAATCTGTGGAAGACGGAAATTCCTGGCTTTTGGGGGTTCGATATCTGAACCGCTGGAATACGACCATCATTGCAGAATACTATCACCACGATTTTGGCTGGACAGAAAATGAATATTCTGATTATTTCAGCCTGATTGAAACAGCCGTTCAAAATGGTATGTTACCACATAATTTGAGTGACATGACTTCCGACATGACACAAATGCAGGATTATCTGTATCTGAAAATCACGCAGCCGGAGCCGTTTAACTGGGTTTACTTTTCACCTTCGGTCTATGCGATTTACAATTTGAAGGATAAGAGCGCAATTATCGGGGCGCCATTGAGTTACTCGCCGGTGTCCAATTTTTCGGTGATCTTCTGGCCTACCCTGATTGTAGGGGAAGAAAAGAGTGAATTCGGCAGTAAACAGCTACAAAGCAAATTCGATTTATGGATGAGGTTTTATTTTTAACGGTGCTTTTGATTTTGCCGCAATTGAAAATTAACACGGGATTGATGATTAATTTTTTATTTCAAATGTCAAACGGCTTTTAAAGTATTGGGAAAATGGTTTTAATACAACGGTGAATTATTTTTTTTAAAATTTTAGTAAAGATGAATGTGAAGGCAATGAACTGATCTCCCTGTTCATTTTATAAAATGGTAAGATGATCATTAATCAGAAAGAGTCTCTATAATGCGAGTATTTGATTTAATTTTGGAATATCAAAACAACTATCCAACTTATAATGAGTTTTTGAAAGAAATAAAATTACTGTTGGAAAAAATTCTTCTCGACAATAATATTGCTTACTCACAAATTGAGACCAGGATCAAGCCGCTGCCAAGTTTTCTTGATAAAGCGTACCGGCTTATTTCCAACAATGAACATTTTTCTCCACGGTTTAATGATTTGCTTGGCGTCAGAGTGATTGCGTTTTATTTGGAAGACGTTGATCGGATTGCTGATTTCATTGAAAGCAATTTTAAAGTCCATTTAAAAAATTTCGAGTACGAAGCACAACATCGAGCGCCGGACCAGTTTGGGTATTCTTCAAAACACTATAAAATTTCGCTTCGAAACAATTTTGGCAACATCAAAATTGAAAAATTTAAAGACATTATTTTTGAGGTACAAATCAGAACAGTTGCCCAACATGCCTGGTCCATCATTGATCATAAAATTCGCTACAAAACTGCCGAGGAAATACCTCAGGATATTCAAAGACAAATATTCCAATTAAGCGCACTATTTGAGCTGGCTGATAGTCAATTTTTAGCCATCAAGAAAAAACTTGAAGTGCAGGCACAGGAGGATCTGGAAAAATACAAAACGGGCGATTTGTCAGCAAAAATAAACGCCTTAACCCTCGGCCATTTTTTTAAGACGCACCAATCGACGATTCAATCAATTATTGATGAAGCCGTAAAAATCGGGTTCAAAGAAACAATCATTCAGCACAATCCGAATTCACTTCGCTATTTGCTCATGTTGTTTCAGAGATTAAGCATTTTTTCTATGGGGGAACTGGAAGCGCTTTTTGCAGAGGCTCAGGAAAAGGGGCCAGGCATCATGGAAAATATATATCAGGTTATTTCAAATAAAAGCATCATTCCCGTTGATTATCCGTTTCCCATTATTCTGCTGATTGTAATTACTTTAAGATTAAAAGTGATAAAATTTAATGACATTGACGCAAATAAAGTGATACAAAAATTACTGGGATCGAGTGTAAAATCGATCTCATTGTCTTTAAAACAGAACGAAAACAATTTGTGAAAAGTTTCTCTACTCTTAATTCAGATACATCTTAGACATTGAAACGCTGATTAGATAACATGAAGGAATGAAGATGTCGGATTCTCCAAACGGAATTCTTCCGGATAAAGTGGAAAAACTGTTCGTTAGAAAGATGCAGTTTATAACAAACTTTGTTGTCAAAACGGGTATTACTCCCAATGTCATTACTCTGTTCAGTCTCCTAATGGGGCTATTAGCCGGAATTTCTCTGGCATTACACCAAATGGCTACGGGACTTGTTTTTGTAATTTTGATGGGAATTTTTGACATTCTGGACGGACAGCTTGCAACATCTGCCAATCTCACCAGCCAATTCGGAGCTGTATTGGATTCCACTGTGGACCGGTACAGCGAAGCTTTTGTATATATGGGCCTGGGATTCTATTTCTACAGGCTGGAACAGCCCTGGTGGATTCTTATTGTCAGCCTGGTTCTCATCGGATCCTTTTCCACAAGCTATGTAAGGGCCAAGGCAGAGAGTATCAACTATACATGTCCAAGCGGTTTGATGCAACGTTCCGAACGGATTGTTGCTCTGATTATCGGAATCCTCTTTCAAGGAATGGTGCTAAAAGTCTTGCTCCTTCTTATGGCTATTTTGACGAATTATACGACGTTGCAGAGAGTCGTTTTTATCAGAAAGGCCATAAAAAACACAACTCATAGTTCTCTGGAGGTATAACTGAAACAACTCGGCTAAAATGGATACAAATATCTTAAAAATATCTCAGGTAGATGGTGTCAGACGCAGAATCTTGCTTGCTCTTAAAACCTTAGGATCCCTGGGCAATGCCTTTCGTTATCGGGATGAAACCATGCGACAATTTTATATGATGGGCGTTCAAGCCCTCTTTCTCACAATTGTGGCAACATCGTTTACAAGCATGGTCATGGCATTTGAGTGGGGTAAAAAGCTGGAACCCTTTGGTGCCAAGCTACTGTTAGGACGAATCATCAGCATCTCGGTTATTCGGGAAGTTGGGCCGATGATGACCGGACTCATGATTGCCGCTCGCACCGGGTCAAGGGAATATAATGATTTAGCGAAATACAAAATGGGAGATTTAACAGCTAAAATCAACTCATCAACGCTTGAATATTTTTTTCGAACTCATCAAAATTTGATCCAATTTATTATTGAAGAGGCGAGTAAAATTGGTTTCAAACAAACAAAAATTCTGCGCGACCCTAATTCGATTCGTAATTTGTTGGTGGTGTTCCAACGATTAGGGATAAAAAAAGTCGGAGAATTAGAATCACTTTTTGAGCAAGCCAGGCAAAACGGAAGAAAAATTATGAAAAAAATATATGAGGTCGTGTCGAATAATGGCGAAATTAATATAGAGAATCGATTTCCAATTTTGCTGCTTATTTTAATAACATTAAGATTAAAACAAATAAAATTTGATAGTATAAATACGGACGAAGTTGTACCTAAATTATTGAGGTCATCTATCAAATCCATTTCTTTATCCATAAAAAAAAATAAAGGAGAATTTTAAAATGAAATCTTCACTCGTTTATCATTTAAAAAGACCGCAGGTAAAGATAAAGAATGAAATAAGCGCATCAACAGAATTTGAACATACTGCTATAACTCTGCTTTTCACTTTAGTAATAATAGGAATTGCCCTGTACTATAAGAATATTCCCGCCTACAGATCCTATGTGGGCGAAGACAGAATTGTTGAATGGTTAACAGCAATAGCCTTGTTCATTTGTTTTATTATTAGCATTAAACGATTTTTTCAACTCATTTCATTACGTAGCTTTCGATTTTTATTATTCCTAATTCTATTTTCATTCATGTTTTTGTTTGGTGTAGGCGAAGAAATTTCGTGGGGGCAGAGAATTTTTGATGTCCAAAGCCCTGATTTTTTTCTCACATATAATTCACAAAATGAAACAAATATACACAATTTGATCTTCAACAATATTAGAATCAATAAACTGATATTTAGTTTTTTATTAGGAATTATTGTTTTTCTTTATATATTCGTGTTGCCATTTCTTTATAATAGAAAAGAGAAAATAAGAAATTTAATTGATTCCATTGCTCTCCCAATTCCGAGTAACTATCATATTTTCAGATATATAATTCTAATAATCATGATTGGTATATTTAACGCGCCAGATAAATGGGAGTTATAGCAGATGGTAGGTTCTTTCATGTTTTTTTTAATACCTAAAATTCTAAAATGGAAATTTGTAAGGGTATGAATCAATGAAAGACATCCTCCTGCCTCCCCAAAATTCCAAAAAACGGAATTGGGGGGAGAGAAAGCCGGGTTCTCTCCCCCATTTTCGCTTTTTGAAAATGGGGGAGATACAGATGGGGTCAATTCGCGAGTTCTCCGAAGAAAAAATGTTTCATTTTAGAATTTCAGGTAATAATTATTAATCCTAAAAATATCAAAGTATTTAAGAAACGTTGAGAAGAAATGAAAAAAAAATTTTCTCAATTTAAAAGAGTGATTCACATATTTTTTGGAGAAATCATATGAAAATTTCATTCAAAAAAATATTTCGCTTATTTCACTTTATCCCGATAATATCTATTTTATTGACTATCACTTTTCTGCCATCGGGATTTATTAATCGTATTTGGGGTCAAACAATTTCAGATACTTCAAAAACACATCCGCTAAAAATCGGTCTCGCTTTGAGCGGTGGTGGCGCCCGCGGCATCGCACACATCGGCGCCATCATCGCGCTCGAAGAAGAAG
>DYKB01000062.1 GCA_020722815.1 Caldithrix sp. | reverse complement strand
GTAAAACCGGCGACACAACAAATTTGATACTATTCCCTGTGATCGGTTACAAAACATAACATAAAAAATTCATTCGATTCTTTTACTACTTTTAAAAAGTGTTAAAATCAAGTTTTAACAAACAATAACTTATTGTTTTCTTAGTGTCTTAGTGCCTTCGTGGCTAAAGTCTGTGAATAATCCAGGTTAAAAGGGATGGATCCGAAATTTGAAGCAATTCCCGTTATTCATGTGATGTTTTGATAAAATTCTTTCTTGTATATTCGCTTTTTATTTTTTAAATTGCCTGAAATTTCATTCGGAGGGATTTGTAAATGCAGATTTTGATTAAAGTAAGTCTTATGCTGGTACTCATTTTATCAACGCAGACAATTTTTGCAGAAGAATTTTCCAGTACGAATCTTCAATTGCTGTACGGAAAAGGCTTTGATGATCGCTACTACGGTTTTAACACCCAAAATGAAAAAATGTCGGCTATCACGTTAGAGCATTTTGGAACCTGGTCGCTGGGGGATAATTTTTTCTTTGTGGATTTTTTACAGGGTGATTTTGTCGATTTTGATGGAAATCTCACCGGACAGAAAAATATTATTTATGGAGAATGGCTCACGCGACTCAGCCTCCCGCGGCTGATTAATCAGAAATGGAAAATGGGATTTGTTCAGGATATTTATTTAGCAGCGCAAATGGATCGCGGGGGAGATGGCTTCCGGGCAAATATGATAGGCGCTGGTCTGGATTTAAAAATTCCGGGTTTTGATTCGTTTGGTCTAAATTTTCTTTATCGAAAAGACCGATTTAATAGTCCAACCTATCAAATTACGCCGTTCTGGAGTGCGAGCATGATTTATAAATCAGTCGCTTTTTATTTTGAAGGCTATTTTGATGTCAATGGAACTGATTTTGACGGGACTGATATTAATGGCCAGCCTCAGTTGCTACTTGGTTTTAATTCTGAAAGGATGAAATTGCTGAATAATTGCAGAATGGGAATTGAATGGTACTTTCATCGAAATGATCATATTGCAGTCCAGGTGCCGCAGATTGTTTTGAAATGGATTTGGTGACGAGAAATATCCTTTTAAAAGATTTTTTTGGCCACAGAATAAAGTTGCCACAAAAAAATGGATTTCAAATTTAAAAAGTATTTTTGTGGCCCTTCATTTTGTGGCCAATAATTTTTTATATCACTTTGACAATTTCTGCAGCATGATTTCCCGAACTTTGTTGGGATTGGCCTTGCCTTTGGTTTCCCGCATCACCTGACCGATGAGAAATTCCAGCGTTTTAAGCTGCCCGGCCTGAACCAGGGCGACTGGTTCTGGGTTTTTCCCAAAAATTTCATCGACAATTCGTTCGAGTGCCGAATCGTCCTGAATGATTTGCAGCCCTTTTTCTTTAATAATAACACCTGGCTGGCGGCCTGTTTGAAACATCTCGCTTAACACATCGCGTCCCACGGGCTCGGTGATTTGATTTTGGGTAATAAAATTAATTAATTCGGCAAAATCCCGGGGTGAAATCTTGCAGTCAGTAATCACCGAATTCGCTTCATTCAGCAGTTTGAACAATTCTTTCAAAATCCAGCGCAAATATTTTTTTTGATCATGCGCGAATTGGGAACCTTCGATAAAGTAATCGGCGACATTTTTATCGCGGGTTAATATGATCGCATCCTTTCGGGAAATGCCAAATTCCTCAATAAATCGTTTTAATTTTTGATCCGGCAATTCAGGTAAGTTCGTGCGAATTTTTTCTATAAAGTCAGTTTCAAGTTCCACCTCGATCAAATCCGGATCCGGGAAATAACGATAATCGGGTGCATTTTCTTTGCTGCGCATGGGCAGAGTGATCTTTTTCTGCTCATCAAACAAGCGCGTTTCCTGTAAAATTTCACCACCCGAATCCAGAATCTCGGTCTGGCGTTTTATTTCATACTCAAGGGCTTCGCTAATGAATCGAAATGAGGCCATATTTTTAATTTCTGTCCGATTTCCAAAGTTTTTTGAACCTTTTGGTCGTAATGAAATATTCACATCACACCGAAATTGGCCTTTTTCGATGATGCATTCGCTGATTTCGATATAGCGCAAAGTCTGGCGCAGTTTTTCGAGATACATCCGGGCCTGTTCAATGGATCGCAGCGGATTCCGGAGATGATCGCCAACAATTTCCAGCAAAGGTACACAGGCGCGATTATAATCAACCAAACTGTGTTCGGCCTTTTCCAGTGATTCTGCGGAATGGACAAGCTTGCCGGCATCTTCTTCGAGATGAATACGTTTAATTCCTACCGGGTAAAAGCCGCCATTTCCATCAGCAATTTCCAGAAAGCCATTTTCACAAAATGGCAATTCATATTGGGAAATTTGATAGCCTTTGGGTAGATCGGGATAAAAATAATTTTTCCGGGCAAATCGTGAATTTCGATTAATTTCACAATTCAACGCCAGTCCTGCGCGGACACAATATTCCACCGCTTTTTTATTTAAAACCGGCAGCGCACCCGGCTGGCCGGTGCAGACCGGACAAATATGACTGTTCGGTGGTGCACCGTATTCGACCGCACAATCGCAAAAAAGTTTGGTCGCCGTATGCAGCTCGACGTGTGTTTCAAAGCAGATAATGACTTCATAATCCATGATTTTATGACCAATTTATGATTTTAGAATAAGTTACGATATTAAATTGATTCATTTTTTATGGTTTCATAAAAATGTCCTGCCCGCAAAATCGTTTCTTCATCGAAAGATTTTCCGATAATTTGAAATCCCACCGGTAAATTATCAATCGTGCCACAATTGAGGCAGAGTCCCGGCAGACCGGCGAGATTCAATGACACGGTATAGATGTCAACCAGATACATTTGTAATGGTTCGGCAATTTTTTCGCCCAGTTTAAAGGGTAGTGAAGGCGAAACCGGTCCGATGATGCAATCGACTTTTTGAAAGGCCTGGTCAAAATCCTGCTTAATCAATGTGCGTACCTGTTGGGCTTTGCGGTAGTAAGCATCAAAATAACCTGCCGATAGCACATACGACCCCAGCATGATTCGCCGCTTGACTTCCTGTCCAAATCCCTGACTTCGGGTTTCTTCGTACATTTGAACCAAATCCTTGACCGCCTGATGTGTTCGGAAGCCATATTTGACGCCATCATACCGGGCCAGATTGCTGCTGGCCTCGGCCGTGGCGATGATATAATAGGTGCTAATGGCATATTTTGTATGGGGCAGGGAAATTTCTTCAATTTCAGCACCATGTTCGGCAAGTAAATTGACCGCCTGCATAATCATTTCTTTCACCGATTTATCCAGCCCTTCCACAAAATATTCCACCGGCAATCCGATTTTCAAGCCTTTAATGTCCCTGTTGAGCGTCGCCAAAAAATCCGGCGTGGGAACATTCGCAGAAGTCGAATCGCGATGATCGTTTCCGCAAATTGAATTAAGTAATAAAGCACAATCTTCGACCGTTTTCCCCAAGGCACCAATTTGATCCAGGGAAGAGGCATAGGAAACCAGACCATAGCGTGAAACCCTTCCATAAGTTGGCTTGATGCCGGCGATGCCACAATAGGCGGCTGGAATTCGGATGGATCCTCCGGTGTCCGTTCCAAGGGCGATGATTGATTCTCCCGCAGCAACGCTGGCGGCGGAACCACCACTGGAACCGCCGGCTACGTAATCGGGATTAACCGGATTTCGGGTTGGTCCAAAAGCACTATTTTCACAGGAGGAGCCCATCCCAAATTCATCCAGATTGGTCTTCCCGACAATGATAGCACCTGCATCGGTCAAACGTTGAATCGCTGTGGCATTATATGGTGGAATATAATTTTCCAGAATTTTGGAGCCACAGGTGGTGCGAATCCCCTGGGTACATAGATTGTCTTTAATGGCGATTGGGATGCCATCCAGTATCGAGAGTGGCTCACCATTTTGAAAACGTTGATCGGCGGCTGTTGCCTGCTTCAAAGCCATTTCACGAGTCAGGGTAATATAGGCATTTAATAGCTTTTCCCGGACATCAATACGCTCAAAAACCGATTCCATCAAATCAAATGCACTGATTTCCCGCTGGCGAAGCATCCGGGCTAACTGAGTAACCCGATAATCACATAATTCCATTTCTTATCCCTCCAAAATTTGTGGTACTTTAAAGTAGTCCCCTTCTCTGGAGGGGGCATTGGATAGAATTTTTTGGGGCGCTTTGGCATTGGTCGGAACATCTTCGCGCCAGTAATTTTTCAGATTTAAGATATGATGCATCGGGAGAATGTTTTCGGTGTTCACTTCTCTGAGCATTTCCATATATTCCAGAATTGAATTGAGATCTTTCTGGTACTGTTCAATTTCGACATCATTTATTTTTAATCGTGCCAATCGGGCAATATAATGGACCTGATCCTGAGAAATTTTTTCGAATGTTTGGCGCGGTTCATCAATTTTTTCCTGAGAAGGCATTTCGGGTAATTCGCTGATCATCATTTCTGCTTTTAAATGCCTATCCAATCCCAATTCCTGGAGCTGCGCAGCCTGAACTAATGATGGTGCCTGTGTCAGCGGACAAAAAGCGCTGCGATTTTTCGGGAAGGCAATGACTTCGCGAATGGATTCGAGCTGTAAAATCATGGCCACGACCCGATCCAGCCCCAGGGCTAACCCACCATGCGGCGGTGCGCCGAATTCCAATGCTTTTAAAAAGAAGCCAAATTTATTTTCGATTTCATCATGATGTAACCCCAGTGCCTGAAAAACTTTTCGCTGGATGTCGACCCGATGAATTCGAATACTGCCGCCACCTAATTCCTCACCATTCATGACCAAATCATAAGCTCTGGCTTTTAACGCAAGTAATTCTTCCATATTATGAATATCAAAGTCGACCCGATGCGGCATGGTAAATGGATGATGAACCGCATTCAATTTCGTTCCGTCTGATTCGAATAGCGGAAAATCCGTTACCCACAGGGGATAGAAACTGTTTGAAGGAATCATTTTCAGCCGGTTTGCCAGATGCAATCGTAAACTGCAAAGAACGCGATTGATCAAATCCAGCGATTTATCGGCGATTAGGATGAGCACATCGCCTTCCCGGGCTTTAAACCGTTCACGCAAATTGGTCAGTTCATTTTCATTAAAAAATTGAACAATATTGGAATCGAGTTGGCCGTTCACCACTTTCATCCAGGTCATCCCTTTGGCACCAAAAGACGGGGCAATTTTCAGGGAATATTCGTTCTGGAGTACATTTTTGCTGAGATTTTCAGCATGACCTTTGACGCAAAAGCCCTTGACATGCCCACCAGCCTTGATGATGCGCTGAAAAATGGAATATTGGGTGTTTTTTAACAGATCGGTCACCTCTTCAAAGGCCATATCGAAACGCAAATCAGGTCGGTCGGAACCATAGCGATTCATGGCTTCGTGATAGGACATGCGCGGGAAAGGACGATTCAATTCAATACCACCAGTACGAAACATTTCAACCGTCAATTCTTCAAGCAATTCATAAATAAATTCTTCATTGATAAAAGAGGCTTCCAGATCGAGCTGGGTAAATTCCGGTTGACGATTGGGCCGCAAATCTTCATCCCGAAAACATTTAACAATTTGAAAATAACGATCCAGCCCGCTCATCATTAAAAGCTGCTTAAAAAGCTGGGGGGACTGCGGAAGCGCATAAAATGAACCGGGAAAAATACGGCTGGGAACCAGATAATCCCGCGCACCTTCAGGAGTACTTTTGGTCAGAACGGGTGTCTCTACCTCGATAAAATGTTTGTGATCGAGAAATTTCCGAATGCCTTTGATAATTTCATAGCGCTTGACAAAATGTTCCTGCATGGATGGTCGACGCAGGTCCAGATAGCGATATTGCAGCCGCAGATCTTCATCAACATTGTCTGGATTGGCTTTGAGTTCCTCGCCAAACACCATTGCTTTTTCCGATATTTGAAATGGCAGGGCTTTTGACCGCGCAAGGATATTCAGATGGGTTGCCAGCACCTCGATTTGTCCGGTATTCAGGTTGGGATTTTCCGTACCTTTTCGCCGGATCATCACTTTTCCAAAGATTTCCACCACAAATTCTTCACGTAAACTGGTTGCGGTTTGAAAAATATCTGGATTTTCCTGAATATTAAAAACAACCTGAACAATTCCGCTATTATCGCGCAAATGAATGAACAGAACGTTCCCATGATGCCGAATTGCATCCACCCATCCAAGTAGCAGGATAGATTGTCCGGTATTTCTTGCCGTTAGTTCTCCACAATAAACACGGTTTTTCCAATCCACCATAAATAAATGACCTTATGTATAATTATAAATTAACGAAAAATCTGATGGTTGTCAATAAGAAGCCATTACTTCATAAATTAAAAATATTTATCTCATACCACATCTGTAATTTCCGGGTTCCCTGAAACTTATAAAAATTGAAAAAAATTTATATTTATAAAAAATATTGCATAATTTTTAAGTCGTTTAGCATGAATAATCAGGTAGAAACTACACGGGATAACTACTTTAAAAAGTAAGTGTTATGCGTGATTTCCGGTATCTGTTCACCGGTGTGATAAAATAAAGGCATCTGTCCTACCCTATGTATGCTAACGGATAATTGGGCATCTATTGGTCAGCACGAATATGGATTCCCGCCAAAAAACAGGCGGGAGTGACAGCTTTGATCCCTCCTGTGAATGATTATAATTTGTGGCATTTATCTCTTTCAACAATAGTAAATTAAATAAACTATCCTGGCTGATTGATGACACTGATCCTGAGTTATATTATGGCGAGGTAACAGAACAGATAAGAATTTTTTTCCTTTTATTAATTGCTTGACTTTATTGTAAATATTTAGTAGTTTAAGTGTTAACAAAATGAAAAATTAATGACAATCAGATAAAATGCTTTAAAATACATATTTGTCTGATCTCATTGTAATCAAGCTATTGTAAATCTCCTAAATTCAACATTTTTGCTACTTTTATTCAGGAGTATTTGTCATGAAAAAAGAGCAACTCTCGCGTCGTAAATTTTTAAAAGATGCACTGGGACTCGCGGCTGGTGCGGTTCTTTTCCCAACAATTATACCCACTTCTGCCTGGAGTCGTTCAAATTTACCGAATGATCGGATCACATTAGGTTTTATTGGCGTGGGAAAGCAGGGGTATTACTTACTCCGTGGCTTTTTAAACACCCCCGGTAACCAGATTTTGGCCGTTTGTGATGTCGATCAGTTAAAATTGAATCGGGCGCAAGAAGCCACCGAACGATTCTATGCTCAAAATGCCGGTGAAGGAACCTATTCCGGCGGTGCGGCTTATCGGGATTATCGGGAGATTCTGGCCCGGACGGACATTGACGCGGTGGTGATCGGAACGCCGGATCACTGGCATGCCCTGCAGGCGGTTCAGGCTGCACGCGCCGGGAAAGACATCTATTGTGAAAAGCCACTTTCGTTAACGATTGCCGAAGGTGGCGCGATGGTTGAGGCGGTGCGAAAAAGCAATGTTGTCTTTCAAACCGGCAGTATGCAACGCTCTGATAGCCGTTTTCGTTTTGCCTGCGAACTGGTTCGAAACGGCTACATTGGTGACGTGAAAAAAGTTCGGGTGAGTATCCGGACCGGATTTATTTCGCATCCGATTATTTGTGATCTGGCGGCGGAAAAAGTTCCGGCTGAACTGGATTGGGATTTATGGCTAGGTCCGGCTCCTGAGCGTCCGTATAATGCAATTTTGGCCCCGCCAATTGCGTTCGATGGATTTCCCGCCTGGCGGAATTATCGCGATTATTCTGGCGGCGGAATGACCGATTGGGGCGCGCATCATTTCGACATCGCTCAATGGGGTTTGGGGATGGATAGAAGTGGTCCGGTTGAAATTTATCCAGCCGATGGCAAGAATTTTAAGTATTTAACTTATAAATATGCGAATGGGGTCGAACTGACCGGTGATTTTGAAAGTAATGTGATTATCTTTACCGGCACTGAAGGCGAAGTTGAAGTCAATCGTGCCTATTTAAAAACTCGGCCAGCCAGTCTTCTTAATCAGCGCCTGAGTCCATCTCAGATTCATTTATCGGATAGCAAAAATCATCTCCGCAATTGGCTTGATTGCATTCGTACCCGGCAAAAGCCGATAACGGATGTGGAAATCGGTCATCGCTCGGTAACCGTTTGCCATCTTGGAAATATTGCCACTGAATTAAAGCGCCCTGTGAAATGGAATCCTGAAAAAGAGATATTTGTTGACGATCCCGAAGCGAATAGATTGCTAAATCGTTCGATGCGCAGTCCCTGGGCATTATAAATTAATACATCGAAATTTTTTTAACATATTATTAATAAAACGACTCAACCACCGGAGGAAATATGCATCAGAAAACTATCTGGCAAAATATTAATCTCGTTTGGATTATCCTGATAGGTTGTTTATTTTTACTTTCAACAATTCAAACCGCTTTGACGCAGCCGACAACTTCACCAAAGAAAAAAGTATTGATTGTCTGGGGAGGCTGGGAAGGTCACGAACCGAAACAATGCGTGGATATTTTTGCGCCCTGGTTGATTGAAAAAGGCTTTGATGTTGAAATTTCCACTACCCTCGATTCTTACCTCGACAAGGAAAAAATGTCTGCGTTGACATTAATCATACAGGTCTTCACCATGTCACAAATCACCAAAGAACAGGAAAAAGGCTTGCTGAATGCTATTGAAAATGGTGTTAACATTGCCGGCTGGCATGGTGGCCTGGCAGATGCTTTTCGAAATAATACGAATTATCAATTCATGGTTGGTGGTCAATGGGTTGCCCATCCAGGTGGTATCATTGATTATGAAGTTAATATCACCAAACCGGCAGATCCGATTGTAAAGGGATTAAAAGATTTTAAAATGCATTCTGAGCAATACTATATGCACGTGGATCCTGTCAATGAAGTCCTGGCAACGACAACCTTTTCAGGCGAGCATGCTTACTGGATTAAAGGAGTCGTCATGCCCGTGGTCTGGAAAAAGATGTATGGAAAAGGGCGGGTCTTTTATTCCTCGCTGGGGCATGTCGCTAAAGATTTTGAGGTTCCCGAAGCGCTGGAAATTATGAAACGCGGGATTCTCTGGGCTGCCGGCGAATTAAAATAATATCTTTTACTTTTGCAGATATTCTGAAATTAGCTTTTTTGAAAAATAAAGGAAATAAAATATGGCTTTGAATCCGAATGTATCCAGACGAAAATTTATGAAGCATCTTGCTGGCGTTACTGGTGCCCTGGCTTTTCCCACCATATTACCAGCCCATGTTTTTGGAAAAAATGGTGCGGTTCTCCCCAGTAATAAAATTACGGTTGGCTGTATCGGTGTCGGCTGGATGGGAACCGATAATATGGCAAATTTTTTACGTGAAGCGGATGCGCAGGTCGTCGCCGTTTGTGATGTGGATGATGAACATTTATTGAATGCAAAAAATATCGTGAATCAGCATTATGGAAACCAGGATTGTGCAACTTATCATGATTTTCGTGAATTAATCGCCCGAAAAGATATCGATGTGGTTTCCCTGGGATTGCCGGATCACTGGCATGCGATTCCGGCCATCGAAGCTGCGAAGGCCGGAAAAGATGCTTATGGTGAAAAACCACTGTCACACTCTCTCCGAGAAGGCCGCGCCATGTGCGATGCGATGAAACGTTATAACCGAATCTGGCAGACCGGAAGCTGGCAGCGATCCCAGGCAAATTTCCGTTTTGCGTGTGAATTGGTTCGTAACGGTAGAATTGGAAAAATTAAACATGTCGAAGTTGGGCTTCCGGAAGGGCATGCTGATTTTGCGCAAACCAGAGGTCAGGATAATCTTGTTCCGCCGCCGAAAGAACTGGATTATGAGTTCTGGGTCGGTCCGGCACCGTATCACCCGTATGCGAAATCCTGTGTGCATAAAAACTGGCGTTGGGTACTCGATTATGGCGGCGGTCAGATCATGGACTGGGTGGGACATCACGTGGATATCGCTCACTGGGGATTAGATTTTGATCGAACCGGTCCCGTTGAAGTCGAAGGTCATGGCGAATATCCCAAAGACGGTCTCTGGAATACCGCGATAAAATATCGTGTCGCGGTGAAATATCTCAATGGGTTGACAATGATCATAGCTGGCGGCCATGATGATATCCAGGGCGGTACAAAGTGGATTGGCGAACATGGCTGGGTTTGGGTGAATCGTGGCGTAATCGATGCGCATCCCAAAAGCTTATTAACTGAAAAATTTGGTCCCAATGAAATTCATCTCTATGAATCACCGGGGCATATTCGTAATTTTCTGGATTGTGTGAAAACCCGTCACGAAACTTTGACCTCCTGCGAAACAGCGCACCGTTCGGCCACGCCCGGACATCTCGGTCAAATTTCCATGCTGTTAGGCCGCAAATTGCGATTCAATCCGGAAACGGAGGAAATTATTGGCGATCCCACGGCAAATGCCATGCTTGGCAGGGCTTATCGAAGTCCCTGGGCGCTTTAATTAAATTGATTTTTTCATTATGAATACGCTGATGAAAAAGCTTTAAAATCATCTGTATTAAAATTATGAACAGACGTACTTTTTTAAAGACAACCGGGGGACTGATTGCTTTGCCAACAATTGTCCCCAATGTTGTTTTCAGCCAACAGGCACCAAGTAGTCGGATTAACATGGGCTTTATTGGCGTCGGCAGTATGGGATCAGGTCAGCAGCTATCCGGAATTAATAAAGAAGCATCTGGGATTGCATTCGACAGATTATTTGACACCCTATTTTTCACTATGGGCGCGAATCGAAAATTTTGATCCGGCTCAACTTTTTGATGATCTCAATCAAAAGCAAGCTTTCCGAATTTGGGCTTTTCGCGGGACATTATTTGTGGTCCATCAGGAAAATTTGAAAATAGTTCTGGGAGCTATCGAATATTTTCTGGCGGGTCGACGGAAAGAAGCACTAAATCTGGCTGGTAAAATCGGCTTAAATCTGGATGCTGCCGCACAAAAAGTAACTGAACTGTTTGAAAAGAATTTTGAATTAGCAACAGGTGAAATTAAAATATTTGAAATGGATCCAAAAATCTCAGCAAACGATGATATCATGCGATTGATTCAGCGGAAATGTGATAAATTGGCTGTTTTTGTGAACGAGCGATTAGTACCTTTGATAAAAAAAAATTAAATTTCTGATGATGACCTTTCTGAATTCAAAATCGGATGCATCTGTTGTTACGAATTCATCCCACTTACAGGAGGTAAAACCATTTTTAAAATGGGCTGGTGGAAAAAGCCAACTTATTCAACAATATGTGCCGCTTTTTCCCAAAACGTTCAATCGCTATTGTGAATCGTTCATTGGTGGTGGGGCAATCTTTTTTTATTTATGGAATTCAAAACGCCTTCCTTCAGCGTGTTATCTGTTTGATAATAATGAAGAGTTGATCAATGTTTATCAGGTTGTGCGCGATGAAGTCGATATTTTAATTAGGCTATTATGGTTGCATAAAAAAAGTCATCGTAAAGATTATTATTATAAAATCAGAAATTTAGATCGGGAAAATATCGCATTAAGTCCGGTTGAAAAAGCCGCGCGATTGATTTATCTGAATAAAACCTGTTTTAATGGCCTTTATCGGGTGAATTCCAAAGGTTATTTTAATGTACCGATGGGAAGTTATCGAAATCCACAGATTTTTGATGAGAAGCAATTGCAGGCAGTGAGTTTCGCCCTTCAGAACGTTAAATTGGAAATTCGGGATTTTCGGACGATGGTCGATTTTGCGCAGGAGAAAGATTTTTTTTATTTTGATCCGCCATATCATCCGGTGAGTGCCACTTCCAGTTTTACCCGATATTCGGCAAATGATTTCACAGAAAAGGATCAAAATGACCTAGCAAACGTTTTTGATGCGTTGACGAATAAAGGGTGTTATTGCATGTTAAGTAATTCTTACACCCCCTTCATTTTGAATTTGTATAAAAATTTTACCATAAAATTGATTGATGCCACCCGAAGGATCAATTCGAATAGTGGCAAGAGAGGTTTGATTAAAGAAGTTGTTGTATTAAATTATCAGATTTAAGATGTTTTGATAATTAAAATTTTATATTTTAGAGGGTAAATGATGTCAAAACAATTTCCAAATCGTCGTGATTTTTTGAAAACAGCAGGTGTCGGGGCAACGATTCTGCTGTTGAATGGTTGTCAAAATCAGCCCGTTAAATCAGCGGAACGTCCGAATATTTTATGGATTACCTGCGAGGATATGAGCCCGGCTCTCGGCTGTTTTGGTGATGCCTACGCCCGAACGCCCAATCTGGATAAATTGGCCAGTGAAGGGATTTTGTATCGCCAGGCGTATGCCACTGCACCGATATGTTCCCCATCGCGTTCCTGTCTCATTACTGGACTGTATGCGACATCATTGGGAACTCAAAATCTACGCTCGGAAATTCCCCGTCCCAATTTTATCAAAGCTTTTCCGGAGTATTTACGGGAAGCTGGTTATTATTGTACAAATAATTCAAAAACCGATTATAATTTTAATCCGGATGGCATCTGGGATGAAAACAGCAATCAGGCTCATTGGCGAAATCGCCCTTCCGGAAAGCCGTTTTTCAGTGTTTTCAATCTTGGAATAACCCATGAAGGACCGACCAATAGACTCGATGAAAAACTATTCGAAAAATTAAGCGAAAGACATGATCCGACTCTTGCGCAAGTACCTCCTTATTTTCCCGATACGCCGGAAATGCGTAAAATCTGGGCGCGATGTTATGATTTGATTTCCATTATGGATCAACAGGCCGGGGAAATATTGCAACAACTTGAAATGGATGGATTGAAAGAAGATACAATCATTTTCTTTTTCTCAGATCATGGATTTGGCCTGCCTCGCTATAAACGCTGGGCCTATCGAACTGGACTGCATGTTCTATTGATAGTTTCTGTCCCTCCGAAATTTCAACATTTAGCGAAAATCCAGCCGGGGAAAGAAGCTGAAAATCTGGTGAGTTTTGTGGATTTTGCCCCAACAGTATTGAGCCTGGCCGGTATCCCAATTCCATCCCGGATGGAAGGCTTTGCATTTTTGGGAAATGAAATCGCTCCAACTCGCGAAATAGTCTTTGGTGCCCGGAGTCGTGCGGATGATGTCTACGATGTTTCACGAACGATTATTGATAAAAAATTTGTCTATATCCGAAATTTTATGCCGCATCTTCCCTATATTCAGCGGGCGATTATCACTGATGACTCGAAAACAAGTTATAAAGAGATTCGACGTGCCCATTTAGCCGGGGAGTTACCACCTGCCGGTGAAGCAATGTGGCATCCAAAACCAGTTGAAGAGCTTTATAACCTTGAAAAAGATCCGAATGAGCTCAACAATCTGGCGCAATCTGTTGAGTATCAGCCAATTCTGATGCAATACCGGGAACAAATGAGAAACTGGATTTTACAGACGCATGATACGGAGTTTTTGCATGAAGCTGAAATGATGATTCGGTCCAAGGATTCCACACCGTTTGAAATGGCACGAAATACTGAAAAATATAATCTTCCGGCAATTTTCGCTGCTGCCGAAACTGTCGGTAATCCTTCGATTCCATTGGAAGATTTAGTTAAATTATTGGATGATAGTGATAGTGGCGTTCGTTTCTGGGCCGTTATGGCGCTGCAGGCACGAAATAGCAGTACACAATCAGTTATCGAAGCACTGGTAAACGTCCTGGACGATCTTTCACCCAGTGTGCAAATTGCTGCAGCAGAAACGTTATGCTATTTGAATCAGGATGCAAAGGCTTTGCCGGTACTCGTCCGCAATCTCAATAGTGATTTACATCCAACCGTTGTGCTGCAGGCAGCCCGAAGTGTTCAATGCATTGGTTTGAAAGCAAAACCGATACTATCCGAAATAAAGTCCGTAATGAAAAAATATAGTGGTACTGTTTGGGGACGATATAAGGATTGGCTCTATTCGATGTTTATTGGAATGGCACTTGATCAAACTTTAATAAATTGTGGTGAAAAGGTTGAAATAAAATCTAATTGATTTTTCAATGGATAAATTTATTATTTGGGAGCAAAACAGCATGAATCGACGTCAATTTTTAAAAAATGCTGCCGGTAGCGTGGCCGTATTAAGTGCCCCCTGGATTGTTCCGGCCTCAGCTCTCGGAAAGGACGGGAACATCGCCCCCAGCAATCGTATCAATATGGGCTGTATCGGCCTGGGTGGTCAGGGGACATATAATATGCGGGCTTTTATGAATAAACCGGAAGTTCAAATAATAGCCCTGTGTGATGTGAATAAAGGCAGTGATGATTATGACATGCTCTATCAATTTAAAGGTTCAACAACAGCGGGTTTAGCACGTGCAAAGGAAATGGTTGAAGAATATTATGCGTCAAATAGCGAAAGTGGAAAATTTCAAGGGGTCCATGCCTATACTGATTTTCGGGAATTGTTACAGCGGCCGGATATCGATGCCGTAACAGTCTGTACGCCTGATCACTGGCATGGATTGATTTCTATCGCTGCCGCGAAAGCTGGAAAAGATATTTATTGTGAAAAGCCATTGACCAATACGGTTATTGAAGGGCGGATAGTGGCCAATACGGTGAAGCGTTATCAGCGAATTTTGCAAACTGGTTCCCACGAGCGTTCCAATCATACGGTTGCCTATGCCTGTGAATTAATTTATAATGGGCGCATTGGAAAATTACATACGATTGAAGTGAATATGCCCCTTGATAGCAATCAGACATTGCCACCGCAACCGGTTATGCCTGTTCCCCCCGGTTTGGATTATGACTTCTGGCTCGGTCCCATGCCCTGGGTTCCGTATACCCGAAAACGCGTTCATTTCTGGTGGCGCTATATTCTGGAATATGGCGGCGGTGAGATGACTGACCGGGGCGCCCATATTCTTGACATTGCGCAGAAGGGGAATCAGGCGGATGATACGGGGCCGGTGGAATTCTGGGGAGAAGGTGAAACTCCCAGGGACGGTTTGTTTAATACCTTCATCAAGTATAAATTTACCTGTACCTACGCCAATGGTGTAAAAATTATCGGCAGCAGCAATACGCCACGCGGACTTAAATTTATCGGAACCGATGGCTGGATTTTTATTCATATTCATGGGGGACGTCTTGAAGCGAATCCGGCTTCGCTATTGCGGGAAGTTATCGAACCGGGTGAAATTCACCTGACACGAAGTCCCGGGCACCATCAGGATTTCCTGAATTCAATACGAACACGGCTTCAGCCAATGGCCCCCGCCGAGGTTGGGCACCGAACTGCCAGCATCTGTCATTTATTAAATATTGCGATGCTGACTGGACGAAAACTCACCTGGGATCCAGTAAAAGAGCAAATCACCAACGATCCGGCGGCGAATCGTCTTTTAATTCATCCCATGCGGAGTCCCTGGCAACTGGAGCCGGGATTAATATAAATTTGAACAAATTGTATTCAATCTTAAAAATAAAAATTTTCTTTAAAAGGAGAAAAAAATGAATCGAAATCTGTCAAACCTGAACGCAATGACGCGACTCATCTTGAGTCTACTCGTTTTCCTGAGTTTTTATTCACAAATTCTCGCCGATACCAAAACGGATCTCAATAATTTATTGGGTCAGATTAAAACATATCAATATGGCCAGAGCCGTGAAAAGCTCTCTGAAATATCAGACCTCGTTCGAAATCTGAGCAATTCCAAAACCGATCTGGTAATTTT
The DNA here is from genome assembly GCA_020722815.1 of Caldithrix sp. GTDB lineage: Bacteria > Zhuqueibacterota > Zhuqueibacteria > Thermofontimicrobiales > Sulfurfontimicrobiaceae > DYKB01. The sequence continues at coordinate 26,769 of DYKB01000062.1, read as the reverse complement.
AGAACAAGGACTAATCGATTTTCTGAAGACGGATGCCACGCTGGCTGCCAAACAATTCATTTGCAAAGAATTGAGCGTTGTCGGTACTGAAACTGCCGTACCGGTTTTATCAAAAATGCTGGTGGATGATAAAACAGCAGACATGGCCCGTTACGCGCTTGAACGCATTCCGGGTGACAAAGTGGATCAAGCCCTGTTAAAAGCCCTGGGTAAAACCAAGGGCAAAACTAAAATTGGTATTATCAATACGATAGGTGAGCGCCGGGATAAGGGTGCGGTTAAATCCCTTGCAAAATTAGTCCTTGACAAAGATGTCGCTATTGCCACCGCCAGTGCGGCTGCGCTGGGTAAAATTGCCTGTCCAATGGCAACCAAAGCACTGGCCGATGCCCGAATGAAAGTGACAGGTCCCTTAAAGAATACGGTTCTAGACGCCTATTTAATGTGTGCTGACCAAATGGTCAAAAAAGGTGAAAATGCATCAGCCGCCGCGATTTATCAGGAAGTTTTTAATACCGAAAAAGAACTCCCCATTCGATCAGCAGCTTTGAGAGGGATGATTATGACGGCTGGAGAAAAAACAGCCGATATGATGGTTAAAGTCATTAAAACCGAACAGCCGCCTTTGCAAATGGTTGTTTTTAATCTGGTTCGTCAATATCCGGCTGCAAAAGACCTGAATCAACTGATGGGTGTATTCTCTGAATTAGCGCCAACCGGCAAAATTCAGTTCCTGTCCGCATTGACCGATCGCGGCGATGTTGCTGTACATGATGCAGTCGTGAAAGCAGTTAAGGATGAAAATCTGGATGTACGAATTGCAGCGTTGAAGGCACTTGCTAAACTCGGTAATGAAAATGATGTGGAACTATTGGCCACGGTTGCGGCCACTGGTGAAACCGGTGAGAAAGAGACTGCCCGGGAAAGTTTAGCCTTGTTGAATACGCCGAAAACCGATTTAACGATTCTCTGGAAAATTCCTGAAGCTGAACGAGCGGTCAAACTTGAATTAATTCAAAGTGTTGGCGAACGTCGAATTCCGGCTGCCGAAGACGTTTTGTTAAAAGCTGCTCAGGATTCGGAACGAACGGTTCGCGTGGCTGCTTATAAATCGCTGGAACTGGTCGCAGAACCAAAGTATCTTCAGCCAATGGTGGATTTGTTGGTAAAAGTTGACAATGAAACCGAGCGTCGCAGTGCTGAAAGAGCTATTGTGGCCACAGCCCGTAAAATTGCCGGTGATAATCAGGCGAAAGTTGTTTTGGATAAAATTAATACTGTAAAAGAAATTCCGGCTATGGGTTCTTTACTAAAAGTTGCTGGCCGGATTGGCGATAAAAATGCACGTCCTGTATTGCAAAAGGCCTTGCTGGATAAAAATGAGGACATTCAGGTGGCTGCCATTAATGCGCTTTCTGAATGGCCGACACCGGAACCATTGGATGAACTTTTAAAAGTCGCTCAGACTTCTAAAAATGAAGTCCAAAAAGTGCTAGCTCTTCGCGGCTATATTCAACTGGCTGGTTTGGAGAGCGACCGTCCTGTGGACGAAACGATGAAATTGTATCAAACGGCAATGGGACTGGCGACTGCGGCAAACGAAAAACGCATGGTTCTGTCGGGTATTAGCAAGGTTAAATCGGTTGGCGCGTTGGAGATGGCAGCCAAATATCTGGATGACGCTGAATTGCAGCCAGAAGCCGAAATTGCCGCTGTCAAAATTGCCCCGTTGACTCGTGAACAGGCACCTGATAAAACCAAAGAAATCCTGGCAAAGGTAATTCAGGTAACAAAAAATAATGAACTTCAACAAAATGCGCAGCGAATGCTGGAGCGGATGAAATAAGTATTTGCCATTTGCAGGTTTCATATTTTATTCGTTTGATTCAGGTTAAATCACCCTTACGAAGTTTCATGAAAATCTCCTGATTGACCGGTTTAAATTTTTTTAGATACCGGGCGGTTCAATTTATAAAAAACCTTCGCAAGGGTGACATATTTTAATTGCGAAAAGTTAATAAATTTTAAAAATCTTTGTTGCAAAAATGTGACAATTTGAGTATCTTATCGACTCTTTTCACTAAAAACACTAATCACAATCGAGAAGGGAGTATTTTGATGAGCAAGCAAAATTCCACAACAAATCTATCGAGACGTACTTTTCTGGGGGAAGCGGCAGCCGCTTCTGCATTCATGATCGTCCCGCGACATGTTTTAGGAGGCCCGGGTTATACCCCTCCCAGTGATAAATTAAACATTGGCTGTGTCGGTGTTGGCGGAAAAGGCCGTTCTGACACGGAAAGTGTGGCGAAAGAAAATGTCGTCGCCTTATGTGATGTTGATGATACCATGATGGCCGGCTTCAAAAAAGCTGCCAAATCTGATGGCAAGGAAGAACTGGTGACCATGTTCGAAAAAGCCAATAAATATCGTGATTATCGCCAAATGCTGGAAAAAGAGAAGCTGGATGCTATTACCATTAGTACGCCAGATCACACTCACGCGGTTATCGCCGTTGCTGCCATGCGAATGGGGAAACATGTTTTTTGCCAGAAACCATTGACCCATACGGTAAAAGAGGCTCGGATTTTGGCACAGGTTGCCAAAGAAACAGGCGTGGTGACCCAGATGGGCAATCAGGGACATGCCAGTGAGGAAGCACGTTTACTCAATGAATGGATCTGGGATGGTGCGATTGGCGATGTAACCGAAGTTTCCTGCTGGACTAATCGTCCGATCTGGCCACAGGGAATTGAAGCCCCCAAAGAAATTCCTTCGGTTCCGCCGACCCTAGACTGGGATTTATGGTTAGGCCCGTCGCCCTGGCGACCCTATCATCCAGCGTATGTGCCATTTGCCTGGCGCGGTTGGAAAGATTTTGGAACCGGTGCGATTGGTGACATGGGCGCTCATATCATCGATCATCCCTATTGGGCGCTAAAACTGAAATATCCAACAACCGTCCAGGCTTCCTCATCCCCCATGACCAAAGATGCTTACCCGGTATCGTCGGTTGTTACTTACACCTTTCCAGCGCGCGATAAAATGCCGCCGGTGACATTGACCTGGTATGATGGTGGTTTAACACCGCCACGGCCTGTTGAATTGGAAGCTGGTCGGCGGATTGGCGATCAGGGGGGCGGTATATTATTTAAAGGGACTAAAGGTAGTCTCATTTGTAGTACCTATGGCAAAAGCCCGCGCTTAATTCCTGAGGCAAAAATGAAAGATTATAAACGTCCCCAGAAAACGATTCCACGTTCACCGGGTATTGCCGAGGAATGGATTGAAGCTATTAAAAAAGGCACCAAATCAACGACGGATTTCAGTTACGCTGGTCCATTAACCGAAACCATGTTATTGGGAGTTGTCGCCACTTTAATGCAGGACAAACTGACAACTTTGGAATGGGATGGCGAAAAAGGTGAAATTACCAATTTACCGGAAGCTAACGATCTCCTCCATTTTGAATATCGGAAGGGATGGAGTTTATAAAATCTCCGGAAATCTGAATTTTAATTTAAAAGGCAACCTTCTAAACGCCTGGTTTCCGGATTTTCAGGAAACCAGGATTTTATTTTTAAAATAGTGAATAAAAAGGTATACTTCATTACCTGTTTTGCTCTTTTTCATTTAAAAATGGAGCTATTATATGAAAACAAGTAAGCTTTCTCTTCTTTTAATTCTCGGGGTGATGTGGTTAACGCTTATTACTCCACTGATTATCCTGGCGGGTGATGATCTGCCGACAACATACCATCCCGCGACCGATCCGTATGACGGCTGGCGGTTAGGAACTCAGGCTTATACTTTCAATCGTTTCACTTTTTATGAAGCCATTGATAAAACCGCCTCATTGGGCCTCGATTGGATTGAAGCGTATCCGGGCCAGGTAGTGAGTAAGGACCGGCCGGATGTCAAAACGCATTACACCATGCCGGCCGAAATTCGGGCTGAAATCAAGCAAAAATTAGCCGATGCCGGGGTGCGATTGGTGAATTTTGGTGTTGTTGGACTACCGAACGATGAAGCTGAATGTCGTAAAGTGTTTGATTTTGCGAAAGATATGGGTATCGAAACCATCGTTTCCGAACCACCGGAAGAGGCTTTTCCACTAATTGATAAACTTTGCCAGGAATATAAAATTAAAGTCGCGATTCATAATCATCCCAAACCATCAAAATATTGGGATCCGAACAAAGTGCTCGAGGTCTGCAAAGGTCGCAGCAAATGGATCGGCGGCTGCGCTGATACCGGCCACTGGATGCGTTCCGGTGTGAATCCACTGGAAGCGATTCGGCTCCTGGAAGGCCGGATTGTAAGTGCCCATCTGAAAGACCTGAATGAATTTGGTGTCCGTGAAGCGCATGATGTCATCTGGGGCATGGGCAAAGCCAATATGATGGCGATTCTTTCGGAACTGGATCGTCAAAAATATAAAGGCACCTTTTCGATTGAATATGAACATAACTGGTTAAATTCATTGCCCGAAATCCGACGCTGTGTTCTCTATTTTAATTCAGTCGCAGGGAATTTAAATCCATCCGGCTGGCAGGATTTATTTAAGTCGGATTTTTCAAATGCACTTCTGAAACCCGGCACCTGGACCTGGGAAGATGACGTTCTGACCTGGCAGGGTGGTGATTATATCTGGACCAAAGATCGTTACGGTGATTTTATTCTAGACCTGGAATATATGGTTTCACCAAATGCCAATAGCGGTGTCTTTATCCGAACCGGTGATTTAAAAAATTATGTCCACACCGGTATCGAGGTTCAAATTCATGAAACCACCGATGGTGCCAAATATGGTATGTGCGGTGCGATTTATGACTGTTTGGCGCCGAAGCAAAATGTAGCCAAAAAAGCGAACGAATGGAATCATTATACCATCGTTTGCAAAGCCAATAAAATTTATGTGGTTCAAAATGGCGTACAGATTATTGATATGAATTTAGACCTCTGGACAGAAGCCGGTAAAAATCCGGATGGTACCAAAAATAAATTTAAATTTGCTTATAAAGACATGCCCCGTGAAGGACACATTGGATTTCAGGATCATGGCCAGAAGCTCTGGTTCCGAAATTTGAAAATCAAGAAATTATAAGTTGAATTAAAACCTTCAAGGTTGCTAAAACCTTGAAGGTTTATTTATTGCATTGAAAGGGTAAGGTGTATTACGAATGAATCAAAATCTGAATCGTCGTGATTTCATCAAGATTGGGACGGCCGCCGGCGCTGCGCTGCTCATGCCGCCAATTATTCGTTCTCAGGAAGCGTCCGGTTCATCAGACGATTTAAATATAGCATTGATCGGCGCGGGTGCACAGGGGGAAGTGTTGCTCAATGCCTGTTTGAAGAGTAAAGGAATCCGTTTCCGGGCAGTTTGTGATATCTGGGCCGATTACAATTTGAAAAAATCCGTCAATTTGCTGAAAAAATATGGTCATCAGGTAAATGGCTATGAAGATTACCGGGACATGCTGGCAAAAGAAAAAGATCTGGATGGCGTCATTGTCGCCACCCCGGATTTTTGGCATGCACCCCATGCGATTGCCTGCCTTGAAGCCGGTATCCATGTGTATTGTGAAAAAGAGATGTCCAATACCCTTGCCGGTGCCCGAAGAATGGTAGAAGCGGCCAAACGAACCGGCAAACTGCTCCAGATTGGTCATCAACGACGAAGTAATCCCCGGTATATCCACGCTTATGAAAAAATAATTAAAGCTTCAAAAGCATTGGGGCGAATTACCACGATTAATGGTCAATGGAACCGGGCTGTTCAACCAGATATTGGCTGGCCGAAAAAATATGCCATTCCGCCACAAATATTGCGCAAATATGGTTTTGAATCCATGCATCAATTTCGGAATTGGCGCTGGTTTAAAGGCCTGGGTGGCGGCGCGATCATTGATTTGGGTTCGCATCAGATTGATATTTTTAACTGGTTCCTGGAAGCGCAGCCAAAGTCCGTCATGGCCAGTGGTGGCACAGACTATTATGATAAAAAAGATCATCAATGGTATGATACCGTATTAGCCATTTATGAATATGAAACCAAAGAGGGGATGGTTCGCGCATTTTATCAGACGTTAACAACGAATAGCAGTCAGGGTTATTTTGAAAACTTCATGGGTGATCAGGGAACGCTGAATATTTCCGAATCGGCTTCGCGCGGGGGGGTTTATCGTGAACCTTCGGCACCTGATTGGCAAAAGTGGGTCGATTTAGGTTACCTGTTGGCACCGAAAGAAGAAACGAAACCCGAACCGGGCGTTGTCCTCGATGTCCGTGAAACGGTTGCGCCGCCGCAGCATGGGATTCCGGTGGATTTCAATGATCCTTACCATAAACCACATCTGGAAAACTTCTTTAATGCCATTCGGGGAAAAGAAAAACTGAACTGTCCGGCAGAAATTGGATACGAAACGGCTGTCACTGTTTTAAAAGTAAATGAAGCCGTGGAAACCGGTCGAAAGCTTACTTTCAGTCCCAATGAATTTTTCATTTAATTAACCAGTAACTTTAACAGCAATGACTGTTTTAATCGAATGGATAAAGAATATGAAGTCTCTTTCTCTTGTCAGGTTTCTGATATTTTTGATACTGATCCGGGGTGGTTTACTGCTGGCAGCGAATGCTGAAGAACTGGTAATGGGGGATAAACCGGATGGAAGTCGCTCAATACCATCGCATCTGATAGATTTGCTTGATGCTGATAGCTCACTTATCTGGCCTGATGATCAGCCGATAATGCCATTTTCGACGAAAATGACCTGCGGAAAATGCCATACTTATACCAAAGTAACCCAGGGCTGGCATTTTAATGCCATGAATCCAGCCGTTGCACCTGGTCGAAAAGGTCATCCCTGGATTCTGGTTGATCGACTCACCGGTACCCAATTACCGCTTTCCCATCGCGATTGGCCGGGTACATATAAACCGGAACTGGTTGGATTGACTCCTTTTTATTTTTTGCAGGAATTTGGCCGCCAGATGCCAGGTGGAGGCGTTGGTGAAAATGATTCATCGGATGTGGATGATTTATATCTAAGATGGCGGATTTCTGGAAAATTGGAAATCAATTGTTTAAGCTGTCATGAAGCCGAAGCGGCTCATGATCAGGCAGAATACGCTAAAAGTACCCGGAATCAGAACTATCGCTGGGCTGCGGCCGCCACGGCTGGCTTTTCCCGCGTCTATGGTTCGGCGAAAGCCATGCCGGATAATTTTGACATTTATCATGGGGTGGCGCTGGACGATTCGCGCTCAATTCCCCCGCATGTCGTTTATGATCAAAATCGCTTTAACTCCCAGAAAAAGGTCTTTTTCGACATTACCCGAAAAATTCCCAATGAACGCTGCTATTTTTGTCATTCCACCAAAGTCATGGGGGAAAAATGGCAGACGAACGAAGACGTCCACCTTGCGGCGGGTTTAAAATGTGTGAATTGCCATCGTAATGGACTTGATCATCAAATCGTACGCGGATATGAAGGCGAAGATGCGCCGGTAACGACACTCACCTGTCGTGGCTGTCATTTAGGTGATGAGTCTTTGGAAATTCCGGGAAGAGGCCATTTTACGGCCCCGAAACCGAAGCATACCGGTTTTCCAACAATTCATTTTGAAAAATTATCCTGTACCGCCTGTCATTCAGGTCCCTGGCCCACTGAAAAAGCCCAACTGGTGCAAACTTCACAAGGTCATGGTTTGGGGACGCATGGAATTGTCCGCGCTGATACAGTAATGCCCTATATTCAGGCGCCGGTTTATGCACTTGCGGAGGATGGAACCGTCGCACCGCATAAAATGCTCTGGCCGGCTTTCTGGGGATTTATGAAGGGTGACACGTTAAAGCCAGTAAATCCTAAAATGGTTCAGCCGATAGTTCTCTCGGTCATTGCCAAAGATACTTTAACGGATAGTGTCAATTATTACCTAATCAATTCCGGAAAATGGCCGGCATTGAAAACCGAACATTTGATAAAAGCTTTGGATTCGCTGAAGGTGGTTTATCCTGAAGCGGGAACGCCGGTTTATGTGAGCGGTGGGAAAGTATATCAGGTTTCACAAAATGGACAGGTCATCAGTTCAGCGCATGAAGACGCCCGCCCATACCTCTGGCCACTGGCGCATGATGTTCGTCCGGCTGGTCAAGCTTTGGGAATTAAAGGATGCGACGACTGTCACGCTTTTAGTACCGGATTCAACTTTGGTAAAGCCGCTGTCCATACGCCTTTAACTTTTGTCAGCGCCGATGAAAAAACAATGACGCAACTTCAAGGCTATGGTCCGATTTATTTGCGGTTTTTCGCTTTTACGTTTTATTTTCGACCACTCTTAAAGTTGATTATTCTAATTTCGTTTTTTGTTTTGTCGGCGGTGTTGGTATTATACCTGTTCAAAGGTCTGGACGCGATTTTAAAAGCACAAACAGAATCAAAGTAAATGATTAAAAAAGGTAAATAAACATGCTGTTGCGAATTATTTCATATATCATCCTGATGGGAACTTTTACCTGGCTTTATCTGAACTTCAAATCGAATAAAGGTGATTTAAAAAAGGCCTGGCAATGGTTTGTAACTGAACTGAAGGCCTTGTGGAATGATATTAAAAATTTTAAATCATTGAAATGGGCCGATTGGATTAAAAATTTTAAAAAATATTTGTATCTGATCACCTATATTTGCTTTATCATTTTAGCCCTGTCTGGTTTAATTCCATACTTATTATGGATTCATCTGACTGGAGTTTTGTTATTGGTACATGTGGCAGTAACCCCGATATTTGCGCTTTGTCTGGTCATCATTGCCCTTATCTGGTCCCACGAACATCGGTTCAATCAAAAAAATTGGGAATGGATTCAGAAAAATCTCTTTCTGAAGCCGAAGCAGCAGGAGCCTGTGGGTAAAAATGAGCTGCTGGCAAAGCTATTTTTCTGGTTGATTATCCTGTTTGGAATGTTCCTGACCTCGATTGTGCTGAGCATGTATCCGATTTTTGGCAGCGATGGTCAAAAATTCTTATTGGATTTTCATAAAATTTCGGCTGTTGGTATAACGGCTGTCGTCGCACTCCATACCTGTGTTTTGATTCAACTGAAAAAAACAGGCATGACGGCAAAATAATAAGCAAAAATTCAATCGTCGGTAATGATATGAAATTTTGTTAGTTATGTGATCCTCGTGATGCGTAAAACGTGAAAAAAGCAGATATTATCATTCAATACAATACATTGAACTCCGGACGTATTTTGTCGTTAAAAACTGAAGCGAGTCAAAAAAAATTAGAAAATTAATTTTTGGAAACAATATAAAACCTTACTTTAAACTCAAATCTGGAGTGCAATCCCTAAATGGATTGCAAACTGCAGCGCATAAAGGCGCGGCTCTCCTGATAAATGAAAATATAAAATAAGTGAGTTTTTATGAAACACATTTTAAAGGAGATTAACCACTATGATCACCAAAATCTTAAAAATCCTGCTCGTGATGCTGTTCGCTCTGTCATTACAGACAGTTGTTGCTCAGCCGAAAAAAGCGGTTGAAATGAAACCCATCGATATTAAAATACCCAAGCCCATGTTTATTGGGACGCCCCAGAATATGAATGTCCCCAATCTGGAAAAACCTTTGGGCAAAATGCGGCCACCATTTTTGGCGCCGGTAGGAACGAAAAATCTCGCGTTGAATAAGCCAGTTACCAGTACCGACGATGCACCGGTTATCGGTGAAGTGGAAATGGTTACTGATGGGGATAAAGAGGCGGCAGATGGAAGTTATGTCGAATTAGGGCCATTCAAACAGAACGTGACCATCGATCTTGAAGCCAAAAGCACCATTTACGCCATTGTTATCTGGCATTTTCATAAGCAGCCACGCGTTTATTACGATGTTTTGGTGCAGGTTTCCGATGATCCCAATTTCGTGAAGAATGTCACCACGGTCTTTAACAATGATATTGACAACTCATTGGGTCTTGGCGTCGGTAAAGATATGCACTATGTGGAAACTGCCGAAGGCAAATTGATTGATACAAAGGGCGTTCAGGGACGTTATATACGCTTGTATAGCAATGGCAATAATAATAATGACCTGAATCACTATGTCGAAGTTGATGTTTACGGTATTCCGGTAAAGTGAAATTAAATCTTAAATTTGCATTCTTATTTTTTTTGATATTATCAATCGCATTGATGCTGCGCCTGCCAAAATTGGCGCAGCGTCCAATGCATACGGACGAAGCGGTTCATGCGATTAAATTTGGCGCGCTTTTAGAAAAAGGCGAATACCTCTATGATCGGCATGAATACCACGGTCCCACGCTGAATTATTTCACGCTCATTCCTGCCTGGCTCACGGGAAAAAAAATACTGGCGGATACATCCGAAAAACTATTTCGTGTTGTTCCGTTGTTTTTTGGTCTCCTGCTGATTGGAATTGCCGTTTTTTTAGTTCGAACGATGGGCTGGCCCGCCGTTTTATTGAGTTCGCTTCTGGCGGCTATTTCACCGTCGATGGTTTATTATAGCCGTTACTATATCCAGGAGATGCTGCTGGTCTGTTTTAGTTTTGGCGTGATGACGTCTGGCTGGTTGTACTTTCAAAAAAAACAGATAGTTTATGCCATTGGACTGGGCATTTTGGGGGGATTATGCCATGCAACCAAAGAGACCTGTATTCTTAATTTTGTGGCAATGGCTTTATCGCTGCTGGTAATTTATTGGTTTCAACTGAAAAACTATCGTGAATTTCTGAATAAATTAAATTTAAAGCACCTCCTTTTGATAATTTTTATTGCTCTTGGTACTTCCGCGCTGTTTTATTCATCATTTTTTACCCATCCGGTGGGGATATTGGACTCCTATCGAACGTATTTCGAATATTTTCACCGAACCGGTCAGCCGAATGTTCATGATCAACCTTGGTATTTTTATTTTCAAACTTTTTTCTTTAAAGCCGGTAATGGCTGGTTTTGGAGTGAGGGATTTATTTTGCTTTTGGCCGTAATCGGTGTTTGGGCTATTTTCAGAATAAAAAAAAATGCCGGCATGGATATTCAGTTTTTCAGATTAATTGCATTTTATACACTTTTTCTGATTCTTTTTTATACTTTTATTTCTTACAAAACGCCCTGGTGTGGACTTAGTTTCTTACACGGTTTGATTTTACTGGCTGGTGCGGGTGGTGTCACTCTTTTCAATTATATAAAGGTTTTAAAATTTCGCTGGCTTTTTCTGGTTATTTGTGCCACCGCCCTTTTTCATCTGGGCTGGCAGAGCATTTTATTAAATTATCGTTATGAAGCTGATCCAACGAATCCGTATGTTTATGGCCATACGTCGCCTGATTTATTGACATTGGTTCAGCGTGTGGAAGAAGTCACCCGGGCGGTCCCCGAAGGAAAAGAGCTTTATATGGAAGTCATCAGCCCCGGCGATGATTACTGGCCGCTTCCCTGGTATTTTCGCGCCTATCCAAACGTCGGTTGGTGGAGTCGGGTCGATACCACAACGGCACCGGCGCCTTTAATTATCTGTTCACCTGCGGTGGAGCCGGAACTGATGTATAAATTATATGAAATTCCGCCACCCGGACAGCGCAATCTTTATCTGCCACTGGTAGAAAACTATCTGGAAATTCGTCCAGGGATTGAAATCCGATCTTATCTGACAAAAACATTATGGGATCTCGATTATCAGCACCAGGTGGAAGCCGGGTTCGACTCATCCAGAAGTAATTTTATAAATTCTAAGGAAAAATTTAAATAAAAAACTCATTACAATCTGTATTTTCAATGCCAATTCTCAATTAACCATTAACCATTAACCATTAACAATTAACCATTAACCATTAACCATTAATATGTTCGTTATCCCCGATAAAATCCAGCACGACTTTCATCGCTTTTCGCATCAGGCTATGGCCACTGTTTTTGAGATTCTGATCTATCATGAAGATCAGCACTATGCTTATCAGGCCGCCTGGGAAGCGTTTCGGGAATTGGAACGGCTGGAATTGGATTTGAGCCGATTCAATGAAAACAGCGATGTTGCCCGAATCAATAAATTACAGGCGGGTCAATCGGTGCGTGTCGGGATTGATACATTTGAGTGCTTAAAAGCCTGCATTCAACTATATGCTGAAACCGGTGGTGTTTTTGATGTTTCTGTGGGCGCTTTGATGAATTGCTGGCTGAATCCGGATAAATCATTACGAAATCCAACTCCGGATGAAATTAAATGGGCGCAGGAGCACACCGGACTTTACCATCTGTTGCTGGATGAAACAAACCTGACCGTGCAGGTTCTTGTCAGCCCGCTATTTCTGGATTTTGGCGGTTTTGGAAAAGGCTATGCGGTGGATAAAATGGCCGCCCTTCTGAAAGAATGGAGCCTCGATACATTTTTAATCCATGGCGGAACCAGCTCAGTTCTGGCATCAGGTACACCGCCGGGCAGTGAAGGCTGGCCTGTTTCAATCAGCCATCCTTTTCGGGCAGATCAGGTGTTGGAATATGTGTCTCTCGTGGATAAGGCCATGAGCGGTTCCGGTTTACAAAAAGGCCGGCACATCATTGATCCCCGCAGCGCCCAACCGGTTGCGGTGAAACGTGCTACCTGGACCTTTGCGTCTTCTGCTGCCACTGGTGATGCCCTTTCGACGGCTTTTATGATACTTTCGCATGAAGAAATTGCCGCCTATTGTAAAGCGCATCCAGATGTTCAGGCAATTATTTTTGAAGAAGATTTGGATAATAAAGACAAATTTCGGCTGGCAAGATATGGTTTTTGATAATCCGATAATAAAAAACCGTAGATTGCACAGATTTCACCGACAGGATTTAGAATAATAGCAAAACCATTTTGGGCAAAACGATTAATACCCGGCTTTAATCATTTTGACCCAATTAATTTTGACATTAAATCTTTTGATCTAAATATTACTACTTAGTCAGAATGCATTAAGCGATATAAATTTTGTAATTTCAAGCTCACTCACATCCCCCCCGGCCCCCTTCAAAGGGGGGAATCGCTAAAAGTCCCCCTTTGAAGGGGGATTTAGGGGGATGTTGGAGTTAATCTGACTAAGTAGTAATATAAAAGTCAAAATAATTATCGTCAAAATTATTAAAACGAATAAGGCTATCGTCCAATATTAAACGATAGAACACGTACCGGGACAAATGATGCGGATAACACGGATTTATGCTGATATAAAATTTTATATCTGTGAAATTCGCAGTATAATTTGAAAATTTACAAAATATATTTCATCTATTTTCTAAAGTCTCTTTCGAATTTGATATAATTCAGTGATTAATCGCCAGGGCATCCGCGAGAGGGAAAGCCGGCTATCGAGATCGGCGGTCCATTCGATGGGGAATTCCTGAATGCGATAACCCTTTTTAACCGCCTGTAAAATGATTTCAATATCAAACATGAAACCATCGGTCACACACGTCTGATACAGTTCCCGGCCAATATCGCCTTTATAAATTTTCAAGCCGCACTGCGTATCGGTTAGATAAGCCGGAACGCCCATCACCAAAGTAATGAATTTGCGAAAAAGCCAGGAAGAGAGCCGCCGTGTTTGCAAATGCGGCCGGACAATCCGGCTTGCTGGCAATGTGCGCGAAGCATGGGCGACTTCACATTTATTTTCTTTTATCAAATTCAGTCCACGTAGAATATTTTGATAGGGTACACACGAGCCGCTGTCGATGAACATAATAATATTGCCTTGAGTGGACTTCATTCCGGTTTTAACCGCATGTCCTTTTCCCAGATGCTGATCATAATGTATCACATCGAGGGAAATTGAGGCGTCAATAGATGTTCGTTGTGCCACACTGGCGGTTTTATCCTGACTGCCATCGTCCACTACTATAATTTCACCTGAAATATTATTTTGAATTAAAAATGCCGCAGCAGCACGAATATCCATTTTTATTTTGGTTGCTTCGTTGTAGACGGGGATGACGATTGAAAGCTGCATGGAAAGTCCTTTTGTTGTTTTAAAATGGTCAGTTTGAATTTTTTGGAGGGTATACGCTTTTTGTTTTAAGAAATCATCCCTGTACAAGCTTTTCATTTGCGTTCATATAGGACAGTTCCTTCTCTTAAGGCTGTTGTAATAAAAGCCTGCGGTACATTTTCCCACAGCATAACCTCTTCAGGAGTCCAAACGACAATGTCTTTCGCAAACGGGAATATTTGTAAAGCCCGGCGATATTTTGCTGCACGTTTATATCGTTTTTCAAGGGATTCTTCGATAACCAGAAAATCATAATCGCTTTCTGAATGAGATTTTCCCGTGGCGCGTGATCCAAAAAGGATAATTTTTGGGGGAGTTCCAACGCTCAAAAATTTTTCGATAATATCGTTGAGCAAGAAATTGGATATATTTTTGAATCCATTGTCATTCTGACATTTTTTTATAGAGTTCGTTTCAGGAGTTAGAATATATTGACAAAAATTTACTATCAATTGTTCCGTCAAAAATTAAATTTTAAAATTTTTATTTATTTTTCTTGAAATAATAAAATCAAATTTGACTCGATGCTGCGCATCACTGCTGCATTCCATCGCAGAACGGTATAACAAAGCTCGGGAGTGCATCCACTGTGTGGATGCATGCCAACGCAGTTGGCATTTAATTTTGATTTACCGAAATGATGAATTGAATTTCAGCCGGATGCAGTACCGGTAAATCCTGAAATTCGCCGACGGCGGCTGCGACATAGACGCAGCACTCCTTGAATAGACCATTCTATGATGAGCTGACTCGTAATTTATTTAAAAGTTATTTATAAAGTGACTCGACGCAGCGCGTTGCCGCCGCATTTCACCGCAGAGCCGTGTAAGGAGGATTTCATGTCTGTTCCTCCACCAATTTTTCCCACTCCGCATAAAGCTGCGGTAATTCAGCCGTAATCTGTTTATGTTCCAGCATGATGGCTTTCGTTTTTTCCGGATCTGAATAAAAATCTGGCCGGGTCATTTCCTGTTCCAATTCAATTTTGCGGGCCTCCAATTGCTCGATACGCGACTCGAGGGGTTTCAGCTTCTTTTGATGTTGCTTTTTGATTTCATATTGTTTTTGTCGCTCTTCGGCTTCAAGACGCTTTTGTTCTCTGGATTTTTTGATGTTCGGCGAATCTGCTTTTGCTTCAAATTCCCCGGTGGAGGCCGCGGGTTCGTCATAAATTGTAAATTCTTCGCGTTTGTCAAGGTAATAACTATAATTTCCCAGAAATTCCCGCACATGTCCCTGATTGATTTCAATGACCTTCGCGACCACCTGATCCAGAAAATAGCGATCATGGCTTACCAGCACCAGCGTGCCCTGATATGATTTCAATGCATCCTGCAGCACCTCTTTGGACGTGGCATCGAGGTGGTTCGTCGGCTCATCGAGTACCAGAAAGTTGGTTTCCTGCAACAGAATTTTCGCCAGTGCCAATCGGCTTTTTTCACCGCCAGAAAGAACGCTGACCGGTTTATAAACCGAATCACCCGTGAAAAGAAAACAGCCCAGTAAGGTGCGTAAACGGCTCATTTCCAGATAAGGGGCAATGGACATAACCTCGTCGAGAACCGAGTTATCGCTGGTCAGGGCATCCGCCGCAGATTGATTATAAAAGGCAACTTTGACTTTCAGCCCCCGCTCCACCTCGCCTTCAGTTTGGGTTTCGAGGTCAGCAATGATGCGGCATAACGTTGATTTTCCGGCGCCATTGACGCCAACCAGTGCCACTTTCTCCCCGCGTTCGATACGGAGGTTGACATCCCGAAAAACGACTTTTCCATTATAGCTTTTCGAAATATCCCGCGCTTCAAAGACGATTCGCCCGCTGGAAGTGGCGGTTGGAAAATAAAAATGAATTCGCTTTTGCGCCGAAGGTGGAATGACTTTTTGCATCTTTTCCAGTTGTTTTACCCGGCTTTGCACCTGGCTGGCCTTCGAAGCCTTGTAGCGAAAACGTTCGACAAAACGTTCCACCCGCGTGATTTCCTCTTTTTGCCGTTCATATTGCTGCCAGAGTTGTTCTTCTTCCACCTTACGCTGCTTTTCATAATTTGAAAAAGAGCCGGAATATTCCCGTAATTGACCGCGATCCAGCAAAACGATCTTTTTGACAATCCGTTCGAGAAAGAAACGGTCATGGGAAACGATGATGATTGTTCCATCATAATTTTGCAAATAGCTTTCCAGCCATTCCATGGTCTGAATATCGAGATGGTTGGTGGGCTCATCCAGTAGCAACAGCGTTGGCTTTTGCAATAACAGTTTGGCGAGTGCAATTCGCATTTGCCAGCCGCCACTGAAGGTTTCCACTGGCTTTTCCCAATCGCCTTCTTCGAAACCCATGCCGGCGATGATTTTTTTTCCTTCATTCTCCAGTTGAAAGCCGCCCAATGCTTCAAATTGATGTTGCAAAACGCCCAGTCGGTTCATGCGCTGTTGATAATCTTTTGTTTCAGCGTTACCTTCAGCCAACGAGTGCTGTAATTCATGAATTTCGTGTTCGATAGTTTTAATCGCACTGACAGATGACAGGACCTCATCCAGTAAGCCTTTACCACGGGCTTCGATGGGATCCTGGGGTAAATAACCCAGGGTAACATTTTTGGCAATTGTAATTTTCCCCTGATCTGGCTGGTGAAGATTTATTAACAGTTTTAATAGTGTCGTTTTGCCGGCACCATTTGCCCCGACTAATCCGATGCGTTCCTGCCGTTTAATGTGCCAGGAGATATTATCGAAGATAACCTGCTCACCAAAGGAGAGGATGATATTATGTAAATGAATCATCTTGAATTTTTTCGTTTCTGCTACTGGTTAGTAAATTTATAGCTCTAAATATAGGAAAATTTTTGAAATTCGCAAGGGAAAAGGAATCCATTGAAATAATTCAGCGCCCCAGATTTCACCGATGACGCAGAGTATTGCGATGTGATCGGTGTCGCCGGTGTTTTTTTATTGGGAACCGTGAGATTAATCTGATTGGTTCGTTCGTCTTTGGGTAGAGAAGTTTGAATTAAAAAAATAAAAAACGCTGGTGTTCCAATTCTTTACACCAGCGTTTTTATTAGATTTGATAAATTAGATAGCGTTGAAAAATTCCAATCAGGGTTTGGGGTAATTTTTGATGATTTTCAGCGCTTTATCGATTTCAGCCTGCGGGAGTGCATAGTTGGTCAATTTCTTGGCGAAGTATGCATCATAAGACGCCATATCAAAATGACCATGACCACTAAAGTTAAAAAGAATTGTCTTTTCTTTTCCTTCTTCCTTGGCTTTCAGGGCTTCGTCAATCATTGCTTTTATGGCATGTGCCGTTTCCGGTGCGGGGACAATGCCTTCCAGTTGACTGAATTTAACGGCGGCATCAAAACAATCCAGTTGATTATAGGCACGGGCTTCAATCAAACCGAGATTTAGGACATGGCTGACCATTGGGGCGACACCATGGTAACGCAATCCACCAGCATGAATGGGAGCGGGTATAAACGTATGTCCCAGCGTGTGCATGGCCACGAGTGGTGTTAACTGCGCGGTATCACCAAAATCATACGCATAAGGTCCACGTGTCAATGTCGGGCAGGAGGTTGGTTCGACCGCAATCACTTTGATGTCTTTTCCATTGATTTTATCCTGTAAGAATGGGAAAGCGATACCGGCAAAATTGCTACCCCCCCCCACGCAGCCAATGATAACATCCGGAAAGTCACCAGTGACTTCAAATTGCTTTTTCGCCTCGATTCCGATGACGGTTTGATGCAATAATACATGGTTTAAAACGCTTCCCAGTGAATATTTCGTATCTTTGCGCTGAACCGCTTCTTCAACAGCTTCACTGATGGCGATACCAAGGCTACCAGGAGAATCTGGATTTTCAGCCAGAATTTTTCGTCCGGCCGCGGTCTCAGGGCTTGGACTTGGCAAAACAGTTGCACCCCAGGTTTGCATCATGGATCGACGGAAAGGTTTCTGGTTGTAACTGATACGCACCATGTAGACTTTACATTCCAAACCAAAGAAATTACATGCCAGACTGAGCGCACTTCCCCACTGGCCTGCACCGGTTTCGGTCGTAATGCGTTTGACACCTTCTTTTTTATTATAATAGGCCTGTGCAATAGCTGTGTTGGGTTTATGACTTCCAGCCGGGCTCACGCCTTCATATTTGAAGTAAATCTTAGCGGGAGTTCCCAGCGCTTTTTCCAATCTTCGGGCACGAATCAATGGGGAAGGACGCCATAAACGATAGATTTCAAGTACTTCTTCCGGAATTTCAATCCAGCGTTCCTGACTGACTTCCTGAAGAATAACCCCCATTGGAAATAGCGGGGCCAGATCGTCCGGACCGATTGGCTTTTTAGTACCCGGATGAAGTGGCGGCGGCGGCAGACTTGGTAGATCCGCAGCAATATTGTACCAGGCGCGTGGAAGTTCAGATTCTTTCAATAGAATTTTTGTACTTTCCATGAATTTTTCCTTTCATGTTAGCATCATTTTTTTGATGGATGAATTATAAAAATAAAAAACCCACTATTTGACTCTATAGTGGGTGGTTTTGTATTTAGCGATACTTCTCTAAATCTATTTATTCCGCCCACCTGTCAGAATAGATACACCACCACCATCGCCAATTGAGCGGAGTCGTTATAAGCTGTTGAAAATTAACGAATATGTTCATGGAATTATTTCCGTCAACTAAATTAATTTGAATCATAATATAAAAAAATTTTGTTAATTGTCAAGACTTATTTTTAAATATTTTATATATGTATTAATGAAAATTTATAAATTCCCAATATCAAAATAAAAGCCATCATAAAAGTGAAATGCAATAGATTTTTGTTGATTTCTATAAGAGAATGCTTAAAATTGAAGCTTTGAAGATTTACATTTCCAATTTAGTCTACCGGGAGATATTTTCGGATTAACGGTTGAAGCTTTTTTTTCGTTTCCGGGCGAATTTTATCTTTGGACGTAATAAGGGCCGTTGAAAGGGCATCCTGACAGGCACATTTTCGAGATTCACTTATCATGGGAATTAAGTACGTGAGTGCCTTCTTGCTTACTTCAGCATTGGCAGCTAAATTTTCGATGAGCATCTGGACGTTAACGGCTTTTTCCGTTTCATGCCAGCAATCATAATCGGTGACATGCGCCATCATCGCATAACACATTTCAGCTTCACGGGCCAATATTGCTTCCGGGACTGCGGTCATGCCAATAATATCCATACCCCAGCTCCTGAACACATTCGACTCGGCGCGGGTTGAAAAGCGGGGTCCTTCAATCGCGATATATGTTCCACCCGGATGAACGATTGCCCCGGTTTGGGCTACGGCCATTGCCAGCAGCGAACTCAATTCAGGACAAAATGGTTCAGCAAATGATATATGCGCTATCAGACCATCTCCAAAAAAAGAGTAACTGCGTTTTTTGGTATGATCAAAAAGTTGATCCGGTATAACGATATGTCGGGGAGCGAGATTTTCTTTTAAACTGCCACAGGCGGAAATTGCAATCAGAAATTCCACCCCGAGTGTTTTCATGGCATAAATATTAGCTCTGGCATTTATTTCAGTTGGTGAAATGAAATGACCGCTTCCGTGACGGGCCAGAAAAGCCACTCGCTGGCCGGAAAGGATACCGATTATGATTTTATCGGAAGGCATGCCATAAGGCGTATCGATTTCGACTTCCTGTACCGACTGTAAGTCCTCTATTTGATAGACGCCGCTGCCACCGATGACACCGATTTTAACAGATTCCATAGTCAATCTCCTTAAATTTTTAAGTGATTGGCAGAAGGTAAATAAATTAAACCTTTTTGTCAAGGAATAAAATTAAATCAGGCAACTTAAAGTCGATTTTGTAGTTCAAATAATTGAAAAAAAGATTGATTTTGTTCAAATTTTATTTTATTTTCAGAACTAAATTTTCAACGTTTTTTGCTTAAATAGGGATGTGAATAATTAACTTGATGAGGAGATTATGAAAACGATACTTGTTGTTGATGATGAGAAGAATTTAAGGATTTTATACAAGAAAGAGTTAGAGGACGAAGGGTATCATGTCCTCTCGGCTTCCTGTGGGGAAGAAGGATTAGAAATTATCAAGAAGGAACACGTTGATCTGGCGATTCTGGATATCAAGATGGATGGAATGGATGGTATTCAAATGCTACGTGAGGTTCTGGCGCATAATCGCAACATAAAAATTATTTTGAATTCTGCTTATTCGAGCTATAAATCTGATTTTTCAACCTGGTCTGCCGATGCTTATTTGATTAAATCCTCTGATTTGCGCGAAATGAAAGAAAAGATCGAGGAACTGCTCGGGGAATAATTATCATGCTCTATCAGACTGACTTTTTAGTAATTGGTAGCGGGATCGCCGGTCTGTCATTTGCGCTTGCGGCGGCAAATTGTGGAACGGTTGCGATTATAACCAAAAAGGAACAGGCCGAATCGAATACAAATTACGCTCAGGGAGGAATTGCTTCGGTTGTGGCCCCCACGGATTCATTCGACAGTCACATTGAAGATACCCTGAAAGCCGGTGCTGGTTTATGCCATCGGGACGCTGTCCAACTATTAGTTCAGGAGGGCCCCCGGCGTGTTCAGGAACTGGTTCGTTTTGGTGTGGAATTTACCAGAAATCCACAAAATCAGTTTGATCTGGGTCGAGAGGGGGGGCACTCGCAAAATCGTATTGTTCATGCCCGTGATTTTACAGGGAAAATGGTTGAAAATACGTTGTTGGAAGCTACCCGGATGCATCCAAATATTCAGATTTTTGAAAATTATATTGCCATTGATCTCCTTACCGAACATCATCTGGGGGCGGAAATCGAATCCCAGACCGATTTTTATACCTGTTGGGGCGCATACGTCCTCAATGAGGAAAAGCGTGATATTCATCGATTTCTGGCCAAAGCGACAATTCTCGCAACTGGGGGGGGGGGGCAGGTTTATCTGCACACGACCAATCCATCGATTGCCACGGGTGACGGTGTCGCCATGGCTTATCGTGCCGGTGCCGTAATTGCCAACATGGAATTTATACAGTTTCATCCAACCACCTTATTTCACCCCTCAGCCAACTCTTTTTTGATTTCAGAGGCGGTACGTGGCTTTGGTGGGCTTTTAAGAACCCAAAAAGGTGAACGATTCATGCCACGTTATCATGAATTGGCTGAATTGGCTCCCCGGGACATTGTTGCCAGGGCCATCGATTCGGAACTCAAAAAAAGCGGGGATGAGTATGTTTTGCTGGATGTTACCCACCTGGATGCCAAACAATTGCGGGAACGATTTCCACGAATTTATGAACAATGCTTAAAATTTAATTTTGACATAACACGCGAACCAATTCCGGTTGTTCCCGCGGCACATTATGCGTGTGGAGGCGTGGTAACGAATCTGAATGGACAAACTACCATCCGCGGCCTCTATGCCTGTGGCGAGGTGGCGCATACCGGGGTTCATGGGGCAAATCGGTTGGCTTCTAATTCATTACTTGAGGCGCTGGTATTCGCGTACCAGGTTTATGGTCATTCTGTTGAATATATTAAAAATTTCTCCATCCAATTTCCGGAAATTCCGAGTTGGAATGATGAAGGAACTTTCAATCATGAAGAATGGGTGTTGGTTTCGCACGACAAGGCTGAAATTCAGGAATTGATGTGGGATTATGTGGGAATTGTTCGTTCCAATTTGCGACTTGAACGCGCCCGGCGTCGGGTTGAACTTATTGCCAATGAAATTGAACAATTTTATAAAAAAACAAAAGTAACCGCCTCCCTGATAGAACTCCGAAATCTGGCTTCAGTTGCACAACTCATCATTACCAGCGCTTTACAGCGTACCGAAAGTCGTGGTTTACACTATACAACCGATTATCCCCAATGTGATGATAAAAATTGGCAACGAGATACATTAATTGTTTCGGGAAAAAATGAAAAACAAAGGTTTTTAAATTCTTATCCGGATATCGATTGGTAACTTATAAAAATAATTCCAGATTTTTACCTGTTGAATCTTCTCTGGAAATTGCTTTTAATTCCGGATAGAGTTGCAGTAAAGGTGATGGAATGGTTTGTTTTTGTTTTTCAAAATGAAATTTCATTTGAAAGCCGTTCGCCACTGCCTGACCTCGAAAATGGTTGTTATAAACTAAAATGATTGTTTTTCCAGTCGTCACCCTTTTACTGATCTTCTCGATAAAATCATCCTGTTCTTTGACCGAATAATAGTAATCGTATCGTGCACTTCCATCAATTTTTTCCCTGAACCAATTTTGATAGTTACGTCCATGAAAACGAAAATAGACCTGATTGGAAGTGGCATATTGTGT
This sequence comes from Caldithrix sp., assembly GCA_020722815.1. Lineage (GTDB taxonomy): Bacteria > Zhuqueibacterota > Zhuqueibacteria > Thermofontimicrobiales > Sulfurfontimicrobiaceae > DYKB01. Next base: position 4,387 of record DYKB01000062.1, on the reverse strand, counting down.
AAAGCCGATGGATTCTCCAATGACCGGCTGATCGATATTCACAAATGTCACTTGTTTTTCTGTTAGATAATTTAAAAAGGCTGATGTTTCCCAGCTTTTGTGACGAATTTCCAGCGCTAGGGGGAATTGACCAAATTTATGAATAAGTTCATGAAGTCGACTATAATTTTCTTCGGTGTTTTTAAAGCTCCAGGGGAACTGGAGTAAAACTGCCAGCAATTTATTTGCAGTATGAAGCGGTTCAATTGCCTGAAAATAATTTTCCAGGTCTGTTGGTTTCAATTTTGTCGGTTCATGCGTAAATCCTTGATATAACTTACAGGTAAAACCGAAATTTTTATTACTCTTAACCTGTCTGAGCCAATTTTGTGTCATTTCGGCAGTTGGAATTCGATAAAAGGAGGAATTTACCTCCACCAGATTAAAAAATTTAGACAGATAGGAAAGTTCGGTCTCTCTGGTGGGCAGTTTATTTGGATAAAAAATATTTTTCCAGTCCGGATAAGCCCAACCTGCTGGCCCAATGTAAACGCGGGAGTTTTTCAATTTAAAACCTTTAAGTCATAAATATTAGACATGATTTACTGGGCACAGGATTTTTTTTTAAATTTCACTGATTACTAACTAAATCGAACAAGTTTTTCAGATTCAACAATTTAAGATTTATCCTGTAAATCCCATTAATCCTGTCAAAATATAATTTTGCAAAAATAATCTATTTTACTAATTTCGAAATGGCCTTAAACTCAGGAGATCCAGCCGCTGCCAGCATTTCAAAAATGACCATTTCGGTCGTCGTAACAATTATTCCGGCCATACGCGCACGCTGGAGACCTGTTTCCCAGTCCAACTGTCGGCGACTGGAAACCGCATCCGCGGGAATGAAAACCTGAAAGCCTTGCGTCAGTAAATCCATCGCGGATTGAAAGACACAAACATGACTTTCAACACCAATGACAACCAGTTGTTTAATATCCTTCTGGCGTATTTCTTCGATAAGTGAAGCGTCTCCGGTGCAGCTAAAACGGATTTTTTCCCGGCGAAGTACCTGTTCGGGTAAAGTACTAATGAGCCGGGCATTCGTCGGTCCCAATCCGGCTGGATACTGTTCCGTTAGCCAGATTGGCCGATTCAATAATTTAAAGGTCTCAATCAGTTTTATACTATTATTCAGGACATTTTCAGGATCCTGCATGGCCTGATTCACCCGATCCTGGATATCAATTATTAAAAGTCCCACTTTTTTTCGATCAACCAGATCAGGATGTCGTTTGAGTTCCAAAACTACTCCTCTTGGAAATTGTGAAATTTTAGATTTATTATAAGGTTCAGCTTTATCTGAAAACATAACGCTAAAAACTTAAAAGGGTTCCTGTTTGAAAGTCTGGAGTTAATAAAATGGATGAATTAGCGGTAGCAAAATTGGCAGCGTTGGAAGCAGGAAGGTTACTGTTGGATTTTCAGGGGAAGAGTCTCCTGCCGTTCAAAATTAAAGAGAGTCATTATAGCCTGGTTACGGCGGCGGATCTGGCTTCTGAACGTAAAATAGTGGAAATTTTAAAAGCGCATTTCCCCGGACACGGGATTCTCAGTGAAGAACGTTCCCGAAAGATAGCTGGTGACTGGGTCTGGGTGGTCGATCCGCTGGATGGAACCAGCGCTTTTCGTCGGGGATTTGTGAATTATTCTGTTGCGATTGCCCTGTTATATCAAAACCGGCCGGTAGTGGGTGTTATTTATCAGCCTGTTTTAAACCAGCTTTTTACAGCCCGGCGCGATAAAGGTGCTTTCTTAAATGATGAGAAGATTTCAACGAGCCAGATTTCTGACATTAATCACGCTGTCGTCACCCTGAGTCATAGTGACTTACGATTTTTCGATAAACATGAAAATTTTAAAAAATTATATTATGATGCCAATCTTATCCGATTGCTCAATTCATGTGCACTGGAATTGGCTTATCTCGCCGCTGCAAAAAGTGATGTATTGATACAGGTGAATCAGCCAGTCTGGGACATCGCGGCTGGCAGCTTGATAGTGGAAGAAGCTGGCGGTCGGATTCTGAATTTGGAGGGCAAACCAATAATTTTTAAAGCATCCTGTGATTTTCAGGAGCATATCATTGCGCTAAATGCAAAGTTTGCTGTTGAACAAATTTTGGACTACGTGCATGATTAAAATTTTGGCAGGATTTGGTTCAGGCTTAGAGATTTTTGTTATTAATTACAGAATTGATTTTTAGAATTCGGGATTCAAAAGTTGGGTGCGAGGAAAGATAGTTAAAAAGGGTTGGCGTCTTCATTTTATGGTCACTGAGGCGATTTAATAAATTTTTGGCTCCTTCCGGACTAAAGCCACATTTTTTCATTAATTTGATAGCTTCGATATCGGCTTCCAGTTCCTTTTCATGTGAATAGCTATTTTTCAAAAAAGTCATCACCGCCATTTTTGCCATAACGCCAAGAACGCCACCCCGAAGAAAAATATTGGAAATGACCTGGGAAGAGAAATCACTCACAATCCGCTGCATGGGATGTTTCAGTAATACATGACTGATCTCATGAGCTATGGCAAAGGCAATTTCGTCTTTGCTATTAATTCGTTGTAATAGTCCAGCCGTCAAAAAAATGAAGCCACCGGGTAGGGCAAATGCATTGACATCACTGGTTGCCAGTATTTGTAATTTGAATCGACGACCCGCTGCTGGCTGCCGGGCCAATAATGCTTTGCCAATATTATCAATCATAATCTGGAGTTCAGAATCTTTAACAACCGGAATCTCCTGAATTAAATTCTGGGCCAACTCTTTTCCCACCAGATACTCTGCCTGGAGGGCTTCTTCTTCAGCGCCAAATAGGGACTGATAAAACCATTTTCCTTTTTTAACGGTTGATCCGACACTACGCCCCAGATTCTCGAAAAGCTTATCCAACATATTCTTTATAAATCCCAAAGTTTGATTTTTTTTTTTACAAATTAGAATTTCAAAAAATTATTTCTCAATTGGGTACCGAAACAGAATATCGATATTGAGGCGATTTTCCATTTCTTTTAATTTTGTTCTGAATTCATTGATAGTAATGGTTGGCGGAATTACAATTTTGGCTTCCATCTGAAATAGCTCAATTCCGGTCATTGGGGCATGGGAAACATTATAATCCATTGCATCAATATTGATATTATTTTCCAATAATAACAGCGTAATTTCATCGATAATACCAATCTGATCCGCACCTTCGGCCAATAGAACTGCATATCGTGCCCGTGATGGGAGTTCTGCTGTCGCCCCCATGGCTTTGCGGGCATAAATAAAAAAATTTTCTGTTTTTAAATGAGTCATTTCCTGAATTAAGGATTCAACATCTTCAGCCGTTTTTTCCATTGAAACCAACAAAATGAGTGCAAATTCATCCGCCATCCTGACTGAACGCTGCAGTTCAATATTTCCACCTTTTATTTTAATTTCATGAGAGATTCGATTTACCAGTCCCGGACGATCTTTCCCGATTGCTGAAACGACGACAAATGTTTTCATTTTGCATTCCTCCCGTATTTATGGCATTAATGTATTACTTGTTTCAAAATATGTTAATTTACAAAATGAAAATAAGGTTCAATTATTTCCTCTTTTTTCATGTTTGTTGACTGAGTAAGAAGAACGTGCGTCATCGATAGTTTAATGTTTTAACTCATTAAAAAAATAAATGAATAGCTACGAGCTTTAACTCGTGGTTCTGAAGGCTTCCCCTTAGTTTTTGGGGGCTTCTTAGCCCCACAGCCAGCAGGTTAAGGTGATAACAATATGAAATTCATTAAGTTACTATTGAATTGCCACGAGCTTTAGCTCGTGGTTCCATGAGCGCCCCCTAATCACAGGGCTTTTAAGCCGGAGTTCTTATCCAGCAGTGGGTTAAAACCCACTTTAAAATTTTGAAGGCAATTTACTCCATGAGCTAAAGATCGTGTCCGAGAACTAACCTTTCGAAGGTTTTTGAGCAGGAATAATTATATATATTGATTAATATTATATTTTTAATCGATATATTGTATTACTCTTAACCTTCGAAAGGTTATTTTTAGCCAATTTTCTAGTTCTCGGACAGGCTCTAAAGCGTATGACAATTTAATTACAACTTATTAAAATTCAAATAATTATATTCGTAATCTGGTAACCGATCACAGGGAATAGTATCAAATTTGTTGTGTCGCCGGTTTTACTGATTCCTCAGGTGAATAAGGTTTTTAATCAACCAGGCCGCGCGATCAAACCCAATCGACCTTATTGACCTTCGTAACAATTCGAGGGTCCCTGCAATTTAACCTTATTACCTGATTGCTTCATTTGATTATCATCACCAATAAGGGAATAAGGTTGGTGGTGTCCCGG